>NZ_JBHTDB010000002.1:0-1007146 GCF_042666455.1 Chelatococcus sp. GCM10030263 | reverse complement strand
TGGCGACTGGACCGTCTCCTGCGCGCTCGTCACCCAGAACGGCGCGCCGGGCAAGGTCTGCGTGCTCGCCCAGCAGCAGACCACCGGCCAGTCCGGCCAGCGTGTGCTGGCGGTGGAGCTGCGGCCGCGCGAGCAGACCGTGGAGGGCACGCTGGTGCTGCCCTTCGGGCTCGACCTCGACAAGGGGGTTGCCTTGCAGGTCGACGACGGCCCGGCGCTCACCCCCTTGCGCTTCCGCACTTGCCTCCCCGGCGGCTGCATCGTCGACCTCGCCTTCGATGCCAAGACCCTGCCGCTCCTGCGCAAGGGCTCCAGCCTGAAGATCAAGACAATCGCCGACCGCGGCAAGGAAACCCAGCTCGCCGTCTCCCTCAAAGGCTTCCCCAGCGCCCTCGACAGAACCACCGCGCTTTTGAAGTAAGGGAGCCCTCAGCCGAAGAAATGCGCGAAAGGTTGAGGCCGCTCGACAGACGATCCTTTGAGGTCTGACTGAGTCATTGTACCTGGCGTCAAATTGCGTGCCGGCCCGGTGGGCGCCGTCAAGGGCATCCGACATGCGCAGCGAGCGACGGACCTCGCCTTTGCCGAGGATCGGCCGCAGGTCGTCCGGCACGCGGACGCGCAGCCCGTCGACACTCACGCGAAGCTGGAGACGTTCAGGCCAAAGGCGCGTCAGGTCGCGATGGCGATGTCGCCATCAGCACGGAGACCTCGCAGCCGCAGACTTGGAAATGGAATTGGATCTGGATGATTGGTGGAGCCAGGCGGAATCGAACCGCCGACCTCTTGAATGCCATTCAAGCGCTCTCCCAACTGAGCTATGGCCCCACTCATCCGTCAGCCGTTTGGGGGCGGCTGCGTCCGGGCCGCCAAATCAGCGGCCCGTGTCTATAATCACGTCCGAAGAGCTTTCTCAAGTCTCTTCATCATCGGCAATGTCGCCATCGATGAGATCGCTCACATCGTCGTCGGATTCCTCGTCCTCCGCCAGGAAGGTCTCGTCCTCTTCGATGTCGTCCTCGATCTCGATGTCCTCGTCGCCGGGCAGGACCTTCGTGGCGTCGGCCTCGTCCGCCTCGTCGAGAGACACGAGTTCGACAGCCTCGCTCGCCGGGGCGACGTCCTCTTCGTCCTCCGCCGGCGCCCGCCCGCCAGCGGCCTTCGCCTGAGGCTCGAACATCGAGCGGGGAAACGACTCGCCGGTATAAGGCGAGACGATAGGATCCTTATTCAAGTCGTAGAATTTGCGGCCTGTGGTCGGGCAGACGCGCTTGGTGCCGAGTTCGGGTTTCGCCACGGTATCGCACTCTCGCCGAAAGGGGTGAGCGCTCCCGTTAGTCGTGGCTCCGCGGCCTGTCAAATCGAAATCGCAGTCGGCGGGCAGATTCTCCGCCCCAACCGAAGGCTTTGCCGCGCCTGCGGCCCTGGGGTGACGGTCACCTGCGCCCGTGATAGGCAGATCCGGCCCGCGCCCGACGCGCGCAATCCATTGACCTATCGCTGAATCGGTGCCGCCCGTGTCGTCCCATTCGAACCCATCTCCGCTCGCTGCCCGCCGCTCCGCCGGGCTCAACGGCCGCATCGCCATTCCCGGCGACAAGTCGATTTCGCATCGCGCGCTGATCTTCGGCCTGCTCAGCGTCGGGGAGACGCGTATCACCGGGCTCCTCGAAGGCGAGGACGTGCTGCGCACGGCAGCCGCCGTGCGGGCGCTCGGCGCCTCCGTCGTGCAGACCGGGCCGGGCGCCTGGACGGTTCACGGCGTGGGTGTCGGGGGGCTGGTCGAGCCGTCCGAAATGCTCGATTTCGGCAATGCCGGCACCGGATCGCGGCTGATGATGGGGGTGGCCGGGTCACATCCGATCACCACCACCTTCGACGGCGACGCCTCCCTACGCAAAAGGCCCATGCGCCGCATCCTCGATCCGCTCGTCGCCATGGGCACGACGGTCGTCGCAGAGGCGGAAGGGGGCCGCTGCCCTATCACCCTGCGGGGGCCGGCGGAGATGGTCCCGATCACTTATGAGACGCCGGTGCCTTCGGCGCAGATCAAATCCGCGGTGCTGCTCGCCGGCCTCAACGCGCCCGGCGAGACGACCGTCATCGAGCAGGAAGCCTCGCGCGACCATACCGAGCGCATGCTGCGCCATTTCGGCGCAGAGGTCACCGTGGAGCCGGCCGGCAGCCACGGCCGGCGCATCACGCTGCGCGGCCAGCCGGAGCTTCGGGCAGCGCCGGTCGCCGTTCCCGCCGACCCCTCGTCCGCCGCCTTCCCCCTGGTCGCGGCGCTCATCGCACCCGGCTCGGACATCGTGCTCGAGGGGGTAATGACCAATCCGCTACGCACGGGCCTCCTGACGACCCTGATGGAGATGGGGGCCGACGTGAGGCTCCTCGACCGGCGGTCGGCCGGCGGCGAGGAGGTTGCCGATCTCCACGTGCGCTATGGGTCGCTCAAGGGCGTCGACGTGCCGGCCGAGCGTGCGCCCTCGATGATCGACGAATATCCCATTCTCGCCGTCGCAGCCGCCTTCGCCGCGGGCGCGACGCGCATGCGCGGGCTGGGCGAGCTGCGTGTGAAGGAATCGGATCGCCTGGCAGCTGTCGCCGACGGGCTCACTGCGGCCGGCGTGGTCAATCGCATCGAAGGCGACGACCTCATCGTCGAGGGCACGGGCGGCCAGGGAACCGGCCGGGTGCGCGGGGGCGGCACGGCTGCGACCCATCTCGACCACCGCATCGCCATGTCCTTCCTCGTCCTCGGGCTGGGCGCCGCCGAGGGCATGGGGATCGACGACGCGGCGATGATCGCGACGAGCTTCCCCACTTTCGTGCCGTTGATGCGGCAACTCGGGGCGGATATCGGGTGAGCGCCATGATCCTGGCGATCGACGGGCCGGCGGCTTCCGGCAAGGGCACCCTGGGCAAACGGCTCGCAGCACATTTCGGCCTTCCCCATCTCGACACCGGGCTTCTCTACCGCGCCGTGGCGCTCTCCCTGCTGGAGGCCGGACAGGATCTCACCGACGAGGCCGCCGCCAGGCGTGCAGCCGAAGGACTGACCGCGACGGCGCTGGACGACGACCGTCTGCGCGGGCGTGCAATGGGCGAAGCTGCTTCCGTGGTCGCCGCGCTGCCGCCGGTGCGTGCCGCGCTCGTTGAATTTCAGCGCTCATTTGCCGCATCCCCGGGCGGGGCGGTGCTCGACGGGCGCGACATCGGCACCGTGATCTGTCCCGAAGCAGATGTGAAGCTGTTCGTTACCGCGAGCCCCGAGGAGCGCGCCAGGCGACGGGCACGCGAATTGACGATGCGGGGCGAGGCGGCTGACGAGGCGCAAATTCTCGCCGACATCCGGACACGCGACGCGCGCGACAGCTCGCGTGCGACGGCCCCACTCCTGCCGGCGCCGGATGCGCGGCTTCTCGACACATCGAATCTCACGGTCGACGAAGTCTTCGCCGCCGCGCTTGCGCTCATCGCAGCGGCGAGGGGCCAGCACACAAGCCCGTGATCACGTGCGTGGAACCTGTTGGCGCTCCCTGGTGTTGATGGCAAGCTGACTCTTTCGCCTCAACACAACCTCGGGGGCGGGTATGACACGCGTGGAAGCAGTGCTGCGGCTAGGCAGCGTGTTGGTGGCGGGCTGTCTGGTGACCCTCGCGGGCGCGTTCTTGCCCCCGGCGGCTTTCGGCGCAGAGCAGGAGGTGGACCTCGCTCTGGTTCTCGCCGTCGATATTTCCTACTCGATGGACGAGGACGAACAGAAGCTGCAGCGGCAGGGCTATGTCGACGCCATGCGCTCGCGCGAGGTCTTGGAGGCGATCAGCAAGGGCCCCATCGGCCGCATCGCCGTGACCTATGTGGAATGGGCCGGCCAACGCAGCCAGGATGTGATCGTGCCCTGGACCGTCATCGAGGGGCCGGAGAGCGCCGATGCCTTCGTCGAAAAGCTCTCGGCAGCGCCGATCCGCCGGGCCTTCCGCACATCGATTTCGGGGGGCATCGATTTTTCCGCCGCGCTCTTTCCCAAGAGCGGGGTGAAAGCCATACGGCGCGTCATCGACGTATCGGGCGACGGGCCGAACAACGAGGGCCGCGCGGTGACCGACGCCCGCGATGAGGCGATCGCCCAGGGCATCACCATCAATGGATTGCCCATCCTCCTGAAGCGGCCCGGCTATGCAGACATCACCGACCTCGACACCTATTACCGTAACTGTGTGATCGGCGGCGTCGGCGCTTTCATGGTCCAGGTGCGTGACGCCAATCAGTTTGCGGACGTCATTCGCACCAAGATCGTGACCGAAATCGCCGATCTCGGCGGCGCGCCACGCCAGCGCTACGGCTGGTCTGAGATGCCCGAGGAAACCACCGACCCGCTCATCCTGCTCGCGCGCATGAACGGCGACCGCGGGCCTTTGCGCCTGACCCAAGCGCAGCCACGGCCCGATCCTCTGCAGCAGGCGCCACGCCACGCCACATGCATGGTCGGCGAGCGCATGTGGAAACAGCGCATGGGAAATTGACGGCGGAACGTCCGCTGCCGTCAGCTCCGAATCGGCTCGACAGGGATATTGTCGATCAAGCGCGTGCGGCCGAGATAGGCGGCGACCAGGAGGCGGCCGGGCCGGTCCGCCCTCTCAAGAGGCGCGAGTGTCTCGGCATTGCGAAACTCGAGATATTGCACCGGCGCGAAACCTGCTGCTGCAAGTTCGGCCGTGCCGGCCGCGAGAAGCGGGCCTGCGCCTTCGCCCGCCGTGAGCCGCTCGGCGATGTTGCGCAGCACCGCGACGAGGCGGGGCGCCTCCTGCCGTTCGGCCGGCGTGAGATAAGCGTTGCGCGAGGACAGGGCGAGGCCGTCAGCCTCCCTGACCGTCGGCACGCCGACGATCGCGACGGGAATGTCGAGGTCGCGCGCCATGCGCTCGATGACCTTGAGCTGCTGGTAGTCTTTTTCACCAAAAAGCGCGACGTCCGGCAGCGCCTGCAGCAGGAGCTTGGCGACGACCGTCGCCACACCCGCGAAATGGCCGGGCCGGAAGGCGCCGCATAGTCCCTCGCTGACGCCAGCCACCGTCACGGTCGTTGAAAAGCCCGCCGGATACATCGCCTCGACGCTCGGGAGGAAGACGGCATCCGCCCCGGCTTCGATGAGCCTGGCGAGGTCCCGCTCGGTATCGCGCGGATAGCGTGTGAAATCTTCATTCGGCCCGAACTGCGTCGGATTGACGAAGATCGAGACGATCACCCTCTGCGCATGCCGGCGCGCCACGCTCACGAGCTGAAGATGCCCGGCGTGGAGCGCGCCCATGGTCGGCACCAGCGCCACCTTGTCGCCAGCGGCACGGCAGTCCCGAACGAAAGCGCGCAACGCCTCGACCGTGGGAAGGCTCGCGAGCGTCATCACCGGCCCTTCGCCTGGGCACCGAAGCAATGCTCCTCGGCAGGAAAGCGACCGTCCCTCACCTCCTCGGCATAGCGGGCGACCGCCTCGCCGATGACAGCCCCCAGCTCCGCATAACGCTTCACGAATTTCGGCGTGAACTCGCCATAGAGGCCGAGAATATCGTCGGTGACGAGGATCTGGCCCTGGCAGGCCGGCGAGGCGCCGATGCCGATCACCGGGGCTGAGAGCTCCGTCGCAATGATGCGCGCGACCGGCTCGACCGTCCCTTCGAGCACGACGGCGAAGGCGCCGGCCCGAGCGATGGCATCGGCATCGCGCCGGATCTGGACAGCGGCAGCCTCATCCCGTCCCTGCACGCGGAAGCCGCCGTGGCTGTGCACCGACTGGGGCATCAAGCCCACATGGCCGAGAACTGGAATGCCACGGTCCACCAGGAAGGCGACGGTATCGGCCATCTCCACGCCGCCCTCGACCTTCACGCCCGTGCAGCCGGTCTCCGCCATGATGCGCGCGGCATTGCGGAAGGCGATCTCGCGCGATTCCTGGTAGCTGCCGAAGGGCATGTCGACAATGACGCAGGCACGCGATGCGCCGCGCACCACCGCCCGGCCATGGGCGATCATCATGTCGAGCGTGACGCCCAGCGTCGAATCCATGCCGTAGAGCACCATCCCGAGCGAATCGCCGACCAGAATCAGGTCGCAATGGGCGTCGATCAGTTTGGCGACCGGCATGGAATAGGCCGTCAGCGCCACGATCGAGCCGGCGGTGCGGCGCTGGTTGATGTCCCGCGTCGTGATGCGTCGGTCGCGGCTTGCAACGCTCATGGTCGCCTCCTCGCATGGTCGTCCTTTGCGCCGCTCTTACAGCAAATCGCGCGGATGTTCGCTATTTCTTGCTGCAACGCCGCACGGCAGACGAAAAGCAGCTTTGCAGGGCCGCAGCGACCGGAATTACATCCCGCGCGGCTTGGCGCGCGTGGTCGGGGGCGCTTCCAGCGGGTTCTCCGGCCAGGGGTGCTTGGGGTAGCGCCCGCGCATGGCGCTGCGCACCTCGCCCCAGGAGCCGCGCCAGAAGCCCGGCAGGTCGCGGGTAACCTGGATAGGCCGGTGCGCCGGCGAGAGCAGCTCCAGCACCAGCGGCACACGGCCGCCGGCGAGCGCCGGGTGCCTGTCGAGCCCGAAGAGTTCCTGCACGCGCACGGCGATGGACGGCTCCTCGCCACTGTAATCGACGGGAATGCGCGAGCCGGTCGGCATCTCCACATGGGTGGGCGCCTCGGCATCGAGCCGCCGCTGCAGCTCCCAGGGAACGAGCGCCTTCAGCGCCTGGTCGAGCACATCGGCGGTGACCGCGCCGAGCCCCGCCCTGCCGAGGAGATAGGGCGCGAGCCAGGCCTCGACGTCGCGCGCCAGCGCTTCGTCCGAGACATCGGGCCACTCCGCGTCCTCTGCCTGGCCCTCGGCCCGGCGCAGGAACAGGACGCGCTCGCGCCACTGCGCCTGCGCTTTCGACCAGGGCAACCCCGCGATGCCCAACCCGGCGATGCCGCGCGCCAGCACGACGGCGGTGGCCTCATCAGCCGGCACCGGCAGCGGCCGCTCGGCGAGCGCGACGGCACCGAGCCGCGTGACCTCGCGCGCTCTCAGCGCCCGCGCCGCGGCGTCGAAGGTGACCTCCCGCGCCGTCGTGATGCGCGCGCCGGCGACGGCGCGAATGTCCTCGATCGTCAGCGGCGCCGCGAGCAGGATGCGCGCGGTGGCGCCGCCGCCGGCGATCTCGGCGACCGCGAGGAACGGTGCGCGGGCGAGCCCGTCGGCTGCATCGAGGGCCGCGGCGCGGCCATTGGCCATCAGGAACTCGCCGGGCTTGCCGCGCGCCTTGGCGATACGGTCCGGAAAGGCGAGCGCGATGAGCGCCCCCGGATCCGCCGCCCACGCGCCTTTGCCGTGCCCGCCGGCGGCCTTGGCCCAGCCTTCGGCGAGCCGGCGCATGTCGCGGGCGCGCGGCGCGGGATCGCGCCGGAAGCGCGCGAGCCGCTCGGCGGCATCCGTGCCGTCGCCGCCAAGACCGCGCTCCACCATGAGGGCCGCGAGATCCGCGGCCGTGCCCGCCGCGCCCTGCTCGGCGGCCGCCAGCACCATGCGCGCGAGCCTGGGCGGCAATGGCAGGGCTTGCAGGCGCCGGCCAGTGTCGGTGAGGCGCCCGTCGGCATCGAGCGCGTCGAGATCGGTGAGGAGGCGTCGCGCCTCGGTGAGTGCCGGTTTCGGCGGCGGATCGAGGAAGGCGAGGCGCTCCGGCTCGGCGACGCCCCAGGCGGCGGAAGCGATGAGGAGCGGCGCGAGATCGGCGGTCAAGATCTCCGGCTTGGCGTAGGGCTGCAGGGCGCCGGTGCCGGCCTCCTCCCACAGCCGGTAGCAGACGCCGGGCTCGGTGCGGCCGGCACGGCCGCGGCGCTGGTCGGCGGCGGCGCGCGACACGCGCACGGTCTCCAGCCGCGTGAGGCCGATGTCCGGCTCGTAGCGTGGCACGCGGGCAAGCCCGGAATCGATCACCACCCGCACGCCCTCGATCGTCAGCGACGTCTCAGCGATCGAGGTGGCGAGCACCACTTTTCGCCGCCCGGGCGCGGCGGGCTTCACCGCCTTGTCCTGCGCGGCACGCTCCATCGCACCGTAGAGCGGCGCGAGTTCCACGGCGGGATCGCCGATGCGCTCGGCGAGCCGCATCTCGACGCGGCGGATTTCGCCCTGGCCGGGGAGAAAAACGAGGATGGAACCGGGCTCGGCGGCGAGCGCGCGCATGACCGCGTCGGCAACCTCGTCCTCGATGCGCCGGCCCGGATCGCGGCCGAGATAGCGCGTCTCGACGGGATAGGCGCGGCCCTCGCTCTCGATCACCGGCGCATCGCCGAGAAGACGCGCGACGCGCGCGCCGTCGAGGGTGGCGGACATGACGAGGAGGCGCAGATCCGGCCGGAGGCCCGCCTGCGCATCGAGCGCCAGCGCCAGCCCGAAATCGGCGTCGAGCGAGCGCTCATGGAATTCGTCGAACAGCACGGCGGCGATGCCGGAAAGCTCGGGATCATCGAGGATCATGCGCGTGAAGACGCCCTCGGTGACCACCTCGAGGCGCGTCTTGGGGCCGATCTTCGAGCCGAGCCGGACGCGCAGGCCGACCGTCTCGCCGAGCTCCTCGCGAAGCGTCTCGGCCATGCGCAGGGCAGCGCCACGGGCGGCGAGCCGGCGCGGTTCGAGCAGGATGATGCGCCGCCCCTCGACCCAAGGCTCGCCGAGCAGGACGAGCGGCACGCGCGTCGTCTTGCCGGCGCCGGGCGGGGCGACCAGCACGGCATTCGGCCCGCCGCGCAAATGCGTCGTCAGGGCCGGCAAGGCCTCGTCGATGGGGAGGGCTGGGGAAAGCATGCGTTCGGCGACGCTCATGGCCGTTCGGATTACCGGAGCGCGCGCCGACGCGCCAGCCCCACACGCTCCGCCATTGCTCACTACCCGGCAAGGCCCTAGCCTCGGCAAGGCATTGCCCGGTGGAGGCTCTCATGGCCGATCTCGCGCTCCATTCCTTCACTGCGCTCGACAAGGTGCAGGACACCGAGACTTATATCGCCGCGCTCACCCAATTCGACGCCATCGCGCAGATGCAAGAGCTGAAGGCGATCGAGCGGGCGCAGGTCGCGCCCGGTGCGACCGTGCTCGATGTGGGCTGCGGCTTCGGCCTGGAGACCCTGCGCTTTGCGGCCGCCGGCCACCCGGTCACCGGCCTCGACAAGAGCGCCGATTTCATTGCCGAGGCGAGGCGCCGCGCGGCCGCGCAGGGGCTCGCCGCCGCATTCGCCGTCGCCGATGCCGACGCCCTGCCCTATCCCGCGGCCTCCTTCGACCATGTACGCGCCGAGCGCGTGCTGATCTATCTGGAGGAGCCCGAGCGGGCCGTCGCCGAGATGCGGCGCGTCGCCCGGCCGGGCGCGACGCTTTCCTTCATCGAGCCTGATTTCGGCAGCCTCGACGTCAATCTCGCCGACCGGGGCGTGGTGCGCCGCGCGATGGCCTATGAGGCCGACACCGCAGTTGCCCAGAGCGCCCTGCCCGGCCGGCTCGCCGGCTTCCTCGCCGATCTCGGGCTCGAGGTCGAGATCGCGACCCGGGTTGTCATCTTCCCGCAGGATCTCGCGGCGGCCTATTTTTCGGCCATCGGCCGGCATGCGGCGCGCGACGGCGCGTTGACGGCCGCCGAAGGCGAGGCCTGGGCGGCCGAGGTGGCGACGCTCCACGCCCGCGGCCGGCTCTTCGGCACCATCGGGTATTTTTTGTCTTTGGGGCGGGTGTGAGGGGGGCTCTTCACAGGAGCTCCGGCATCCCAACTCCCCCGGCGTCATCCGCGGGCTCGTCCCGCGGATCCCGATCGGAGCGTGCCAGGTTCGTACGGCATGTTCTCCCAGTTCCTACGTGTTGTCTATCATACGCCAAATAGGCTTCTGTTTACAGGTCCGCTGTATACAAGGCGGCTTTCTTCACCTGCGCCGATTATGGATAGCGGTCGATCATTACCTTTATCGCAAAACATGATACGATCTCTTGTGATTATTACTGAACGATCGTTTGAGGGCCAAACACCTTCGATCCTTACAACACCGGGTCGCAGCACAGTCAAATCGAAAAGAGTAATGAACCCATCGCTTGCAAAGGCCGGCTCTTCTAATCTCACTTGTTCAAGTGTCCAGCTAGGGATGTAAGACGCCAAAGACGGAACCCTTACTAAGACACGTCCTGCGCGAAGGCAAACACGGACATCTGGGTCTCGCTTCATTCGCACATGATTCTCAATAACTCGGAGAATTTCGCTTCCATTTAGATCCAAAAAATGCGACGTGAGATGCAGTATCTCCCCGTCGATAACCTTAAATTTCAGCCTGTTTGCTTCAGATAATTCGAATACGGCCAACCTATCGCTCGTCGTTGCTATACTAATCGATCCGGTAATCAGTTTAATATCTCGTGAAGGCTCAATGTATATATGAGAATTCCTAAACGCTCCCTCTCTAAGTATTCCCTTCCAGGAGTATAGCTCATCATCGGTGATAGTTAATCTTCCGTGGTGAATGGCGTCGTGACAAGAGGGACACACGGCGATCATCTCGGCGGACTCATGGCTCTTATAGACGGCCCAGTGCTTTATGTGATGCAGGTGCACTCGCCAGTTTGCACACCCCGGGTTTGCACATTTTCCGCCCGCATGGCGAATTAGAACCCGTTTTTGCGCAGCTTTTACTTTCCTCTGCCGTTTAATCATAGACTCTACTCAAGTACACTCACCCATCCATCTTCAGCGCGGCAATAAACGCCTCCTGCGGGATCTCGACCTTGCCGAACTGGCGCATGCGCTTCTTGCCCTCCTTCTGCTTGTCGAGGAGCTTGCGCTTGCGGGTGATGTCGCCGCCGTAGCATTTCGCCGTCACGTCCTTGCGCAGCGCCCGCACCGTCTCGCGGGCGATGATCTTGCCGCCGATCGCCGCCTGGATCGGGATGACGAAGAGGTGCTGCGGGATGAGGTCCTTCAATTTCTCGCACATGGCGCGACCCCGCATCTCGGCGCGGCCGCGGTGCACCAGCATGGAGAGCGCATCGACCGGCTCGGCATTGACGAGGATCGACATCTTCACGAGATCGCCGGGGCGATAGCCGGTGATCTGGTAATCGAAAGAGGCATAGCCCTTGGAGATGGACTTCAGCCGGTCGTAGAAGTCGAACACCACCTCGTTGAGCGGCAGGTCGTAGATGACCATGGCGCGCTTGCCGACATAGTTGAGATCGACCTGCTCGCCGCGCCGGTCTTGGCAGAGCTTCAGGACGGCGCCGAGATAGTCGTCCGGCGTCAGGATCGTGGCGCGGATCCAGGGCTCCTCGATCTCGTCGATCTTCATCACATCCGGCATGTCGGCCGGGTTGTGCAGTTCCATGTTCGAGCCGTCGGCCATCTTCAGGCGGTAGATGACCGAGGGCGCGGTGGAGATGAGATCGAGGTTGAACTCGCGCTCCAGCCGTTCCTGGATGATCTCGAGATGGAGCAGTCCGAGAAACCCGCAGCGGAAGCCGAAGCCGAGCGCAGCGGACGTTTCCATCTCGTAGGAAAAGCTCGCGTCGTTGAGCCGGAGCCTCCCCATGGCGGCGCGCAGCGCCTCGAAATCGGCGGCATCGACGGGAAAGAGCCCGCAGAACACCACCGGCTGCACGGGCTTGAAGCCGGGCAGCGCCGCGGCGGTCGGGCGCTTCGCCTCGGTGATGGTGTCGCCGACGGCGGTGTCGGCCACCTCCTTGATGGAGCCCGTGAGGAAGCCGACCTCGCCGGGGCCGAGCTCGGCCACATCCACCATCTTCGGGCGGAATACGCCGATCTTGTCGACGCCGTGGGTGGCGTCGGTGCCCATCATCGTGATGGACATGCCCTTCTTCAGCACGCCGTCGACGATGCGCACGAGCACGACGACGCCGAGATAGGCGTCGTACCAGGAATCGACGAGCAGCGCCTTGAGCGGCGCGTTGCGGTCGCCTTTCGGCGGCGGCAGGCGCGTGACGATCGCCTCGAGCACGTCCGCGATGCCGAGGCCTGTCTTGGCCGAGATCGGGATGGCGTCGGAGGCATCGAGGCCGATGACCTCCTCGATCTGCTCCTTCACGCGGTCGGGCTCGGCGGCGGGCAGGTCGATCTTGTTCAAGACCGGCACGATCTCGTGGCCGGCGTCGATCGCCTGATAGACATTGGCGAGCGTCTGCGCCTCCACCCCTTGCGAGGCATCGACCACGAGCAGCGAGCCCTCGCAGGCCGCGAGCGAGCGCGAGACCTCATAGGCGAAGTCCACATGCCCGGGCGTGTCCATGAGGTTCAGGATATAGGTCTTGCCGTCCTTGGCCGGATATTCCAGCCGCACGGTCTGGGCCTTGATGGTGATGCCGCGCTCGCGCTCGATATCCATCGAGTCGAGCACCTGCTCGGTCATCTCGCGGTCCGTCAGCGCCCCCGTCGTCTGGATGAGACGGTCGGCAAGCGTCGACTTGCCATGGTCGATATGGGCGACGATGGAAAAGTTGCGGATGTGGTCGATGGGTTGCTCGCTCATGCGCGGGAGATAGCAGCGCCGAGGCGCCGCGCCAAGCGGCTGGCGCTGGAAAGTCTCCGTGAGCGCTCGTGCGGCGCCGGCCCCGCTGCCGCAACTTTGGGCTCGGCTGGAGCGCGCCTCTCGCGCACCATGCGGGGACAGAGTCGCGAACTCTACGTGCCGAAGGCGATAAACGACCCAAAACGACCGAGCCCATGACGACCCAGCCCATGACGACCCAGCCCATCACAATCGCAACGCTCACCGCCGCCGAAGCCGAGGCGGCGCTCGATCAGCTCGCCGACATTCTCGTCAATGCGGTGGCGCATGGCGCCTCCGTCAATTTCCTCGCGGGCTTCACGGCGGAGGAGGCCCGGCGCTTCTGGCGCGGGCAGCTGCCGGGCATCGCCGCCGGCGAGCGGATCCTGATCGTGGCGGCGGATGGGGCGCAGCTCGTCGGCACGGTCATCGTCAGCTTCGCGCCGCAGCCCAATGCGCCGCACCGGGCGGAGATCGGCAAGATGCTCGTCCATTCCGCCTATCGCCGGCGGGGCCTCGGCGCGCGGCTCCTGGCGGCGGCAGAGGCGGCAGCGCGCGACGCAGGCCGCAGCCTTCTCATGCTCGACACCCAGAGCGGCAGCGACGGCGAGCGGCTTTATCGCCGCTGCGGCTGGACAAAAGTGGGCGAAATTCCCGATCATTCGCTGACGCCCAACGGCCGGCTTGCACCGACGAGCCTTTATTACAAGAAAGTCTAGAATGGTTGCGATCCGCGTGGCGACGGAAGCCGATCTCGGCGATATCCTCGCCATCTACAACGACGCCGTCCTCACCACGACGGCAATCTGGAACGAAACGCCGGCCGATCTCGAAAGCCGGCGCGCGATACTCGCCGACCGTCGCGCCAAGGGCTATCCCTTCCTGGTCGCGGAGGCGGAGGGGCGCGTCGTCGGCTATGCCTCCTTCGGCGACTTTCGCCTCTTCGAGGGTTACCGCCACACGGTCGAACACTCGGTCTATGTCGCCGCCGACCAGCGCGGCCGCGGCATCGCCAAATCGCTGATGCCGCCGCTGATCGATGCGGCGCGCGATCTCGGCAAGCATGTCATGGTCGCCGGCATCGAGGCGGGCAATGCCCCGTCCATCCGCCTGCACGAACATTTCGGCTTTGAAACGGTCGGCCATATGCGCGAGGTCGGCACCAAATTCGGCCGCTGGCTCGACCTCGTCCTGATGCAGAAGATCCTGTGAGGCGCGCTCAGCTGCGGCGCTTTTCCAGAATCGAGGAGACGAGCTTCGCCGTGTAGTCGACCATCGGCACGATGCGCGCGTAGTTCAGCCGCGTCGGGCCGATCACGCCGACGACGCCGACGATGCGCTGCGAGCCGTCGCGGAACGGGGCGGCGATCATCGAGGAACCGGAGAGCGAGAACAGCTTGTTCTCCGAGCCGATATAGATGCGCACGCCCTCCCCCTCCTCGGCGCGGGAGAGGAGATCGATGACGTCCTTCTGCGTCTCCAGGTCATCGAACAACAGGCGGATGCGTTCGAGGTCCTCGACGGCCTTCAGGTCCTCCAGCAGATTGGCCTGGCCGCGGACGATGAGCTGCCGGCTCTCCGCGGGGCCGACGGTGGTCGCGAGCCCCGCCTCGATCAGCCGGGCGGTAATGGCGTCGAGCTCGCGCTCCATCGCCTCGCGCACCGTCTGGATCTCGAGCTTGGCCTCGGCCAGCGTCTGGCCGCGGATGCGGGCGTTGAGAAAATTGCCGGCCTCGGTGAGCGCTGCAGTCGGCAGGCCGGCCGGTAGATCGAGCACACGGTTCTCCACCGAGCCGTCTTCCGCCACCATCACGACGAGCGCCTTGGACGGATCGAGCCGCACGAACTCGATATGTTTGAGGCGTGCGTCCTTCTTCGTCGTGACGACGACGCCGGCGCCGCGCGAGAGGCCAGAGAGCGCCGACATGGTCTGGGCAAGTGCCGCGTCGAGGGAATGCTCGCCGCCATGGGCCTTGAGCTGCGCCTCGATGCTGGCGCGATCGTCCGCCGCGAGATCGCCAATTTCAAGCAGCGCATCGACGAAGAAGCGCAGGCCGCGCTCCGTCGGCAGGCGCCCGGCGCTCGTATGCGGCGAGTAGATGAGGCCCGCCTGCTCCAGATCCGCCATGACATTGCGCACCGAGGCCGGTGACAGCGTCATGGGGATGATGCGCGAGAGGTTGCGCGAGCCGACCGGCTCGCCCGTGGCGAGATAGCTTTCGACGATCTGCTTGAAAATCTCGCGGGAGCGCTCGTTGATGTCGACGAGCACGCCCTTGCCTTCGGCCTCCGCATTCGTCAGAGGCGGGCTGATCGGTGCGCTCATGGGCATCCTGACCTTCCATTGACGACGGGCCGAGCCCGTCTACCGCCTAGATTATGTGGACGCTGAGAGCGCGAACACAAGCACTTCCGTCCTTCTATCCACGCAGGGCGCCTCACCTTGCACCAAAGAGGCCTTGCTTCTAGAAGCAGGAACCGGCGGGCGTTGCCCGCCCACCAGTGGGAGAAGAATGCATGCGGCCCTCCAAACGCGCGCCCGACGAGATGCGCAAGGTCACCCTGGAGCGGGCCGTCGCGCGCTATGCCGAGGGCTCCTGCCTCGTCAAATTCGGCGATACGCAGGTGTTGTGCACCGCCTCGCTCGAAGACCGGCCGCCCGCCTGGCTGCGCGGCACCGGCAAGGGCTGGGTGACGGCGGAATATGCCATGCTGCCGCGTGCCACCCTGGAACGGACCCGGCGCGAAGTGACAGCCGGCAAGCCTTCCGGCCGCACGCAGGAGATCCAGCGGCTCATCGGCCGATCGCTCCGGGCGGTGGTCGACCTCGGGATGCTCGGCGAGCGGCAGATCACCGTCGATTGCGACGTGTTGCAGGCGGATGGCGGCACGCGCACCGCCGCGATCACCGGGGCCTGGGTTGCGCTGCACGACTGCATCGCCTGGATGCGCGCCCGCTCGATCATCACAAGCAATCCGCTGAAGGACCACGTCGCCGCCATCTCCTGCGGCATCTACCAGGGCACGCCGGTGCTCGACCTCGATTATCCGGAGGACTCGGCGGCGGAGACCGATGCGAATTTCGTGGTCACCGGCTCGGGTGGGCTCGTGGAGGTACAAGGCACGGCGGAAGGCAAACCCTTCTCGGAGGAGGAACTCCTTGCCCTGCTCAAGCTTGCGAAAACCGGCGTGACGAAGCTGGTCGATCTGCAGAAGATGGCGGTGATGTGAGGCGATCGACCATGAGCCGCCCTATCACCTCGCCGCTCGTCATCGCCACGCATAATCCCGGCAAGCTCCGCGAGATGCGCGAGCTCCTCGCGCCCTTCGGCATCGAGGCCAGATCGGCCGGCGAACTCGGACTGCCCGAGCCGGAGGAAACCGGCACGACTTTCGCCGAGAATGCCGCGATCAAGGCGCGGGCGGCGGCCGAGGCGACCGGCTTGCCGGCCTTCGCCGACGATTCGGGGCTCTGCGTCCATGCGCTCGACGGCGCGCCCGGCATCTTTTCCGCCCGTTGGGCCGGGCCGACGAAAAACTTTTCGGGGGCCATGGCGCGGATCGCGGGCGAGCTCGACCGGCGCGGCATAACGGAGGCCGACCGGCGCGCGCATTTCGTCTCCGCTCTCGTGGTTGCCTGGCCGGACGGGCACGAGGAGCTGTTCGAGGGCCGCGTCTTCGGCCGGCTCGTGCCGCCGCGCGGCAGCCTCGGCTTCGGCTACGACCCGATCTTCCAGCCCGACGGGCACGACCGCACCTTCGGCGAGATGCCGAGCGAGGAAAAGCACGGCCTCACCGACACCCCCCTCTCCCACCGGGCGCGTGCCTTCGCGGCGCTCGCCGCCCAGTGCCTGCGGCGCGGCTGAGGCTTGCGCCGCGCCTCGCTTCGCGGCAAACGAAGTGCATGAACCATCCGACAGCAGACGCCGGCTTCGGTGTTTACGTGCACTGGCCGTTCTGCGCCTCCAAATGCCCCTATTGCGACTTCAACAGCCATGTCCGCCATACGCCGGTGGACGAGGCCCGCTTTGTCGCCGCCTTTGCCGCCGAGATCGCGCATCGCGCCGAAATGACCGGGAAGCGGCAGGTCACCTCCATCTTCTTCGGCGGCGGCACCCCCTCGCTGATGAAGCCCGCGACCGTCGGGGCGATCCTCGAGGCAATCGGCCGGCATTGGAGCGTCGCCGCGGATGTCGAGGTGACGCTCGAGGCCAACCCGACGAGCGTCGAAGCAGAGCGCTTCCGCGGTTATCGGGCCGCCGGCATCAACCGCGTGTCGCTCGGCGTGCAGGCCATGAACGACACCGACCTGAAGGCGCTCGGCCGCCGTCACACGGCAGCGGAGGCGATGGCCGCGGTCACCGTGGCGGCGACGCATTTCGAGCGCTTTTCCTTCGATCTCATTTACGCACGGCCGCAGCAGACGCCTGCTGCCTGGGCGGCAGAGCTCACGACGGCGATCGCCCATGCGGCCGAGCACCTGTCGCTCTACCAGCTCACCATCGAGCCGGACACCTTCTTCTTCAAGCTCCATGCCGCCGGCAAGCTCGTCGTGCCGGATGCCGATACGGCCCGCGCCCTCTATGACGTGACGCAGGAGGTCTGCGCGGCGCATGGCCTGCCGGCCTATGAAATTTCCAACCATGCGCAGCGCGGCGCCGAATGCCGGCACAATCTCGTCTACTGGCGCTACGGCGAATATGCCGGGGTTGGTCCGGGCGCCCATGGACGGCTCGTCACCGGCCAGGGACGCCTCGCCATGGCAACGGAGCGCTCCCCGGAAACCTGGCTTGAGCTCGTCGAGCGGCGCGGCCACGCGCTCGTCGATGTCGAGCTGCTGTCGGCCGAAGCGGAGGGCGACGAGTACCTGCTCATGGGTCTCCGGCTCGGCGAGGGCATCGATCCCGACCGCTTTGCCGCGCTGGCGGGCCGGCCGCTCGATCCGGCGCGTGTCGCCATGCTCCTCGATGAAGGCCTGATCGAGCGCCGCTTCGACGGCCGGCTCGGCGTCACGCCTTCAGGCTTCCCGGTGCTCGATGCCGTCGTCGCCGATTTGGCGGCTTGACCCTCACCGGTCATCCTGGAAGGCGAGCGAAGCGAGGCTCTCCGGGATCCAGAGTCGATACGGGTTCTCGATAGCAGCAGCACTCCATGCGCTCAGCATCGGACAGTTATCGGTTCTGGATCCCGGGCTCGATCCTCCGGATCGTCCCGGGACGACGAGCCCGTCAGCTCTCCGGCTTCAGCTCACGTGGGGCCGGGCTGATCGTCACGGCTGCATTATTGCGGATTTCGAGCACGGACAGGGCCCGCTCATTGGTGCCGTTCGACAGGAAGCGAAAGACGCCGTCCACCCCGGCAAAGCCCGAGGGATTAGTTAGAACCTTCTCGCTGAAGCGCTGGGAGCCCTGGGTGCGCACCAGTGCGGCAGCGAGCGACACGGCATCGAAGCCGAGCGAGGCGATGCGGGTCGGCTGGGAGCCGAAGCGGGTCGTGTAACGCTCCGCGAAAGCGTTGAACCCGGCAATATCGGGGGCGGCGAACCAGCCGCCCTGCAAGGCCGGTTGCGCGAGCACCTGCGGGTCGTTCCAGACGCCCGTCCCGATGAGCTTGACCTTGGAGCCGTTGGCGCCGGCGGCTTGCAGCGCCTGGGCAGCGGCCCCGACACCGGTTCCGCCGTCCGGTAGGAAGATCGTATCGACCTGCGGATTGGGGCCGGAGGCGAGTGCTGCGACCCGCTGAGCGCCCTGGCGCATGCGCACCACGTCGGAAGGATAGGCCTCGACGATGCCGACCTGCGCGCCACGCGCGGCCGCGGCGGTGCGGAAAGCGCCTTCGGCCAGCCGGCCATAGGGGGTGTCGGGCACGAAAGCGGCGAAGGACCGGCGCTTCTGCTGCACCGAGAAGCTCACGATGCGGTTGACTTCCGTTTCCGGCATGAAGCTCAGCAGATAGATGCCGCGCGAGGCCACATTCGCATCGGTGGAGAAAGCGATCACCGGCTTGCCGGCCGCCTTGGCGACTGCGCCGGCGGCCTGGACCTCGGCGGCGAAGAGCGGGCCGATGATCAGTTCCGCCCCCTCTGCGAGGGCGGCTTGAGCTGCCGCGCGCGCGCCCTCGGCCGTGCCGCGGCTGTCCTTGACGAGAATGGTCATGTCGGGATTGTTGAACTCGCTATAGGCGAGTTCAGCCGCGTTGCGCAGCGCCTGTGCCGCCACACCGCCCTGGCCGGAGGCGGACAAGGGGAGCAGAAGCGCCACCTTCACCGAACCCTGGCCGATCGTAGAGCCGGGAACCGTTCCGGTGATCGCAGCGGGGCCGGAATCATCCGTGCCGAGCACGCCGTTCAGCCCTCCGGAACAGGCGCCGAGGAAGGCGCAGACCAGAAAGGCCACACCTGCGGCCCAAGCGCCGCCTGTGCCGCCGGTGGAGAATGTCCGCGAGAGGCGCGGGGCGAAGATGTGTGTCAGGGCGCGCAAAACAGCCAAATCCTTGAACATCCCCTTCATCGGCCTATTCTCGGCACAGTCATTGGCGTGAACTGTGACGGGACCATAAAAGCTATCTTTGGCGAATCACTCAAGTTCGCATTCAAGATTAGACGCCTTCTCCCCCTCATGCAGCGACATGCGGCCGGTTCGCCACGGCCACACCATTGCGAACGGGCGAGACGACGTTCCATCCGGAGACAGAACGATGAACGGCGAGCGACCCGTCCGCCTACAGCAGGGACCACGCCTGCGGCCGAACCCGGCCCGCTACACCGCTTTCGGCTTGGCGGCGGAAGCGGAGGCCCTGGCGCCGGGTCTGCATCTCGTGGCCACGCCGATCGGCAATCTCAAGGACATCTCCTTCCGGGCGCTCGGCACGCTGGCGGCTGCTGCCGCCGTTCTTGCCGAGGATACCCGCGTCACAAAGACGCTTCTAGCGCATTACGGCATTTCCACACCGCTCATCCCCTATCATGAACATAATGCGGCGCAGATGCGGCCGCAGCTGATGGAGCGGCTTCAGGCGGGCGAGGCGCTGGCCCTCGTGTCCGATGCCGGCACGCCGCTCGTATCCGACCCCGGCTACAAGCTCGTCGCGGCAGCACTCGAAGCCGGTGTTCCCGTCACCAGCGTGCCCGGCCCGTCGGCGGTGCTCGCAGCGCTCATCGTCTCGGGCCTGCCGAGCGACCGCTTCTTCTTCGAGGGGTTCCTGCCGCAGAAGAGCGCCGGCCGGCGCAGCCGGCTCGCCGCGCTCGCGGCGGTGCCGGGCAGCCTCGTCTTCTTCGAATCGCCCCACCGGGTCGCCGCCATGCTCGCCGACGCCGCCCATATCCTGGGCCCGCGGCCGGCGGCGGTGGCGCGGGAACTGACGAAGCTCTTCGAGACGGTAAGACGGGGCTCCCTCACCGAGCTCGCCGAAGCCTACGCCGGGGAAGGCCCGCCGAAGGGCGAAATCGTGGTGGTCATCGGCCCGCCGGACGCGGATGCACGCGACAGCGCGGCCGATCTCGACGAACGGCTCGAAACGGCGCTGAAACTTCATTCCGTCAAGGATGCGGCGGCCGTCGTTGCGGCCGACACCGGTCTGCCCAAGCGCGAAGTCTATGCGCGCGCGCTCGCCCTCACCGCCAAGCATCGGGACGAGACGTGAAGCGCGAGCGCGCGCTCAACCGGGTGACGTCCCATGCGCGCGGCCTCCGGGCCGAGCGGTTCGCAGCCCTCATCCTGATGCTCAAGGGCTACCGCGTGCTCGACCGCCGCTATGCGGCGCTCGGCGGCGAGATCGATCTCATCGCCCGGCGCGGGCGGACGATCGTCTTCGTGGAGGTGAAAGCCCGGAGCCAGCTCGACGCTGCGCGCACGGCGATTTCCGCCGACAAGGGCCGGCGGCTCGCCCGCGCGGCGCGGCATTGGCTTGCCCATAATGCCTGGGCCATGGGCATGACGCTGCGATGCGATGCCGTTTTCGTAGCACCGCGCCGGCTGCCGCGCCATCTGGTCGCCGTGATGCCGCTGGCCATTGATTAGGCGTGCCACTCGGCACTTGCCTTGTGCGCCTCCCGCGCGCATGGAGTCGACAGCAAGGAATGAAGCAAGGAACGAGCCCATGAGCCGGACACGCCTCACGGTCGCGGTGCAGATGGACCCCATCGAGCGCATCAATATTGCCGGCGACACGACCTTCGCGCTGCTGCTGGAAGCCAAGGCGCGCGGCCATGAGCTCTTCTATTACACGCCCGACCGGCTGACGATGACGGGGGGCTCCGTCAGCGCCGCCATGCAGACGCTCGATGTGCGCGACATCCTCGGCGACTATTTCACGCTCGGCGAGACGACACGCCGGGCGCTCGCCGATGTCGATGTAGTGCTCCTGCGCCAGGATCCGCCCTTCGACATGGCTTATATCACCTCGACGCATCTGCTGGAGCGGGTGCATCCGAAGACGCTCGTGGTCAACGACCCGGCCTCCGTGCGCAACGCGCCGGAGAAGCTCTTCGTGACCGAGTTCCCCGAGCTCATGCCGGCGACCCTGATCACCCGCGACAAGGCGGAGATCGAAGACTTCCGCCGCGAGCACGGCGAAGTGGTGATGAAGCCGCTGCACGGCCACGGCGGCGCCGCCGTCTTCCGCATCGGCGTGCCCGATGCCAATTTCGGCTCGCTCTACGATCTCTTCGCCGCGACCTTCCGCGAACAATGGGTGGTGCAGAAATTCCTGCCGGCGGTGTCGCGGGGCGATAAGCGTATCCTTCTCGTCGACGGCGAGCCGCTCGGCGCCATCAACCGCGTGCCGGCCGACAACGACATCCGCTCCAACATGGTGCGCGGCGGCGCGGCGGCGGCAACGGAGCTCACGGAGCGCGAACGCGAGATCTGCGCGACGATCGGTCCGGCGCTCAAAGAGCGCGGGCTTATCCTCGTCGGCATCGATGTGATCGACGGCTATCTCACCGAGATCAATGTGACCTCGCCCACCGGCATCCGCGCGGTGAAGCGGCTCGGCGGGCCCGATCTTGCCATCTCCGTCTGGGACGCGATCGAGCGGAAAATCGGTTAGAGCAAGTCCGCCTGTTGCGGCCTTGCTCCGTTTAAAAATGGACGAGCAAATTTACCGGCTTGGATGGTATCGAATGATTCCATTCAAGCCGGATTTGCTCTCGTGGCGCTCTACTTCACCAGCGATACGCATTTCACCGATCCGCGCGTGCTGCGGATCGACCGGCGGCCCTTTGCCACGCTCGCCGCCCATGACGAGGCGCTCATCGCCCGCTGGAACGACGTGGTCGGGCCGAAGGACGACATTTGGCATCTCGGCGATTTCGCGCTCGGCGGACCGGAGCGGATCGCCGACCTGCTCGGCCAGCTCAATGGCACGAAGCACTTGATCATCGGCAATAACGACCCGCCGGCGACCGTGGCGGCGAGCGGGTGGTCCAGCGTGCAGCATTATGCCGAGATGACCATCGGCGGGCAGCTCTTCGTGATCTGCCATTACCCGTTCCGCACCTGGAACAAGATGGGGCAGAAGTCGATCGATCTGCACGGCCATTCGCACGGCAGGCTGAAGCCGATGCCCCGGCAATACGACCTCGGCGTCGATGCCTGGGACTACCGGCCGGTGACGCTCGATGAGGTGCTCGCCAAGCGGCGGTCATAGCATGAGCGACACACTTGGACCTCACCCGCGGGCGGGAGCCGCCGGCGCGGGTGTCTTCGGCTCGTAGCGGCAGAGATCGCGGATGAGGCAGCGCCAGCATTCCGGCTTGCGCGCTTTGCAGACATAGCGGCCATGCAGGATCAGCCAATGGTGGGCATGGCGGCGATAATCGTCCGGCACGATGGCCTCAAGGCCGAGCTCCACCTCGAGCGGGTTCTTGCCAATGGCGAGCGGGATGCGATTCGAGACGCGGAAAAGATGGGTGTCCACGGCGATGGTGGGCTCGCCGAAAGCGATGTTCATGACCACATTCGCCGTCTTGCGGCCGACGCCGGGCAAGGTTTCGAGCGCCGCGCGCGACGGTGGCACGGCGCCGCCGAATGTGTCGATCAGCTGTCGCGACAGCGCGATGACATTCTTGGCCTTGGCGCGGTAGAGACCGATGGTCTTGATATAATCGCGCAGCCGCTCCTCGCCGAGATCGAGCATCTTCTCAGGGCTGTCGGCGAGGGCGAAGAGCGCGCGCGTCGCCTTGTTGACGCCGACATCGGTCGCCTGGGCCGAGAGCACGACTGCCACAAGCAGCGTGTAGGGGTTGCGATATTCAAGCTCGCCCTTGGGCTCGGGATTGGCCGCGTGAAAGCGTCGAAAGATCTCCGCCACCACGTCCCGATCGATTCGCGGCCGACGCGACGACTTGCCGCCGGGTCGCTTCGTTTTGCCGGATTTTTGATTCTCGCCCAGCGCCATCCGGCGCTTATAATTAGAGACTATGAGCGTCGACAAGCCTGTCCACGACGATAACGGCGGGTCGGTCCCGGCCGCCGGGAATGTCGACGCGTCCGAGCGGCCGGTCTTTGCGGTGATCATCACGCCGCATCGCTCGCTCGGGCGAGAGGCTTTCCGGCTGGTGATGACCCTCATCTGCATCGCCAGCATCGTTTCGAGCCTGCCCTTCGTCATCATGGGCGCCTGGCCGGTCGCCGGCTTCTTCGGGCTCGATCTTCTCGCCATCTATATCGCCTTCCGGGTCAATTTCGCCCGGGCGCGCTCCTTCGAGGAAGTCGTTCTGACGCCGATCGAGCTCTTGCTGCGCAAGGTCAGTCATCGCGGCCAGACGAGCGAGTGGCGCTTCAACCCGCTTTGGACGCGGCTCGAGCGGGAGGTGCATCATGAATTCGGCGTGCAGCGGCTGGCGCTCGTCTCACGTGGCCAGAGCGTCACCGTGGGCCATGTGCTCAATGCCGACGAGAAGGCGCGCTTCGGCGATGCGCTCGGGCGGGCGCTCGCCGAAGTGAAGCGCGGATGATGACGACGCTCCGCTGTGTCAGCCGGCGAGGAAATCCCAGGGCTCAACCCTGCCGAAGAAATCGGGGCTCACCAGCGCCGCTGCATCCTTCACGGCCAGATCTTCGGGCGTGCAATGCCGGACGATATGCGGTCGTTCATCCGCGGAACGATGGCATTCGGCAGGCGCCCGAAAGAACTCCTTCAAGCGATTGAATACGCCCTCATAGGCTTGATAAGTTACGATCAATTCGAAACTACTTTCTCTCGGCCAATGATCTCGTTGTTTCGCGGCGCGGGCCCAGGCGCCGACCGGAGGCTCGCGGGCCAGTGACCGGCCCTCGGCGCGGTGAGGCCCCTCCAGTCTCCCAGCTAGAGACTTATGGGCTCGTCAACCGGCGGGGGAACACTTCCGGCGATACCGACAGTCGTGACGGCGAGGGCAGGTTCTGCGGCCGTCATGCTCGTGTCGGGCGGGATGGCTTCGTCCGCGTGGGTTGGCGCCCTGCAACCGTCGGGGCATTTCATGGCGAGCTGCGGCAGAAGGCAGTCTATCAGAAGCTTCATACGCAACTTGACCGCCTCAGCTTCACCCCACGTAATGGCTTCAGCCGCCGAGGAGAATGTGGCTGGTGGAGGCCCAGCGGCGAAATCCACCTGGTACAAGGATCCGAGCACTTTCTCGCTTCCCTTCAGCGTGCAAATCAACTCGTGCACGCTGTCATCGGATAGACGACCGCCATGATCCGATACATGACTTTTGATTTTCTGCAGCGTGTCTTTTACGATTTCTACGTTGAATTTTTCTGTATTCATCATATTGCTTCCCGATGAGACAAATTATTCCCTTGCAAGGACGTATTCTATTCGTCTCTCGACGAGCAAAGGACTTCGACTGGCATCACTCGCAAGGCAGGTGGCATTGTCGGACGGGCGAACGCGCGAGACCTTGGCGTCGCGAAGGAGCAGCAAATCGGCCATGAGCAGCTGGACGACATGAAGCGGCCGCCGAGGAGCCTGCTGGGGCTCTATCCGACGACCTCGTCTGCGGGCGCGGCGTTGTTTCCAACGACAGCGACCTCGACCACCGGCGCAAACCGGGCCAACTCCTCAGCAGCAGGCGTCAGTTGGGCTCCCGCGACCGTGTCATCGGTGGAGGCTTGCGGACTGCAGCCATCGTCCGACATTTTGGCGAGCTTCGCCAAGAGACTGCTCAGGACCAGCTTCAGATGGGGCTTGGCCGCCTCCTCCGCATTGCCTTGCGTTGCCTCCTCGGCAGAACCAGCTTTCATCGTTTCGCTCAGCCCAGATAAGTTATCATAAGTTTCCTGCAGTTCTTTCTCGCGCTCCTTCAACGAGCACAACAATGCTCTTATTCCCTCATTTGAAATCACCCCCCCAGTTCGGTTAATATAGTCTTTCATGTTTTCAGAAACAATTTCATTACCATTCAACCGAACCATTTCCGATTTCATAAAAACCTCTCGTGATCCTTCTAGTCGCAGGTCATCGGTTATATCTTGCGTATATCAGCAGCAACGGGCTTGGGCTTGCAATCCAGGCCGATCAACTCGCATTCTTGGACGGAAGTCGATCATAAGGACTGCCATCTAAGAACCACGACGCTCTCCACCGACGGCGGCGGGAACTGACTCCGCGCCAAAAAGGACCGATTGATGCTCGATCATGGAACCGGAGCATTTCGCAATCGCGAGCCCGATCTTTTCACAGGGACGCCCTCGGAACGCGCCGCCCTGCCGATTCGCGCCGGCGCAGTCGATGATCACCAGCGGCGCGGCGAGGGCCTCGTGATGCATTACGGCTTTCACCCCTCGCCTTTCGGTGAAGCCATCCTCGTCATGACAGAGGGCGGGTTGGCCGGTCTCGGCTTCGCCGACGACGGCGACCGGGCAGCCGCGCTCGCGGACATGCGGCAGCGTTGGCCGCGGGCCCAGTATCACGAGGATGCTGGCGGTGGCGACGCCGACCTCGCCCGCTACCTTTTCAACCCGGCGGCATGGCGGCCCGAGACGCCCGTCAGGCTCACGCTCATCGGAACCGATTTCGAGCTGCAAGTATGGCGGATGCTCCTCGCCATCCCGCTCGGGCAGATCACGACCTATTCCGACCTTGCAAGACAGCTCGGCAGGCCGAGTGCCGCGCGAGCCGTGGGCTCCGCGGTGGGCAAGAATCCGATCTCGTTCGTCGTCCCCTGCCATCGAGTGCTCGGCCGCTCCGGTGCGCTCACCGGCTACCATTGGGGACTAGCGCGCAAACGGGCGATGCTCGCCTGGGAGGCGGCGATGGAGGGGTCGCACGATCTCAGGGACGCGTCGTCTTTTTCGGCACCGGCGTGACCGCGAGCAGCGCCTTGACGGCGGTGACCCGCGCCGCTGTCACGCGTTCGGCGCAAAAGCCGTGCTCCACTTCGCCGTCGTAGCCCCGGCAGAGCATCTCGCGGTCGGAGGAGAAGCCGGCCTGTTCGGCCGCCGCTTCGCGTTGCGCATTGCCGGCGAGGCGCCTGAGGAGGGCTCTGAAATCGTCGCGCAGGTTGCGCTCGTGGCGGCTACGCCGCCGCTCGATCGCCTTCGCCTGGGCGATCAGAGCCGGAGCCATCGGCCCCCACAGGCCGCCGACGCGCGCCTCGCAGTCGGCCGCGGCAAAGCGGCAGGTCGCCTCCGGGTCGGCGACGAGCACGGCGTCCTCGAGGACATCGAAGACGATGGGGCAAATGGGCGCGGCGAATTGATAGCGCGGCAGGCCGCGCGGGGCTCCGAGCCAAACGAGCGCCACCGGCTCGTCCATGCCGAGCTCGACGGCGCAGGCCGCCGTCGGATTGGAGATCTGCCTTCCCTCGACGCGCAGACGGGCAAGGAGTTGATTGTCCGAACCGCGCTCGATGACGATCCGACCGCTGCGGCCGTCTTGGAACAGCGGCGCACCGACGATTGTCCGTGCCGAGCCGGCGGTGTCGGCCGTAGCCCTGGCCGTGCTCGGTGCGCGCGCCGCGGCGGGCGGCGCCCGCCGCTCCTTGACCGACCGTTGCTGTTCGCCGATCGGGGTGGGCGGCCGCGAACCTGGAAGAACGAGCGCTTGCCCTTCGGCCCGCTCGGCCGAGGCGACCAGCAGCGCGGCCAAACCGACAAGCGTCAACGTGGTCGGTCGCGATGGCCGCCCGGGAATCGACGCCTGTAATGCGCGCCGGGGAAAGCGCCCGCGACTGCCCCCCTCGAACCGCCTGTGCAACCGAGCCACCCAAACCCCACACCGCTTATGAAGTTAGCACGCCACGAGACCCTTGCGAACTCGGCCGGTAAAGCCCACCTTCCAGTCAATTCAAACGTCGGCTGTTTGCCTTCTCCTCGGTCTGCTTGCGAGCTGCGGAACAGGCTCCTATATACGCGGCCAATGTGCGATTAGCTTCGTTCCAGGCTGTTGGCACGAATAGGCAGCTGAACGTGAAACGATGTTGAGCCATGGGCCAGGTCGCTTCGGGATCTGGCGCTGCGGTCTGCTTGAAAGTGAGGGATCACTCCATGGGTAAAGTCATAGGTATCGACTTAGGCACCACCAATTCCTGCGTCGCTGTCATGGAGGGCACGACGCCAAAGGTCATCGAGAACGCGGAAGGCGCGCGCACCACCCCGTCGATCGTCGCCTTCACCGACGATGGCGAGCGGCTCGTCGGCCAGCCGGCCAAGCGCCAGGCGGTCACCAATCCGGAACGCACCTTCTTCGCCATCAAGCGTCTCATCGGGCGCACCTTCGAGGACCCGATGACCCAGAAGGACAGAGGCCTCGTTCCCTATAAGATCGTCAAAGCCGGCAACGGCGACGCCTGGGTCGAGGCGGACGGCAAGCAATATTCGCCCTCGCAGATCTCCGCCTTCACGCTCCAAAAGATGAAGGAGACGGCGGAAGCTTATCTCGGGCAGAAGGTCGAACAAGCCGTCATCACCGTCCCCGCCTATTTCAACGACGCACAGCGTCAGGCCACGAAGGATGCCGGCCGCATCGCCGGCCTCGAGGTGCTGCGTATCATCAACGAGCCGACGGCGGCCGCACTCGCCTATGGCCTCGACAAGAAGGCCGCCGGCACGATCGCGGTCTACGACCTCGGCGGTGGCACCTTCGATATCTCGATCCTGGAGATCGGAGACGGCGTCTTCGAGGTGAAGTCGACGAACGGCGACACCTTCCTCGGCGGTGAAGATTTCGACATGCGCCTCGTCGAATATCTCGCCGACGAGTTCAAGCGCGAGAACGGCATCGACCTCAAGAAGGACAAGCTCGCGCTCCAGCGCCTGAAAGAGGCGGCCGAGAAAGCGAAGATCGAGCTCTCCTCGGCGAGCCAGACGGAAATCAACCTGCCCTACATCACGGCGGATGCGAGCGGGCCGAAGCATCTCACGCTGAAGCTGACGCGCGCCAAGTTCGAGGCGCTGGTCGACGACCTCATTCAGCGCACCATCGAGCCGTGCAAGAAGGCGCTGAAGGATGCCGGCCTTTCCGCTGGCCAGATCGACGAGGTTGTTCTCGTCGGCGGCATGACGCGCATGCCGAAGGTGCAGGAGGTTGTGAAGCAGTTCTTCGGCAAGGAGCCGCACAAGGGCGTCAACCCGGACGAGGTGGTCGCCATCGGCGCCGCGGTTCAGGCCGGCGTGCTGCAGGGCGACGTCAAGGACGTGCTGCTGCTCGACGTGACGCCGCTGTCGCTCGGCATCGAGACGCTGGGCGGCGTGTTCACGCGGCTCATCGACCGCAACACCACGATCCCGACCAAGAAGAGCCAGGTGTTCTCCACCGCCGACGACAATCAGACGGCGGTGACGATCCGGGTCTTCCAGGGCGAGCGCGAGATGGCGGCCGACAACAAGATGCTCGGCCAGTTCGATCTCGTGGGCATTCCGCCCGCACCGCGCGGCGTGCCGCAGATCGAGGTGACCTTCGACATCGACGCCAACGGCATCGTCAATGTCTCGGCCAAGGATAAGGCGACCGCTAAGGAGCAGCAGATCCGTATCCAGGCCTCGGGCGGCCTCAACGAGGCCGACATCGAGAAGATGGTGAAGGACGCCGAAGCCCACGCCGCCGAGGACAAGAAGCGTCGCGAGCTCGTCGAGGTCAAGAATCAGGGCGAAGGCCTGATCCACGCGACCGAGAAGTCGCTCGCCGAGCATGGCGACAAGGTCGGCGAGGGTGAGAAGAGCGCTATCGCCAGCGCCATCGAAGCGCTCAAAGCTGCACTCTCTAGCGACGACGTCGAGGCGATCAAGACGAAGACATCCGAGCTGATGCAGGCGTCCATGAAGCTCGGGGAGGCGATCTACAAGGCCTCTCAGGGCACGGACGGCGGCGACGAGGCGAGCAGCTCCGAGCCGGCCAAGGACGATGTCATCGACGCCGACTTCGAGGAAGTCGACGACGACAAGAAGAAGCGGGCTTGAGCGGACGCGAGCTCGATGCCTCTCGAACCTGCCCCAAAGGGTGTGGTACCCATCGCATGATGCTTCTGGCGGACAGGTTCTTTCCTGTCCGCCGGCGCTTTTGCGTTTTGCGGCTCGAGGGGGCGCTCGAATCAGAGATGAGATGGTGCGAAGGCAGGAATCGATCACCCGGATGCGGGACAGCATGCGCATGATCACGCCGCGAGCATCGGCAGACCGGGCCGCTCGAACAGCGCGAGCTGGAGGGGCCCTGGATGGCTAAGCTCGATTACTACGAGATCCTGTCCGTCGACCGCGGCGCTTCCGACGCCGAGATCAAGGCTGCCTTTCGTCGGCTCGCCATGCAATGTCACCCGGATCGCAATCCCGGCGACCAGGCGGCCGAGGCACGTTTCAAGGAAATCAACGAAGCCTACGACGTCCTCAAGGACCCGCAGAAGCGGGCGGCCTATGACCGGTTCGGCCATGCGGCCTTCGAGCAGGCTGGCGGCGTCGGACCGGGCTTCGGCAATGACTTCTCCGATTTCATGACGGACATCTTCGATACTTTCTTCGGAGATTCGCGCGGCCGGACACGAACGGCCGGCGGGCGCGAGCGCGGCGCCGACCTTCGCTACAATCTCGAAATCACGCTGGACGACGCCTTTACGGGCAAGACGGCGGCGGTCCGCATTCCGACGGCCGCGGCCTGCAGCACCTGCAACGGCTCGGGCGCCAAGGCGGGATCGAAGCCGCGCGCCTGTGCGACCTGCGGCGGTGCCGGCCGGGTTCGGGCAGCCCAAGGCTTCTTCTCCATCGAGCGTACCTGCCCCGCCTGCCAGGGCCGCGGCGAGGTGATCGACGATCCCTGCCCGGACTGCCGGGGCGCCGGCCGCGTCACCCGGGAGCGCAGCCTGTCCATCAATATTCCGGCGGGCGTCGAAGACGGCACGCGCATACGGCTCGCGGGCGAGGGCGAGGCGGGCCTGCACGGCGGCCCCTCCGGCGATCTCTACATCTTCCTGTCGATCAAGCCGCATCCCATCTTTCAGCGCGACGGCGCGGACCTCTTCTGCCGCGTGCCGATCTCCATGGTGACGGCCGCGCTCGGCGGCGCCTTCGAAGTACCGACAGTGGACGGCAAGCAGCACCGGGTCGAGGTGCCTGAAGGAACACAAACGGGCAAGCAGTTCCGCCTGCGCGGCAAGGGCATGCCCATCCTGCGCTCGCGCGACACGGGCGATCTCTACATCCAGGTCGTCGTCGAAACGCCACAAAAGCTCACTAGACGCCAGCGGGAATTGTTGCTCGAATTCGATCAGGAATCCTCACGCGATACGCATCCCGAAAGCGCCGGATTCTTTTCCCGCGTGAAGGAGTTCTTCGAGGGGCTCGGCGGCTCCGCCTGAAGATCGATCGATCTCAGAGCAAGCGTTGCGTTTCGGGCCTAAGATAGCGAGGCAGTCAGTGTTCCAGCAGCATCTCCGCCAAAAGCACGGGCATGTCCGTATCGAAGACGAGGCGCGTTTTCTGCGATCTTGGGTCGAGAGCCCGCTTCGCACGGGCGCCGTGTCGCCATCCGGCCGCTTTCTGGCACGCGCCATGGCGGGCTATGTAGATGCAGATCTGCCCGGCCCGGTCATCGAGCTCGGCCCTGGCACTGGCCCCGTGACGGAAGCCTTGGTGAGACGAGGCATCGCCGAATCCCGGCTTGTTCTCGTCGAATTCAATCCTCAGTTCTGCAAGCTGCTGCGCAAGCGCTTCCCGGCGGCTACGGTGGTGCAGGGCGACGCCTATGGTCTGGCACGGACGCTCGACGGGCACGTCAGCGACCCCGCCACCGCTGTGGTATCCAGCCTTCCCCTCTTCACGAAGCCGCTGAACGACCGACAGGGCCTGCTCGAGGACGCCTTTTCCCTGATGCATCCGGGCGCGCCCTTCGTTCAGTTCACCTATGCGACTGTGCCGCCGATCCCGAAGGATGGGCCGGATTATCGCGCGCAAGCCTCCGGCCGCATCTGGTGGAACCTGCCGCCCGCACGTGTCTGGGTCTATCGCCGCGCCGCAGGCCGGTAGGCTGGGACCACTTCCCTTCACTCAGCTTCAAATCTTTCTTCTCGACCTGATGCGCAGCCGCTTGTCGCGCTGCAGCCAGGACAAGCGAGTCTGGCACTTTTTCGCGTCTGCTCGGATCGAGAAAAGAGCTCCAGATTATTGATCTGTCTCGTTTTCTTCAGACGATCCGGTATCCACTTCGCTGAAAGACACTCCGGCTTGCGACAGAGCAACCTGACGTTATCGTCCATGAATATAATTGCAATGTTTCTGATCGAACCGCCCAACGTCTGGCTTTTTATTACGCCTGATCATGATACCGCGACACGATCTTTATAGCGTATCTGGCGGCTGACCTAGCACCTGTGGAGATCGTCGGAGAAACGCCTCTTTTCCCCTGGACACCACGCTCGAACATGGTTAAATTTAACTTAATATTGCATCACTTTGATTAACGCAGAGCGATAATATGAAAACTTATATTTGCGCGGCTCATGCAGGTGGGCAGGGAAAGACGACGGTTGCTCAACTCCTCTTTCGCAACATCTTCAGAAAAAATGCTAAATACACAATGGTGTCGGCGGATTTCGTCGACGAGACCGGTCACTCGAAGATCGGGAAGTTTTTCCCTGATCAAGTCGAGGAACTCGGTACCGGCGCACGTCTCATCGCGGCCAAACTTGAGAACGATCCGAACGCGGCGCTGCGATACTGGGACAAGTTCGGCACCATTCTGATGCGCGGCGGTGCCGTCATAGACGTCGGTGCCAATGTGGTCTCGCTCCTCAAGCAATGGGCGCATCACCGCAGCGCTTATCGCGTGCTGCAGATGTCCAATGCTCCTGCCAGCGAAATCCTTCTCGTCTGCAAGGCCGAGAAACATGCGGTGCAGGATGTGGCGGACCTCGTCTCGACGATCGCCGACAACACCTTCATCCCCTACGAGCATATCACGGTCGTGCTGAACGAGGTCGGTGGCTCCTTCGGGCGGATCGACGTCAAGACCGTCATCAAGGAGGCCGCGCCCGAGGCGGCGGTGCGCTTCATCACCTTGCCGCGCTGCACCTCCGAGCTCTGGTCGCAACTCGAACAAACCTATACACCAATCGACCGGGTTCTGGAGATGTCCGACCGCGAGATCTCGGAAACCTTCGGCATCGATATCTGGTCGGCGACAGCAGGCCTCGCCGATCTCAAATCCTGGGTGACGAGCGTCGACAAGGATTGGAAGAACGCGGGCGTCTTCAAATAGCGCACACCGCCCCTCGCGCAGGCCAGACTTCATTTTGCTTCGACAGACGCTTACGCGACGTGTAAAGAGCTGGCGCATCCACCCGAACAGGGACGCACCAGCTCTCGCCCATGCAGCCTCGCGATCGTCTCATCGTCGCCCTCGACCTGCCGACCGTTGCGGAAGCTGAGCGGCTCGTCGACGAGTTGGGCGATGCCGTAACCTTCTACAAAATCGGGCTCGAGCTTGCCTTTGCAGGCGGCCTCCCCTTCGCCGCCGCGCTGGTGCGCTCAGGCCGCCAAGTCTTCCTCGACCTCAAGCTGCACGACATCCCGACGACCGTCGAGCGCGCCACCCGGCAGATCGCCGGTCTCGGCGCCACCTTCCTCACTGTCCATGCCTATCCGCAAACGCTCGCGGCCGCTGTGCGCGGACGCGGTGAGGCGGGCCTTGCCGCAGGCGGTCTCGGCATTCTCGGCGTAACCGTGATGACATCCTATGCGGATGCTGATCTCGCTGAGGCCGGCTATGCCGAAGGTGTGGCGAAAACGGTGGAGCGACGCGCCCGGCAGGTGCTCGCGGCGGGTGCCGACGGCCTCATCCTCTCGGCAGAGGAAGCGGAGCGCATCCGCCCCCTCGTCGGCCCGCAGCTTGCCCTTGTCACGCCGGGCATTCGCCCCGCCGGCAGCCCCGTGCAGGACCAGAAGCGCGTGATGACACCGGCGGCCGCGATTCGCGCCGGCGCCGACTATCTCGTCGTCGGGCGGCCGGTCACCGCCGCGGCAGACCCGCAAGCCACCGCGCGCGCCATCGTCGCCGAGATTGCCACCGTCACGCCATCGAGCTGAGGATCCGAGATGCCCAAGGGCTACATGATCTCGCGCGTCACCGTCACCGATCCCGACCGATATGCCGATTATGTCGCGCTCGCCTCCGAGGCCATCCGCCAATATGGTGGCAAGCCGCTGGCGCGGGGCGGCCGCAGCCAGAGCGTGGAGGGCGAATCACGGCCACGCAACGTGATCATCGAGTTCGAAAGCTTCGAGACGGCGCTCGCCTATTATAACTCGCCGGAGTACCAGGCGGCCAAGAAGGCGCGCGAGCTCGCGGGCATGGCCGATATTGTCGTCGTCGAGGGTACCTGACCTGTCACACTGCCGTTGAGGAAAGACATGCAAAGCGAGATGCGCCTCGTCGTCGTGGGAGCGGCGGGCCGAATGGGCCGGATGCTGATCAAAGCGGTCGCCGAGACGGGCGGCGCGCGGCTGGTCGCAGCGATCGAGCGGCCGGACTCGCCCGCTCTCGGCGAAGACGCAGGTCGCCTCGCCGGCCTCGGCGCGCTCGATGTGCCGGTGACCGCCGATGCACTGGCGGCTTTCGCGGCCGCCGACGGCGTTCTCGATTTCACGACGCCCGCCGCGACGGAGGCCTTTGCGGGGCTTGCGGCACAGGCCCGCATCGTTCACGTGGTCGGCACGACGGGGCTTACCGAGGCGGATCTCGCCAAGCTCGAGGCGGCGGCGCGGCATGCGGTGATCGTACGCTCCGGCAATATGAGCCTCGGCGTCAACCTGCTCGCCGCGCTCGTGCGCCGTGTCGCGAACACGCTCGGCGAGGACTTCGATATCGAAGTGGTCGAGATGCACCACCGCATGAAGGTCGATGCGCCCTCCGGCACCGCGCTGATGCTTGGGGAAGCGGCGGCCGCGGGGCGAGGCGTCTCGCTGAAGGAAGCGAGCGACCGGGGCCGCGATGGCATCACCGGCCCACGCCGTCCCGGCGCAATCGGCTTTGCGGCGCTGCGCGGCGGCACTGTCGTCGGCGAGCATAGCGTCGTCTTCGCGGGGGCGGGCGAACGCATCGAGCTCACCCACAAGGCGGAAGACCGCAGCCTGTTCGCCCGCGGCGCGATCCGCGCCGCCCTGTGGGGACGATCGGCCAAGCCGGGCCTCTATTCCATGGCCGACGTGCTCGGCATCGCCGAAATCTGATTCGCCGCCCCTTTCCAGGAGACCCAGCGATGGAGCGCCTTCTCGTCCTCGTCCGCCATGGCCAGAGCGACTGGAATCTCAAGAACCTGTTCACCGGCTGGAAGGACCCGGGCCTGACGGAGCAAGGCATCCGCGAGGCGCGAGACGCCGGCCGGCGGCTCAAGGCGCTCGGTCTTTCCTTCGACGTTGCCTTCACCTCGGTGCTCACGCGCGCCCAGCATACCAACGATCTCATCCTCGAGGAACTCGGCCAGCGCGGCTTGACGACGCTACGCGACCAAGCCCTCAACGAGCGCGACTACGGCGATCTCTCCGGTCTCAACAAGGACGACGCGCGCAAGCGCTGGGGCGAGGAGCAGGTGCATATCTGGCGCCGCTCCTACGACGTGCAGCCCCCGGGCGGCGAAAGCCTGCGGGATACGGCAGCCCGCGTTCTGCCCTACTACCTGCGCGAAATCCTGCCGCGGGTGCTCAATGGCGAGCGCGTGCTGGTCTCGGCCCATGGCAACAGTCTCAGGGCGCTGGTCATGGTGCTTGACCGGCTGACGCCCGAGACCATACCGACCATGGAACTCGCCACGGGCGTGCCCCTCGTCTATCGGCTGAAGCCCGATTCGACGGTGGAGAGCAAGGACATCCTCGCCGGATGAGCGACGCCGCCGCGCCTTCTTGGGCCATCCGCTTGGCGCGGCCGGAGGACCTTGGCCGCATCGGCGAGATCCGCGCGGCGGTCACCGAAAATCGTCTTTCCGATACCGCCTCGCTGACGACCGAGGAGGTTCTGCGCTACCTCGGTCGCGGCCATTTCTGGGTGGCGGAGGAAGGTGGCCACATTCTCGGCTTCAGCGCTGCCAATCCGGACCAGCGCTTGCTATGGGCCCTCTTCGTCGATCCCGCCCATGAGGGCCGTGGCATCGGCCGCGGGCTCATCCGGGTGGCGGAAGCCATGCTGCGCGCGGAAGGATGCGATTCGGCGCATCTCACCACGCAGCCGGGCACCCGCGCCGAGCGCTTCTACCGGCGCAACGGCTGGCAAGTGACAGGTCACACGCCCTCGTGCAGCCAGCTCATCTTCACCAAGGCTCTGCAACCGGGTGGAGCAGGCCCATGACCAGGGTCGGCATCAAACCGGGCGTGACCTACCATCCCGGCTATCTCTCCGCCGACCAGCAGGGCGTGCTTCTCGCCGCGCTGGCCGCCATCTTGCGGGAGGCGCCCTTCTTCACGCCGCGCATGCCGCGCACGGGCAAGCCGTTTTCCGTTCGCATGACGAACTGCGGCAAGCTCGGCTGGGTCTCGGACGAAGGCGGCTACCGCTATCAGGAAACCCATCCGGAGACGGGCCGCCCCTGGCCGGCGATGCCCAGAATCCTGATTGCCGCCTGGCAGGAACTCGCGCCGGAGGCGCCTCTGCCGGAAGCCTGCCTGGTGAATTACTATGCTGGGGGTGCGCGCATGAGCCTGCACCAGGACCGCGACGAGCAGGACTTCGGTGCACCCGTCCTGTCGCTCTCGCTCGGCGACACGGCCGTCTTCCGCATCGGCGGCACGGCGCGGCGCGACCCGACGACCTCGCTCAAGCTCTCTTCAGGCGATGCGCTGGTGTTCGGCGGCCCGGCGCGGCTCGCCTTTCACGGGATCGACCGGGTGCTGACGGGGTCGTCCACGCTGCTCGCCCAAGCAGGTCTTGACGGTGGCCGCATCAATCTCACCTTACGTCGCGTATCGCCGGCGTAGTATGGCCACCGAGACCGCAACCCGCTCTAAGAGGAACTCGACCATGGCGCGTCCCCCCGCGGACGGCCTGCAGGCTGCCCTGGCCGAGCTCGAAGCGCGCCACGGCGCCGAGCCCGATGCCATGCGCGCCGAGCTCGTCGCGCTCTTGCGCGAGACGCATACGCGCGGCCTCGCCCATGCCCGGGAGCGGCTGCTGGCCGATCGCGACGGCCTCGCCTGCGCCCATCGGCTCTCGGCCACCATGGACCGCATCATCGACGCGGCGTTCCAGATGGTGACGCGTCATATCCATCCCTTGCCCAAAGGGGAAGCGGAGGCAAAGGGGGCGAAAACGGAGCGACTGGCGGTCGTTGCCGTCGGTGGCTACGGCCGTGGCACGCTCGCGCCCGGCTCGGACGTCGACCTCCTCTTCATTCTCGGCCCGGGCTCTCGAACCTGGAGCGAGCGGGTCGTCGAGACGATCCTCTATATCCTCTGGGATCTGAAGCTGAAGGTCGGGCATGCGACCCGCTCCATCGACGAATCGATGCGCGAGGCACGGGCCGACCTGACCATCCGCACGACGCTTCTCGAAGCGCGCTATCTCGTGGGCGACACCGCCTTGTTCGACGAGCTCGTCCAGCGCTTCGAGCGTGAGGTGGTCGCCGACACCGCGCCGAGCTTCGTTGCCGCCAAGCTCGCCGAGCGCGATACGCGGCTCCACCGGGCAGGCGCCTCGCGCTATGTCGTCGAACCCAATGTCAAAGACGGCAAGGGCGGCCTGCGCGATCTCAACACCCTCTTCTGGATCGCCAAATACGTCTACCGTGTGCGCGATCCGAAGGAGCTGGTGACCGCCGGCCTTTTCACGACCGACGAATTCGCCCTGTTCCACCGTTGCGAATCCTTCCTGTGGCGGGTGCGCTGCCACATGCATTTCGAGACAGGGCGGGCCGAGGAGCGGCTGTCCTTCGACCTGCAGCGTACCATCGCCGAGCGCAACGGCTATGCTGCTCATGGGGGGCTCTCCGCCGTCGAGCGCTTCATGAAGCGCTATTTCCTCACGGCCAAGGACGTCGGCGATCTCACGGCGATCGTCTGCGCGGCGCTCGAAGCGCGCCATGCCAAGCCCCGCGCGGTGCTCGACCGCTTCGTGGGACGGCTCAGGGGGCGGCGCGGCAGTCGGACGCTCGCCTCCCGCGATTTCACTCTCGACAACAACCGCATCACCATTGCCGACGATGGCGTCTTCGCGCGCGATCCCGTTAATCTCATCCGGCTGTTCTGGCTGGCGGACCGCCATAGCCACGCCATCCATCCGGACGCAAGCCGGCTCGCCACCCGTTCGCTCAAGCTGATCGACCGCTCATTGCGCGAGAACCCGGAAGCCAACCGCCTCTTCCTGGAGATCCTGACCTCACGCAACGCCCCCGAGGTCGTGCTGCGGCGCATGAATGAAGCCGGCATTCTCGGCCGCTTCATCCCGGAATTCGGCCGCATCGTGGCGCTGATGCAGTTCAACATGTACCATCACTATACGGTGGACGAGCATCTGCTGCGTGCGGTCGGCGTGCTCGCCGACATCGATGCCGGGCGCGTCAATGCCGAGCATCCGCTCTCCGGCGAGATCATCCACTCGATCCAGAACCGGCGGGCGCTCTATCTGGCGCTCTTTCTGCACGACATCGCCAAGGGTCGCCAGGACGACCATTCCGCAGCCGGAGCGCGTGTCGCCCGCAAGCTTGGGCCGCGTTTCGGGCTCGACGCGGCGGAGACGGAAACAGCGGCCTGGCTCGTGGAGAACCACCTCGCCATGTCGACCGTGGCGCAGAGCCGCGACATCGCCGACCCCTCGACGGTGCGAAGCTTTGCCGCTCTGGTGCAAACGATGGAACGGCTGAAGCTGCTGGTGATCCTGACCGTCTGCGACATCAAGGCGGTCGGCCCCGGCGTCTGGAACGGCTGGAAGGGCGAGCTCCTGCGCTCGCTCTACTACGAGACGCAACTCGCCTTGACGGGCGGCCAGGTCTCCACCAGCCGCAGCGAACGGGTTCGCCATGCGCAGGAGCAGTTGCGCGAAGCCCTGGCCGACTGGCCGGAGGAGGAATTCGCCGCCTATGCGGCCCGCCACTACGCGCCCTATTGGCTGAAGGTCGATCTCGCCCGCAAGATCCGCCATGCCGAGCTCATCCGGGCCGCCGAAGCCTCGGGCGAGACGACCATCACCGCGGTCGAGACCGACGGCTTCCGTGGGGTGACCGAGCTGATCGCCATGGCTCCCGACCATCCGCGGCTCCTCGCCATTCTCACCGGCGCCTGCGCCGCGGCGGGCGGCAATATCGTTGATGCCCAGATCTTCACCACGGCCGATGGGCTTGCGCTCGACAGCCTCGTCATCTCGCGCGCCTTCGACCGGGACGACGACGAACTGCGGCGCGGCGAACGCATCGCGCTCGCCATCAAGCGCGCCCTGACGGGCGAGGTGCGCATCGCCGATCTCGTCGCCTCGCGCCGACCGGCGCATGACCGCAGCCGCACCTTCCATGTGCCCACCGAGGTGGTAGTCGACAACAGCCTCTCGGACCGTCATACCGTGCTGGAGGTGTCGGGCCTCGATCGCCCGGGGCTGCTCTATGATCTCACGACGATGCTCGGCAAGCTCAACCTCAATATCGCCTCGGCGCATATCGCGACCTATGGCGAGAAGGTGGTCGACGTTTTCTATGTTACCGACCTGACGGGGGCGAAGATCGAGAACGCCAACCGGCAATCGGCCATACGCCGCGCGATTGCCGAGATCTTCCACCCGCAAAGCCAGGGGGAAGCCGCCGCGAGCCTCGCGCGATAGCGAGGCTGCGCTTGATTTTTGAGCCATCTCACCTGATATCCAGGGTGACGGACAATCAGCAGCAACGAGAGACATGACCCAGACGCCGACCCGCCCAGAGCCGGCTGATGCCGCCGCGACCGACGAGACCGAGACCACTGCCGCGACCGAAGCCGTGCAGGCCGATTCGCAGATGCCTGATCTAGGTGCCGTGATCGCAGCGCTCGAGGCCGAGAAAACCGAGTTGAAGGACAAGGTGCTCAGGACGCTCGCCGAGATGGAGAACCTGCGCCGCCGCACCGAGCGCGAGGTCGCGGATGCGCGGACCTACGGCGTGACAGGCTTCGCGCGCGACATGCTGACGGTGGCCGACAATATCCGCCGGGCGCTCGAGACCATTCCCGATGAGCTACGCGCCAGCAGCGAGGGCCCAATCAAGGCCCTGCTCGAGGGCATCGAGCTCACCGAACGCGATTTTCTGAAGACACTCGAGCGTCATGGCGTGCGCAAGCTCGATCCCGCCGGGCAGAAGTTCGACCCCAACCTGCACCAGGCCATGTTCGAGGTGGAAGACCCGAACACGCCGAATGCGACCGTCGTGCAGGTCGTACAGTCCGGCTTCGTCATCGGCGACCGCGTGCTGCGACCGGCGCTGGTCGGCGTCTCGAAGGGCGGCCCGAAGCCGGCTGCGTCGAACGGTGGCGCAGAGGCTGCGGCGAACGGCGAGTGAAGCTCGGATAAGCGCGCCTGCCTGTCCATCTTGGGCTGAGCAAGCTTCGGTACATGAAGGGGAAAACGCGGCGCGTCCCTTCCCCCATCCTTACGTGCGTTTTCGGTTCACTTGGCGTTGGTCACTTGCCTAGGTTCACTTGGCGTTGGCTTGCGCTTCCTTCGGCTTGACGCCGTCGCGGATCGTTTCGAAGCGCTTCATCAGGGATGCCTGATCGCGTTCGCGGGCCATGCCGATGAAGCGGATATAATGGCTATCGCTGAAACGGATCGCCTGCACGACGAAGACTTTGGTCTTCGTTTCGGGATCATCCGCAATCGCCTTGATCTCGTGCCAGGGAACGCCCTTCAGCGTGAGGTTGCGCGCGCTCTTGATCTCCGCACCGCGGATGCCGGCAAGGCCGCCGAAGGCCTGTTTGGCGAAGCGGTCCTGCTCCAAAGTTCCGGGGATGGCGCCGTCGCCTGAGGCGACGATGATGAGCGGCTGTTCAGCGCCATGAATGGCGTCCTTCGGACCGTCGGTCATCAAGACCCCTGATCCGGCGAGCACCCGCACCACGCGGAAGCCGGCGCGATCGCCAAGCGTAAAGGGCAGCGCCGCGATTTGCTGGTCCATCGGCAGCGGCGGGCGGAAGGTCAGGGACTTCAGCGCGTCGCGGACGACCTGGTCGCTATACATGTCCACAGCCGTTTCGGGCGCCTGCACGGTGACCACCGCCGCCGTCTTTTCGCCAGTCGCTACGACGATCCATTTGTGCAAGGTGATGGCCCCGGCGCGCTGGGTGGCGCTGACGAAAATGCCCTTGCCATCCTTGACCGGCCAGTCCTCGCGCTTGGCGCCGAGCAGGCCCTGCTTTTCGAGAACATCCGGGTTCAGCCCCGCAATGATCTTGTCATAGGCCTCGGGGGGCACCTCCGTCATGAGGATGGCCGCCCCGGCGGCCTCGTCCTGGAAGCCGGGAAAGTTCTTCGACAGCTGCATGGATTTGGGCGGCTCGAGCCCGACGTTGACGCCGACCGGGTAAACCGGTCCGGCGGCACGCGCAGCAGGCGCGAGAAAGGCCAGAACGAAGGCGAGAAGCAAGGTGGCAGCCGATTGTCGCTTCATTGACGGAGTCCCTTGCGCGCTATCCCGCCCTCGTCTTCAAGCGAGTCATGGTGTCATGAACTGCCAATATGGCAAGAGCGGGGTGGTGGCCCGCAACAATAGGCCGGTCAGCCGAAAACGATGAGCCCGGCGAGACCGGCAGCGCCGACGATGATCCGCCACCAGGCGAACAGCGCGAAGCCGTGCCGGCTCACGAAATCGAGCAGCAGCCGCACCACGAGCAGACCGGCGATGAAGGAGACGACGAAGCCGACCGCCACCAAGGTGATGTCGTCGGTCGTCAGTTCAGAATAGCTTTTGTAGAGATCATAGGCGAAGGCGCCGGCCATGGTGGGCATGGCGAGAAAGAAGGAAAATTCCGTCGCCGCGCGCTTGTCGGCACCGAGGAGCATGGCGCCGACGATGGTCGCCCCCGAACGGGAGACGCCCGGAATCATCGCGAGGCATTGGAAGATGCCGATCTTAAAGGCCATCGGCAGCGGAAACTTCGCCATATCGTGATAGCGCCCGTCGAGCCCCCGCCTGTCCACGACCATCAGCACGAAGCCGCCGACGATGAGCATGACGCAGACGATCCAGGGATTGAAGAGCACGTTCTTGATGAAGTCATGGGCCAGCGCACCGACGACCATGGCCGGCAGGAAGGCGACGAGCACGGCAAGAACGAAGCGCTGAACCGCCGGATCGGTGGGCAGGGCGATCAAGATAGAGAGAAGCCGCCTGAAATAGACGGTAACGATTGCCAGGATGGCACCCAGCTGAATCAAAATCTCGAAGGTCTTGCCCTTGGATTCGAAGCCGAGGAAATGACCGAGCAGAAGGAGATGCCCGGTGGAGGAGACGGGCAGAAATTCCGTCAAACCTTCGACGAGCCCGAGTATGGCCGCAGAAACGACATCGAACATATGCATGGGTGGGCACCAAAGACGTGGGTGGCGCTAGCCGGGCCTGGGAGGGGAACGCCCGCGGCACCGGCGGGGGGCTCGGCCAAGCCGGCCGCCGCGGCCACAGGCGAAGCTGGAGCACGAGGAGGCGTCGAGCACGAGAGGACCGGGGAACCACGAGAGTTCGGCCGTTCTGAGGCCGGTGTCGTTAGCGAAGTCTTAATGACGACAGGGGAAAGCGAAAAGGCACAGGCGAATCGGGTTGTCCCCTATATGCGCTAGTTTTATACGGGACCCCTGCGCTGTGCCAGCATGCTTCGCAACGAGCGTGTCGAACCGGGCAGCATTCTGGCACATTGCGACGCCGTGCTCGTCGGTCCCAGCATCTTTCCCGCCTTCCCCCGCTCAATCCGTGGCATCCAATGGCGACTTTCTACCATTATCCTTTCTGCCCCAGTTCGCGCTTCATACGGCTTGTCCTCGGCGAAATGGGCATTGCGCCGGCCAGCGTGGAAGAAAAGCCCTGGGAGCGGAATCATGACCTGCTGGCTGTCAATCCGGCCGGGCATCTGCCGATTTTCGTGGAGGAGCAGGGCCTTGCGGTCCCCGGCGCGACGGTGATCGCCGAATATCTCGACGAGACCCGGGGGCTCGGCCTCGAAGGCCGCCGGTTCCTGCCCGACCACCCGGCCGACCGGGTTGAAGTCCGCCGGCTGATGGACTGGTTCCTGGTCAAGTTCCACGAGGAGGTCTCCGCCTATCTCGTGACCGAGAAGATCTACAAGCGCTTCATGAAGCCCGAGATCGGTGGCGGACCGCCGGATATGAGCGCCATCCGCGCAGCTCGCAGCAATGTGCGCTATCATCTGAAATACATCGGCTTTCTGATCGGCCGGCGGAACTGGCTCGCGGGCGCCGACCTGACCTATGCGGATCTGGCGGCGGCGGCGCATCTCTCCTGCGCCGATTATCTCGGGGACGTGCCCTGGGAGGAGGATGAGACGGCAAAGGCATGGTACGCGCGCGTGAAATCGAGGCCCTCCTTCCGGCCTCTCCTGATGGACCGGGTGCCGGGAATGGCGCCGGCCGCCCATTACGCAGATCTGGACTTCTGACGTCGTCCACCCCGCGGCAAGACGCCGCGCGCCGGAAGGCAGAACGAGAAGGCCCCCCTTCCGCGGCATTGAAGCAGAGGCTCATCGAGCGCGCCCGCGGGCTCGGCTTCGATGTCCTGCGCATCACCCGGCCCGATTCCATTCCGCTGGCGCCAGGGCGGCTCGCCGCCTGGCTTGCGGCCGGCCATGCCGGGAGCATGACCTGGATGGAGGAGACGGCAGAGCGGCGGGCGGCACCGCATGCGCTCTGGCCGGAGGTGCGCTCCATCGTCATGCTCGGCATGAACTATGCGCCCGCCGGCGATCCGCTCGCCGACCTCGGCCGCAAGGACCGCGCGACGATCTCGGCCTATGCGCGCAAGCGCGACTATCATGACGTGATCAAGGGCAAGCTGAAGGAACTCGCGGGCTTTCTCGCCTCTTCCGGCGGCGCCGACGTGAAGGTCTTCGTCGACACCGCCCCGGTGATGGAGAAGCCGCTGGCGGAGGCCGCCGGCCTCGGCTGGCTCGGCAAGCACACGGTGCTCGTGTCACGTGACTTCGGCAGCTGGCTCTTCCTCGGCGCAATCTTCACCACCGCAGACCTGCCGCCCGACCCGGCAGAGACGGACCATTGCGGCAGCTGCCGCCGGTGCCTCTCGATCTGCCCGACGGATGCCTTCCCGGCGCCCTATCAGCTCGATGCGCGGCGCTGCATCTCCTATCTCACCATCGAACATAAAGGCCCAATCGATCGGAGCCTGCGCCCGGCCATGGGCAACCGGATTTTCGGCTGCGACGATTGCCTTGCGGTCTGCCCTTGGAACAAGTTTGCGGCCGCGGGGCGTGAGGCCAAGCTCACCGCCGATGCCGATTATGAGGCCCCTGCCCTGGCGGAGCTCGCACGGCTCGACGATGCCGCCTTCCGCAAACGCTTTTCCGGTTCGCCGATCAAGCGCACCGGCCGCGACCGCTTCCTGCGCAACGTGCTGATCGCCATCGGCAATTCCGGAGAGCCGGCACTCGCCGCGGAGGCGCGCGCCCGGCTCGGGGACGGCTCGGCCCTGGTGCGCGGCGCGGCCGTCTGGGCCCTGTCGCGGCTGTTGCCGCGCGAGGACTTCGCAGCGCTGATCCCCCTCCATCGGCCGCGCGAACAGGATGCGAGCGTCATCGCGGAATGGCAGGCGGCGGCGGATGAAGCCGGCACCACACCGGAGGCGGCATGAGACTTTTCGTTTTCGGCATCGGCTATTCGGCCTCCGCTTTCATCACCCGTTACGGCGAGCGCTTCAGGGCAATCGCCGGCACGGTACGCGCGCCAGGCAAGGCAGCCGAGCTGCAGGCGCAGGGCATCGACGCGCAAGTCTTCGACGGTTCAGGCACGGCGCCGGACGAAAACCGCTCGGCCATCGCGACTGCGCTCGCTGAGGCCGATGCGGTTCTCGTCAGCGTGCCGCCCGGCGCCGATGGCTGCCCCGCTTACACGGCCTTCGGCGCAAGCCTCGCCGAGGCGCCGCGCCTCCGGTGGATCGGCTATCTCTCGACGGTCGGGGTCTATGGCGACCATGACGGCGACTGGGTGGACGAAAACACGCCACCCTCGACGCGCAATGCCCGCTCGCTCCTGCGCCTTGCGGCCGAGAAGGGCTGGAGCCGGCTGGCGAGCGAAACGGGCAAGCGGCTCGATATCCTGAGGCTTCCCGGCATTTACGGTCCCGGCCGCAACGCCCTCGTCGAGGTCGCGGCCGGCCGCGCCCGGCGTATCGCCCGTCCGGGGCAGGTGTTCAACCGCATTCACGTGGAGGATATCGCCGCGACGCTGGCTGTCCTGACGGCGCGTGCCGAGCACAGCCCGGCCGGGGGCGGCGTCTATAATGTCTGCGATGACGAGCCCGCACCGCAGTCGGACGTCATCGCCTATGCCGCAAGGCTCCTCGGGCTTCCGCCGCCGCCGGAGGTGAGCCTTGAGGAGGCCGGGCTGTCGCCGATGGGGCTGAGCTTCTGGACGGAAAACAAGCGGATTTGCAATGCCCGGCTGAAGGCCGATCTTGGCCTCGAGCTCGCCTATCCGAGCTATCGGGAAGGGCTCGAGGGCCTTTTGAATGCCGGTGAAGGACGCGGGGCTCCCTAAGGACCACGCGCCCGGCCTTCACGCTGCGCGGCGGTTGGCACTCTGCCCGAAATGGCTGATGTAGCGAGGATTAATGGAGGGGACGGGCAGCATGACCAGCACGTCCGTGGTGCCGAACTGCGGATCGACCACGGCGCCCTCGCCGAAACTCGCTCCGAGCCGGAGATAACCCTTGATCAGCGGCGGCAGGCTGTGGAGTGCAGCCTTGGCATCGACCGCCGCAGACGGGATGCGGTCCATGGTCACGAAGCGCTCGGGCAATGCCCGCACGCGCCATTCCTCCGGCGAGAGGGCATGGTGGTGCAGGAAGCTGAGCGGCAGCGCGAGCCGGTTCGGATCCGTGCCTTCGAGGCTCGCGCAACCGAACATCACATCGATGCGGTGTTGGACCACGTAGGACCAGATGCCCTGCCACAACAGCTCGACTGTGCGCTTGTTACGATAGGGCTTCAGCACGCAGGAGCGGCCGAGTTCCAGGAAGCGCAGATGCGGATTGCTTTCCGTGAGCTTCAGGATCTCGAACTCAGCGGCTGTATAGAAGCCGAAATTTCGGTCCGCGACCTCCTGCCGGAGAAGACGGTAGGTGCCGACCACCTTCGGCGCGGCTGCACGGAACGGCCGGCGCGGGGCATTATGATCGAGCACGAGCAGATGGTCGCAAATCGCGTCGAACTCGTCCATGTCGCGCCGGGCGATGAGCGACGAGGCGTTCGGAATGGCCGACATCTCGTCGTAGAAGACCTGAAAGCGCAGGCGCTGCGCCTGTTTCAGCTCCTTCTTGGTGGTCGCCAACCGTACTTCGAGCGAGCCCAGCCGCCCGAAGACGGGGTCCATGCCCAGCGTAATCGAAGAGGAGACCAAGCGGGCGCCCGCCCCCCAATTCGCTGGGGTCCAGGGACCGGTGGTCCAGGGCGCCGAGGCCCATGCCGCCGGCCGCAGCATTCCGGCGATCGTGCCGAGAGCGCCGGCCGGCACCTTTTCCGCACGCGCCTTTTTCCACTGCAGGGGACCCTGGATCATCCACAAATCCTCGTTTGCCACCCAGTGCTGCGCTGCGGTCGGGGCGGCTTCCCACCCCGTCCAACGTCGCGCATGCTATGCTTTCTATACTGTTGTGACAATCGCGTGTCGTTAAGCATTCGTCGCCGAATTAGTGCGCCGAGCGCCTCTCTATAAGCCGATGCACCGGCGGATTATAGGCTTGCGTAGCGTCAAGCCGGCTTTGACCTATGCGGCTTGAGCGCGGCAGGACTGCGGGCCTGGGTCCGGCCAGCCGGAAAGCGGCGGCTGGTGGCGCGAATCACTGAACCGCTCAAACGGCCTCGCGCTGCTCTCCCTGCGGCAGCCAGCTACGCAGCTTGGCGCGGTCGAGGGGCTTGGCGAGAAAACCGTCGGCGCCTGCTTCATGCGCCGCCATACGATCTTCGGCGAAGGCGTTGGCGGTGAGCATGACGACGCGCAGCCGCTGGTCCTGGCCCGCATCTTCCTCGGTCGCCCGGATCTGGCGCACCACCTCGAGCCCGTCGAGCTCGGGCATGCGCACGTCGAGCAGAACGAGGTCGTAGCTCGGGGCGCGGCCGGCGATCGCCCCCTTGGCGAAGGCGAGCGCCCGGCGCCCGTCGCGCGCCCAGTCGACCTTGGCGCCGAAATGCTCGAGCGCCTTCAGGGTCAGCAGCGCATTGATCTCATTGTCTTCGGCGAGGAGCACGCGGGCCGAACCAACCGGGCTTTCGAGCTGCGCCATCACCCGCTCGGCGGCAAAGACCGGGCTTCCCCCCTGTGCGACCGGACCGGTCCAGCCCTCGATCTGCTGGAAGAGTGAGCGGCTCCGCACGGGCTTGATCAGGAAGCCGTTGAAGCCGGCGGCCGAAGGCAGGCCGAAGTCGCGTCGCTCGAAGGGCGAGAGCAGAACGATCGTCCGCGCGGCCCCAGCATTGCGGGCAGCGATCGCGAGCCGTCGCGCCGCCTCGTCACCCAGCGCGCAGTCTATGAGAACGATGTCGACGCCGCCCTCCATAGCCCGGACGGCTTCGTCCTCGCTCGCCGCGAGCGTGAGCGACGCACCGGCTTTTTCGAGCTGCGCAGCGAGGAAGGGCGCTTCGAAGGGCGACTGAGCGGCGATGAGAATGTGACGGCCGGTGAGATCGGGCCGGTCGGTCGGCTCGCTCTCGGTCGTAGCCGGGACCGTCGGCAGGTTGAGCTCGAGCTTGAAGATGGAGCCGCGCCCTACCTCGCTCTCGACGAAGATCCTGCCGCCCATGCGGTCGCTGATGCGGCGGCTAATGGCAAGCCCGAGCCCGGTGCCGCCGTGACGGCGGCTCGTCGGCTCGTCGGCCTGCTCGAACTCGCCGAAAATATCGTCGAGCCGCGCCGCGGGAATGCCGGGCCCGGTGTCCTGGACACTGAAACGCAAGGCGCCGGACGCCGTCGTCTCGACGCGAATGCCGACGCCCCCGACTTCCGTGAATTTTACTGCATTGCCGGCGAGGTTCATGAGCACCTGGCGCAGGCGATCGGCGTCGCCGAGCACCTCCGTCGGCACCTCCTCATCGATGAGGGCGGCGATTTCCACGCCCTTGCCCTGGGCACGCGGCGCGAGAAGCTCGACGACACTTTCGACGAGCAGCCGCAGGTTGAACGGCTCCTGCGCCAGTTCGAGCTTGCCGGCCTCGATCTTGGAGAAATCGAGGATCTCGTCGATCAGCGAGAGCAAGACGTCGCCCGATGTGCGGATCGCCCGCACATAGGTCGCCTGTTCGGGATCGAGCTGGGTTTCGCCCAGCAGATCGGCCATGCCGAGAATGCCGTTCAGGGGCGTCCGGATCTCGTGGCTGACGGTCGCGAGAAAGCGCGACTTGGCCTCGTTGGCCGCCTCCGCCTTGCGCCGGCCCTCTTCGAGGGCACGTTCGGCCGTCACCCGTTCGGTGACGTCGCGGCCGATGCGCTGCCATTCCCGACCGCGGGCCGTCTCGATGACGTTTTCTTCCCAGGAGATCCAGCGCAGACTGCCGTCCGCGATCTCCAGCGCCTCGTCGATCTGTTGCGTGCCCGCGGCAGTCAGGCGCGGCGGCAGCGCTTCCTTGACGGGCAGCTTGGCATGCGTGCCCTCGAGCGCTTTGCGGGAAACGCCGATGAGCTGCGCCAGAGCCTCGTTGGCATAAGTGACATAGCCATCCGCGTCGGAGCGCAGGATGAATTCGCTGCGCACCTCGGCGAGACTGCGATAACGCGCTTCGCTTGCGGTGAGCGCCTGGTTGCGCTCGAGGAGCCGCTCGCGCTCCGCCTCGGCTGCACGCAACCGATGCGTCATCAAGCGGCGGCCGCGGTAGGCCATCACGGCCAAGATCGCCACAATGACCGCCAGGCCGGCGAAAAGCCACGGTCCTTGTCCGAGAAAGACGAGCGCCTCATTGTCCATAACTGAGCCGTATTCCAGCGGGAATTCGGCGGAGTATTGCCGGCCGATGTTGATAATAGCTTGTCAGACTTGCTGAATCGCCACTTAAGATCACTCGGCCGAACTAGGCTGCGACGGGCAAACGATCGATTGCCGAGCGGTAAGATAGTGCCTCCGCCAGGTGAACATGACTCAAATATGCGTCACCGTCGAGATCGGCGAGCGTCCGTGCCAGTTTCAAAACACGGTGATAGCCTCGCGCCGTCAAACGCATGCTCTCCGCAGCCTGACGCAATAATGCGAGCCCCTGTGCGTCCGGGCGCGCCACTTCGTCGAGCAAAGCGGCCGGACAGGCGGCATTTGTCGTGACAGTTTCGAGCCCGAGCGCCGCGTAGCGGGCCCGCTGGATGTCGCGTGCTGCGGCGACGCGCCGCGCCACCTCCGCCGATCCCTCGGCCGAGGCCGGCAGGATGAGATCGGCGGCGGTGACCGCCGGCACGTCGATGAGAATGTCGATGCGATCGATGAACGGGCCCGACAGGCGCGCCTGATACTGGGCCATGCAGCGCTCGTTCGGCTGCCGGCGGCAGGCATAGCCCGGCTCCGTCGCCCGGCCGCAGCGGCACGGGTTCATCGCCGCGATAAGCTGGAAACGCGCCGGATAGGTCACCCGGTGATTGGCACGCGAGATGAGCACTTCGCCGGTTTCAAGCGGCTGGCGCAGGCCGTCCAGCACCTGCGGCTGGAATTCAGGCAATTCATCGAGGAAGAGCACGCCGTTGTGGGCCAGCGAAACCTCGCCCGGCCGTGCATGCAGGCCGCCGCCGACGAGCGCTGCCATTGAGGCGGAATGGTGCGGCGCGCGAAAAGGCCGCCGGTCCGTCAGCGCACCATCCGCCAAAAGGCCGGCAACCGAATGGATCATCGACACTTCGAGCAATTCGCGCGGGCCGAGCGGCGGCAGGATCGAGGGCAACCGCTGCGCCAGCATGGACTTGCCGGCGCCGGGCGGGCCGCTCATCAGCATGTTGTGGCCGCCGGCCGCGGCGATTTCGAGCGCGCGCTTGGCCGTTTCCTGGCCCTTGATGTCGCGCAGGTCCGGCAAGGGACCGGCCGGCTTTGCGACTGCCGGTTCCGGCCGGGCGAGCACCTGCGTGCCCTTGAAGTGATTGGCGAGCTGGATGAGCGATCGCGGCGCGATGATCGTGCTGTCGCGGCTCGCCCAGGCCGCTTCCGCACCGCAGGCCGCCGGACAGATCAGCCCCTGACCGCGGCCATTGGCGCCGATCGCCGCCGGCAGGACGCCGGAGACCGGGGTGATGGTGCCATCGAGCGCAAGCTCACCCAGCACCGTGAAGCCTTCGAGCGCGTCCTCGGGGATCGCGCCGATGGCGCCCATGATGCCGAGCGCGATGGGGAGATCGTAGTGAGAGCCTTCCTTGGGAAGATCGGCGGGCGCGAGATTGACGGTGATGCGCTTGGCCGGCAGAGCGAGCCCCGAGGCGATCAGCGCCGCCCGCACCCGCTCGCGCGATTCCGCAACCGCCTTGTCGGGCAGGCCGACGAGAGTGAAAACGACATTGCCCGGCGCGATCTGCACCTGGACGTCGACAGCTCTTGCTTCGATCCCCTCGAAGGCTACCGTCGCGACACGCGTCACCATAGCCGGTCACCCCATCCCCCACCGGGACTGTAGCGGGCCACCGCCACCCGTGCAAGAACAGGGAGTGAACGGATCAGCGCAGGTGATGACGGAGCTAAAACATGGGCAATCCTGGAGCCCGCCGGCGAGAGCGCAGCGACAACGAGAAGCCGCGATGACCGAACATCCAGCCTTCCGAGCGGACCTCCGTCACGCCTTTTTCGATCGGCTTCCCGGCAGCTGGAACGTCTACCGAACAATTGATCGCGACGCCTCCCTGGACGGGGTCGCCACCATCGCAGCTATTGCGCGCGACCGGCTGTCCTACCGCGAGGAGGGCGTTCTGCGGCTTCCCGGCGCCGCCCCCATTTCCGCCCACCGGTCCTATGTCTACGAGCGCCGGCCGAACGGCTTCGCCATCCTCTTCGACGAGGTCCCGGTCAGACCGTTCCAGGCGTTCACGCTGACCGCACGGCCCGACGGCGCGCTGTCGGCGGTCTCGCGCCACCTTTGCGGTGACGATCTCTACGAGACGACCTGCGTCGTCCAGGAGAATGCCTTCTGGCTCATCCATCGCGTCACCGGCCCGCGCAAGGCCTATGTGTCGACGACGCGTTACGCGCCTTGCGCGGCAGCCTTGAGCCGATAGAGGGCGTCCAAAGCCTCGCGCGGCGTCATCTCGTCCGGATTGACGGCGTCCAGCGCCTGGCGCAGCGGGTCGGGGCCGGCCGGTTGCAGAACCTCGGTTTGCCGGAGCGAGGCCGCAAAAAGGGGCAGATCATCGATCAGCGCCGCGACCGGCGTTTCCCGCTCGGTCTTCTCCAGCTGGTCGAGCACGGCGCGGGCGCGGGCGATGACGGCCGACGGCAGGCCCGCCAGCTTCGCCACCTGGATGCCGTAGCTGCGGTCGGCGGCACCGGGGATGACCTCGTGCAGGAAGACGACATCGCCCTGCCATTCCGTCACCCGCATGGTGGCGTTGGTGACATGCTCGAGCCGGTCGGCGAGCGCGGTGAGCTCGTGGTAATGGGTCGCGAACAGCGCACGGCAGCGGTTGACCGCTTCCAGATGCTCCACCGTCGCCCAGGCGATCGACAAGCCGTCGAAGGTCGCGGTGCCCCGCCCGATCTCGTCGAGAATGACGAGCGAGCGCGAGCCCGCCTGATTGAGGATCGCGGCCGTCTCGATCATCTCGACCATGAATGTCGAGCGGCCGCGGGCGAGGTCGTCGGCCGCGCCGACCCGCGAGAACAGCCGGTCGACGACGCCGACATGCGCCCGGCGTGCGGGCACGAAGCCGCCCATCTGCGCGAGCACCACCATTAGCGCGTTCTGGCGGAGATAGGTGGACTTGCCCGCCATATTCGGGCCGGTGACCATTGTGATGGCGCCGGCATCCTCGGCCTTGGCCGACAGGTCGCAATCATTGGCGACGAAGGTGCCGCCGCTCGCCTTGAGCGCCGCCTCGACCACCGGATGGCGCCCGCCCTCGATGCGGAAGGAGAGGGTCTCGTCCAGCTCGGGCCGGGTCCAGCCCAAATCGGCGGCGAGATCGGCCAGCGCCGCCGTCACATCGACCAAGCCGAGTGCCTCGGCGGCGCGCTTGATGGGCTCGGCCGCTGCTGTGACCTCCGCGACGAGCTCGTCGAAGACCGCCAGTTCGAGCCGAACCGCGCGGTCGGACGCCGAGGCGATCTTGACCTCGAGCTCGCCGAGCTCGACTGTCGAGAAGCGCATGGCGCCCGCCATGGTCTGGCGATGCACGAAGGTCTCGTTGTGCGGCGGCTTGAGGAGCTCTTCGCCGGCCGCCTGCGGCACCTCGACGAAATAGCCGAGCACGTTGTTGTGCTTGACCTTCAGCGTACGGCAGCCGGTCTCCGCCACGTAACGCGCCTGAAGGGCCGCGATGAAGCGGCGGGAATCGGCCTGCAGCAGCCGTGCCTCGTCGAGCGCAGCGAGGTAGCCCGCGCGCACGAAACCGCCGTCGCGCTTCATGAGCGGCAATTCGTCGGCGAGAACCGCGGAAAGGCGCGCCGCGAGCTCGGACCCGACGCCCACCAGCGCATCGGCAGCCGCAGCGAGCTCTGCCGGTCGCTGCGAGTCCGCGAAGCCGGGCTCCTCCTCCCCGTCCTGCTCTGCGAGAAGGCCGGCGACGGAGGCCACGGCGCCGAGCCCGTCGCGTAGCGCCGCCAGATCGCGCGGCCCACCGCGGCCGAGCGTCAGCCGCGCGAGCGCGCGGGCCATGTCGGGCGCCGAGCGGAGGCAGGCGCGAAGCCCCTCGCGCAGAAAGGACCGGCGAACGAGATGGTCGACCGCCTCCTGCCGCTTGAGGATCACGCCGAGGTCGGTCGAAGGCCCGGCGAGGCGTTCGGCGAGAAGACGCCCACCCGCCGACGTGACCGTCCGGTCGATGCCGGCAAGCAGGCTGCCTGCCCGCTCACCGCCGAGCGTGCGCGTCAATTCGAGATTGGCGCGGGTCGCCGCATCGATGGCGAGCGTCCCGCCAGCGGCGTCGCGCGCTGGCGGCGACAGCGGCGGACGCGAGCCGAGTTGCGTGCGCTCGACATAGCCGAGCACCATGGCGGCAGCGGCCACCTCGGTGCGGGTAAAAGCGCCGAAGGCGTCGAGCGTGGTAACGCCGAAATAATCCTTCAGCCGGCGGTCGGCGGTTGCCGCATCGAGGCCGTCACGCGGCATGGGCGTGACGGCGGCGCGCAGATCCCGCCAAAGCGCTGCGAGCGTGGGATCATCAAGGAGCGTGTCGGGCACCAGGATCTCGCGCGGCTCGAGACGCGCCAAATCGCTCGCCAGCTGGCCGGCTTCTGTTTCGGAGACGGTAAAGCGCCCGGTCGAGATATCGATGGCGGCGATGCCGTAGAGCCAGTCGCCCTCGCCCAGCCGCCGGCGCGTGACGGCGACCAAGAGGTTGGCGCGGGCGGGATCGAGCAGGCCGTCCTCGGTGATCGTCCCCGGCGTGACGAGGCGCACGACGGCGCGCCTGACCACCGATTTGCCGCCGCGCTTCTTCGCCTCGGCCGGATCTTCCGTCTGCTCGCAGACCGCGACGCGGTGCCCCGCGGCGATGAGCCGGTGAAGATAATCTTCCGCCTTCTCGACCGGCACGCCGCACATCGGAATGTCTTCGCCGAGGTGTTTGCCGCGTTTCGTCAGCACGATGCCGAGGGTGCGTGAGGCGATCTCCGCATCGTCGAAAAAGAGCTCGTAGAAGTCGCCCATACGATAGAACAGGAGACAATCGGAATGGGCGAGCTTGATCTCGGTATACTGCGCCATCATCGGCGTCATGCGTGCCTCACCCGCCGACGCGAGGTCCGGCTCGGAGATGGGCTGCGCCGCAGCGCTCGAATGGAAGGGCCCGTTCATGGTCTGGAGCCTAGCAAAGGCGCCGCCCGCTTTCACCGCAAAGGCATGGCTCTTATGCAGGAAACGGTGGAGAACCCGCCTTGAGCGCGGAGGAGAGCCTGCGTAAGGTCACGCTCCGTTGAGGAAACGCGTCAAGAAGAGGTTGGTAGGTCGTTATGGACAGCAAGAAGCGCGGCGCACGCCCCACCTTCACTGATCAGGAAGCGCTGCAGTTCCACTCCCAAGGGCGCCCGGGCAAGCTCGAGGTGATGGCGACCAAGCCCATGGCGACCCAGCGCGACCTCTCGCTGGCCTATTCGCCCGGCGTCGCCGTACCGGTGAAGGCCATCGCGGAAGACCCGAGCCTCGCCTTCGACTATACGACGCGCGGCAATCTCGTCGCGGTCATCTCCAACGGCACGGCCATTCTCGGCCTCGGCAATCTCGGCGCGCTCGCCTCCAAGCCCGTCATGGAAGGCAAGGCCGTCCTCTTCAAGCGATTCGCAGACGTCGATTCCATCGACCTCGAAGTGGACACGGAGGATGCCGACACCTTCGTCAACTGCGTGCGCTATCTCGGCCCGTCCTTCGGCGGCATCAATCTCGAGGACATCAAGGCGCCCGAATGCTTCATCATCGAGGAGAAGCTTCGGGAACTCATGGATATTCCGGTCTTCCATGACGACCAGCACGGCACGGCGATCATCGCCGCCGCAGGCCTGATCAACGCCCTCCACCTCACCAAACGCGACATCAAGACGACGAAGCTCGTCGTCAACGGCGCGGGTGCGGCCGGCATCGCCTGCATCGAGCTCCTGAAAGCCATGGGCTTTGCGCCCAACAACGTCATTCTGTGCGACACCAAGGGCGTGATCTACCGGGGCCGCACCGAGGGCATGAACCAGTGGAAATCGGCGCATGCCGCCGAGACGCCGGACCGGACGCTGGCGGATGCCATGCGCGGCGCCGATGCCATCTTCGGCCTCTCCGCGAAAGGCGCGCTCACACCGGAGATGGTGGCGAGCATGGCGCCCAATCCCATCATCTTCGCCATGGCCAATCCCGATCCGGAGATCACGCCGGAAGAAGTGGCCGCCATTCGCGACGACGCCATCATGGCGACCGGCCGGTCGGACTATCCCAATCAGGTCAACAACGTGCTCGGCTTCCCCTATATCTTCCGCGGGGCGCTCGACGTGCGAGCCACCACCATCAATATGGAGATGAAGATCGCGGCCGCCGAAGCGCTCGCCGCGCTCGCCCGCGAGGACGTGCCGGACGAGGTCGCCGCCGCCTATCAAGGCTCGCGCCCGCGCTTCGGCCGCGAATACATCATTCCCGTGCCCTTCGATCCACGGCTCATCCACGTCATCCCGCCGGCGGTCGCGGAAGCTGCCATGCGGACGGGCGTGACGCGCCGACCGATCGTCGATATGCGCGCTTACAAGGCGCAGCTCTCGGCGCGGCGCGACCCGGTCGCCGGCACCTTGAACCGCATCTTCGAGCGCGTGCGCCGGGCACCGAAGCGCGTCGTCTTCGCCGAGGGCGAGGAGGAACAGGTCATCCGCGCAGCGATCTCCTTCGTCAACCAGGGGCTCGGCACCGCCATCCTCGTCGGGCGGGAGGAGAGGGTCCGCGACAGCGCGATCGCTGCCGGCATCGAGCTCGACGGCCGCGAGGGCATCGAGATCCACAATGCGCGGCTGTCGGACCGCAACGCCCTTTATGCGCAGTTCCTCTACGAGCGGCTGCAGCGCGAAGGCTATCTGTTCCGCGACTGCCAGCGCCTCATCAACCAGGACCGCAACCATTTCGGCGCGGCCATGGTGGCGATGGGCGACGCCGATGCCATGGTCACCGGCGTGACACGCAACTATTCCATCGCGTTGGAAGACGTGCGTCGCGTCCTCGACGTCAAACCTGGCCACCGCGTCATCGGCGTCTCGATCGCACTGACGCGTGACCGCACGGTGCTCGTCGCCGACACGGCGATCACGGAAATGCCGGACGCCGAGGCGCTCGCCGATATCGCGGTGGAGGCAGCCGGGGTTGCACGCCGGCTCGGCTATGAGCCGCGGGTTGCGATGCTCGCCTTCTCCACCTTCGGCCACCCCAAGGGCGAGCGCTCGGAGCGCGTGCAGGAGGCGGTGCGCATTCTCGACAAGCGGCATTGCGACTTTGAATATGACGGCGAGATGGCAGCCGATGTCGCGCTCAATCGCGACGTGATGTCGGTCTACCCGTTCTGCCGCCTCACCGGCCCCGCCAATGTGCTGGTGATGCCGGCCTTTCACTCCGCCTCCATCTCCACGAAGATGTTGCAGGAGCTCGGCGGCTCGACGGTTATCGGGCCGCTGATCGTCGGTCTCGACAAAGCCGTGCAGATCGTGCCGCTCGGCGCCAAGGACACCGACATCGTCAATATGGCGGCGCTCGCGGCGTTCAATATCGGAGGGTGACGGGCAGTCGATGGCTCAAGTCGGCAACAGCCGACTTGAGCGGCCCGCCCCGAAGTGACCGTTAGACCTCCCGGCCGATGGCGCGGTCCACCGACAGTGCGCGGCCGCCACGCACGAGGATGGCGAAGAGGATCGCCGACCACAGGATCGATTTTTCGGATCCCGCGAAACCCTGGCCCGCCACGATCCAGTGGAAATAAACGGTCACGAGCAGGATGACGAGGGCCACCGCCGCCGCCGGCCGCGTGAGAAAGCCGAGCGTGAGCAGGATCCCGCTGAAGAACTCCCCGACCGCCAGCATCGGTGACCAGAACACGCCGGGATAAAAGCCGATGCGCTCGACCATCTCGATGGCGCCGAAAGGATTGGTGATCTTGCCGTAGCCGTGGAGGATGAGCGGAAAACCCGCCGCGATCCGCAGAATCACGTCCGCCGGATTGGCCAAGGCCGCATAGAGACCGCCGAGGGCGGGAATGAGGAGGCGCGGCTCCTCGCCCGAAGTCACATCGGTCCTGGACAGATTATCAACGGCCATCAACGGGTCTCCTTCGGCTCTCAAAGCTGAGTGACGGAATTATCGGCAGCCTTGCAAGCCGGAGCCACACCTTTGCAAGTCACAGAAGACGCTACGGACGCTCAACCCTATCAATCCTGCGTGAGGATGGTGGCTGGTGACCGTTTATGCCTGCCTGGATTTGAATGCTACTCATGTAGCTTAGGCAAGGCTAAAGGAAAAACTCACACCGAGCGCGCTTCCATCACACGACCACGGTTATGCGCTCGGCAGCGCGCGTAAGGCCGGTGTAGAGCCAGCGGCTGCGGTGTTCGCGGAAGGCATAGGCCTCATCGAACAGCACCACGTCGTCCCATTGCGAGCCCTGCGCCTTGTGGACGGTAAGAGCATAACCATACGTGAATTCGTCGGCATTGCGGCGGATGGCGAAAGGCACGTTCTCCTCCTCGCCCTCGAAGAAATCTCGCGGCACGCTGACCTCGGTGACGCGCCGGCTCGTCTCGTCGTCCGGCGTCACGTCCATCTTGACGAGCCCCTTCTGCTCGCCCTTGACCTGTTTGATGATCCAGGTGCCGCCGTTGAACAAGCCCTTGGTCTTGTTGTTCCTGAGGCAGACAAGCTTTTCGCCGGCCGCCGGCATCGCATCGCGGAAGCCGAGAAGCGCGCGCATGCGCGCGTTGTAGAGCCGCCGCGTCTTGTTGAGCCCGAGCAGCACCTGGTCGGCGCGCATGACGGTCGGCGCATCGATGTCTCGACGCGCAATGACACGGCTTTCGCCGAATTGGCCGAGACTGAGCGTGCCGCCTTCGCGCACCACCATCGACATATGGACGATCGGGTTGTCGCGCGCCTGGCGGTGCACCTCGGTCAGCATGACGTCGGGCTCGGCCTCGGTGAAGAAGCCACCGCCCTTTACGGGAGGCAACTGCGCCGGGTCACCGAGAACGAGAACGGGCACGCCGAAGGACAGGAGATCGCGGCCCAGCTCCTCGTCGACCATCGAGCATTCGTCAATGATGATGAGCGCCGCATCTGCTGCGGTGCTCTGGCGGTTGATGACGAAAGAGGGGCCTTCCTCCTTCGTGCCGCGCGAGCGGTAAATGAGGCTGTGGATCGTCGTCGCGCCTTCGCAGCCCTTGGCGCGCAGCACGGAGGCCGCCTTGCCGGTGAAGGCGCCGAAGGCGACATCGCCCTCGATGCCCTCGGCGATGTGACGGGCGAGCGTCGTCTTGCCCGTGCCGGCATAGCCGAACAGGCGAAAGATCTGGCTGTCGCGGCGCTTGAGCCAGGCGGCGACGGCCTTCATGGCATCGTCCTGCTGGGCAGACCAGCTCATCGGCGGCAAGAACCTTTATGAGAACAAGGGATCGCCCCCGTGGTGGGGGGCGCCATGCCGTCATAGAGCCCGCGGGCCTTCCGGGAAAGCCCATGCGCCAGAGCCTTTTTGTCTGCTGATGGCAAGCCTTTGATCCTTTACACTTTCTTGATCATGGCGTGATTCCGTGGAACGGATAGGTGAAGGGCCCGCGCCGCCGGGCGGCACGCCCGTCCCTGTGATTCGGCCGGCAGCTCAAGGGAGATCCGATGACGAACGCCCTCCGACGGCCTCGCTGGACCCTATCGAAAACGGCGAGGCTGATGGCTCTCGCGCTGCCGCTCCTCGCCAGCATCCTCGCTCTCACCCCTGCCCAAGCCCAGGAGAACGCCGCGCAAGAGGCGGCGGCACGCAAGGCGGCGCTCTCCAGTCTTCCTGCCGATGCCGCACGGCGGCGTTTCGGCCTCGTCGAGACGCCCTCGCCGGGCAAGGCCCATGTCTACGGCTTCTATTCGCGCGGCTGCCTGGCGGGCGGCGTGATGCTGCCGCCGGACGGGCCCACCTGGCAGGTGATGCGGCTCGCGCGCAACCGCAACTGGGGCCATCCGGCCCTCATCCGATTCATGGAAGCCTTTGCCGCCAAGGTTCCCGCCGCCACCGGCTGGCCCGGCATTCTCGTCGGCGACATGGGCCAGCCGCGTGGCGGGCCGATGCTGACCGGCCATGCCTCTCACCAGATCGGCCTCGATGCCGACATCTGGCTCCGGCCGATGCCACAGACCCGCCTGAGCGCCGGCGCCCGCGAGGAGGTGTCTTCGATGAATGTCGTGGCGAGCGACTGGAACGATGTCGACCCGCGCCGCTGGACGCCACAGCACATGGCGCTTTTAAAGACGGCAGCGTCCTTCCCTCAGGTGGAGCGCATCTTCGTCAATCCGGCGATCAAGCGCGCGCTCTGCCAGCAAGCCGGGACGGATCGCGGCTGGCTCGCCAAAATCCGCCCCATGTATGGCCACAACTACCATTTCCATGTGCGGCTCACCTGCCCGCGCGGCGAAACGGCCTGCCGCCGCCAGGCCGCGCCACCGAAAGGCGACGGCTGCGGCAAGCAACTCGACTGGTGGTTCAGCGAGGAGGCGCGCCGGCCGAAGCATTACAAACCGGCACCACCGATGATGGTGGCAGATCTGCCGGCCCAGTGCCGCGCGGTGATCGACGCCGGCGCGAGCGCCACTGCCCGGTAGGGTCACTCGCTCAGTGACGCTCGGCGGCGATGCGGTCCGTCAACGCCAAGATGATGCCCGAGCCGACCTCTGCCGGACCGGCGGGGTTGGCGAGCTATGAGATTCAGGCCGCCACGCCCGTCCCGATGGCACAGCTGACGCCCGTGCCGCCGAGCCCGCAATAGCCGGCCGGGTTCTTGGCGAGATACTGCTGGTGATAGTCCTCGGCATAATAGAAGGGCGGCGCGTCGGCGATTTCGGTGGTGATCAGCCCATAGCCGCGGATCGCCAGCGCCTGGCCGTAGGTGCGGCGCGAGGCTTCCGCCAACGCACGCTCAGCCTCGCCGGTCACATAGATCGCCGAGCGATATTGCGAACCGATATCGTTGCCCTGGCGCATGCCCTGGGTCGGATCGTGGTTCTCCCAGAAGACCTTGAGCAGATCGGCCAGATCGAGGCCTTTCTCGTAGACCACCTTGACGATTTCCGTATGACCGGTCTGCCCGGAGCAGACCTCCTCATAGGTCGGGTTAGGCGTGACGCCGCCGGCATAACCGACCGCGGTCACATAGACGCCGGGCAGCGTCCAGAACTTGCGCTCGGCGCCCCAGAAGCACCCCATGCCGAACAGGATGTCCTTGGCGCCTTCGGGATAAGGCCCGGCGAGGGGATGGCCATTGACGAAATGACGCTCGGCCGTCGGGATCGGTTCGGGGCGGCCGGGAAGGGCCTCACCGGGGCCGGGCAGATTCGTGGATTTCCGGAACAATCCCATGATGCTTCTCCTCATGCCCCCCCAACCTCTAGGGCCCCAATATGGGGATGCGCGCCGCCGGTGGCGAGGCCCGCCAACCGCGGCACCTCGGGAGCATCACCTCAAAGACGCATCATCTCAAAGGTTTGAACCGAAAGGGTTCGACAGGACGCCGGCCGAGCCAAAGCAGCGCTATGCCGACGACGGTGCCGACGATCCATGTCGGCCAGGTGAGCAGGCTGCTCGCGGCCAGCATCCGAACGGAGGCGGGCAGAGCGTCGGTGAGCCAGGGCGCCAGGCCCGGAAAAAGCGAAGGCAGCGAACCGCCGAGGGTCGCGGCGAGCGGCGTGAAGACGAACTCGCTATTGGCGATGCCGCGAGCGCCATCGATGACGAAGGCGACGAAACCGCCCGTCAGCACGATGAAACCGACGAATCGAAGGAATGCTCGCATCCGCGCAGACCGTCCCTGCTCCAGGTCGCTCGCTGGCCAAGCTGTAGCGATCCGCAGAAGAGGCCGCAAGAGGCATCCGCGACACGAGCAGAGACCGTCGCTCCAATGTCGCGGGCTTCGAACGCAGCTCGGACCATCACTTCGGACCATCACTTCGGAACGCAGTGGGATTGCGGGCGTTCTTCCATGGGCCGTTGGGGGCTCAGCGGACGGAGAACACCATGTGGACCCGGTCTTTACAGGCCGCGATGATCTTTGGCCTTTTGGCATCGAGCGCGGCAGATGCCGCCAGCTTCGAATCGAGACACCGCCGGCTGCAGCACGAGCCCGACGTCACCGGCTCGATCACCCGCGACCCGAACGGTCAGTATGGGCGCACGCCGCAGCAATGCCGGCCGCTCTGCCCCCAGGATCTCAATCCCTGCGATCCGCCCTCATACAAGGCGGCGGACGGGCGGTGCGATTGGGATTGAGGCGCCCATCGAATAAGCGGCTCCAAGCCTGCGCCTGAGCGTCACCGACGGTCACGGCCAAGCTGTTAATCTGGCCCATGGACATGTAACCTCTCAAGCTCGGTTCGGGCATAACGTCCCTTCGTCCGGACCGTCGGCTGTCGAGGTGTCCCATGCGTCTGCGGATTATTGGCTGCACCCTTCTTCTCGCTGGGCTCCTCCAGCCGGCATGGGCGCAGGAACAGCTCTTCAAGACCCTGAAGGTCGAGGCCGGCACACCGGCGCGGGTCGCCGTTCACATCAATCTCAAGCCGGATTGCACGCCGGGTCCGCTCGCCGAAATCAAGGTTCGACAGATGCCCGCCAAGGGCACGCTGCTGCTGCGGCGCGGCAAGGCCAATCTCAAACAGGGAAAATGCCAGGGCAGCACGCCGGCCCAGGCGCTCTTCTATATGGCGCGTGCCGGCTATACCGGCCCGGACAAGATCGAATACGAGGTGACCACGAATGCCGTGCACCGCGTGATCACCATCGCCATTGACGTTGGCAAGGCGACGACGACCAGCGATCGGCCCGACGAAATGGAATTATGAGGCGCTCTACGGAACGTCCGCGCTCTCGCGCCGCACGAGCATCGTCAATTTGAAATCGGGCGAGCCGGCGAGATCGAAGGTCACCTGCTCATAGCGCAGAAAGCCTTGCGTCGGGTGATTGAAGGTTCGCTCGCCGCCTTCGCGGCCGAGAACGTCATGCGCCTCCCAAAGCCGCGCAAAGTCGCGGCTTTTCTGGCGTATCTCCTCGATGAGCAGGCGAAGCGCGGGGTCGTTGAGATGGGCGCTGTAGGTCGCCCGAAATTCGGCAACGACGCGCCGCGCGCGCATCTCCCAATCGCAGATCAGCGCTCGCGCCGGCGGCGCCGTGAAGATGAAGCGCAACAGGTTCGCGGCGCCCGGCTGGTCGAGCCAACCGACGAAAAGGCGTTCCGCCTCCCCGTTCCAGCAGCGGGCATTCCAGCCGCGATCGAGAATATAAGCGGGGCAGCCGATCGACTCGACGCAGGCCACGGCCGCTGCGGGCAACGGGTCGGCCTCGCTCTCGCCGTGATCGGGGTCGCGCTTGCCGGCCAGGGCGAAAAGATAGGCGCGCTCGGCGCGGCTCAGGCGCAGCGCGCCCGCCAATCGGGCGAGCGAGGCCGGCGAGACGGAGACGTCCCGGCCCTGCTCGATCCAGCTGTACCAGGTTGCGCTCAACCCGCAGAGCTGGGCGACCTCTTCCCGGCGAAGCCCGGGCGTACGTCGCCGCGTGCCAGCTGGCAAGCCGATCGCCGCGGGCGCCAGCCGCTCGCGATGGGCGCGCAGGAATTCGCCGAGCTCACGTCGCTGCTCGGCTGTGGACACCGTGATCATGGTGGCTCTTATACCAGGATAATTCTGCCCTCTTAAACCGGTATCTGAGCAGTGATATGCCCAATTACAGCTTTCACGAGCATCAATCGGAAGAGACCAACATGTCGGATGCAAAATCACACGAGGCCTTGGTCGGCCAGCAGTTCGGATCACGCGCCAGTGCCTATCTGACGAGCGCGGTGCATGCCCAGGGTGCGGATCTCCAGACGCTGGCCGAGATGATCGACGACAAGGCCGGGGCGCGCGTGCTCGATCTCGGCTGCGGCGGGGGCCATGTCAGCTTCCATGCGGCGCGGCGGGCGGCCGAAGTCGTCGCCTATGACCTGTCGTCGGACATGCTGGAGGTGGTGGCGAATGCCGCAGCCGACCGCGGCCTGACGAATATCGTGACCCGCCAGGGGGTCGCCGAAGAACTGCCCTTCGCCGATCAGAGCTTCGACTGCGTCCTCAGCCGCTACAGCACGCATCATTGGCGCGACTTCCCGGCGGGCCTGCGCGAGATACGGCGCGTGCTGAAGTCCGGCGGCCATTTCGGCGTGGTGGACGGCATCTCGCCGGGCGTGCCTTTGTTCGACACCTACCTGCAGGGGCTGGAGCTGCTGCGCGATCCCTCGCATGTGCGCAACTATTCGATCGCCGAATGGACCGCCGCGCTCGTCGCCGCGGGGCTGAAGCCGCAGGCGGTCACGACCGACCATGTGCGGCTCGAATTCACCTCCTGGGTGGAGCGCATGCGCACCCCGAAGGTCCAGGTCGATGCCATCCGCGCGCTGCAGCAGGCCATGTCGGAGAATGTGGCGCGTTATTTCGACCTCGGCGCGGACGGCAGCTTCAATCTCGAAACGGCGCTGATCAAGGCGTCAAAGCCGGCTTGAAGCGTGCCTTTGCATCGCAGCTACGCGGCGTCGGCGATCACGCGCCAGCGCCAGAAGGTGAGATCCTCGACCTCGAATGGCTCACGCAGCACGGCGAGGCCCACGGGCGTCATGGCGCGGCGCTCCGCCACGGCCTCGGCGATCGTCTGCCTCGCGCCATAGGCGAGCGTCACGGTTTCCACCTGCCCGCCTTCGTCGCGCAGGGTCATCGTGTCGCCGGTCCAGGCGATGATCGTGAAGCGCCGGCCCGCGAAACGGTCCTCGGCCGCGTCGCGGCCGGTGGTCGTGTTCTCCAGCGCAGACTTCCAGGCCTGCCGCCAGTCGCGCAAGATATCGGCCCGCATGCCGCACGCCTCCGCCCATCAGGCGATACACATAACATGCGAGTTATTTTCATCAAATAACATAATCAAATTGTGTTTTCTGGGCTTCGACCGACCTTTCGGCAAAAGCGTCAAAGGTCAGCGCCGCCGCGCTGAGGCTGCGGCCGGCGACCGTCAAACGATAGAGCGAGCGAGCGATGGTCAGCCCATTCACCTGGACGATGCTCAGGCTGCCGAGGGCGGTCTTGTCCGCGGCTGCGGCCTTGGACACGATCGCGATGCCGAGGCCGGCTGCGGCGCAATGCATGATCGCCTCGGTGCTGCCGACTTCCATGATCTCCGCCGGCACGATGCCGTGGTCGCGCAGGGCGGCCTCCGTCACCTCGCGCGTACCCGAGCCCGGCTCCCGGATAATGTGGCGGTAGCGCGCGAGATCGGCCGGCCTCACATAGCGGGTCGCGGCGAGCGGATGCGAGGGCGCGGCGACGACGACCAGTTCATCGAGGCGCCAGGGAATGAGCGCCAGGCCGGGGATGTCGATCGGCCCCTCGATGAAGGCGAGATCGATCGCCTTGGCGATCAGGAGATTGGCGACATCGCGCGTATTGGCGCTGGTGAGACGCAGGTGGATAGCCGGATGGGCCTCGTGAAAGGCGCCGAGCAGAGGCGGCAGGATATACGTCGCGATCGTGGTACTCGCGCCGACATGCAGCCGCCCTTGCGCGAGCCCGCGCAGGCTCTGCAGCTCCGCCTCGGCGCCGCGCTCGGCGGCAAAGAGGAGATCGGCATGGCGCAGCAGGATCTCGCCTGGCTCCGTGAGCACCACCTTGCCGGTGCCACGCTCGAACAACTGCATGCCGAGCTGGCGCTCGAACTCGCGCACGCCCTTGGAGACGGCCGACTGGCTGATCAACAGCGCCTCGGCCGCCCGGGAAAAGCTCGCGTAGCGGGCGGCTGTGGCGAAGATGCGCAGCAGGTGAAGGTTGAGAGCCATGACTAAAAGTCGTGCGTCCAGGAGTTTTATGAATTTGATTCCATAGCGCAACGGGTGCATCTGAGCGAGCATGATCGCGCGTATCCTCCACCCGTCCGTATCATCCCGCTCGGCCCCCTTCTTCCGGCTGGCACCGGGTATCGCGCTCTGTGCGGCCATCAGCGCGGTCGCCTATGCCATCGAGGCCGGCGAGCGGGCATTCACCGGCCATCCCTATCTCGAGGCGCTGGTGCTTGCGATACTCCTCGGCGCGATCGTGCGCAACCTGTGGTCGCCGGGCAAGGCATGGACGCCCGGCATCGCCTTCAGCGCCAAATTCCTGCTCGAGATCGCCATCATGCTGCTCGGGGCGTCCTTGAGCGCCGCAGCGCTTGCCGGCGCCGGGCCCTATCTGCTCGCCGGCATCGTCGCCATCGTGATCGCCTCCCTCGTCATCAGTTACGGCATCAGCCGGCTTCTGGGGCTGTCCCCGACCATGTCGCTCCTCATCGCGAGCGGCAATTCGATCTGCGGCAATTCCGCCATTGCGGCTGTCGCCTCGGTGGTCCGCGCCGACGGCGACGATGTCGCCTCCTCGATTGCCTTCACGGCGATCCTCGGCGTCATCGTCATTCTCACCCTGCCTCTTGCGGTGCCGCTCCTCGGCATCAATGAGATCCAATACGGCACGCTCGCCGGGCTCACGGTCTATGCGGTGCCCCAGGTGCTTGCGGCGACCGTGCCGGTCAGCGCCTTGAGCGCGCAGGTCGGCACCATCGTGAAGCTGGTGCGTGTGCTGATGCTCGGCCCGCTCGTGATGGCCGTCGCCCTGGCCGGGCGCAGCCGCAACGCCGATGCGGCGGCACGCCTGCCGTTCTTCAAGCTTGTTCCGTGGTTCGTGATCGGCTTTGCGGTGCTCAGCATCGCCCGTTCGGTCAGGCTCGTTCCCGATGCCGTCCTGCCGATCATTCAGCATGTGTCGCTGGTGCTGACGGTGCTGTCGATGGCGGCGCTCGGCCTCGGCGTCGACCTCGGCAATCTGCGCCGCGTTGGCGGCCGCGCCACCGCCGCGGTTTGCCTGTCGATCCTCGCGCTGGCGACCATGAGCTGCGCACTCATCATGATCCTGCCGCTCTGAGAGCCAGGTCCGCTCCGGCTCCGGCCGGCGCTCTCCCCCCGACCGTTAAACTTGACCATGCGTCGGCTCGGCGGGATCGATGGTGCGCGGCTCGGTCTGACACGACTTTGACTTCGCCGTGGATCGGATCGATGTAAAACGAGCACGAAGGCGGGCGGCTGTGGGGGGAAGTACGTTCCCAGCAAGTCCTGCCATAGCCGGTGGCCAGCAGGCGGGGGCAGCGCACAGATGGCGAGTGACGACGAGCAGATCCGGGTTCGCGCCGCCTGGCTCTACTATATGGAGGGCCTGACGCAGGCCGAGATCGCCGACCGCCTCAAGATGACACGCCTGCGCGCCAACCGGCTCCTCATGGAAGCGCGGGCGAGCGGGCTCGTCAGCATCACGCTGACGTCGCGGCTCGAAAGCTGCGTGCGGCTCGAACAGGAGCTCGTCGCCACCTGCGGCCTGCGCGAGGCGGTCGTCGTGCCGACGCCTTCCGACGACGGGCTGGTGCCGGCGCTCGTCGGCCGCGCCACCGGCGAATTCATCTCACGCTTCCTGGAGGAGGAAGAGGTCAGCGGCTTCGGCGTCGGCTGGGGCGCCACGCTGCGCGAGACGATCCGCAACGTCCGGCCGGGCAGCCGGCCGGGCATGAGGGTGACCTCCATGATGGGCGGCCTCACCTACGGCATCGAGCTCAATACTTTCGAGATCGCGAGCGAGCTGGCGCGCCGCTGGAACGCCGAATGCCACTACCTGGCGGCGCCGATCTATGCCGGCACGCCGCAATCGCGCGACACCATCGTCGCCCAGGACGTGTTCGAGGAGGCTTTCGCGCGCATCCGGGCGACTGATGTCGCCGTGCTCAGCGTCGGCGACCTGACCGACCGTTCGTTGCTCGTCCGCTACGGGCTGCCACGCGACGTCAACATCGCGGAACTCGAAGCCGCCGGGGCCGTCGGCGACATCACCGGGCAGTTCGTCGACCAGTCCGGCCGCCCCATCGCGCATCCCATCAATGCGCGGGCGATCGCCCTGCCGCTCGACGAGCTCGCGAAGATCCCAACGGTCGTTCTCGCCTCCGGCGGCATCAACAAGGCGCGGATCATCGCGGCCATGCTCCGGGCGCGCATCGCGGCGGTGCTCGTCACCGACGAACAGACCGCGGCGGCGGCGCTCGACATCGTCAGGCGGCCCTGATCGCGGCGAGGAGTTCGTCGTGGATCAGGCCATTCGAGGCGATCTTTTCCAGGTCCTCGTCGCCCGCATCGTGGCCGGCGACCGTCGTCACCTGTCCCCCGGCGGCGCGGACGAGCGGAATGGCGGCGGCGTGCGACACCACATCGGCCTTGAGCGACACGAAGGCATCGAGCCGCCCGGCGGCGACGAGCGACAGTTCGAGTCCACCGGAAACGACGATACGCACGCCACGCGTGGCCTCGGCGAGGCGGCGCACGACAGCGGTCGTGCGTGCGATCTCATCGGGCGAGAAATGCGAGGTGAGCACCACCGATACGACCGCATCGGCGAGCGAGCGCGTGCCCGTCACCTGCGCCGGCACATCGTTGACGCTCGCCAATCCATCGCGGGTATAGCGCGCGAGGACGCCGGCGAGGGGCGCATGGGTGATGCCGAGGATCGTCCGCCCGTGCTCCTGATAGGCCATGGTGACGGAGAACCAGGGCAGACCACAGGCATAATTCACCGTGCCGTCGAGCGGATCGACGATCCAGCGGAAGGGACCGGCCGGCCCGCTCAAGCCGGCCTCCTCGGAGAGGATGGCGGCCTCGGGGGTCAGCGCGCGCAAGCCCGCGATGACGAGGCGCTCGGACGCGAGGTCCGCATCCGTCACCACGTCGTGCCGCTCCTTGCGCGAGACGCCGAGCGGCGTGTGCTGCATGGTGACGAGGAGATCCGCGGCGCGGCGCGCAACGGCCTCCGCCCCGGTCATCAGAGCATCAAAGTCAGGCATCCGCGTGCTGTCCGGGATAGGCGGGATCGAGCACGAAATCGCGCCGCGGGCCGAAATCGCCGATCGGCACGGAATGGCTCACGAGCCCGACACCATCGCGCCAGACATGGAGGGCAAAGCCGGGCGGCTCCAGGATGAAGCGGTTCTCCACGCCGGGGCGCAGATCGAGCGCCACCTGATGGGCTGTGCCGGGTGCGACGAACCCGAGCGTGCCGGCCCAGCGCCTGACGATCGGCCTGTGATAATGGCCGCAGACGATGCGCTCGATCTCGGGATGCCGGGCGATCAGTTCCGGCAGCTCCGGCGAGACGGTGCAGAGCATGACGTCCATGCCGTCGATGCCGGTGAGGAAGGGCGGATGGTGCATGAAGATGAGCGTCGGCCGGCCGTCGCCCTCGCCGAGCCGCGCCGCCAGCCAGGCCTCGCGTTCCGGGCAGAGGGCGCCGCCGTGCTCGCCCGCAACGAGCGTGTCGAGCCCGATGAGCCTGACCGGATAGTCCTCGACCGTATAGTGCTGGAATCCCGTGGCCGGCAGCTTTGAGCAGAGACCGCCGAGCCCGGCGGCAAAAGTCTCGCGGCGGTCGTGATTGCCGGGCACGGGGAAGACCGGCATGGGCAAATCGGCGAGCGCCTCGCGCACGAGGTCGTATTCCTCGGGAAGGCCGCAGTCGGTGAGATCGCCGGTGACGAGCACGCAGTCCGGCAGGGGATCGAGGGCGAGAAGCGCCGCGACAGCGCGGCGCATCATGGCATTGGTGTCGACGTCGCCATAGGCGGCGGTGCCGCGCGGGCGCGCATGGAAGTCGCTGAGCTGGGCGATGATCATGGGAAAACCTTCGGGAGCGCGGGATCTCCCACGCTCCCTTTGTTGTGACGCAGTCACTACTTCATCAAGGCGGTGGTCTCGGAAACGAGCCGGTCGAGCCCGGCCTGCGGCGCGACTTCTCCGCGCATCACGCCATTGATGATCTCGCGCTGGGTGCGCCAGATGCGTACCGAATTGCCGCCGGGATAGCCTTGCCAGGGAGCCGAGCGCGCCATCTGACCATTGATCGTGCGGAAGTTCGGATTGGCATCATAGAACGGCCCCAGGAATTCGGGTCCCGGGGCGCGCAGGTTGGTCGGCAGATAACCGGCCGTCTCGACGACGATCTTCTGCGCTTCCGGGCCGGTCACGAATTTGAGGAATTCCCAGGCGGCCTTCTGCTTCGCCGGATCCTTCGACATGATGATGGCGGCATTGCCGCCGGTCGGCAGCTTGCCGCCCGCCTTGTCGTCCACCGGAAAGAGCGCCGTCTTCAGCGTGAAGCGGTCGCCGATGAGGTCCGTCATCTGGCGCAGGCGCGCCGGCGTGTCGAAGAAGATGCCGATCTTGCCGGCGATGAACTGCTGGCGCGATTGGTCCCAGTCGATCAGCGGCATGCCGGTCTCGGTGACGAACTGGCGCAGATAGTTGAGAGCCTTGACGCCGACCTCATTGCCGAAGGCGACCTTGGTTCCGCTCTGATCGAGCATGCTGCCGCCGCCCTGCAGGATCATGGAGCGCCACAGCCAGTCGTCCGGCCAGTCGTGGATGTTATAGGCGAGCCCGGCGGTATCGCCCGCATGGATCTTCTTGGCAAGCGCGATGATATCCGTCCAGTTGTCCGGCATCTTGTCGGGATCGCCGCCAGCCTTTTTCACGAGGTCGGCATTATAATACATGAGCGGGGTCGATGCATTGAAGGCAAGGCCATATTGCTTCCCGCCAACCTGGCCGAGCGCGAGCAGGGCGTCGGAGTAATTGGCTTTGCGCCAGTCCTCAGGCTCAGCCGCGAGCATCGGGCCGAGGTCGACGATCTGGTCGCGCCTCTCCAGGGCGTGCACGAGCTCGGCCAGAAGATGATAACCCGAATAATAGACGTCCGGCAGCTGGTTGGTGACCGACTGACGCAGCATCGTCTGGTGGCCCTCGTCATAGCTCGCCGCCGGCGCGCGGAAGGAGATCTTGATATCGGGATGCTGCTTCATGAACTCCTGAGCGATCGGCTCATGGAATTTCGCGAAGGCGGGGAAGGCGTAATAGACGTCGAGCGTTACCTGTTGGGCAAAAGCTCCCGTCGAACCGAGGGCTGCGACAGCAGCGGCCCCGATCCATTTGAAGATCGATCGCATTGTATCACCTCTTATTTTGCCGGCTCAGTTGCTGGCAGCTACTTCACTCCGGTCATCGTGATGCCTTCGATGAACCTCCGTCGCGCGAACAAAAACGTAATGACGAGCGGCGCCGTGAGAATGGTCGCCGCGGCGGTCAGGGCGCCGTAGTTGGAGCCGGTCTCCGCATCGGCGAAGAACATCATGCCGAGCGGCGGCGGCGCGAGCTTCGCGTCCGAGATGACGATCAACGGCCAATAGAGGTCGTTCCAATGGGCCACGGTCGAGAAGACGGCGAATGCGGCTATGGCGGGCGTGGCGCTCGGCGTCACGATGCGCCAGACGATCTCGAACTCGCTCATGCCGTCGAGCCGCGCCGCATGAATGATGTCGTCGGGGAAGCCCATGAAGAACTGACGGAAGAGAAAGATGGCGAAGACCGACAGGAAGAACGGCACCATCATCGAGAAGTAGGTATTGAGCAGGCCGAGCTCCGCGAGCGCGATATAGAGCGGCATGGCCGGCACCTGCACGGGGATGCAGAGGCCGAGCAGCACGAGCACGAACAGAAGCCGCTTGCCGGGAAACCGGAGTTTCGCCAGCGCATAGGCGCAGGGAATCGCGACGAGCAATTGGACGACGAGAATGCCGACGCAAAGTATGACGCCGTTCAGGGCGAAGCGCAGCAGCGGCGCGCTGTTCAGCGCAAAGCTATAGTTTTCGACGGCGTAGAACTGCTTCGGCCAGAGCGAAATGGTCGCGCTGAATATTTCGCTTGGCGGCTTGATCGAGGTGATCAGCATCCACACGAAAGGCAGCAGCATGAAAACCGCGCCCGCGAGAAGCACGAGATGGACGAGCGCGAAGGATGTGAGCCGCCGGAGAAGAACGGCCGGCGGTGCCGTCCGGTCGGCGCGGGTCACGGGGATGGATGCTGTCGCCATCAGTAGTGCACCTTCCGATCGAGGGCGAATGTCTGCACGATCGAAAAGGCGAGAATGAAGGCCAGAAAGATGAAGGTGAGCGCCGCGGCATAGCCGGTGTGGAAATATTGAAAGCCTTCGAGATAGATGTTGTAGAGAAGGACTTCCGATGACCCCATCGGGCCGCCGCGGGTCAGGACCGCGACCGTATCGAAGATCTTGAAGGCGGTGATCGAGGTGGTGACGATGACGAACATCGTCGTCGGCCCGAGCAACGGCCAGGTGATCGTGAGAAACCGGTCGATCGCGCCGGCGCAGCCGTCGATCTCGGCCGCTTCGTAGAGATCGCGCGGGATGGCCGACAGCCCGGCGAGAAAGAGGATCATGTTGAAGCCGACGAGCTGCCAGATGCCGATGACGGCAAGCGTCGGGAGCGCCGTCGAGGGCTCGCTCAGGAAGGCGATCTCGCCGATGCCGATCCATTTCAGCACGGCATTGACCGGCCCGAGGCTCGGATGCAGCAGGAACTGCCAGACGGTCGCCATGGCGATCAGCGTCGAGGTCACCGGCAGGAAATAGATCACCTCGTAGAAGGAGCGCGTCCGGCGACGGCGATGCACGAGGATGGCGATGAAGAGCCCGCCGAGGACTGCTCCCGGCAGGACGATCGCCACGTAGAGAAGCGTATTGGCGACGGACCGACGAATGACGGGGTCCGCCAGCGCCGCCTTGAAATTGGCGAGGCCGACGACATGCGCCTCGAGCCCGCCGAATTCATAGTCGGTGAAGCTGAGATAGCAGAGGATCGCCAGCGGTATGAGATTGGTGAGAAGGAGCAGCGCAAAGGCGGGCAGGGCAAAGCCCGAGCCGATGAGGCGCTCGATGACGACCTGCCGGCGGCGGCGGTGAAGGAGCGGGGCTGAAGCGGCGGCGACGGCGCTCATGACGTCAGGCCCTCAGCGGCAGCACGACGCGGCCGGCATCGCGTGGGGTGATGCGCCGGCCGTCCGCATCGAAGAGGTGGCACTGCGCCGCCTCGAAGGTGAGGAAGACGAGTTCCGCCTCGTTGAGGCCGGTGGCAACTGCGGCCGGCGCGCGCATGATGATCGTTGCCTGCTCCTGGCCGGGCAGATCGAAGTGCAGGATATATTCGGATCCGAGATTTTCCTTGCGGTGGAGCTTGACCGGCAAAGAAGGCCGGTTCGCCGCGCCCGTTTCGTTCTGCAGAACCGAAAAGGCCTCCGGCCGAAGGCCGAGCGTCACGGCACTGCCGGCCGGCAGTGAAGTGCCCAGGCCGATCGTGCGGCCGAAGAGCTCAACGGCGCCGCTCGGGCCGATGCGTGCCGGCAGGAGGTTGATGGCTGGACTGCCTATAAACTGCGCCACCTTGATATTGGTGGGCGCCTCATAGAGCTCCGAGGGTGTGCCGAGCTGCAGGATCTCGCCTTGGTCCATCATGGCGACGCGATCGGACATCGTCATGGCCTCGATCTGGTCGTGCGTCACATAGATGAAGGTGGAGCCGAGGCGCTTGTGCAGGTCGGCGAGCTCACTGCGCATATGGACGCGCAGCTTCGCATCCAGGTTCGAGAGCGGCTCGTCCATCAGGAAGACGTCCGGGTGGCGCACCATGGCGCGCCCGAGCGCCACACGCTGCCGCTGGCCGCCGGAGAGCTGGGCGGGCTTGCGGTCGAGCAGATGACCGAGCTGCAACCCGCTGGCGACCGCGTTCACCTCCTCCTCAATGCGGGCCATGACGGCCCGGCGGCGCGGAGAGAGCAGGCGCACGAGCGGCAGCCGCTCGGCCAGATTGAGCCGCGCCATGATAAGCGGCAGGGCGATATTGTGCCTCACCGTCATATGCGGATAGAGCGCGTAGCTCTGGAAGACCATGGCCACACGGCGCTCGTGGGCACGCAGATGATCGACCGGTCGGCCGCCGATGGCCACGGAGCCGGCATCCTGGGTTTCAAGCCCGGCGATGATGCGGATGAGCGTGGACTTGCCGCAACCCGAAGGCCCGACCAGCGTCAGGAACTCGCCCTCGGCGATCGCAAGGTCGATGCCACCCAGAACCTTCGTCGCGCCGAAGGACTTGGTGATGGAGGTGAGGTCGACCGCTGACATCGTTTGCAACGTCCCATTGCTGAATCGCGTCGCCGGCGGGCGCTCTCCGCCCACGGTTATGCGAACGGACCGCGTGCCGTCCGCCTCCCCCGCTTTCTCTCAAGCCAGGGTCCCCTCGCCCCGGCAGGCCGCGATCAGGCCGCGATCAGGCCGCCTGTCGCGGCGGATAAACCTCATGGATGACGTCGTCGATCCAGAGCGTTTTCAGGCCGCCCACGTCCTTGATCTCGGCGGTCATGCCCTTGCCGTCGAAGTCATAGACGACCGCGCCCAGCCGGCATGTGCCGGCCATCTCCGGCTGCAGCGCCGGCCCGACGACAAAGCCGGAGGACGGGCCCCAGATGTAGCGGGTGCCGTCGCGCAGATCGTCGTGCGCCTTGTGGAGATGGCCGCTTGCGACGAGCGCCACCGCATGCTGGCGCAGGAGCGTCATGAGGCGCGCACGCGGCTCCCGGCTCACCGACCAGTAACCCATATCGCCCTCACCGGGCGCGCCGATGAAGAGCGGGCGGTGCAGGAACCAGGCGAGCTGGCGGGGTCCGGCGTCGCGCATCGCCTGTTCGAGCCAGGTGAACTGGCGCGCCTCGTCGGCTTCGCCGCTGCCGAAGAGCATGGAATTGAGACCGATGAGGCGCCAGCCCTCGATGTCGCGCGACCAGAAATCCTCGCCGAAATGCCGGCGCCAGCGGGCGAGACGTTCGCCGTTCACGGGCTGATGCGGGTGGAGGGGTTCGCCGACATCATGATTGCCGGGCACGACGAGCACGGGCGCCGGAAGGTCGCTGAGGAGCTCGGCGCAATGGCTGATGTCCTCGTCCTGATCCGCACCGTCGACGGTGACGTCGCCGGTGTGGATAATCAGATCCGGCCGCATCTCGTCAATGAAAGCCCGGAGCGGCGCCCAGTTCTCCACGAAATGGCGCTTCGTCGGACTGAGATGCGTGTCCGAGATTTGCAGAACACGGGCCAATTGGGCACCTCCTCGATTCGCCCGCGTTGGCGCGGGTCGGCGCGTGCCGCCCGCGCGGCCCACGCCTGTCTTTGGCTATGCAGCTTACATATGAATTTTCGATGACACAAATGTAATATCACGATGACGATCGTCAGTAACCGAGCGCCTGGTCGACCTCCGCGCGGTCGGGGATACCTGCGCGGCCACCCGGCCGGGTGCATTTCAAAGCGGCCGCCATATTGGCGAAACGCGCCGCTTCAGCAACGCTTGCGCCCTCGGCGATGGCCAGCGCAAAGGCGCCGTGGAAGACATCGCCCGCCCCGAGCGTGTCGATGACGGTGACGCTTGGTGCGGGCGCGTGACGCAGCTCGCCCGCTTCGAGCCAGCGAAAGCCCTCTGCACCGACTGTGACACCGACGGTTCCGGAACAGCGGCCTTGTGCTACCGCCAAAGCGTCTGCCGGGTCGGCAGCGTCCGGTCGGCCCGCGAAGCGCGCCAGGGCCGGCGCGGAGAAGATCACATAGTCGGCTAAAGGGGCCAGCCTCTGAGCGACTTCCTCGGGGGCGAGATCGGCGTCGAGCACGCTAGGCACGCCCGCATTCCGGGCGGCCTTGAGCACCGCCTCCGCGCCATCCGGCCAACGCGTGTCGGCGAGAACGGCATCGGCCCGGCTGATCTCGCCGAGAGGAAGCCAGGAGGCATCGGGATCGAGGGCATCGTCACTGAAGGAAATGATGAGGCGCTCGCCGCGATCATCGATGAGAACGCCGGACACGGAGGATTTCGCGTTCGGCACGCGCCGGACGCGCGGCTTCACGCCCCATTCGGCGAGTTCCTCGATGATCCGCATGCCCACGGCGTCGTCGCCGACGCGCGCCCAGAGCTCGGCCCGCCCGCCGAGCCGGGCGATCGCAACCGATCCGGTCGCGGCCGGACCACCGCCGATCTCACCGTAGGACTTTGCGAAGATCTTGATGGGCTGGGAGGGAATGTCCGGCACGCCGAAGATCTTGTCCAGGACGGCGATACCGACCGAAACGACACGCTTGCCGGACATTTCTTTTTCCACTCGGGCGCCGCGCCGGCGCCATTCCACGATCAGGCCTGAGGCCGCAGCGACAAGCGGCTCAGCACCTCTTTGACCGCGAAAGGCGGGCTCGCCAGCACCTTGCCCCGAGCCTCCGCCGGCAACCGCGGCACCACGCGCGCCATGGAGGCCTGCGCCAGCACCACGGCGTCACTCGTCTCGGCGGCATGGCTCAAGGCGGCGAGGATCTTGTCGTCATGGCCTGCCTGATCGCCTCGCATCAGCGCCTCATAGGCACCGTCGACCAGCACGCGCTCGATGGTCACGGCATGGTCAAGGCCCTCGGCCGTCTCTACCAGGAGGTCGGATGTCGGGCGCAGCGTCGTGGCAAGCGTCGCGACCACCGCGATGCGCGAGCCGCGCCGCACGGCTTCCCGCGCCATTTCGGTGTCGACGCGGACGATCGGAATGCCGACCGTGGGCTCCACCATGGCGCCGACCTCACCCACCGACGAACAGGCGTTCAAGATCAGGTCGACGTCGCGCTCCCGAGCGATGCGGGCATAATCGCTCCAGCGCGGCACGACGGTGGACAGATCCCCGCCGTTGGCGGCGAGCTCCGGCAGGATCGAATCGTCGAGGAGATTGACGACGCGGACGGACGGCAGCGCCTCGCGCAAGAGCCGGCCGAAGAGATCGACTGTGGCGGGCGAGGTATGAATGATGCCGATGCGCGGTTCGTTCATGCGAGGGTCTCCTCCAGGGCGGGCGCTGCGATGCTGACGACGGTGCCGGTCGCCTCAAGCCAGTTGCGCGCCTCCTCGGGCACATTCGGCGTCGTCACCAGCCGGTCGACGTCGCCAGCGCCGGCGAAGGTCGCGAAGCGGCGCGACCCGAATTTGGTGGCATCGGCCAGGATCACCGTCTGGCGCGCTGCAGCGATCATGGCACGCTTGACCTCCGCCTCGTAGGGATCGGCGCTGGTGAAGCCGCGGTCGACGTCGATGGCCGCCGCACCCAGGAAGGCCCAATCGACGCTCACCTGGGCGAGGTCGCGCTGCGCTTGCGGGCCGATCATACTGAGCGAGCCCGGCACGAGCTTGCCACCGACGACATAGGTGACCGATTCCGGAATGTCAGCGGCAAGATGGGCGACGGGGATCGAATTGGTGATGATCGTGAGGCGCCGGTGCTGCCGCAGGCAACGGGCGAAGGCGAGCGTCGTCGTGCCCGCGTCGATGATCAGCGCCTGGCCGGGCTCGACAAGCGCCGCCGCCGCCGCGCCGATGGCGGCCTTCGCCTTCTCCTCGACCTGTCCGCGCTGGTCGACGGGCGGAATGCCGAGCGACGCGAGCGTCGTCGAGGGCTTGAGCACCGCGCCGCCGAAGACGGGATCGGCGATGCCCTCGGCGGCCATCAGCTTGATGGCACGGCGGATCGTCTCCTCGGAGACGCCGAAGGCGCGCGCCTCCTCGGACACCCGGATGCTGCCGCGCTCGAACAGGCGGCGCCGCAACAGGCGGTTTCGCTCAGCGCTCAGCATGTCGGCGAATCTCCTCGAAAGTCCGCCATCAGTTTCGGCCGAACGTGTGCCCCGCTCAAGCTCGGCCGGCGCTCAGGAGATAGGTCTCGATCTTCTCGGCCACAGTACGCTCCACCGCATCGGCGGCGAGCCTCAGTTCGGTCTCCGGTAAGGACCGGCAAGCTTCGTCCGTCAGCCGTTCGGTGCGGCCGAGCGCCGTCAGCATCGCATGTTCGAGATCGGTCGCGATGTTGACCTTGCTGACGCCGCCGCCGGGAATGCGGATGGCGGCGTGGATCATATGCGGCGGCACGCCCGAGCCGCCGTGCAGGACGAGATGCACCGGGGTCAGCGCGCGGATTGCCTCGAGCCGTGCGAGATCCACCCGCGGCTGGCGTGTGATGTAATGGCCGTGCAGCGTACCGACCGCAACCGCAAGGGCATCGACCTCCGTCTCCGCCACGAAGCGCTTGGCTTCCTCCGGATCGGTGAAATGCTCCTCGTCCTTGTCCGTTTCGATGAAATCGGTCGTGCCGATCTTGCCGAGTTCGGCCTCGACGGAAATGCCGCGTGCATGGGCCGCCCGCACGATTTCGGCGGTGACCGCGATATTCTCCTCGAGCGGCTTCGCCGACTGGTCGATCATGACGGAGGTGAAGCCCGCATCCATCGCGGCTTCAACGACCTCCCGCTCGAAGGTGTGGTCGAGATGGAGCACCACCGGCACGTCGAGCCCTTCCTTCTCCGCGGCCTCGAAAAAGGCGTCGGCGAACTGGCGTGGCGTAACGCCGTAGCGCTCAAGCTCGCGCTGGGAAATCTGCACGATGAGCGGCGAGCGGGTCTTCATTGCTCCGCGCAGCACGGGGCGGATCATGCTCGTGTAGCGCGGCGCGAAGGAGCCGAGGGCATAGCCGCCCTTTTCCGCCGCGGCGAGGGCGGGTGCGAGGGGGCGGAGCGTCGGAGCGATACGGGTCATCGTTTGTCCATGGGAAATCACAATTCGGGAAATCACATCACGAGGCGCGGCAGGAGCAGCACCAGAACGGGGAAAAAGAGAAGCAGGATGTCGACGACGAGAAGCGGCACGATGAAGGGCAGAACCGCAACCACGATGCGGTGTAGGGACACACCCGAGATCCTGCTCAAGACGAACAGCACCATGCCGAAGGGCGGTGTGAGCAGGCCGATCATCATGGTGAGCACGACGATCACGCCCATGTGCATGGGGTCGAGACCGCTCGCCTGCATGACGGGCAGGAGCACCGGCGTCAGGATGATGATGGCCGCCGTCGCCTCCAGGAAGCAGCCGACGATCAAGAGGAAGCCGATGATGATGAGGCCGATGACGATGGGATCGGTCGAGATGCCGGCCATCCACTGCACCATGGCGTCGGTGAGGCCGGCGCGCGTCACGAGATAGCCGTAGATCATCGCCATGGCGACGACGAGCATGATGACGCCGGTGTCGACCGCGGTGGAGCGGGCAATCTCGGCGAGTTCGCGCAGGCTCACCGCCCGGTAGACGACAACCGACAGAAAGGTCGCATAAAGCGCCGCGATGGCAGCCGCCTCGGTCGGCGTAAAGACGCCGGAGACGATGCCGCCGATCAGCAGGACGGGAGTCATCAGCGGCAGGAACCCGTCCTTGAAGGTGGACCACACGGTGTGCAGGCTGAAGGGAGCGCCGCTCGGCAGGCCCTTGCGCCGTGCGAGCACGGCGATCCAGAGCATCAGCGCGCCGCCCATGAGGAGGCCGGGGATGAGTCCCGCCATCAACATGCCACCGACCGAGACATTCGCCATGAGCGCATAAATGACGAGCGGCACGCTCGGCGGGATGATCGGCCCGATGGTCGAGGACGCCGCGACGACCGCGACCGAAAAGTCCTCCTTGTAGCCCTCCTCGCGCATCGACTTCATGACGACGGTGCCGAGACCCGCTGCCTCCGACACCGCCGTGCCTGTCATGCCGGCGAAGATGATGCTGGCGACCACGTTGACCTGGGCGAGCCCGCCGCGCAGCGAGCCCACCAGTGATTTCGCGAAGGCATAGATGCGGTGAGTGACGCCCCCGACATTCATGACCTTGCCGGCATAGATGAAGAAGGGCACCGACAAGAGCATGAAGTTATCGATGCCGGAGACCGCCTTCTGCACCATGAAGGCCGGGTTGAAGCCGACCCCGCGCTCGATGAGCGTGATGATGATCGAGGTGCCGGCGAGCGAAAAGGCGACAGGGACCGCCGCGATGAACATCACCAGCAGGACAACGACATAGGGGCCGACCATCAGCGCGCTCCGCCGAAGAGGCGCTTGGCATCGCTCACCAAGGGCGCGGCGCTGTAGAGCACCATGATGGCGAAGCTCGCCGTGAAGGCGAGATAGGCCCAGCCGTTCGAGATCCAGTCCACCGTGGCGAGCGTCGTCGGCCAGACCGACTGCACGAGCGGGATGCTCGCCGCGAACATGAATAGGATGATGGCGAGACTGACGAGCCGGATGAGCGGCGCCATCACGGTCTGCCAGCGTCGACCGACGATCTCCGGCAGGGTGTCGATGACGATGAGGGAGCCCTCGCGCACGCCGATGCTGGCGCCCAGGAAGGCGAGCCAGATGAAGACGAGCCGGCTCACCTCCTCCGTCCAGGGCACCGAGACCGACAGAACGAAACGACAGACGATCTGCAGATTGACCAATACCAGGGCCGCCGCGAAGAGCAGCGCGGCGATGATGTCCAAGGTTCGGTTGAACAGGGCCATGTCGTTCGCCTTTGCGCCAATCAGCGGATCTGGGCGATCTCGTCGGCGCTCGTCACCGACCAGAGCTCGGCGAAGAGCTTGTCGAGCGCGGGCTTGGCCTTCGCCATGAGCGGCGCATAGTCCGGCTTGGTGAACTGCATGCCGGCCGCCTTGAGCTTCTCGGCAAGCGCCTCCTCGCTGGCAACCGACAGTTCGTCGCCGTAAGCGAGCGCTTCCTTGGCCGCATCATCGACGATCTTGCGCTGATCTTCCGTGAGGCCTTCGTAGAAGTCGTCGTTCATCAGCCAGAGCGAGGTGGCATAGAGATGGCCGGTCACGGCGATATACTTCTGCGCCTCCTGCAGCTTGAACGTATAGATCTGGTCGTAGGGGCCATCGGAGCCCTGGACGACGCCGAGCTTCAAGGACGTGAAGAGTTCCGGCAGGGCGATCGGCACCACGACGGCACCGAGCGCGGTGAAGGCATCGATAAAGGGTTTCGACTGCCCCATGCGCAGCTTCATGCCCTTCAGATCGTCGACGCTGTTGATCGGGGTGTTCGAGGTGAGATGGCGATAGCCGCGGCCCATCATGCCGACGGTATGAATGCCGTGCGATTTGGCAAAGATGTCGCGCACTTCCTTGCCGAGCTTGCCGTCCCAAGTCTTGTAGACATGGTCCTTGTCGCGGAACACGAAGGGCGCATCAAAGAAGGAGTATTTCGGGGCGAGGGAGACGATCGGATAGGTTCCGAACACCGCCATCTCGATCTCGCCGAGCTTCAGAGCCTCGAGATTATCCTTCTCGCCGCCCATCTGGCCGCCGGCGAAGATCTTGACGTCGATCGCGCCTTTGCTGCGCTCGTTCACCAGATCGGCGAAGCGCTTGGCCGCTCGCATCATGTCGGTGCCCTGGTCGAAAGCACTCGCGAGCCGAATGGTCACGACCTTGTCTTGGGCGATAGTGGGGCCGGCGGCGAGGCCGAGCGCGCAACTACCGATCAGTCCCAGGAAAATGCGGCGCAACATTGCGTTTCCTCCTCATTATGCAGCTTCTTCGAACCGCCATATCCACACATAACACCTCACTAACTCCCACACAATCCCACATAGCGACACGAGAATGGGGGGCGAAGTCGTCGCGACCGTGCGCCCTGCTCCCGCCTGATGACCAGCGACCCGGAACCGCAGGCGACGCCGTCGGGTTAGGACGAAAGTGACCAAAGGAGCCATCCGATGACCCAATCCATGCCCGTTCACCAGCTTCGTTCGGAACTCGAAGCCGCGCGATTGAGGGCCGTCGAAGCCCTCGCGGCGCGCGGTGGCGCGCTCGACCCGGAGATGCTTCGGGAGGTCGCGACGCTGCAAGCTGCGCTCACCGCAGTCCGCGAGGAAATCGAGGGGCATGCGGGCCGGATGGGCTGGGGTCCGGAAGAGCCTCTCGAATAGCCGCTCATTCCCGAGACGTATCGGAGGTCGTCCGAGGATGACGACCAGGCGTGCCGATCCCTGCGTCGGATCGGCACTGGCGCCTTCGCACGCGCCGACCTCCAGCAACCGTCATTCATTGCTGACGCGGGCGAGCGATCCGTCGATGTTACGGCCGGGTGGCGGAAATCACATGGGCGCTGATACGGCCCTCGATCGCACCGCTTCCAAATTCCCGCCGCAGCGCTTGGGCTGAAGCCTCCGTCGCCCTGTGGAGACCATCAGGATCCCGTGCCAGAATCTCGTTGCGCAGCGGCGTGCCCTGGCAGAAGGCGATCGCCACGTCATCGGCGGATTTCGCGCGGCTCTTGTGAGCGACCGTCTCGGTCGCGATCTCGGTGAAGCCGGCGGTTGTCAACTCGTCCCGGATCCTGCCGGTATCGAAATAGCCATGCGGGATTGCCGCCATGAAGCGCGGCGGATCGTCCGGAAAGACAGCCTGCAAGGCTGCAGTAATGCAGCGGGGAAAGTCGTTCTCCTCGATCCGGTCCCAGACGTTGAAGATGTAATGACCACCGGGCCGCAAGACCCGATAAGCCTCCCGATAGCCTTTCACCTTGTCGGGGAAGAACATCACGCCGAACTGGCAGGCGACGAGATCTATTCTTTGATCTTCGAGCGGCAGCGCAAGAGCATCGGCCTGCTGCCATGCGATGCGGCCATCGCCGTTCTGGCGCGCGGCGGCGCGATCGAGCATGGGCTGGTTGAGGTCGGTCGAAAGGATCCGCGTGGCCGGCGAAAGCCGCAACGCCATGGCGCGTGAAAGCGCCCCCGTCCCGGCGGCCAATTCCAACACGCGCTGCGGCTTCAGCGCGGCCACGCGTTCGGCGAGATCGGCCGCATAGACCTCGAAGATGAGCGGGACCAAGAGGCGATCGTAGATTTCGGGGATCGCACCCCCGAAGAGCTTGTCCGTCATGCTTCCCCTCCCGGAACAGCACCATCGAGCGGCGCCATCTGAAGGCGGACGAGAGGCCTCTCAGCCTCACCCGGCCAACCCCATGGGCCACTCCCGCAACCGAAGGCCGTCGGACCGACGAAACCCCTCTAGTTTGAATAGTTAATTCTGTACACGGACCAAACCGTCGGGTTGCGTGAGGTAATATACGCTGCCATCCCCCGGAAATCCATCGGGTAATTTTTTCACCGACACGTTGTATGGTTAATTACATACGCTACCACGGTTGAATTTGCACGTTAACGCAACTAGGGTGCGGCGGGCGCGGAAAGCGTCCATGCATATGATGGGGGCTGACGGTGTCAGATAGTGCAAGATTGCAGGTCATTGATTTTTATGAAAGTCTTCTACTTCGCACGCCTTCTGAAAGCGAAGTTGACTATTGGATCGGTCGCTACCAATCCGGAAATCCGCTCGACCACATCAGAGCCGACTTTCTGAACAGCGATGAATACCACAAGCTGCACGACCTGACCCTGCCGCTTGTAGCGCTCTATCAGGCTGCCTTCGGCCGGGCACCCGACGCGGAGGGATTGACCTATTGGTCGGCGCGATACCGCAGCGGCGAGATCAGCTTCGATGAGCTGGTGAAGACCTTCGTCAGATCCGACGAGTTCCATATCCAACATCCGGATAGCGGCCCCGACCTGCCGCCGCAGGAGCTGGTCAAGCTCTTCTACCAGAACCTTCTCGGGCGCGAGCCGGATGCGGGCGGACTGCAGTACTGGACCGAGCAACTCGCCGCGGGCAAGCTCGCCGGAGACCAGATCGCCAAGGCCTTCCTCACATCCGAAGAGTTCAAGACGGTCGGCGAGGCCAATCTCCGCGACATCGTCCAGGATGCGGCCGACGGCATTCTCGACCAGCCGCATGCTCCGCTGGTCGCCCCGATCGCCACATTGGAGAACGGCACCCTCCATTTCACCATGGCCGGCGCCTACCACTTCCAAATCGATGGCCCGCAGCTCGTCGTGACACTGGACAACCGGCACAGCACCTTCAATCTGATCGACTTATTGGGCGTGCATACGGTTCATCTCGACGCGGGGGCTGCCATCGAGGTCGATGCCCAGCTCCTCGGCGCGGGCTTGCCGCTCCATGCGGTCACCGGCCAGGGTACGATCAATCTGACCGGCGTGACCTTCACCGAGGCCTCGGCCAGCGGCCGTGCCAGCACCAATGTCGATCTGGCCGGGATCGCGATCGGTGAGGGCGTGCATCTCGAGGTCAACGGGACCGAAGGCGATGCCATCATCGCCAAATGGGGGGCTCTCGATCACCTCTACACCTTTCTGGCCGGGCTTCCGAACGGCAATCTCGCCCTCTTTAACAACGACACCGCCAATGGCCACGGCTATAGCGACAGCACCCATCTCGGCCAAGCCATCCTTGGCGAGGACACGCTCGGCGCGGCCGCGAAAGCTGTCAATATCGCCTTCATCAAGCTGGCGGCCGAATATGCGCATTACCTCGAAGACGGCGGCGCACCGCTGACCGAATTCACAGCCAAATTCGGCACCGGCCGCGATCAGTCGCTGCACGACAATCTGCTGGCGAACGGCGGTGACGCCGGCATCGATATCCGCAAATTCGACCCCGATACGGCCGCTCAGCTGAGAGATCTGATGCCGGATTGGGTTGAAAACCGCCCGGTCTATTCAGGGATTGCGAGCGACGTACAGGCCCATCGCGCCGTCCTAGCCTATGATTGGGATCACGGCATCGCACGGCCGGACTACGTCTCCTTGACCCATGGCGCGACGGTCGATCCATCGGGTACATCGGGCGGCGAAATGCTCTTCGGCGACGGCAACATGCCTGACCATTACGATGTGGCGCGGCATGACGGCCTCGGGATCGAGCTCGATTTGAAGGTTCATTACCGGACGAGCGCCGAGGTCGTTCCCGGCGTCACAGATGAGAACGGCGTGACGCGTTATACGGTCGATGCAGGCCACCAGCAGGATGGCGTGCACGGCATGCACGGTGACAACCTAGGTCGCGCGGCATGGAATTTCGACTTTGCAGCCCTCACCGGGCTGAACGGTCGCAGCGAGACGCTGGACGACTATCACTTCCAGCTCAAGATCGACGTCGACCCCACGCAGGGAACGGACTATCTCACCTTCGACCTGGGCGGGGCGGCCGGCAGCACGCCTTGGCTGCTGGGTACAGACCCTCTCATCGCAGATGAGGACGGCCTGAACCCGCATGTCTCACAGAATTCAGTCAATTTCGGCTTCGACTTCCTGAAAGACGCGATCGACACGGACCCGCATATGGCCGGCATCCAGCCTTATGGCTACGGCGGCGGCGATTTCGATATCGTTTTGACCGCCTACGACCAAAGCGGCGTGCAACTGTTGGCGAACCATATCCAGGTCCATGTCAACGACCCCGTGTGAGGGTCTCAGTTGTCCGAACGGCAAAGGGGAGGCTTAGGCCTCCCCTTTCTTTTTGACTGATCCGCCTTATCGGCTCGTCCCGCCCCCTTCAGCGCGGCTGCGCAGGCGGGCTGGTTGCCGGCGGGGCTGCGGGCTCCGCGGAAGGCGCGGCGCCGGCCTGTGTGCGAACACGGTCGAGGACCATCAAGGCCGTGTCGACGCAAGAGCGCATGGATTCCCGCTGATCGCAGCGCACGGCGAGCCGGGTGTCGCCGCTGCGCACATAGAAGCTGGCCGCTCCCGAACGCCGATCGTGATATCGATGAGCATATCCCATCCGATCGCCCATACGGTCACCGCGTCCTTCGCTCCAGCCGCGATCGGAGGAGTCTCGATCGCTCCAGGCGGAGTTATGGTCATCATCATAGTCGCGGGATCTGTCCTGGGCCCAGGCCGCGCTGGTGGCAAAAACGAGCACGGCTCCGATCAGCAGTGGATATCGCATGGTGGGTCTCCCTGATGGCCGAAGCGCAGCAATGCCGGCAATGGCGCCGGCGCGCTTGGACCGGGGTGAAACTCAAGCCCGCCAGCGAATGTTCCAGCCGGCGGCAGTCACATCTGCGGCGTGAGACGGTCCTCAGAGGTCAGCGGAGATCGCCTCGGCTGCGGCGATGACCGCGAGCCTTAGCCGCTCCCGGCGCTCCATGTCCGGTTCGTTCAAGAAAGGCACGGAGACGGCCGCCACGACCTTACCGACCCGGTTGCGCACCGGCGCGGCATAGGCATAGACGCCGTTGGAATATTCGCCATTATCGAAGCCCCAGCCCTGGCGCCTGATCTTGCGCAGTTCGGCCACGAGCTTTTTCGGGTCGGTGACGGTGCGGGTCGTATAAGCCGTGAGTTCGCCAGCGATGAGCCGGTCGATCTCACCCTTTTCGAGATGCGCGAGCAGCACCTTGCTCGCCGCACCCGCGTGGAAGGGCAACCGGCGGCCCGCCTTGATGGAAAGGCTATATTCGCGTGGCCCGCGCGCACGGCCGACGACCAGGACGCCATCGCCGTCACGGACAGAGATCTTGCTCGCTTCGCCGGTCGCCTCCGACAGCTGCTCCAGATGCGAGGCGGCAATATCGGCGATCTCATAGCCGCCCGCGTCGGCAACATTGGTCGCGAAGGCGAGAAGCCGCGGCCCCAGCATATAGGTGCCGACCACGCTGCGGCGGACCATGCCCCTCAGCTCCAGCGTGTTCAGGATACGGTAGACCGTGGAGCGAGGCAGGCCCAAGGTCTCGCTGAGTTCGCGGATAGTTGCGCCCTCCAGCCGGCGCTCCACCAGCTCGAGCATGTCCATCATGCGATCGATGGCTGGCACCCGGTTTTTTTCGAGATTGTCATCCAACTGATCGGACTGGGGCATGTCCTTACCGTCTACCACCATTACGATTGCCACCGCGGAATAGCCCCTTCTCGACAATCGTCGAGACGATGAATAGGCCCAGACAGCCTCTCAGCCGCCGAAGCCGTCTATGACATTGCCGCGCAGAAAGTCCATATCCATCTCGATGCCGAGCCCCGGTGCCTCCGAAAGCCGGAGCTGGTCGCCCTTGTCGTCGAGCGGCGTCGTAATGAAGCGGTTGTAGCTGGAAAGGTCGTAATGGGCTGTTTCCAGCCGGTAAAAATTGGGCACGGTCATCATGACATGCGCGCCGGCGACCACATTGATCGGCCCGGCCGCGTCATGGGGCGAAATCGGCAGGTAATAAGCCTCCGCCATAGTCGAGATCTTCTTGAATTCGGTGATGCCGCCCGTCCAGGTGACGTCCGGCATGATGTAATCGGCGAGCTCATTCTCGAAGATCTGTACGAATTCCCAGCGCGTATGCAGGCGCTCGCCGACGGCTATGGCCGTATTGACCTTCTCGCGCACCTGCCTCAGCGCATGGTAGCTCTCGACCGGCACCGGCTCCTCGAACCAGTCGATATCGCCGGCGTCCTCCAGCGTGCGGCAGAGGCGGATAGCGGTCGGCACATTGAAACGGCCGTGCGCGTCGATCAGGATCTCGACGTCCGGCCCGACCGTCTCGCGAATGAGCGCCGTGAGCTCGGCCGCCATGCGCTCGGCCTTGCGCGGAAGCTCGCCGTCGAGATAGCCGCGCCGACGCTGCGCCAGCCCGCCGAGATGCGGGAAGGGGTCGAACTTCAACGCCGTGTGGCCGGACTCGACGAGCGCGGTCACCTCGGCGACCACGCCTTCCTTGTCGGTGAATTTCGTCTGATCGGGGTGGGTGTAAAGCAGGATCTCGTCGCGCAGCTTGCCGCCGAGGAGGTCATAGACCGGCCGGCCGAGCACCTTTCCGCGAATATCCCACAGCGCGATGTCGATGCCGCTGATGCTGTGGCTCGTGGCGCCGCGACTGCCCATGTAGGTGTACTGGCGAAAGATCCTGTGCCAGAGGCGCTCGATCTCGGACGGATCTTCGCCAATGAGGAGATCGTTGAGCTGGCGGATCATGCCGGCTACCGCCCGGTTGGCGAGATGCGAGGAGGATGTCACCTCGCCCCAGCCGGTCACGCCTTCGTCCGTCTCCACCTGAACGAAGAGAAACTCCCCCCAGTAGGTGCCTTCCGCCCGCACCAACCAAGGCGTCAGCTTCGAGATCTTCATCGTTCGGTCTCCAGGACGGTGGACGGGGCCGCAAGCCCCGATGAGAAATCTGCTGGAAAGCGGGTCAGCCCTTCATCGCACCGGACATCAACCCGCCGACGAAGAGCCGCTGCAGTCCAAAGAAGAGCGCCGCAATCGGCAGTGTCATGATGACCGACGCCGCCATGATCGCCCCCCAGTCCGTGTCGTATTCCGTCGAGAATTCGGCGAGCCCGATCGGCAGGGTCTTCACCCGCACGTCGGTGGCGAAGCTCAAGGCGAAGATGAACTCGTTCCAGGTGGCGACAAAGGCGTAAAGCACGATCACCACGATGCCGGGCAGCGACAGCGGCAACATGATGCGCATGAGCACGCCGAAGCGGGAAGCGCCGTCGATGATCGCCGCCTCTTCGAGCTCGACCGGGATGCTCTTGAAATAGCCCGTCAGCATCCAGATGCTGAGGGGTAACGTCAGCACGAGATAAACCAGAATGAGGCCGACCAGCGTGTTCAGCTGTTGGATCGCGCCGAGAAGCACATAAAGCGGCACGATCAAGGCCGCCGTCGGCAGAAGATGAGAGACGAGCACGAAGACCTGCCACAGAGATTTTCCCCGGAAGCTAAAGCGGGCAAAGCCGTAGGCGGCAGGAATGGCGAAGACGAGGGCAAGCGCCGTCGATCCGATCGAGACGATACAGCTGTTGACGAAGTAGCGCGGGATGTTCGATTCGAAGAGCACCTTGGAGAAATTCTGCCATGTCGGCATCTCCGGCAGCCATGTCGGCGGCAGGCTATAGAGCTCGACTTGCAGCTTGAACGACGACACCGTCATCCAGAGGAAGGGGAAGACCGTGATGAAGACGATGATCGCCACCGGCCCGTAGATCCAGATGCTGCGCGAGCCCGCCTTCATAGTCGTCATCCTAGTTGCTGGCGCGAAGAATTGCGGATGTAGGCCACGATAAACACCGTGGTGATCAAAAAGAACATAACCGACAGGGCGCTCGACCGATTGAAATCAAAATGCTGGAAGGCCTCGACATAGATCTGGATCGAGGTGATCAGCGAGCGGTCCGCGGGACCTCCCTTCGTCGTCGCATAGATGATGGTGATGGAATTCACGCCGGCAATGAGCAGCAGCAACGTAATGGAACTCAAGATCGTCTTGAGGCCCGGCAGGGTGATGTAACGGATCTCGTGCCACCAATTGGCGCCATCGACGCGCGCCGCCTCATAGAGCGAAACGGGAATGGCCTGCAGGCCGGCCAGAACCATGATGGAGACGAAGGGAAACATCTTCCAGATATTGACCGCCGTGAGCGCCGGCAGCACCGTCGACGGGTTCGTCAGCCAGCCCACGGGGTGGGCTATGACCCCGAGTTGCATCAGGGCATAATTGATGATCCCGAAATCGGTGTTGAACATCCAGGCCCAGGTCATGGCGGCGACGATGCCGGGGATGAGCCAAGGGATGAGCATGAGCGAGCGCACCAGCGCCCGCCCCCAGAAAGTCTCATTCAGGACGATACCGACTGCGGTGCCGAGGGCCATCTGAAAGATGATCGACAGCCCGACATAGAAGATCGTGTTGGTGAAGGCGCGCGACGTCGTACTGGAGGTCACCATCGACGTGTAGTTCTCGAGTCCCGTGAAACCGCCACTGGCATCCGTCACGCTCATCAGGACGGTCGAAATCATCGGATAGACGATGAAGATCGCCAGGAGCAGAAGGGCGGGAAGCGCGAATAGAAAGCCCTGCGCTCGAAGCATCAGGGCCCTCACGATCTTGGCGAGGGGACGCGCCCGCACGTCGGCAGGAGCAGCGGAAAGCGCCTTCGTGCCCATTACTTGACGAGCGCCGAAATATCCTCGGCGGCTTTATCCATCGCCTGCTGAGGCGTGGATCCACCGACCAAGATCTCCTGTATATTGCGATAGAAGATGCTGGTGATGCGCGCCCAGCTGTCTATCGGCGGCTGCGGACGGGCGTAGTTCAGCATTTCCTTGAACGCCGTGAGGCGCGGATCGGCAAAGCGGGGAAGATCGAGCGCCGCCTTCACCGTCGGAAAGGTGCGCGTATAGAAGCCTATTCTTTCCGGATTTGCCAGGAAGGCCAGCAACGTCCTGGCGGCTTCCTTGTTTTTCGCTTCCTTCGGCAGAATGAAGCCCCAGCCACCGAGGAGCGCCGCCGTCTGCTTTCCTTCGGGATGCGGCATGATGGCGACGCCATAATCGAGCCCCGGCGCATCCTTGTCGAGGCGCTCGATCTCGGTCGGCGTGCCCTGATATTGCGCGATGGTCCCGGCCATGAACAGGCGGCGCAGCGCCAGACCGTCGTTTTCCAAGGTCGAAGGCGGCGCGACCTTCAGCGTCGTATACATGGACGTGTAGAAATCAACAGCCGCAACGCTCGCGGGGCTGTTGACGACTACCTTCTTGTAGTCGTCGGAAAGAATACCGCCGCCGTTCATCCACATATAGGGAAGCGCGCGATAGAGAACATTGCCCTCTCCTTCGGGCCCACCCCCGGCGATGCCGTAGCCGAAGGTCGCCTGGCCATTGGCGCGTGTGCGGGTGAGCTTCTTGGCGGCTTCGATGAAGGCCGGCCATGTGGCCGGTGGCTTCTCCGGATCGAGCCCCGCCTCCCGGTAGAGGTCTTTGCGGTAGAGCATGGCGAGCGACTCGGCTTGAAACGGCAGGGAATAGATCTTGCCGTCGAAGGTCGAGTTCCTGATTGGCGCCTCGATGAAATCGCTCACCGGAATCTTGTTGGTGATAACCTCCGTCACGTCCTCGAGCTTGCCCGTCGCCACATAAGGGCTGAGCCAGGAGGTCTGCACCTCGACGAGGTCAGGCGGAATACCGGATCGCAATGCGACGTGAACCTTGCCCTGCAGGCCTCCATAAGGATTGCTCTGCAGATTGACCTTGATATCCGGATTCGCCGCCTCGAACTCCTTGACCAGCTTGATGGCCCGCTCCTTTCCGGGCTCCGTCACCCAGAAATTGACTTCGGCTGCCACAGCGGCATGGGCGATGAACAGGCCACCCGCGATTGTCGCAGCCAGGAGACTGTATCGGCGAAAAGCCGCGCCTTCATTCGACATGCGTATCCTCCCGTTGGTTGTTATCGAGCAGTTCCGCGGCCATGGAAGCGCAACCCTCGCCTTGGCGAAACGACAACCAAGGCGACCAAGCCCGGCACGCAGGCCCCGCGCAGCCGAGAACGAAGCGCAACGGTCTTCACCCGGACTTCGCACGTGCTGCATCGACGCCACGCCTCACTCCCATCCGGCACACCGCCGATCTGTTCATATGTGAACAGTCTTGCTTTGTTGACTGCTATACTGACCACTCCCGAATGAGCTGTCAATACGTCGCAATCGGGAGAGCAAAGCTCACATTTGGCTCATGTTTCCGAGATCTCTGCAGACCTGATATGCGTTCTTGCCGGTCTCCCGCGATGAAGTTCATTGACAGAACTCCCCAAGCGCGACAGAGTCGAGCCCCAATGATCTGTTCAAATATAAACTGATCTGAGGCTCGCGCAGCGGCTCGAGCGGGAGGTGTGCGGATCACGCTTTCGTTTCAGGGGGTGAGGCGGTCCGGCGACGGCCGGGCGATGCCGTCTGCCCGCGACTCAAGGGGTTGGCAATGACGACGTCCGATGCCGCTACGCGCGGCTATAGGCTCATGCATGTGATGGTGCGTGTCGGCGATCTCGAACGGTCGATCGACTTCTACTGCCGCCACTTCGGCATGAAGGTTCTCCGGCGAGAAGACGTTCCCGAGGGCAAGTATACCAATGTGTTCGTGGGCTACGGGTCCGAATTCACCGATCCGATCATCGAGCTCACCTATAATTACGACGTGGAGAGCTACGAACGCGGCACGGGCTTTGGCCATCTCGCGATCGGCGTACACGACATCAAAGGCGTTTGCGAGCGCTTGCGGACGGACGGCGTGACAATCGTCCGCGAGCCGGGGCCGGTGAAATTCGGAACGCTGCATATAGCCTTCGTCGACGACCCGGATGGCTATCGCATCGAGCTGATCGACGTCGGCACCGGCGCCTATGGCGAGGCTAGACGGTCGCGTCAATAAGCCAGCCCCCTGCCCGCGGCTGCTTCCGGCAGCCCGAGGCTCTGTGGATTCACGTTTCGCGCAGGACGCCCGTGGCGACGAGCTCGCCGCGAGCATTCGCGCAGACGGATCAGTCGAGCAAAGGACGATATCAAATGGCCACTCTCGATCAGAAGACGCTGGATCTGCTCAAGCAGGTTCCAAGCGCGACCGTCTCCGGCATTCTCTACAAGAAATACGGAATGCGGTCGCGCGCCATCTCCCATATACGGCCCCTCAGGGAAGACAACTGCCGCTTTGCCGGCCCGGCCTTCACGCTGCGCTATGTGCCGCAGCGCGAGGACCTCAACGTCGCCACCGATCTCGGTAATCCGAACAGCGTCATGCTCAAGGCAACCGAAGAGATCGCCCCCGGCGATGTCTTTGTCATGGACATGCAGGGCAATAGTGCGGTGGGCGGCATCGGCGACGTGCTCACCGCCTGCCTCATCGAGCGCGGCATCGCGGGCGTGGTCGCGGATGGCGGCATGCGGGACGTCAAGGAGTTGCGCATGATGGGGCTGCCGATCTTCTGCGCCGGTCCTGCGGCACCGCCGAGCCCCGTTTCGCTGATGGCCATCGACATACAGCTGCCGATCAGTTGCGGCGGCACGGTGGTCTTCCCGGGCGACTTCGTCGTCGCCGACGAGGACGGTGTTGTCGTCATTCCCTCCCATCTCGTCGCCGAGGTGGTGGAGCAGGCGCTCGAAAAAGAACGGCTCGACGCATGGGTACGGCAAAAGGTCGAGGAAGGCGGCGGCATCCGGGGCCGCTATCCGCCCGATGAAGCGCATCTTTCGATGTATCGGGCCTGGCTGGCGTCGCAACCCAATTAGCCGGAGCCGGCTCGGACGCCCGGCCTCTGCCCGCTTACATCGTCCTTGCGGGTGAGTTATGGATCTCGGCGGGCGGGGATATCGCCAGCATATCCCCAGAACACGACTTGAAGCACGATCGTCGGCAAGCCGATCGTGCTCACTCACGAGGAAACCGGCATGGCTGTGGCGACCATATCCTATCTGACGACCGTCAAATTCGACTTCGGCGCGATCATGGAACTGGCCGGCGCCCTGCAGAGCTTCGGCATCGCCAGGCCGATGATCGTCACCGATCGCGGCGTGCGTGCCGTGGGCCTCGTCGATCGGGCCGAGGCGGCCATGAAGATGCCGGCGGCGGCAATCTTCGAAGACACGCCAACCAACCCCACCGAGCGCGCCGCGCGGGCGGCCCTGCAGCTCTTCCGCGACAATCGATGCGACGGCATCGTGGCGATCGGCGGCGGCTCGCCTATCGATCTCGCCAAGGCCTGCGCGCTCATGGCGACCCATGACGGCCCGCTCGGCCAATATGCCGCCGTCGAAGGCGGCATCGCGCGCATCACGGCCGATATGCCGCCGGTTATCGCCGTGCCGACGACGGCGGGCACCGGCGCCGAGGTCGGCCGGGCGGCCATCGTCATCCTCGACGACGGGCGCAAGCTCGGCCTCGTCAGCCCCTATCTCTTCCCGAAAATGGCGATCTGCGATCCCGAGCTCACGCTGGGCCTGCCGCCGAAGCTCACCGCCGCCACCGGCATGGACGCGCTCACCCATTGCGTCGAGACCTATCTCGCCAATGCCGTCAATCCGCCGGCCGATGCCATCGCGCTCGACGGGCTCGCGCGTTGTGGCGCCTCGCTCGAACGCGCAACCCAGGACGGCCAGGACCGCGGCGCGCGCTGGAACATGATGATGGCGGCGCTCGAGGGCGCGCTCGCCTTCCAGAAGGGGCTCGGCGCCGTCCATGCCATGAGCCATGCGCTCGGTGGCCTGGAGAATTTGTCGCTGCACCACGGCACCTTGAACGCGGTGCTGCTGCCGACGGTGCTGCGCTTCAATGCCGATGCGGTCGGCCACAAATATCCGCGCATTCTCGCAGCGCTCGGTTTGCCCGAGGATGCCGACCTCGCCCGCACCATCGAGGACCTCAACCGCCGGCTCGACATGCCGGCGAGCCTCTCGGCCATGGGCGTCACCGAAGGCGTGCTCGACCGAACCGCCGAGCTTGCAGCCAAGGATCATACCAACGCCACCAATCCGAAGGCGGCCAATGCCGATGACTATCGGCGCCTGCTGCGCGAGGCGCTGTAGCGGCCGACGCCACCGCTTCGTCTGCGTAATCCTTGCGCCCCGGCAGCGAAGGACTGTTTGCGCTCAGGAGAGATCCGAACTCATGCGTTACGTTCCATTCGGCAAGACCGGCATCGAGGTCTCGCAGATCGCTCTCGGCGGCCATGAATATCTCGGCGACGGCCGCTCGCGCGGCTTCAACGAGGACATGGCCAAGGCGGTGACGCCGGGCTTCATCGCGCCCGGCTTCGGCGGTCCGCGGCGGCGCGAGGTCCTGAAGGCGGCTTACGATCTCGGCATCAACTATTTCGATGTCACCATCGATTCGGAAAAGGAGGCGCTCGGCCGCAATCTGGCCGAGATGCCGCCGCCCTTTCCGGTCTATGTGCAAACCCGACCGGAGGGCATGTGCTACGGCTACGACCCCGGAAATCGCAAGATGCTCGATTTCGCGCTCATGCGCGCGGAGGTAGTCCGCTCGCTTGGGCTCCTTCGCCGTGAGACGATCGATTTTCTCAACATCGGTCTGCTGAAGCATTCCATCGACGAGACACCCGATTATCTTCCGCGTCTCGCCGACAACCTGGCGCGGTTGCGACGCGAGGGCCTGATCCGCTTTGCGGTCGCCGATTCCTTTTCCGGCGAAAGGCTCTATCTCGCAGAGCTCAATTCCGGCGCCTTCGACGCCGTTAATCTCGACCTCAGTCTCGGCGAGCAGGCCGGCTTGCGCGCGGTCGTGCCACGGGCACGGGAGCTCGGGCTCGGCGTCATTGCGCGCGAGGTCTTCTTCAAGAGCGAGCTCTTCACCATCGGCGACAGCATCGGCCTGACGGATCGGGCGCGTCTGGCAGCCGCCGCGCTCGCCTGGGTCGTGCACCAGCGTCCGGATACGATCATCGTCGGCGTGGACAATGCCGAGCAGCTGAGGGCCAATGTAGTAACGGCGCTCGACGGCACCCGCGCGCCCGACGCCGAGATCATCGCGCGGCTCGATGCAAGCGAGGGCTTCCGGACCTATGCCGACACGCGCCGGTCGCAGTTCTTCGAGGACGCCTGAGACCAGTGGTTCAGGCGCGGGCTCGCCGCTCGCGAATTCCGGCTTGCGCTTCCGTCCCGCTCGGGCTCAGCTCGGGATAGAAAGATCAGGGACGTGAAGCCGAGAGGACCAGTCGATGTACAAGCACGCTGTCATACCCGCCGTCGCCGTCGTGCTCGGCCTCTCCACGGCTCCGGCAGCCGCGGTCACCGCGACCTATACCTGCCGGGACGGCACGGAGCTCCATGTCGACTTTGCCCGCAACATGGCGCGCGTCAGCGTGAAGGGCACCGCCGGGGCGGCGACGCTCACGCAGCAAATGGCGGCGGACGGTTTCTGGTACACGAACCAGAAATCGGGGCTGCGCGGCAAGGGCACTCTGGCAACCTGGACGAACGGGTCACGAGCGGCCACTGAATGCAAGGCCGACTAACCCCCTACACGCTGGCGCCCCGCTTTTTTTGTGTCCGCCCGGCTATTGTGACCGTCGCATACACCACCGCAATCGAATCGCCGCGGACTTGGCCCTGCCTCCGCGTCGGCCGGCAACGCCGAAACTCTAGGGAGGCGAGTGGCTTACAATGAGCTATCGCCCTGCCGTCGCATTTCGCCTAGCGTCGGGCGTGTCTCAGGAGTTCGCTGACGAAGATCGGCGTGTTCCGGAACTGCACTCGCCGGTATGCCGTTATGGCATAGGTCAGCTTAGAAAGGACCCTATGATGCGTTTTCCCATCCTGGCGGCAATCGCCGCGGCGATCCTGCTCGTCTTTGGCCATGCCCCGCAAGCTGAGGCCGCTCCCGTTCAGTGGCAGCAGTTTCACAATGCCAATCCCATGATCCAAGAGGCGGCTTGCGTCACCCGGCGCATTCGCACCGTCCGGCCGAACGGCCGCGTCGTCTATCGCACCGTTCGGCGCTGCGGCGTTCCTGCCTATGGCCGGGCCTATCGCGGTTATCGCGGCGGCTGCCGGACCGTTCGCCAGCGTATCGTGCGCCCGAACGGCCGTGTGGTCTACCGGCAAGTCCGCCGCTGCTGATCAGCTGCGCTTGAAACACTCTCGGCACACGGCGGCACCGGCGCGGCTCATGCCGCGAAGCGGGTCGCCGTGTACCGTTGGCTTGGCAAGGCCCGCGCATGCTCTCAGGCGGTTGCCGCGTGAGAGCCTCCGATTGCGGCATGGATTGCACGGCAATGACGGACGAGATTGGCGTGCGAGGTGACGAATTGTTTGAGCGGCGTATCGATGGGGTAGAAGTAGACATTGGCAATGAAGCCGTAGATGGCCGCGTCGATGCTGGTCGGCTTCGGGCCATACAGGAACGTGTCCTCCGGGATGAGATTGGCTAGCACCTGGAGATCCTCGGTCCCGCGCGCATAGGCGGCTGCGGGGGCAAAGCGGCCAATGCCCTGGTAGTGATAGCGCTGAGAATTGAATTCTTTGGCCTTGCGCAGGTTCTCTTCCGTCAAACTGGGATGCTGCCGCAGCAAGGCGTCGCGGAAGGCCGGCCAGAATTGCTCGTCCTTCCATCTCGAATAAGACATGACCCAGTAGAGATCATCGAGCATGCGCGTGATGAGATGGCCGGTATCGCGCTGCGCCTGAATCAGCCCGGCGTCGATCGACAGACCATTTCTTTCGATCAGATGCGCGATGATCGCGCCACTGTCGCCGATTGTCTCTCCGTCATCGACGATATAGGGCAGTTGCCCGCGCGGCGCCGCCGAAGCGTCGAAGACATGCTGATGGATGAACGGCACGCCGGTCAGTTTGAGGAACGCAAATACCTTGAGACCGTAGCCGTTGTTGTCGGCGACGCCGAAGAGTTCAGGGTAGGAATAAAGGGTGATCATGGGGCCTCCGAGCCGGGCGCAGCGTAACCTACTCTGATCGGCCGGTCATCCGGAGGACTGGGAGATGCCACTGTCGATCGGCCGGCATGCCATCAGTCGAGCGCTAGGGTGCGCAACAGTTGCACGTGGGACCGACATGGTCGAACACCAGCATCGCCGGAGGCCGCGTGCAGGGAGCACGCGGTGACTGGCTCAATCAGACGGTGCTTGCCGAAACGCCATCCAGCGCCGCAATCGCTTCGTCCGGCAGATCGAGTTCGACCGCCGCGAGATTCTCGCGCAAATGTCCAATGGACGAGGTGCCAGGGATCAACAGGATGTTGGGCGCGCGGCGAAGCAGCCAGGCGAGCGCGACTTGCATCGGCGTCGCCCCGAGGCGCTGGGCAACGTGGGATAAGCTGGACGACTGCAGCGGATTGAAGCCGCCGAGCGGAAAGAACGGCACATAGGCAATGCCGTCGCGGGCGAGATCGTCGATCAGGGCGTCATCAGCCCGATGCGCCAGATTGTACTGGTTCTGCACGCAGACGATCTTGGCGATCCTGCGTCCTTCGGCGATCTGCGTAGGGGTGACGTTGCTCAGCCCGATATGACGCACCAAGCCCTGCCGCTGAAGCTCGGCCAGGACGGTGAGCGGCGCCTCGATCGACCCTTCGGCGGGGCCGTGCACACCGAACATGATGCGGAGGTTGACCACCTCCAGGGCATCGAGCCCGAGATTGCGCAGGTTGTCATGCACCGCCTGGGTCAGCTCTTCCGCTGAAAAGGCTGGGATCCAGGATGCGTCGGCACCGCGCCGGGCGCCGATTTTGGTGACGATGACGAGATCGTCGGGATAGGGCGCAAGCGCCTCGTGGATCAGCCGGTTAGTGACGTGAGGCCCATAGAAGTCGCTGGTGTCGATGTGTTTCACGCCGCTCGCCACCGCAGCGCGCAGCACGGCCAAGGCAGCATCGTGATCCTTGGGCGGGCCGAATACCCCCGGCCCCGCCAGTTGCATGGCTCCATAACCGAGCCGCTTCACGGTGCGATCGCCGAGAATAAATGTGCCGGACTTGTCGATATTGGTCATGATCGATCTCCTCTGCAGCACAGATAGGCGTTGCCGGAGCGCGCGATAATCCAGTACAATCCGTACAGGTTGTGCGGCATCATGAACAGCGCAAGTCGACTGAGTGATCTCAATGCTTTCGTAGCCGTGGCGCGCGCCGGCGGATTTCGCGAGGGCGCGCGCGCGAGCGGCATGAGCGCCTCGGGCTTGAGCGAGGCGGTGCGGCGGCTCGAAGCTCAACTCGGGGTCAGACTGCTCAACCGCACGACCCGCAGCACCGTCCCCACCGAAGTCGGCAAAGACCTTTTGGAGCGGCTCGGCCCGGCCCTGACCGAGATGGAAGCTGCCCTCGACGTGGTCAATCGCTTCCGTGACAGGCCAGCGGGCACCCTCAGGCTCAATGTGCCAGTCAGTGCGGCTCGGCTGGTGCTGCCCGCGATCGTGCCGCCTTTCCTCGCCACTTATCCCGATATCCGGCTGGAGGTGATCACCGAGGAAAGCTTCGTTGACGTGCTTGCCGCCGGCTGCGACGCAGGCATCCGTTACGAGGAGCGGCTGGAGCAGGACATGATCGCAGTGCCGATCGGGCCGCGCGAGCAGCGTTTCGCGACCGCCGCGTCGCCGGCCTATCTCGACACCCACGGCCGGCCGGAGCACCCCCGCGATCTGTTGGGCCACGCGTGCCTGCGCACCCGCTTCGCGAAGCGCACGATGGCGCCGTGGGAGTTCGAACGCGACGGCGAGGTCGTGCGGGTCGATCCGCCGGCACCGCTGACCGTGGTGGCCGGCGGGGGCGCGGACCTCGTCGTCGAAGCAGCCGTCGCCGGCATCGGAATCGTGTCGTTGTTCGAGGATTGGCTCCGCCCCTATTTCGATCGCGGCGCGCTCGAGCGCGTCCTCGAGCCGTGGTGGCAGCGATTCTCGGGGCCGTTCCTCTATTATCCGGGCCATCGCCTCGCGCCCGCACCGCTGCGGGCGTTCATCGATTTCATCAAGGCTCGGCCACACGATACCCCCCTGCGGGCGGCGGTGGAATAATGAGGGGTCGCACGGCGCGCTGCCGGAATGCTGCCACCGACGCTATACGAGGATGTCTGGCGAGCGGAGAGCGACGAAACGGACAGCTATGTTTGAGCTATTCCCCTTAATACCCCTCTTAAATAGAGCTACGAGCAAATGACTTAAACCGGTGGAGCGTAGCGAGGGGTTCACGCAGGAAGCCGCCGTTCTGCAATTACGTTAATCGATGATATTGGCACCCTCCGCTTTCAAACGGGCGAGACCGTCCTTCATTTGCTGTAGCTGTTCAGGCGGGTGCCCTTGCCACTTCGTCACTTCGGCGATGACTCGCACTGGGTCGCGGGAGCGATAGGACAGCGTCGGGTTTCCGGGAAACTTTTTATCCGTCAGGTTGGGATCGTCCTCGATCGGCCCGGTTGGCTCCACGACATAAATCCGTTCTCGCCCACTGCCGACGGCCAACTCAGCGCCCCAGATCGCGGCATCCAGCGTGCCGGTAAAATATACCCAAGATAGCGGCTTGGCTTCGGCAAAATTGGACTGATAGCCCACGACGATCAGGTCTCCGGGATTCAGATCGGCCTTGGTTCCGTGGAAGAACGATTGTGAAAACATGCTGGCAATCGCTGACACAGGCTTGCCGCTCCCTTTATATGAAGCGAGGATATTGATCGGCTGCGAGAGGCTTCGACGCACGTCTTGCGGACCCGCACTCGTCAAGTGCGGTCAGCATCTTCTTAATCTGTTCACGGCTACAAGAATACGTCAGTTCTCATTTCGTCTCTCGTTGAAATTTCTGGATGATCAGTACTCTGGTTCCCGCGATCCATCCGATCACCGGCATCGCCAGGAGGAAATGCATTTTTGGAAAGACGTGCGACGCGGATGTGAAGCTCGACCGGGACAGCAACGTAAGTTTAGGCCCGGACAGCATCTTCTAGAAAGAATTAAATTATCCCATCCAACACGGACAGGATATTATATGATGTTGAATATATATTATTGTATCGTCCGGCTATAAAATTCCACGGCTAACACTAAGAATCTGTATTTCTATCATTCCCGCATCGGTTTGCGTCGCTTCCTTTCTGGCAATTCCGAATTTACGGGGAGATGGAATCTTGAATTCTCTGCCTTTCCGGCTGCGCGGACTAGTTCCATGGTCTTGGTAAAATGCTCCTTCAGAAGGAGCGCCGCCGTGTCGACATCACGACAGAAAACGGCTTTGGCGATGTTCTCGTGCTCGGAATAGGGATCGCGCGTGAAGAGGCCGGCGGGGCGCGCGAGACGCCGGTAACGCTCGCTCTGCTCGTGGAGGGAATCGCGGAAGCGGAGCAGCCAGACCATGCCGCAGGCCTGGGTCAGGGTGCGGTGGAACCTGTCATGCAGCAGGTTCCAATTCTCGTTGTGACGTGTCGGATCGGCGGGGTCCATGTAGTCGACGTTGCGCAAGTCGTCCCACGCCTTTCGCACATCTGCGATCCAGGCGTCGCCGCCCTCTTCCAGGGACTTGCGCAGAGCCAGGGCCTCGATCTCGATCCGGGTGCGGGTCAGGTCCTCGAGGTCGGCCTCCGATATGGGGCTCACCCGGAAGCCGCGCTGATCCTCCGCGAGCACGAGGCCGTCGGCAACCAAGCGGGAGAGCGCCTCACGCACCGCCGCGAGGCTGACATTAAAAGCTTGAGCGAGAGCGGCGACGGGCAGTTTCTCCCCCGGCGTCAGCCGGCAGGTGAGGATATCGGTCCGCAGCCGGTCGAAGATCGCGGACGTCAGCGAGCGCGGCCTGCGCCCTTCGAACAGATCCTGCCCGGCATAGAAATCCGAGTCGGCGGGAGCGTTGGATGTCATAGTTCGCCCTGATGCGAACGCGCGGTCGCGTTCATGAAAAATGCAATCTTTGCCCGCTCTTCATGTCGAAGAGATGCACCAGATCGGTGTCCGGTTGTACCTCGATAATCTGACCCGGCTTTGGAAGCACGCGCTCGCGGAACACGCAGGTCATTTCTTCCCCCGACGACCGCATGATGACGAGGGTCTCGGAGCCGGTCGGCTCCACCACCGCCACTTCCATGGCGAGACCACCCTCACGCGCCCGGAAGTGCTCCGGCCGGATGCCGTAGACGGCGGACCTGCCGATCTCGCTCTCCGGCGCCGTCTTCATGGGCAGGACAATTCCGCTGTCCGCCTTGAAGCCGTCCCTCTCGATCTTCCCTTTGATGAAGTTCATGGAGGGGGAGCCGATGAAGCCGGCGACGAACTGGTTGGCGGGCCGGTCGTAAAGATCCAGCGGCGCGCCAATCTGCTCCACCACGCCGTCATGCATGACGACGATCTTGTCAGCCATGGTCATGGCCTCGATCTGGTCGTGGGTGACGTAGACCGTGGTGGTCTTCAGCCGCTGATGCAGCTCCTTGATCTCGGTGCGCATCTGCACGCGCAGCTTCGCGTCGAGGTTGGAGAGCGGCTCGTCGAACAGGAACACCTGCGGGTCGCGCACGATCGCCCGGCCCATGGCGACGCGCTGGCGCTGGCCGCCGGAGAGCTGGCGCGGAAACCGCTCCAGAAGATGCGAGAGGTCGAGGATCTCCGCCGCCCGCTTCACTCGGGCCTCGGTCTCACTCTTCGGCACCCTCCGCAGCTTCAGAGAGAAGCCCATGTTCGCGCCCACCGTCATGTGCGGATAGAGCGCGTAATTCTGGAACACCATGGCGATGTCCCGCTCCTTCGGCGGCACGTCGTTGATGACACGGTTGCCGATCATCATCCGCCCGCCGGTGATGTTCTCCAGGCCCGCGATCGTGCGCAGAAGCGTGGACTTGCCGCAGCCGGAGGGACCGACAAGCACGACGAACTCGCCATCGGCGATGTCGATGGAGACGCCGTGAAGCACAGCGGTGGAGCCGTACGCCTTCTTCACTTGATCGATCAGCACGGGTGCCATGGAGAGACCTGTTCGTTATGCGACGGGAAGGATTTCGGCGCCCTGCGGCATCACAGCCCCGCCTCGTCGAAGAAAGTGAGCATCATGTTGGCCACGCGGCCCGGATCTTCGAGGTGCGGGAAATGGCCGAGCCTGGGCAGCGGCATCATGCGCAGCAGGGGCGCGTTGACGAGGCGGCTCTGGGTCGCCTCCACCATCTCGCGCGAGGCCAGCCAGTCTTCCGACCCGTGGGCGAGGAGCACCGGCACCTTCACCTTGTCCATCAGCGAGCGGATGTCGCAGCGGCCATAGGCGCGCAGGTCGCCCTGCTGGGCCACGGGGATGATGGACAGGACGCCCCATTCCGAGAAAGCCCGGCCCTCGGGCGTCGAACCGAAGCCCACAAGGCTCATGGAGAAATCCATGTTCCCGTGCATCAGGCTCACCTGGGGATGGGTCATCAGATCGAGCGCGGTCTCGGTGAAGGTCGGCGTGTGGTCGCACCCTTGCAGGGAAACCACTCCGCGCACCTCGGGCGCAACGGCCGCCAGAAGCAGCGACAGGTTCCCGCCGAGGGAGCATCCCGTGATGATGAATCTGTCCCCGACCGCGCACGCCGCGAAGTCCCGCAGCCATTGCGCGATGTCGTGGGCATCCTGGAGGCAGGCATTGCCCGTGAGCGGCCAGCTTTTGCCATGTCCGGGAAGGTCGGGGACGATCACGCGGTAGCGGCCGGCGAGAGCCTGCATGACGCCGTGCCACTGGCGGCCCTCCCGTCCCGCCGTGTGGATGGCGACGATGGCCGGCCCCTCGCCGCATGCCTCGTAATAGGCCTGGCGCCCGCGCACCTCGACATAGCGCCCGACGATCTCAGTCATGTGCGATGCCTCCGGTGAGCCGGGCCGACACGCGCCAGAGCTGCCAGAGCGCCGGCGTCATCCACATGGCGGAGAGCGCATCGCCTTCGACCCGCAGCCGCCCGTGGAAGACGTTGATGGCCCTGGCATAGGGGATGGAGCCAGTAATCACCTTCTCCCACTCGCCTTTCGGCCCGCTGATGGAGAAGCCAACCCCGGTCAGGTCCCTTCCCTCCAAGCGCGCCAGGACGCCCCGATGGAATTCCAGGAGGTGCTGCGCATCGTCGATCCTGACGGCGAAGGCGCAGGCGCGGGCGTGAGCGGATTTGATGCGCAGGTCCGCATCCTCAGCCGCCGCCGCGATGAGCGCGTCCCAAAAACTTGCGCCCGAGATGTCCATTCCATTCCCCGATGGAGCCGGTGCGGCGCGTGACGCAGCGTCATCCATCGCGCCCATACCTTTCGATGATCTCGCGGGAGAAGGAGAGGCCGAGACCCGGCCGGTCCGGCAGGGTGAACATGCTGCCGGCAATCTTCTGCTCCTCGTTGAAGAGCTTCTCCCACCAGCCAGGCAGATATTCCGAGAAGGTGGCGTTGGGCAGCGCCGCGACGAGGTGCGCGGAGATCTCCGTGAAGGTGTGGGAGGAGACGGGCACGTGCCGGCCGGCAGCGAGGGCTCCCACTTCCATGAACTCGGTCGGCCCGCCGCACCGCATCAGGTTCGGCATCAGCACGTCGCACGCCTTGCCGTCGAGCAGCTCCAGGTGGCCGTATCGCGTGAAGACGGACTCTCCCGCAGCGACCGGCATGTCCAGCGCGTCCGCCACCCGCGCGGTGCCCGGAACGTCGTAGACCGAGACCGGCTCCTCGTACCAGCACACGCCGAGATCCTGGAAGCGGCGTCCGGCGGCGATGGCGTCCACCACGCTCCAGGCCTGGTTGGCGTCGATCATTATGCCGAAATCGTCGCCCACGGCGGCACGGAGTTTTCCGACGCGGGCCACGTCCACCTGCCAGTCGGGGCGGCCGACCTTGATCTTGCATCGCTTGAACCCGGCCTCGCGATGCCGCGCCACCTCCTCGATGACCGCCTCGATGGGATCGGCCAGGAAGCCGCCGGTGGGATAAAGCTCGATCTCCGAGCGCACGCTGCCGAGCAGGCGGTGGAGCGGGGTTGCCTGGGACTGGGCGAACAGGTCCCACAAGGCGGTGTCCACGACGCTCATGGCCATGGCGGAGGGGCCGGTCTGGCCGATGAAGTTGAGCTGCCGCCACATGGCGAGCGCATGGGCGCGCACGTCCGCGACCTGCTTGCCCATGAGATGCTGCGCCAGGTCCTCGACGATGAGCCGGATGGCCGCCGCCTGGCGGAACGCGAAATTGAACGCATAGCCGATACCGACGAGCCCGTCGGCATGGATCTCGATCAGCACGTTCTCCAGGTCCCGATAGACATGGTTGCCCGTCTGCAGGGGCCGCTCGAACGGGATCGAGACGTGGTGGGTGACGATCTTGTCGATGGTGGTCATTGGAATGTCCTGGCCCTTTCGCGGGTCCGGCTGGCTCAGATGCAGCCGCACTTGCGTAGGAGGTTTTCCGAGTTCGTGTGCAGCACCCGTTCCAATGCCTCCGGCGTGAACGGCAGGGACGACACGCGCTCGATGGCGGTCTTCACCGGCACGATCGGGAAGCAGCTCGCGAACAGGATGCGATCGGGGATGATGGTGTTGGCGGCCTCGGCGAACAGGTTCGCGCCGGGAAGGTGGATATAGAGCGAGGTGTCGATGAAGACATTCTCGTGCCGGAACGCGATGGCGATGGTTTCCGTCACCCAGGGCCATCCCGAATGATCGATGATGATGGTCAACTCGGGGAAGTCGCAGGCCACGTCGTCGATGGCGCGGACATCCCCGTGCGCCAGGCGCGGGCCGGGGAAAGGCAGCGGCCCACACGTGATCACCACCGGCACGCCGAGCTCCGCGCACTTGGCATAGACCGGATAGAGCCGGCGGTCGTTCGCCGCCACGAGCCCACCATAGGGATCGATCGCGACGCCCTTCAGGCCCAGCTCCCTGATGGCGTGCTCCACGGCGCGCACCGATCGCATGCCCTGGAGAGGGTTGATGCCGGCAAAGCCGACCACCTTGCCGGGGAAGCGCTTCGCCACCTCCGCCACGTATTCGTTCGTGACGTCGTGCCCCGTCGTGCCCTCGGACTGGCGGCCGGTGAACACGACACGCTCGACACCGTCCATCGCCAGATTCTCGACCCACTGTTCCAGCGTCACCGGCTGCGGCTGCGGCGAGCCGAGCTTGCGGATCACCTCCTGGGCAACCGGCGAGCCCAACGCGACCAGATACTCTTTGGTGTTGGGCCGGGAACGGAAATCGATCACGCGCATCGCAGACATCTCTTCGTCGGAAGGCACGGGCGCAGCCTGGGCGCCTCGGGAAGCGTGCCGGCGCCGCCCCGCATCCGGAGCGGCGCCGAATCTTGCGGCTTACTTCAGCTTGCTCGCCACGGCGTCCACGGCGGTGTTCGCCGGCGTCTTGCGGATCACCACCTGCTCCAGGATCTTCGCCAGCGAGTGGTTCTGGAGCACGGGGCCGAGCTTGAGCTGCGGCGCGCCGGATTCGTTCAGCGGGAACTGGCCGACATCGATGGCCTGCTTCAGCACCGCGAGCGACTTCTCGCCGGCGGGGGTCTTGAACAGCGCCTGGTCGAGGAAGGCGGGGTTCTCGGAGACGCTCTTCAGCGGCGGCCAGTAATGGACCGGCACCGTCTTCATCATCCGGATCTTCCGGTCACCGGTCTCCAGATAGGAGATGAAGCCCTCCGCTTCCTTCTGGTTCTTCGCGCCCTTCGAGAAAGCCCAGCTCTTGATGTAGAGCAGCGCTGAGGGATGGGCGCCCGGCCCGGTTCCTGCGGGATGGAGCATGGGCACGGCGACGTCGAGCAGCTTGGGATTGAACTGCTGGAGATAGCTCAGCAGGCGGAAGGGATAGTCCGTGTGCCCCACCGCGCCCGTCGCGAATGCGTTCATCATCTCGTTATTGGAATAGTTGTTCACGCCGGGCGGCGCAAAGGCGGTGACCTTTGCCAGGAAGGTGAAGGTGTCCACTGCGTTGGGCTTGGTGAGCGTCACCGCGCCGTCCTTGTCGAACACCGTTGCGCCGTTGGACCACATCCAGTTCTGGACAATGTCGTTGGTGAGCCAGGTGTCGCCGACCGACATGGCGGTGCCGTAGAACTTACCGCCGCCGCCCTGCCCCTCGGACTTGGTGAGCACCTCCAGATTGTTGAGGTACTCGTCCCAGGTCTTGGCCTCCTTGAGGCCGTACTTGTCGTAGAGGTCCTTGCGATACCACAGCACGTTGACGCCGATGCTGAAGGGCACGGCCCAGACCTTGCCGTCCAGCGTCATGGCGTTCAGCACGCGCTCGAAATAATCGCTGCGGCCGACGTGATCGATGATGGAATCCACCGGGCGGATGATGCCCTTCCGGGCCAGCTCAAACGTCTCATACTGGTTCTGTACGTTGAACACTTCGGGCGGATCGCCGGCCGCGACCGCGGCCATGAGCTTCTGCGTCAGGTCCTGGAAGCCCACATACTGGACTTCGATCTTGGTGTCGGGATTGGCCTTCTCGTAATCGGCAATGACCGATTCCAGCACCTGCTTGGTGTCCGGATTGGTCTCCGTGGTCATCACCCGCACGGTGCCGGCCCAGGCCGTGGAGCCTAGGGCCAGCGTCGATAGCGAGATGGCCGCGGCGTAAAGGACGTTCAGTGATTTCTTCATGTTGTCCTCCCTCTCGAAGTCTTTCAGCCCTTCACGGCGCCGGCCGCGAGGCCTTGGATGAGCCATTTCTGGACGAAGGCGAATCCCACCAGCACGGGCAGGGTGATGAGCACGCCGCCCGCCATCAGCAGCCCCCATTCGACACTGGTCGCCTCGACGAAGCCCGCGACCCCCACGGGGAGCGTCTTCTTGCTCTCGTCGACGATGAGGACCAGGGCGAAGAGGTAGTCGTTCCAGGAGATGATGAAGGCGAACACGCCCATGGCGATGAGGCCCGGAAGGGCGACCGGTAGCACCACCAGCCAGAGCGTACGCAGGCGGCTCGCGCCGTCGATCATGGCCGCCTCGTCGAGGTCCAGCGGGATGGCCTCGAAGAAGATGATGGCGAGCCACATCACCAGGGGCAGCGTGAAGGCGACGTGCGCCAAGGAGAGGCCGATGAGGCTGTTGATGAGCCCGATATTCTTCAACATGACGAACAGCGGGATCGACAGCAGGATCGGCGGGAACATGTAGGTGAACAGGACGCTGCTGGCGATCAGATCGCGGCCGAAGAACTTGAAGCGCGTGATGCCGTAGGCCGCGAACACCGCCACCACCATGCAGCCGCCGGTGGCCAGCGTGGAGACGATCAGGCTGTTGAGGAAATATTGCGGGAACATCGTCTCGCGCAGCAGCCGGCCATAGTTCGCCAGCGTGAAGTGCTCGCTCGGCAGCAGCGACAGGCTGCGGCTGAAGAGGTCCGAGAACGGCTTCACCGAGGAGATGATCATCCAGTAGAGCGGGAAGCCCACGATGCAGACAGTGAGGATGATGAGCGCCCAGAGCAGGACGCGGGATGCCGTGATCATCGTCCGGTCTCCGGCTTGAGCTTGCGCGCGTACCAGAAGCCGAACAGCGCCAGCAGCATGAAGATGCAGGCCGAAGTCGTGGCCCCCGCGCCGAGCTGGTATTCCTGGAACGCCTGGATATAGGCCAGGATCGGCAGGGTCTCGGTCTTGCCGATAGGTCCGCCCTGGGTCAGCAGCCAGACCGTGTCGAACTTGTTGAACATCCAAAGGCCGCGGATGAAGACCACCAGCAGGATGGTGGAGCGAAGCTCGGGAAGCGTGACGTACCAGAAGCGCTGCAGGGGCCCTGCCCCGTCCACCCGCGCCGCCTCGTAGAGCTCGCCCGGAATGACCTGGAGGCGCGCCAGCACCTGGATGGTGATGAAGGGGAAAAACATCCAGACATTGATAAGAATGACGCTCGGCATGGCGAATTCTGGCGAGCCGAGCCAGGCGATGCCCTCGCTGATGATGCCGAGATCCATCAGCGCCAGGTTGGCGACGCCGTAAAGGTCATTGAGGATCCATTTCCACACCAGCACCGCCACGATGGTCGGCGCCACGAAGGGAAACAGGATGAGGCCCCGCACCAAAGCCCGGCCGCAGAAGGCGTTGTTCAGCAGCAGGGCCGTGGCGATGCCGGCGAAAAGCTGCAGCATCACGGTGAAGAAGCTGAAGACGAGGCCGTTCCAGAGCCCGTTCCAGAAATCCGGGGTGGAGAACAGCTCTCGGTAATTCTCCAGCCCGACGAACTCACGCTCGGTGCTCAGGACCTCGACGCTGTTGAGGCTCAGCCACAGAGATGAGACCAGCGGATATGCCGCGAAGAGAAGAAGCAGAAGCACCGCCGGGGCGACGAACAGATAGCCCTTGTAATTCTCATTGCGGAAGATGCGCCTGCGCCCTCTAGGGGCGCCGCCTTGAAGGGTCAGTTGCTGGCCCAGGGGCGATGTCGAAGAAGTCATGGCTTCGCGGACGTCCTCTGCCAGTGGATTTCAATCGGCCGCCGCGCCATCACCACGCTTCCAGCCCGATGATGCGGGCGGGGTTGTGGTGGAACATCGTGCGGATCTCGTCCGGGGAAATCCCGACTTTCAGAAGGATGGCGATATAGGAGCGCATGCCTTCCACCGGAACGGGCGAATAGAGCTGTCCGAGATCTGAGCTCATGAAGCAATGCTCGATGCCGATGTCCTTCATGGCGGCGGCGACGTCCTGCGGGTTCTTGGTGGGCTCGCCGTGGACGAAGTGCATGAATGGCATCATCAGGCCGAAATCGAACTCAATCAGGCAGCCCAGGGCCGCGAATTCCTTCAGGTCCGTGTGCGTGAGGCGCGTCATCGCCCATTGCGAGTGGCTGACGATGATCCGCTTGAGGCCCTGGTCCTTGGCCTCGCGCACCACGTGGTGGCTCTCCTCCGCCGAGAGATGACAGGTGGCGAGGCAGGCGTCGTATTCCTTGACGAGGCTGATCACCTCGCGGACTTCGGGGATGAGCTTTCCGTCACGCAGGACGGTGATCGCCTCCTCCTCGCCGAGCGGCAGATTCACGCCCGCATAGTAGCGCTGGCGGTATTCGTAGTGATTGCGGCTGTCGCCGGTGGGGAAATGCACCACCCTCGCCCCGTCGCCATGGGTTAGCGCCACCCAGACGGCGCGCGGGTTCACGCCGCCGCTGGCCAGATTCATCACATGCGCCCCATAGATCGGGATGCCCGGCCCGAGGCGGCTCGCCACATAGGCGGTTCCGGTGGTCGACGGGCCGATGTCCTTGATGACCAGTGCGCGCATGCCGGCGGCATGGGCATCCTGCGCCAAGGCGATCACGTCCTGGGAATGGCTCATCGGGAAGACGTGCGGATTGGTGTGAATGTGCACGTCGATGCCGCCGACCATGAGGTCCTTGACATCACCGGCATTCAGGCCACGCGCCATCTGCTCCCGTGAGGGAAAGCGCAGACCAGTGTCCGTCAGCGGTGTGCTCATTGGCGTTTCCTCACTTTTCTCGATCCTAGGATTTGGCCTCACAAATCGTCAATCGAAAATCGATAATTTGTGACTTTCCCACGATCGGCCTATGTCAATTATCCGACGGCATTTCTTTTGTCCAACATTTTAATTGACGAGAGGAACTTGTCTGCCTAGTTACCCTCAAAAGTGATTTAAATGTCCAACATGAGGCAATGGCGATGCTGCAGGCTTGGCGCTGGTACGGCCCGAAAGACCCGGTCACGCTCCGACATATCCGCCAGGCGGGCGCCAAGGGCGTCGTGACGGCGCTGCACCACAAGTACAATGGCGAGCCGTGGTCCCTGGACGACGTGCTCGCGCACAAGGCGCTCATCGAGGAGGAGGGCCTCGTCTGGGCTGTCTGCGAGAGCATCCCGGTGTTGACAGAGGTGAAGATCGGCGCCCCGGGTGCCCAGCGCGCCATCGAGAACTGGAAGACCAGCCTGCGCAGCCTCGCCGCGGGCGGCATCCCGGTGGTCTGCTTCAACTTCATGCCCGTGGTGGACTGGACCCGCACCGACCTCGAATATGAGATGCCGAGCACGGGCCTCGCGCTCCGCTTCGACATGATCGACTTCGTCGCCTACGACGTCTGCGTGCTGCGCGGCGACGCCGCCGCCGGCTTCTACGATCCGGGCATCGTCTCGAAGGCCCGGCAGCGCCATGCGGCCTGGAGCCCGGAGGACATCCGGCGGGTGGAGGACAACATCATCTGCGGCTTGCCCGGCGGTGAGGGGCGATACGACCGCGCGGGCATCCTGCGCGAACTGGACCTCTACCGGGACGTGACGCCGGAGAAGCTGCGGACGAACCTCGTGCACTTCCTCAAGGAGGTAGTGCCTGTTGCCGAAGAGGTCGGCGTCAAGCTGGTCATCCACCCGGACGACCCGCCCTTCTCCCTTTTCGGCCTTCCCCGCGTCGTTTCAACTGCGGAGAATCTGCGGCACATCCTCGGCGCCGTGGACAGCCCCGCCAACGGCATCGTCATCTGCACCGGCTCCTATGGCGTGCGGGCCGACAACGACATCGTCGCCATGGTCCGCGAGTTCGGGCCGCGCATCAATTTCGTCCATCTGCGCAACGTTCGCCGGGAGGGGGATGGGTCGTTCCACGAGTCCGACCATCTCGACGGCAGTGTGGACATGGTGGCCGCCATCCGCGCCCTCCTGGAGGAGGAAGCAAAGCGGAAGGCCACGGGGCGCGCGGACTGGCAGATCGCCATGCGCCCCGACCACGGCCATGTGCTGGTGGACGACATGGGGAAGAAAGTGAACCCCGGCTACAGCTGCATCGGGCGCCTGAAGGGTCTCGCAGAGCTGCGCGGCGTCATGATCACCCTCGCCCACGAGGACCCTGCCCTTCCCCCCGTCTGAGGCCCATCCGAGATGGCAGCGCGGGCGTCCGCCTGCGCCGCCGGACGCAAGAGGAGATCCGAATGACCTCGCAAATCGATTTGACCGATTACCGCGTCCTGCTCCTCGGCTCGAGCTCGGGCATCGGCGCGGCGGCTGCCCGCGTTCTCACGTCCTGTGGCGCCCGCGTCTGCCTGCACTACAACGCCAACCGGCAGGGTGCGGAGACGCTTGCCGAGGACATCGCCCGTGCCGGCGGCGCGGTGGAGATCGTGGGCGGAGACCTCGCGGTGCCGGGTGCGATCCCCGGCATTATCTCCAGCGCGGTGGAAAAGCTGGGCGGCCTCGACGTGCTCGTCAACAATGCCGGCTCCCTGGTGGGACGCACCCCGCTGGACGCCTTCGACGACAACATCTGGGAGAAGGTGACAGCGGTCAACGTCCGCGCGGTGCTCGAGACGGCCCGGGCGGCCCACCCCACGCTGAGCCGCAGCACACATGCGGCCATCGTCAATGTGGGATCAATCGCAGGCCGCAACGGCGGTGCTCCCGGCTCTGGCCTCTATGCCGCCGCGAAGGCTGCGGTTCACAGCCTGACGCGCTCCATGGCCAAGGAGTTCGCAAAGGACGGGATCCGCGTGAACGCCGTGGCCCCCGGCTTCATCACCACGCCCTTTCACGCCGCGACCCCCGCGGACATGCAGGAGGCGGTGCGCAAGACCATCCCCATGGGCCGCCTCGGCACCGCCGAGGATTGCGCCTGGATCTTCGCCTTCCTCGCCTCGCAGGAGATGTCGGGCTACATCACCGGCCAGATCATCGATGTGAACGGCGGGCAGTTCATGCCCTAGGGCGGCGGCATGCCGCCTTCATCCTCCGGGCTGCGCCTCCTTTGCCTTGGCGCCGGCCTCGGGGATGAATTTCAGGCCCGACTTCAAGTGGAAGCCCACCCAATAGGTATAGGCCGCGCCGTCCTTCTGCCGGATGGAGTCGATGATGGCGCGGTGCTCGGCGGCGATGTCCCGCCGCTGCGTGCGCTCTCGCTTGCCGCTCTCCATGAGCTTCTGGATGACCGCGCGCATGATGAGATAGACGTCTTCGGTCGTTTTATTGTTGGACATTCTCACGATATGGCTGTGGAAGGCATAGTCGAACTCCGCCGCCTCAGTCACGGAAGCGGCCTCTTCCATCTTCCAGGTGAGCGCCTCCAGGGTTTCGAGATCCTGCGGGGTCACATTGGAGAAGACGCGTTCGCGGATCCCCTCCTCCACCAGCCGCCGGAACTCCTGAATGTCGGTGAAGATGTCGGCCGACAGCCGGAAGCCGAAAGAGAAAAGCCGCATGGCGGCCGCGTGGCGGTCGTCGATCAGGATCGCGCCGCTCTTTTGGCGCGCTTCAACAATGCCATAAGCGCGCAAGGTCCGCATGGCCTCGCGTACCGTGTTGCGGCTGGAGCCGAACAGCCTGGCAAGTTCGATTTCACCGGGCAGCGCGTCTCCAACCGTCAGGCCCCGCCCATCAATGAGCCGCTGGATCGCGTCGATGATCTGATCCACGGCGGAGCCGGAAGCCACCTCGCTCTCGGCCTGACCGGCCAGCTTCCCCTTGCTTCCGCCGCTCACGGCTTTCGCTCCAGCTCGATCCATTTGTCCAACATTTCAGATTGACACTGCGCCAAATACCCTTAACCCCTAAACCAGAACTAATGTCCAACAAAATCGGTTCGTCGCCTACACGGACCGATGAGGCCGTCTCCCGGAGTGCGAGCGTTGACCGAGACACTGCTGGTGGCAATGGAGGCTTGCCTTGAGCTTTACACTGTCTCTTCCGTCCGACGGCTTCATGGTCTTCCTCGGCACCCTTTTCACGCCGGTCCAGGACAGGGGCGAGGCCGGACAGGGCCTCACGCACCACTGGGGTGACGTGGTCACGATCTCCGATCCGCTGCTGGGTGAACTCAGGAACACGGTTCGCCCCTCGGACGCGTGTCCGCGCTGCAATTTCGGCACCCGAAAGCTCATGCAGAACCTGTCCGCGCGCCGCCTACTGCCGTGAGCGGCGCGCTCGGACCGTCCGTCGATCGCGTTTTCCCGAAACCAAGAAGGAGTGAGACCATGGCATTCAAGGAAATCCGGCCCCAGGGCGTGTTCAAGTCCCCTACCGCACCGTTCTCGCTCGCCACCCGTTCCGAGGGCGGCGTCCTCCTCCATATTTCCGGGCAGGTCCCCCAGGACGCGGCGGGCGCGAATGTCGGGCTCGGGGACGTGCGGGCTCAGGCTGAGCAGGTGATCCAGAACATCAAGGCCATCGTCGAGGCCGAGGGCGGCTCCCTCGCGGACGTCTGCCGCCTCACCATCTATCTCACCGCCCGCGAATATCTGCCGACGGTGATGGAGGTTCGGAGCAAGCATTTCAAGGATCCGTTCCCCGCCGCCACCGCAGTTGTGGTGTCAGGACTTGCCAATGTGGATTGGCTCGTTGAAATCGAAGCAGCGGCTGTTCTCGATTAGAGGAGATCCTTGGAGACAGTAGGCAACTCAAAGACCTTTTCGGCTCTGATGGGCACTTGTCCTCTTCAGAGCCGACCTTCAGAATCGAACTTGCGGCAGTTACAGTCCCGGCGAATTAGGCCTGTTGAGATTTGGGATACCCGCCGAGGCTTGTTTATGATTCAAGCTTTGGATGGAACGATTCGTGTTGACTGACGCCCAATGGACGGAGATGGAGCCGCACTGACTGGGCAAGCCGACGGACCCCGGACGAAGCGGCAGCGATAACCGACGGTTCATCGAGCCGCGCCCACATAGTGGCGACGACAGCATTACCCGCCGGGCGCCCGAGTGACGCGCGACACAGCGAGGCAAAGCTTATGACCCGTAAGCCTGCTATCGAGAAGCCCGTGAAGATCCCGGGGCCGGATCATCCCATTAGCATCGACCACCACCCCGATCGCGTGGTGGTGATCCTCGCTGGCAAGGTGATCGCCGACACACGCGACGCGCTCACATTGAAAGAGGCCGATTATCCGGAGGTTCAGTACATTCCGCGCAAGGATGTCGACATGGCGTTGCTCACGCGGACGGAGCACACCACATACTGCCCCTACAAAGGCGAGTGCTCCTATTTCAGCATTCCGGTCGGTGGCGAGCGCTCGGTGAATTCCGTTTGGAGCTACGAGGCGCCTTACGAGGCCGTCGCGGTCCTCAAGGACCACCTCGCCTTTTACCCCGACCGCGTGGACGCGATCGAGGAGCGGGCCGCCTGACGCCCTTTCTCGCGGACCTTAAGCTCATCCCCCATTGCAGCATTATTCAGCCGTGATGCGGATCCCGGAGGCGCACCTGCTAATCACCCGAAGACGATGCCTGGCTGATCATCGATGACACGTCCCACCCAAGAAGGCTTCGCATTCGGGGGGCGTTGCCCCGCAATATGCCTCGGCGCTGGGCAAGAACGCCAACTGCCAGACGATGGTGTCGGTGACGCTGGCCTCGAAAGAAGTGCCTGTGATGGCCGGCTTGCGGTTGTTCCTGTCCGAGAGCTGGACGGGTGATCCGCAGCGGCTTGACCGCGCCGCGTCCCGGACGGACGCCGCGCCTATCGCGCCAAGCCCGAGATCGCGCTTGAGGAGATCGACCGGGTTCGCGCAGCAGGCGTGCGTTTTGGCTGCGTGCTGGCCGATGCCGGCTACGGACTTTCTGCGCCATTACGTCAGGGCGTGAGCGATCGACGCCTCTCCTGGACGGTCGGCATCCCCTACGAGCAGAAGGTTTATCCCAGCGACGTCGCCATGATCTTCCCTGTCGCAGGGCATGGACGTCCACGCCAACTCCATATCCCCGACACCAGGTCGATCACCGCCAAGGCCATGCTCAAGACGGCGCGCTGGCAGAAGGTCAGTTGGCAGCGTGAAACCTCATGAGTGCAGCAGCGCGTCCATAGATCGGGCTGCTGGGGCCGAGGCTCTCGGCCGACCCGACGATGCCCTCGTGCGCGTCTGGCGAGGTTCACAAAAGCTGATGTCGTTGTGGGCGAGCGATGGCGCTCGTCGCCGAGATATTCACGGTGTCTCGCGCTGCCGGCTGAGGCTCGCCATCAGCGGTAGCGATGGGGGGCGGGCTCCCATGTCTTCCAGAAGTCCGGATCGTGGCAGATCACAAGCTCGCCGTCCAAAAATTCGGCGAGCATCTTGAGCCGCGCGATCGAGGCGACCGCATCCTCGGTGCGATGCGCATTGCCGGGCGGCAGGGCCGGATCGAGATTGGCGGGACAGAGCATGGCATCCCCCGTGAAGATCAGGCTGCGGCCCGAGGGCAGCCGAACCATGAGCGATTGATGCCCAGGTGTGTGGCCGGGCGTTGCGAGTGTCGCGACGCCGGGCTTTATCACCGTGTCGCCGCGCAGGAGTTCGTAAGCGACGCCGCATTCGAAATAGGGCCTGGCGTAGGGCCGGGCGATGAAGGGGTCGGGGCAACAGGCGAAACGATGCTCGTTCTCCTGCACGAGGAAGCGGGCGTGGGAAAAGAGGCGGTTGCCGCCCGCATGGTCCCAATGCAGGTGGCTGTTGATGACGATGCGCACATCCTCGGGCGTGCGCCCGATCGCGGCGAGCCGTGCGCGTATGTCGTCCTCGGGCGCGTAGCGCGCGATCAGCCCGCGAAAACGGGCCTGAGTGACAGTCCGCCCGTCGTCGAGATCGAGCGGTAGCATCCCCGTATCGAAGAGGATGTGCTCGCCATCGCACATCTCGATGAAGCCGCCTGTGACCGGCACCTCAACAATCTCGCCGGGATCGCGCCGGTAGACCATCATCGAGCGGTCGTTGAGAAGCGTGCCGAGATTGAAGAGCGACACGCCGGCCACGTCCGTCTCGCCTCGTCGGGATAAGCCTTCGGCCGCCATGGGCATCTCCTTCCTCATCGGCCACGAGGGCCGGCTGTTTGTCCGGTCTATCGGGGCTCAGAGCGCCATCAGCGCGTCGGTTCGGATGCGGACAAGGACGCTCTCACCCGACGCGAATTCGCGCCGGCTGGCCGTTTCGACGGTAATCGGCTCAGGTCCGAAGCCGTCGACCAGGAGCCTCGTCCGGTCACCTAGGAAGAAGCTCGTGGCGATCCGACCGGGCAGTCCCTCGCTGCCATCTTCGACGAGCACCACATGTTCTGGACGGAAGAGGATCTCGCGGCAATCCAGCGGAAGCGCCGGGGCGGGAATTCGGCCCGCGCGGCAAAGGAAGACTCCGTCCTTCATCTCGCCCGGCACGCGATTCGTGGTGCCAATGAATTCCGCGACGAAGCGGGTCGCCGGTCGATGGTAGATCTCCCGCGGTGTCCCGACCTGGGCGATGCGCCCGTGGTCCATGACGACGATGCGGTCGCCCACCGACATGGCCTCGGCCTGGTCGTGCGTGACATAGACCGTAGTGATCCCGAGCCGCCGCAGCAGCGTGTCGATCTCCACGCGCAAGGTCTCCCGCAGCTTCGCGTCGAGCGCGGTCAACGCTTCGTCGAGCAGCATCGCCCGCGGTTCGACGGCGAGCGCGCGGGCAAGCGCCACCCGTTGTTTCTGGCCACCTGAGAGCTGGTCGATGCGCCGCTCGGCGAAAGGCTCGAGCCGCATCATTGCGATGAGCTCCCGCGCCCGGCCCTCGCGCGCTTCCCGCGGCACGCCACGTACTCGGAGGCCGTAGCTGATGTTGCCGATGACGTCGAGATTGGGGAACAGGGCATAGCTCTGAAAGACCATGCCGATATTGCGGCGCTCGATCGGCAGCGGCGTCACGTCATCGTTGCCGAACAGGATCGTGCCGCCGACATCCGGTGCCTCGAGCCCCGCGATCATGCGGAGCGTCGTCGTCTTGCCGCAGCCGGACGGCCCCAGGATGACCACGGTCTCCCCGGCTGCGATCTCGATATCGATCGGGCCGACGCTCGTCGGCCCTTTCCCGAAGGTCTTGCTGCAGCGGCGCAGGCGAATGGAGCTCGGTGCAAGTTTGCCGATCATGCCTCTTCCGTGTCCTTGAGAGTGGGCTTTCGGCGGGCGGCGACGCGCGTCGGATCGCCCCAGGCTTGCATCGCGATGAGAAGTGGAACGATCATCACGAAGAACAGGATCGTATAGGCGCTGCCGAGTTCGATGCGTGCGTTCGTATAGGCAACGGCAAGCCCGACCGGCATCGTCTGGGTCGTCGGCGTACTGAGCAGCAGCGTCACGTTGAACTCACCGATGGAGAGCGTCAGCACCGTCAAGGCGCCGGCGAGCACGCCGGAGGTGATGTTCGGCAGCACGACCGTGCGAAGCCGCGTCCAGCAGCCGGCGCCGAGGCTCGCCGCACCCTCCTCGAGCAACTTCAGGTCGATCGAAGAAAGGACCGCGAGCACTGCGCGCACCATGAAGGGCAGCGTATAGAGCACGTGCCCGATGAGCAAGAACAGCCAGCTCGTGCGGAATTCGCCAAATCGGCCGTAGAGCAGCACCAGCGCGAGCGCCGTCGCAAGACCCGGAACGGCCACCGGCAGCACGATCATCTCCTCGAAAATCCGCGTCAGCCAGTTGCGGCGTTTTGCAAGCACATAGGCGGCGGGCACGCCGACGAGAAGGTCGACAACCAGGCAGGCAACGGCGAGGCCGAGTGAGAGGAGAATGGTGTCGCCATAACGCGACCAAACCTCCAGCACCCACCTGAGCGTCAGACCGTCGAGGGGACCGCGGATGAAATTGGCGGTGAAGCCGGTGAGGATGGAAAGGCCGATCGGCAGGATGAGAAAGGCCGAGACCAGGAGAGTGAAAGCGAGCTGAAGGCCGAAGGCGAGATCCCTGCGCATGGCTTCACCCGGCTGCTGCGACGCCAGATCCGGCGGCGGTGCGGGCCAGGACGAGAACGGCCCAGGTGATTATTCCGAGCACGACGCTGAGGGCCGCCGCCACCGGGATGTTCGCATCGAGCGTGAACTCGTTGTAGATCAGCATAGGCAAGACATCGATGCCGGCGTTGAGCGTGAAAGCCGTGCCGAAGGCGCCCATGGAGGTGGCGAAGCAGATCGCTCCCGAGGAAATCAGCGCCGGCAGCAGACCCGGCAGGATGACGTCCCGCACCACCAGCCAGCGGCCGGCGCCGAGCGAACGCGCTGCCTCCTCGAGCTGCGGATCGAGCTTCTCCGCGGCCGCCATCACCGTCAGGATGACCCGCGGGATGGAGAAATAGATATAGCCGATGAAAAGTCCGGTGACGCTGTAAGCAAAAACGGTCTTCGACCCTATTAGTTCTTGTGTGACGGTACCGACGAGGCCCTGCCGGCCGCCCAGCATGATGACCATGAAGCCGATCACTACACCGGGGAAGGCGAGCGGCAGCGTGAGAATGGCCACCAGCAGATTGCGCCCGATGAAACGGTTGCGGACGAGGAACAGCCCGCTCGCGACGCAGATAGCCAGTGTGGCCAGGGTGACGGCGGCGGCAAGCGCCGTCGTCATGAAGAGGCTCGTCAGGTAGCGCGCATTGCCGAGCACCTGCACATAGGTGGCCAAGCCGCCGCCGCTGCCCGAGACAAAGACGAGCCGCGCCATGGGCAGGATCCAGAAGGCGGCAAACAGCGCCGCTGCCGGAGCGACCAACAACAGCAGAGCGCCGTTCTCGTTGCGGGACATGTGACGGACAGACATGATGGCCTTGCCCCGGCGGGATCAGCGCACGTCAGCCAGATAGCGGTCCTGAAAGGACTTCTGGGCGGCCGCGACTTTGTTGAAATCAAGCGTCTTGACGCGGGCATATTCGCTCGCCGGCAGAAGCTTGTCGGTTGCGTCCTTCGGCAGCGCATCGATGCGGACCGGCCGCAGATAAGCCTTGGCCCAAATCGTCTGTCCCTGGTCGGAAAGAAGGAAGTCGAAGACTTTCTTGGTGGCTTCTGCATGCGGAGCGCCTTTGACGAGGGCCATCACATAGGGGACCGGCAGGGAGCCCTCCTGCGGCAGCACGAATTCGACATTCGCCTGATCCTTGTACTTACCGCGCAGCGCATTGAAGTCGGCATCGACGAGGATTGGGATCTCGCCCGAGAGCACACGGGCATAGGACGTCTGATTGACCACGATAGGCTCGTTCTTCTTGAGCTCTTTGTAGAAATTCATGCCCGGATCAAAGTTATCGAGCGACCCGCCGAGCGAGACATTGGCCGCCATCCCGGCGATATAGCCGATGAATGCGCTGGTCGGATCGTAATAGCCGATCAGGCCGCGGTATTCCGGCTTCAGCAGATCCTTCCATGAGGTGGGCACCGGCCGGTCGCCGAGCGCATCCTTATTTATGAAAAAGCCGACCGCGCCGCTGTAGACCGTGAACCAATGGCCATCCGGATCCTTCAGATCGGCAGGGATGTCGTCGAAATGCGCGGGCTTGTAGGCCTCGGTCACGCCGAGCTTTTGGGCCTGGATTGCGAAGGTGATGCCGAGATTGGCCATGTCGGCGACAGGATTGTTCTTCTCGGCCACGATCTGCGACAGAGCCTGACCGGAATTCTTCGCATCGAAGGGCACGGTGATGCCGAGTTCCTTCTTCACCGCGCGCAGCTCGCTGCCCCAGTCCGCCCATTCCTCGGGGCAACTGTAGCAGATTGCCATATCCGCGGCGTGGGCCGCGGTCAGCATAGGGGAGATCATCAGAGTAAGGGCAATGAGGCTACGCTTGAACATGTTCCTCTCCTATCCATCGTTATTGCCGGCTGTAGATGCCGTTCTCGAGTTGTTTCGATCTTCAGGTGACTGCGGCATTTCAGCAAAGCCGATTTCACCAATCGCGCTCCATGGCAATGCTCGATTTCATCACGGGTGCGCGGCAAAGCGCACCATTTCCGACTGAAGGGCGTCGTCAAAGAAGTCGCGGTGGTGGCGCACGAGCCGCTTGACAGTGTCGAACACCTGATCGAGGTGGCGGCACATCGCCCTGGCGGCGCCTTCGACGTCATTCGCCTTCAATGCATCGAGGACCGCTTCGTGATCTGCGATCGCAGCCTCCATATGCCCGCTCAGCGGATTCGCGAGCTGGCGCACGCGTGCGAGATGGGTATTGGCGTCATTGATGATGCTCGAAACGCCTTCCATGTCGGCGATCTTTGCAAAGCTGCGATGGAATCGCTCATCCTCGGCGTAGAAGGCGCGGTGGTCGCCGGCGGCGGCTAGGGCGCGCTGCGCCGCGATGATGGCCTCGACCGCGGCAGCATCGCGCGCCTGCCAACGCTCGGCCGCGCGTTTGAGCAGCGCAATTTCCAGAGCTTCGCGAACGAAATGACCTTCGATCACCTTCTTCAGCCGGATCGGCGCCACGAAGCTGCCGTGCTGTGGGAAGACATCGATCAGCCCTTCCTGCGCAAGGCGAATAATGGCCTCCCGAGCCGGGGTGCGGGATACGTTGGTCAGCTGGCAGATCCGATTTTCGCTGATCGGGGTGCCGGGCTTGAGCCGCAAATCGAGGATGGCGGAGCGCAAGCCGTCATAGAGCTGCGCCGCGCGCGGCTGGCGTCGGTCGATCGTCAGTTCAAGCGGGGTTTCCTCGTGCGGCGGCATCGCTGACATGCTTGCATGCTTGTATTGTAGCGCGTAGATTGGGCATTCGCGTCGGGCCTGTCAACGAAAACTTTGCCGCGAAGTTGTGCAAAGCAATAGACATGGACCGCCTCGAAGGACGGAGCCCAAAGGATCAGCTCATGTCGCTCAGTCAAATGAAAGTGGGTCTCGTCGGCGTTGGCCTGATGGGACACGGAATCGGCAAGAACCTCATCGAAAAGGGTTTTCATCTCACCGTTCTCGGCCATCGCAACCGCCCCCCGGTAGACGACCTGGTGGCGCGTGGCGCGACCGAGGCGCAGGATGCGGCCGATCTCGCCCGGCGTTCGGACGTGGTGCTCGTCTGTGTCACGGGTTCGCCGCAGGTCGAGGCGCTTTTCGATGGGCCGAACGGCATCCTGGCAGCGGCCCGCAAAGGTCTCGTCGTGGTCGATTGCTCGACGAGCGAGCCGGCATCGACGCTGCGTCTCGCAGAGGAACTCGCTGCGCGCGGCGGCGTCCTGGTCGATGCTCCGCTCACCCGCACCCCCGCCGAGGCCGAAGCCGGGCGGCTCAACACCATCGTCGGTGCGGAGCCGGAGGTCTTCGCTCAGCTCGAGCCGATCTTCTCGGCCTATTGCGAGAACATCTTCCACGCCGGCGGCCTCGGGAGCGGTCATCGGCTCAAGCTGATCAATAATTTCCTGGTGATGGGCAATGTTGCCCTGATAGCCGAAGCCATTGTCACTGCGCTGCGCACGGGGGTCGACCTCGACAAGCTCTACGAGGTCGTCAGCGCCGGCGCGCTGGCTAGTCCCTTGCTGCAAAACATCCTGCCCAAGGCCCGAGCGGGGGAATTCGACGGCGTTAAATTCCAACTGTCAAACGGACAGAAGGATCTGCGCTATTACACTCACCTGACCGAGACCGCAGGCGTGGCTAGCTTCATGGGTGAGGTCGTGCATCAGCTCTTCGCGCAGGCATCAGCCCTCGGTTTCGGCGAGCGCTTCATCCCCTCGCTCATCGAAGCTCAGGCGAAGATCCACGGCGAGAGCGTCACTGCGCGCTGAGGACAGACAGAACCTCCTCCGCCAATGCTTTGCGAGCGGGATCACGGCATTCGCCGCTCGTCTGAGCAATGCCAGGCCTTAGACTCGTAAGCGCGGAGTCACCGGCGCGCTGAGGCGAGTCGGACCATGCCGAGGAAGCTCGCGGAGACTTCGTCGTTACTTTGCGAACTGGCCGTCTTTTTTGAGCGATTCTGTCGTGGACAAAAGATCCGAGTCCCTCCGGAGGAAGTATATTTTCGATGGGCTTTTGATCGACCGTTTCGACGGCGCAAGCGCCCCGATCGTCGCCGATACTGGCCTGTCCGGCGATAACACTGTCCAGGCAGTTGGTGGAGTATCTCTCGTGGGATCGCCCGGTACGGGACCCAGCCGTTCCGAGCAAGCGCCGCCGACACCGCGATATGCCTTGCGGTGCGAAGCTGATCGATTTGGACGGGCGGCCATGGCCGCCGCCACCTATGGGACGGCTGAACCTGAACGCCGGGCGTGTCGTAGAGGCGATGGATCGCAATAAAGTTACATAAGATGAGGCCATAGCCTCCCCACTGCAGCAACATCGGACCATTTTCACTTGACAGGCGTCGGCTTGATAATAATAAAATTACATAATTCAAAAGCGAGCGGCCCGATGCAAACAGGCACCGCCGATGTCCAGAGCCTCAGAGGAGAACTCTCATGAAACGCCACGGAAACCTACGGCGGCGCCTATTGGGCGCTTTCGCAACGGCCCTCCTCGTGTCGGCGAGCGGAACGCTGCCTTGGAGCGAGGCGAAAGCGGAGACCCGTCTCAAAATGATCGCCTGGAATTACCAGGTCGATACCGTCAAGCAGTTCATCGAGAACTTTGAGGCTCAGAATCCGGATGTCAAAGTCGACGTCGAGTTCATTCCTTCGGCACAGTATGTCGCCAAAGTGATGCTCATGAAGAACGCGAACACGCCGTTCGATGTTCTCTACGTCTTCGATCACGTCTTGTCGCAGTGGTCGTCCTGGCTCGAGCCGCTCGACGGCTACCCGGGAGCCGAGCAGCTCAAAGCCGCCATGCTGCCCCTTGCCGAGCAGTCGATGACTTACGAGGGCAAGCTCTACGGCTTGCCCTACTACACCAGCTATTTCGGCGTCATTTACAACGAAGCCATGATGAAGAAGGCCGGTTTTTCCGGTCCGCCGCAAACCTATGACGAGTGGCTGCAGCAGGCGAAGACGATCAAGGATAAGGGTCTCAGCAAGACGCCGCTGCTTTGGCCGGTGAAATATACCGGCTGGGGGGGCATGTGGGTGCTGAACGCCATGATCGCATCCCGTGGCGGCAAACTCCTGGACGACGACCTCAATGTCACGCCGGTCGCGCTCGATGCCCTGAAATGGTGGGCCTCGACTTATCGCGACGGCCTCTCCGATCCCAAGAGTATCGAGCTCGACCCGAACGATTCCGCCCGAGCCTTCATGAGCGGCGACTATTATACGCTGCTCACCGGCAACTTCTTCGCTGGCCCGCAATGGGCCAACAAAGCCGGCGATTCCAAGATTGCGGGCGAGGCGGAACTCGGCCCCATGCCGCAGACGGGCGCCACCGTAGGCTTCGCCCGCATGTATGCGATGAACGCCGCGAGCACGCACAAGGCCGAGGCCTGGCGCCTTTTGAAGTTCCTTGGCGGCGCCGGCGAGAACGGCGACTATGTAACGCCCAAGCAATGGGTGGAAAGCGGCACTTTGACCTGGGGCTACAAGGGGCTCGAAAAGGACGAGGTGATTGCCGCTTCCCTGCAGTCCTGGCGGGCGGATCCGAATTCAGTCGCGACCAGTCTCGCCAATGCCATCCATATGAGCGGCGTCGTGCCCTTCCAGTCGGTGTGGTATGCGGAATGGGAGCAATACGCCAATGGTGTGCTGCAGGATGTTTTGAGCGGCCGCACCGCACCGGACCAGGGAGCGCAGCTCTGGTCGACCCGGGCGAAAGCTCTGGCCGCCCGTTACAAATGACGAAGCGCGATCCGGGGCTGTTCTGGCCGCCTCGTAACTGTTCCGCGGCCGTCTCGTCGTCCACGGGACGGACGGGCGGCCCCGTCTCCCCCGGACAGCCACCGATCTCAAGCCCCTCGCTGGAGTTTGCAAGCCTTGATGGGCGCTCAGCACCTTTTTCCGTCAGGCCCCGGCCGCGCAGGCGGGGTCCTGCGGATTCTCAATCTGCCCACGATCGCTTTCGTGATCGCCTTCAGCGTTCTGCCGCTCGCCTATGTCGCTTATCTCAGCCTGCAGGATCTGCGCTTCGGCGCGGGCGCGGGTGCTTTCGCCGGGCTCGACAACTATCGCTTTGTTCTGGGCGACCCGTCTGTCATCACCGCCTTTTGGAATACGCTTTACTTCTCGGTTCTGTCGGTCGCCATCGCCGCCTTTGTCGGGCTGGGCATCGCGCTCCTGCTCGACAGCGATGTCAAGGGCGCGGGCTGGCTCGTCATCGCAACCGTCTTGCCATGGGCCATTCCGGAGATCGTCAACGCGCTGATGTGGCAGTGGATCTACAATCCAAGCTATGGCGCGCTCAACGGCTTGCTCACAGAATTCGGCTTTATCAAGGATTACCAAGCGTGGCTCAGCACACCACTATCCGCGATGCACGCCGTCGTCTTCGCCTATTCGTGGAAGCTCGTGCCCTTCGTGATCATCATCCTTTACGCCGGCCTCAGGTCCATCCCGGCCGAGCTCTATGAATCGGCGGAGATCGACGGCGCGGGAGCGATGGCGCAATTTCGTTTCGTCACGCTGCCGCTGCTCGCGCCGTCCCTGGTCGTGGCCGTGCTCTTCTGCGTCGTCTGGTCCATGCGCGCCTTCGATATCGTTTATCTACTGACGAAGGGCGGCCCAGGGGAAGCCACCACCGTTCTCAGCTATCTCGTGTTTTCGAAGGCCTTCGATTTCGGCGATCTCGGTGCCGCCACCGCGGTTGCGTGCCTTCTCGCGTTGCTGACCTTCGCGCTCACCTGCCTCTACATCCGGGTGCTTCCCAAGGGGAGCGAGGATCAATGAGCCGGATGTCGCGCGAGTCACGGCGCGAAATGCCGCGGGGCAAGGCGGCAGCACTCCTGGTGCTTCTCACCCTCAGCCTGTTCTACCTGCTCGCGCCGCCCGTCTGGATGCTTATTTCGAGCCTCTCGCCGGATCTCGAGCTGCACGCCCGCCCGCCGCACTGGGTCCCGACCGCCCCGACGCTCGGCCATTATGCCACGCTTCTGCAGCTGCCCGGCGCCGATCCGGCCGAGCTCGCGAGCAATCCGCAGATCACGGCCTTTCCGCGTTCATTCCTCAACAGCCTCGTCATTGCGACGAGCACGGTGCTGATCGCGACCATCTTCGGCGCGGTCTCGGCCTATTCGCTCGCCCGTTTCGTGCGGCCGCGCATCCGCAAATGGGTGCTTCTCGGGCTGCTGGCCTCGCGCATGGTGCCGGTCGCCGCGATTATCATCCCGATCTACTTCGCGCTGCAGGTGATCGGGCTGCTCAACACGCTGACGGGACTCGTCATCGTCTATACGGGGCTTCTGCTTCCCTTCGTTATCTGGATTCTTGAGGGATACTATCGCGATTTCCCGCGGGAATTGGAGGAAGCGGCAGCGCTCGATGGGTGCAGTCCGGTCGGCACTTTCTTTCGCGTGGTCCTGCCGCTGTCGAAGAACGGGCTCTTTGCGGCCGGTGCCTTCGTCTTCATTTCGGTATGGTCCGACTTTATCGTCGGCCTTACGCTGACGACCTCGGGCGAGGCTTGGCCTCTTTCGGTTGCATTGGCGCAAGCTCTCAATCCCATCACCGAGCCGAGCTGGGGCCTGCTCAACAGTGCAGGGCTCGTGGCGGCGCTCGTGCCGGCGATCCTCGCCTTCGTCTTCCGAGGTGCAGTCATGCGCGGAATGTTGTCCGGCGCCGTCAAGGGGTGACCGGAGATGGTTTCTTCTCGGGAGCGGAGAATACAATGCCATTGGAGCTGATTACGGTCACGACCGCCGACCACAAGGAGCTGGACGGCGCCCTTTACCGACCCGAGGGCGAAAGGCCGAAGGTCGGTGTCCTCGTGGTTCACGGCCTCACCTGGAATTTCTACCGCGGGCCGAGCCGTTGGCTGCCGCCGCTGTTGACAATGGCCGGCCATCTCTGCCTGTCGCTCAACATGCGCGATCACGACCTGGCGGAGCCGGTCGAATTCGAACAGTCGCATCACGATATCAAGGCGGGCATCGACTTTTTGGCAGCCGAGGGCGGCGAAACGATCATTCTGCTTGCGCATGGCTACGGCTGTAACAAAGCGGTCTGCTATCCCGCCCTGTCCGGCGACCATCGTGTCGAGCATTACATTCTAACCACCCTCGGTTCGGTCAAAGCCTATCGTCCGGATATCTGGGACAAGGTGCTCGCTTGCGCACCGGCTCTGCGCGGCAAGGCGCTCGTCGTGCAGGGAGCGGTCGACCCACTGATCGAGGGTGAGCCTCGGGCCGCCGAACTGGTCGACGCCGCGCGCGAGGCTGCGATCGAGGTCGTGTTCCTCGACGGCGCCGACCATTATTTCGCAGACACCCATCAGGCTCTGGCGGACACGATTATCGGCTGGGCGGAGCGCGCGTGAAAAGGAGCGCTAGATCTATGAGGCTCAAGGGACGGACCGCGCTCGTGACTGGCGCGAGCAGCGGTATCGGTGCTGCGATCGCGCGGGAACTCGCGTGCCAAGGTGCGAGCGTGACCATCAACTATTTCCGCAACGAAGCCGGAGCGGCGGAGCTGCGCGAGATCATTGAGAAAGGTGGCGGCGAGGCCCTCGCCGTTCAGGCGGACGTGCGTTCGCCCGCCGATATCGACCGCCTGTTCGCAGATCACCTCAACCGGTTCGGACAGCTCGACATCCTCGTCAACAATGCAGGCGACATGGTCAAGCGCATCCCGACCGCGGATACGCCGGAAGAGATCTGGCGGGAGGCGATCGATCTCAACCTGTCGAGCGCCTTCTTCTGCTGCCAGCGGGCTATCGCGCCGATGATCGCGCAGCGATGGGGGCGGGTGATCAATATTTCGTCGGTCGGTGGTCGCACCGGTGGCGGACCCGGCTCTATTCCCTACCACGCTGCAAAAGCCGCCCTCATGGCGCTCACGAAGGGCTTGGCCAAGGAGCTCGCTCCCTATTCCGCCACTGTCAACACGGTCGCGCCCGGCATCATTGCCACGCCTTTTCACGATCGGCACACGGCGCCGGCTCAACGCCAGGAGTGGCTCAAGACGCTCGTGCCCATGCAACGAGCCGGGCTGCCCGAGGAAGTGGCGCGCGTCGTCGCCTTCGTGGCTTCTGACGACGCATCCTACATGACAGGCGCCACGCTCGACGTGAACGGCGGAATGGCGATGTATTGACGTGCCGTGAGGACGCAGGGAATTCTTGATGGCTCGCAAGGCACTTTCCATCTCGCCGGCTGTGGACAGCTCGGCGTCTCCGCCCGACATTCTCCGCACTATTCACGCGCAGATGGACAGCTTCTCGCCGGGGCAACGGACGATCGCCAACATCATCCTTGATGATCCCGCCTGGGCGGTGCAGGCCAATGTGGAAGAACTCGCGAGCCGGGCTCGCGTGAGTGCGCCGACCATCGTGCGCTTCGCGCGCGCAACGGGCTGCGCTGGCCTCAAGGATTTCAAGATCAAGCTCGCCGGCGCGCTGGCCCTCGGCACGCCCTATCTGCACCGCAGCGTCCGTCCAGATGACGCAGCGGCCGATATCGTGCGCAACATTGTCGGCAGCGTCACTTCCGTCGCCGCCGAATGGCAGCGGCAGCTCGATCCCCACGCGCTTGAACGTGCGGCCGAGGCGGCCCATCGTGCCCGGCGAACGGACTGTTACGGCACCGGTGTCACCTCCCATTTCCTCGCTCAGGAGCTCCAGGCGCGGCTTTTCCGCCTCGGTCTCACTGCGAATGCATTTTCCGATGCGCATCTTCAGCTCGTGGCCGCCGCCACCCTCACATCCCGGGATGCGCTGGTCGCGATCTCTTTCGTCGGGCGAATGCCGACCTTGCTCCAGTCCGTCAAGCTGGGCAAAGCAAGAGGGGCCACCATTGTCGCCGTTACGCGAAGCAATACTCCGCTTGCCGAGCTCGCGGATATTCTGCTCAGCACCGATGTTCCCAAAGACGCGACGATGCACGTCGGCACGGATGCCACAATCGTCCAGCTTCTCGTGATCGAAATGCTGACGGTGGTGATCGGCCTAAAACGCGGTCCGGAGACGATGAAGCACCTCGGGGATGTGCATCGCGTGCTGCAAACCCATGGCATCGACAGCGATGATCCCTCGCTTCTGCGTTGGGGCTGGCAACAGATGGCTCAGGGCAGCGGCTGACGTTGCCGCGCGGCCGAATCTCTGAGGATCGTCCAGGGTGAATTTTCGCTCGTCGAGGCCAATTCCGGACAGAAAGTCGGCCCTGCTCTTGGCGCCGGCATACAGGAACCCGAAGTCGCTTCCCGAGAGGATGAAACGAGCGCCCATCTTGATGTATCTCTCGATGGGACGGGCAGGAGCTTCGCGATGGGCACGGAAACGCATTCGGCCTCAAAGGCGACCGGTGCCGCCGACGTCCGCCAAAGTACCGCTCGCCGACTAGGCTCGGAACTAGGACGTCAACACCCCCACAAGAAATAACGTTAAGAAAATCATATGTTAGGCGCATTGGCGGAGAGAGAGGGATTCGAACCCTCGATACGGTTGCCCGTATACACGCGTTCCAGGCGTGCGCCTTCAACCACTCGGCCACCTCTCCAACGCTCTGCAGAACTCAGGACGAGCGCCGGCAGTGCATCCCGGAGTGTGGCCGGGGTCATCGCCGTCGCAGGCCCCGCAGCGGCCTGAAGCCATCCCGCGCAGCGCGAAGCGCTTCTATAGCGAGCGCGGGGCGGAATGCAAGCGAGCCCGCGCCTTCACGTCTCGTGTCGTCATGGGGTCGGCCGAGCCGTCGCCGCTCTGGCCCGCTGATAGGCGAGCATGGCGGCGGCAAGGTCCTCCGCCGCCGCCCCGACGGATTTGAAGAAGGTGATCTCGTCGGGGCGCGTGCGGCCGGGGTGCTCGCCGCGCGTGAGCGCGGCGAGATCGGCGCGGATCTCTTCCTTGCGCAACACGCCTGTTGTGAGCGGCACGACGATGTCGCCCGCCTCCTGCAGGGCACCGGGCGTGTCGATGAAGACGCTCGCGCGGCGCAGGGCATCGTCATCGGCCTCGCGCATCTCCGGCGTGAAGCCGCCGACGAGATCGAGATGGGCGCCGGGCTTCAGCCAGGCACCGCGAACCAGCGGCTCGCGGCTCAAGGTGACCGAGCTCACGATGTCGGCTTCGGCCACGGCGGCCGGCAGATCAGCGGCAGCCGAAGCGGCGAAGCCTTGGCCTGCGAGATCCCGCGCCAAGGCAGCGGCCTTCGCCTGGTCGCGCCCCCACACCAGCACCTTGCGGACGGGCCGGACGGCCGCATGCGCATGCGGCATGAGATGGGCGAGCCGGCCGGTGCCGACGACGAGGAGCGTCGCGGCGTCCTCGCGCGCGAGATAGGACGCGGCGAGCGCCGAGGCGGCGACCGTGCGGCGGGCGGTCAGCTCGTTGCCCTCGATGCTGGCGATAAGCTCGCCCGTTTCGCCCGAAAAGAGCAGATAAACGCCTTGCACTGCCGGCAATCCGCGCGCGCCGTTGCCGGGAAAGACATTGACCAGCTTGACGCCGAGATAGCGGCCAGCAAGCCAGGCCGGCATCAGCAGCATGGTCGCCGTCGGCTGACCCTCGGCGGCAATCGCGTGGTGGTGGCGCACCGGTGCTTCGCAGCCATCACGGAACATGGCGCGCAGCGCCTCGATCACGGAGGGCAGATCGAGCGCAGCGCGCGCCTCATCGGCATTCAAGGTGATCACGGACGCTCCTCGGCTGACGCGGGACACTCCCGAGATATACAAACGAAGGGCCGCCCACCATAGGCGGGGCAAACGGTACAGGTTCGGCCTGCCTCTCAGTCATGAGCGCGGGTCATGCGTCAAAGCCGATTGATCCCTGCACGGCGAAGGCGCAATTAGCGCCTGTTGTCCTATCGGCAACGGCGGTTTCATGAGTAAGCGACGCGCGGATGGAGATTGATCGAGGTGAGTAAGGACGAGGACGTACAGGCACGGCCGAGCCTCAGGGTCGACGCTGCAGCGCTGGAAGGCTTCTGCCGCGCCGTGCTGACGGCCGTCGGTGCCGACCAGGCCACGGCCGATGCCGCGACGCGGGCGATGATGCACGGCTCGCGCCTCGGTGTGGACAGCCACGGCATACGCCTTCTGACCCACTACATGTCGGTGTTCGAGACAGGGCGGCTCAACAAGCATCCCAATCTGCGCTTCCTCGGCGCGTTCGGCGCGGTTGCGACGCTGGACGCCGATCATGCCCATGGCGCGCTCGCGACCTATACGGCCATGGAGCGGGCGGTCGAGCTCGCAGGCAAGATGGGCATCGGCGCGGTCGCCATCCAGAACAGCTCGCATTTCGGGCCGGCGGGCGCCTATGCGCTCGCAGCCGCCGAGGCTGGCTGCATCGGTCTTGCCGTGTGCAATTCGGATAGCTTCGTGCGCCTGCACGAGGGCGCCGAGCGCTTCCACGGCACCAATCCGATCGCAGTCGCGGCGCCCAATGGCAGCGAACGGCCGTGGCTCCTCGACATGGCGACGAGCGCAGTGCCCTTCAATCGCGTGCTGCTCTACCGCAGCCTCGGCCGCGCCCTGCCGCCCGGGGTCGCTTCCACCGAGGACGGCACGGACACCGAGGATGCCGATCTCGTCGCCATGCTCGCGCCGCTCGGCGGGGCCTTCGGCTTCAAGGGGGCGGCCGTCGCCGGCCTCGTCGAGATCTTGAGCGCCGTCGTCACCGGAATGAAGCTGAGCTTCGATCTCCTGCCCATGAACGGGCCGGACATGACGACGCCACGCGGCCTCGGCGCCTGCGCTCTGGCGATCCGGCCCGATGCCTTCGTCGACAAGGCCGTCTATGAGGCGGGCATGCGCCGCTATCTCGCGACGCTGCGCGGTTCGCGGCCGGCAGCGAACGGCACGGTGATGGCGCCAGGCGACCGCGAATGGGCGGAGGCAGAGCGCCGCGCGGTCGAGGGCATCCCGATCGATCCGGCGAGCGACGTGGCTTTTGCGGGCTTTGCCCAGCGCTTCGGACTGACCTGGCCGCCCGCAGCATAGCCAGACAAGGGCCACGCGATGCTCCGGAACCCTTACCGGGCAAGGGCGTTGACAAAGATGCAGGTCCGGTGGGCACGATGCCCGCCGGGCGCATTCTTGTCCGACAGCTCTGGAGCAGGCCATTGGCACCGCGCGCGAACTGGAAGGGGAGCCTGAAGGTCGCGGAGCTCGTCTGCCCGGTGGCGCTCTATACCGCCGCCTCGACCTCCGAGCGCATCGCCTTCCACACGCTCAACCGCAAAACCGGCCACCGCGTGCATCGCCAGTTCGTCGATCAGGAGACGGGCGAGGAGGTGGAGCGGGACGACCAGGTGAAAGGGTTCGATGCGGGCTCTGGCCAATATATCGTGCTGGAGCCGGACGAAGTCGCCTCCGCGGTGCCGCAAAGCGACAAGACGCTCGCCGTCTCGGCTTTCATCCCCTGCCACGAGATCGACGACGTCTATTTCGATCGGCCGTATTACTTGAGGCCCGATGGCGAAATCGCCGAGAAAGCCTTTACCGTGCTGCGCGAGGGCATGCGGCAGAACAAGGTCGCGGGTCTGGCCTCCACCGTCCTCTTCCGCCGCGTGCGCACCGTCCTCATCCGCGCCTATGATTCCGGGCTCGTCGCGACGACGCTCAATTTCGACTACGAAGTGCGCTCGGCGGCCGAAGCCTTCAGCGACATTCCCGACATGAAGATCACCGGCGAAATGCTCGATCTCGCCAAGCATATCATCGGCACCAAGGAAGGGCGCTTCGACCCGAGCGCCTTCGACGACCGCTACGAGGCGGCGCTCACCGAGCTCGTGCGCGCCAAGATGGAAGGCCGGGAAATCAAGCCGGTGAAGCAGCCGCAACGCGGCAAGGTCATCGACCTCATGGAGGCGCTGCGCCAAAGCGCGGGTGACGCCGGCAAGCCGGCGCCCGAGGGCCGCAAGACGGCAGCGGCAAGCGGCAAAGGATCACGCAAGAGCGCCGGCGCGGCGCCGCGGCGCAAGGCGAGCTGAGCCATGGCGCTCGAGGTCTATCGCGCCAAGCGCGACTTCACCAAGACAAGCGAGCCGGCCGGCGAGGAAGCCGCGAGCCAGGGCTATTCCTATCTCATTCAGAAGCACGACGCCCGGCGTCTCCATTACGATCTGCGGCTTGAGCTCGACGGCGTGCTGAAAAGCTGGGCGGTGACGCGGGGCCCGAGCCTCGTGCCCGGCGAGAAGCGGCTCGCCGTTCATGTGGAGGACCATCCCCTCGCCTATGGCGATTTCGAAGGAACGATCCCCAAAGGCGAATATGGCGGCGGTACGGTGCTGCTCTGGGATCGCGGCAGCTGGAGCCCGATCGGCGATCCGCACAAGGCCCTGAAAAAAGGACATCTTGAATTCGAGCTCCGTGGCGAGAAGCTCAAAGGCCGCTGGCATCTGGTGCGGATGCACGGCAGGCCGCGGGAGAAGCGCGAGAACTGGTTGCTCATCAAGGGCGACGACGAGGTGGCCCGCGCGGAGGACGCGCCCGACATCCTGGAGGAGCGGCCGGAATCGGTGAAGACCGGGCGGGTCGTCGAGGAGATCGCGGGCGAAGCGCCGGGCTGGTCGTCGAAGACCGGCAAGATCGAGCGACGCGCCGCGGCAAAGGCGGCGCCAGCGTCGCGAAAGCGAGCCTCCAACGCGGCGAAAGCCGAGGCCGCGGCCAAGCCGGACGGCAAGGCCAAAGACGCGGCGGTCACGGGCACGAAGCGCAAACCCATGCCCGATTTCGTCGAGCCACTGCTCGCCACGCTCGTGCCCAAGACGCCGTCCGGCGATCGCTGGGTGCATGAGATCAAGTTCGACGGCTATCGTTTGCAGGCGCGCATCGAGAAGGGCAAGGTGAAGCTCCTGACGCGTACGGGCCTCGACTGGACGGAACGTTTCGGCAAGGCGATCTACGAGGCCTTGGCGGCTCTTCCCGTGGAGACCGCAATGATCGACGGCGAGCTCGTGGTTGAGAACAGCGTCGGCGCGTCCGATTTCTCGTCGCTGCAGTCCGATCTGAGCGAGGGGCGCAGCGACCGCTTCATCTATTACGCTTTCGATCTTCTCTATCGCGACGGCATGGACCTCACCGGCGCGCCGCTGATCGCGCGCAAGGAGGCGCTCAAGGACGTGCTCGCAGGCGCGCCCGACATCCTGCGCTACAGCGAGCATTTCGAGGAGGACGGCAGCACCATGCTGCGCCATGCCTGCCGCCTCAGCCTCGAAGGCCTCGTCTCGAAGCTGCGCGATGCGCCCTACCGCTCCGGCCGGCGCAAGGACTGGCTGAAGTCGAAATGCAGCAAGCGGCAGGAATTCGTCGTCGCCGGCTATGTGCCCTCGACGACCTCGCGCAAGGCGATCGGCTCGCTCGTGCTCGGGGTCTACGAGGACGGCAAGCTGCGCCATGTCGGCCGGGTCGGCACGGGCTTCTCCATGCGCGTGGCGGAAGATCTCTACGGGCGCCTAGAAGAAATCCGCGTCCCTAAAAGCCCCTTCGCCGAGCGGCTGCCGGCGGAGGCGGCGCGCGATGCCCGTTTCGTGGAGCCGAAGCTGGTGGCGGAAGTCGAGTTCCGCGCCTGGACGGGCGACCGCAACATCCGCCATGCCGCGTTCCGCGGGCTGCGGGAGGACAAGCCGGCCGATGAGGTCGTGCAGGAGGCCGAGCCCACGGCCAAGGCGTCACGGCCGCGCATCGGCGTCAAGCTCACTCATCCCGACCGCGTCTATTGGCCGGAGGACGGCGTCACCAAGGAAGGTCTCGCCAACTACTATGCGGAGGTCTGGCCGCAGATCGCGCCCCATCTCGCCGCGCGGCCCCTCGCCCTGGTGCGCTGTCCGGACGGCATCGTGCAATCCTGCTTCTTCCAGAAGCATGCCTGGCGCGGCATGAACCGGGCCATCAAGGTCACGCCCGACCCGAAGGATGGCGAGGATCTTCTGACCGTTGGGGATCTCGACGGGCTGATCGCGCTGGTTCAGGCCGGCACGCTCGAAATTCATCCCTGGGGATCGACGCTGGCCGCGCTGGAAAAGCCGGACACCATGATCTTCGACCTCGATCCGGGACCTGGCCTCGGCTGGACGGATATCATCGCCGGCGCCTTCGAGGTCCGCCAGCGTCTCGATGCGGTCGGCCTGCCGAGCTTCGTGAAAACCTCGGGCGGCAAGGGCCTGCATGTGGTCGTGCCGCTCACGCCGAAAGCTGGCTGGGACGAGGTGAAGGGCTTCGCCAAGGCCGTGGCCGACGCCATGACCGCGGACAGCCCCGAGCGCTTCATCGCGACCGCCACCAAGGCGAAGCGCGGCGGCAAGATCTTCGTCGATTATCTCCGCAACGGCCGCGGCGCGACCGCCATCGCACCCTATTCGACGCGTGCCCGCCCCGGCGCGGCCGTGTCCATGCCGATAGACTGGAGCGAGCTCGGCGAAGGCTTGGGCGAGACGATCGGGCCGGCTTATTTCACCATCGACAATGCACCGAACCGGCTCGCGAATCTGGCGCGCGATCCCTGGGCCGACTTCCGCAAGGCGGCCGTGCCGCTGCCGACGGCGAAGAAGCGGGGAAAGTAGCGGGCGCAGTGCTAACGAGCGTGCCGGCTATAGGCTGCCAGGCATCGCGGGACAAAGCCCTTCGCGTACCTTTAGCCGGCTATTTCTTCTGTCCGCCCTCGGCCGAGACGCTGCGGCGAAGAGCCTCCATGATATTCACCACATTGCTCGGCCGCTCCGGCTCCTGCGCTTTGGCCGGGCGTTTGGCCTTACCCTTGGAGGCGATGATCTCCTTTAGATTCTCCTGCACCGGATCGACGATCATGTCGCCGGACCAGTGCCGGGCGCGCTCCTCGATGAGCTTGCCGACCATCGATAGCAGCTCGGGATCGGGCTTCTCCGGCTCGATCTCGCCGAAGTAGTCCTCGGGATCGCGAATCTCGTCGCCATAGCGGAGCGTCCACAGCACGATGCCGCGATCGCGCGGCTCGAGCATCACCGCGCGCTCCCGGCGATAGAGCACGAGCCGGGCGATGCCGACCATCCCCGTTGCCTCCATGGCATCGCGGATGACGCAGAAGGCCTCCTCGCCGACGGGATCGTCGGGCATGAGATAATGCGGGCGGTCGTACCAGACCCATTCGATGGAATCGCGCGGCACGAACATATCGATATCAATGGTGCGCGTGCTCTCCAGCGCGACGGAATCGAGTTCCTCGTCTTCGAGGATGACGTATTCGTCCGTGCCGCTCTCGTAGCCCTTCACCTCGTCGTCCTCGTCGACGGGTTTGCCCGTCTCGGCGTCGACATAGCGGGACTGCACGCGGTTGCCGGTATTGCGGTTCAGCGTATGGAAGCGAACGCGCTGCGACTCGGTGGTCGCCGGCATCATGCCGACCGGGCAGGTGACGAGCGAAAGCTTGAGATAGCCCTTCCAGAAGGCGCGCGGCCCGGACGGCCGGGAAGCGCCGGACTTCTCCTCGGACCGTGCGGCCGGCTGCGCAGCCTGCTTGCTCGCGGCCTTGGTCGGCCGGCTGGATCGCGCCGACCGTGCCGATGCCTGCCGCGACGGCTTTGCCGTTCTCTTCGCCGGCTCCTTGGATGCCCCTTTCGCGGACCCCTGGGTCGTATCCTTGGCCGACCGCTTGGACTGTGCCGGTTTCCTGGGCTGTCTTGCTGCCATGGCGCGCGCTCACGCTGCGGGCGACGGGCGCCCGTTCCCTCAGGGCAATCGCGCAGGCGCGCCATGGTTCCGCTTTCGCATCGAGGTCGCTGCGTCGCGGCTTGGAACGGGATGGCCCTCTTGCCCGTTCTCCCTGCCGGCATCTCGTCGCGACAGCGGTTTTCGCAGGGGTGCTTCCTCGGGGTGTTGCCCCCAACAATACGGTCGGTCAGTGAACAAGCGGCAGCGTCAAAGCCTTCAGCGGTTGGCCCGAAACGTCGATCTCAATCTCGTCGGGCCGGAAGATCTCACCATCAAGCGCTATCAGGCAGGCCGCGGCTATTTCTTCCGCGATGCCGAGGGCAATCTGATCCGCGATCTGGAAACGATCGCGCGGTTCAAATCGCTTGCGGTCCCGCCCGCCTACCGCAACGTCCGCTATGCCGCCGACCCGCGGGCGCATCTGCAGGCGGTGGGCGAAGATGCCGCCGGGCGGCTGCAATATCGCTACCATCCGGACTGGGAGCGGGTGCGCGAGATGCTCAAGGCGCGCCGGCTCGCCAATCTCGCCAAATCGCTGCCCGCCATCCGCCGACGCATCGGACGGGTGCTGGCGGCCCGGGTCCTCGACCGCAGCTTCGTCGTTGCGACGGTGATCGAGCTCGTCGCCGTCACCGCCATCCGCGCTGGCAGCGAGGAATATGCCCGCGACAACGGCACGCGCGGCGCGACGACCCTGCTCAAATCGCATGTGAAGGTGTCGGAAGGCCGTCTGGTGCTGAATTTCAAAGCCAAGGGCGGCAAGAAGGTGACCAAGGAGGTGGCGCATCCTCGCCTTGCCGCCGCGATCGAGCGACTTCTCGCGGTGCCGGGACGACGCCTTTTCCAGTATCGCGACGAGGAGGGTGAGGTTCATTACATCCGCGCGGGCGACGTCAATGCCTATCTGCGCGAGATCGCCGGCCGGCCCATATCGCTCAAGGACTTCCGCACGCTGGTCGCCTCCATCGGCGCGTTGGAGACGCTCGCCGGCGCCGAGCCCGCGACGACCCAGCGCGCGCGCCGCTCGCAGGTGCTCGCCGCGCTGCGAACGGTTGCCGAGGATCTCGCCAATACACCGGCAGTGGCGCGCAAAAGCTATGTGCATGGCGCCGTGCTCTCCGCCTTCGAGAGCGGCGCGCTGACGCGCTTCGCCGACCATATGTCAAACCGTCGCTCGCCGGCGACCCGCGCCGAAATCCTCGCGCGCATCATCGCGAAATATGCTGGTTGAGGCGGCGATCCGCCGCGCGAAGAACTTGGCCGCAATCGATGCGACAGGCCGCCGCCGGGGCGGAACAGGCCCATGCGGCGCACGTTCACCATGCGGGGTGCATTTGATGGGCGGGCATTTCCAACCAGAGAACGCTCGAGCAATCTCGAAGGAGAAAGCCATGCCGAATATTCACGAAGCGCGAATTCTCATTCTCTCCGCCAATGGCGTCGAACAGGACGAATTGACGGTGCCGCGCGACGAACTGCGCAAGGCCGGCGCCAAAGTTGATGTCGCAACACCGGACGGCAAGCCGATCCGCGCGTGGAAGTTGAAGGATTGGGGCGACACCGTCGAGGCCGACAAGGCGATCCCCGATGCCAAGCCCGACGACTATGACGCGCTCGTCCTGCCGGGCGGGCAGATCAATCCGGATCTTCTCAGGATCAATCCTGACGCCATGAAGATCGTGAAGACCTTCGTCGAGAGCGGCAAGCCGGTTGCCGCTATCTGCCATGGGCCGTGGCTTCTCGTCGAAGCCAAGGCGGTCAAGGGCCGCAAGCTCACCTCCTACAAGTCGATCCGCACGGATGTCGAGAATGCCGGCGCGCAGTGGGTCGACCATGAGGTGGTGGTGGACCAGGGCATCATCACCAGCCGCTCGCCGGACGATCTTCCGGCTTTCGTCTCGAAGATCATCGAGGAGGTCGGCGAAGGCCGCCACGAGCGACGCCAGGTGGCGTGAGGGCCGCGTGAGGCATCGACGAGAAAGCGCCCGCCCCGCGGGCGCTTTTTTCATGGGCCTTCCAACCAGCAGGAACGAAAGCGGCCCGCCGCGGTTCCGAGCCTATCCCACCCCAATTTTTTCTCTCGCGAGCAGGAGCATGCCATGAGCGAGACGATGCCAGAGCAGCGCCAAGACCAACAGCCGGGCCACGAGCATGCCATGCATCCCGAGCCCGATTTCATGCCCCGCTTTGCCGGCACCTCGCGCCTCAAGGACAAGGTTGCGATCATTTCCGGCGGCGATAGCGGCATCGGCCGTGCGGTCGCGGTCGGCATGGCGCGCGAGGGCGCTGATATCGCCATCCTCTATCTCAACGAGCATAAGGACGCCGAGAAGACGGTGAAACTGGTCGAAGAGGAGGGCCGGCGCGCCATAAGCATAGCGGGCGACATCGGCTCGGAAGCCTTCTGCGGCGAGGCGGTCGAGAAGGTCATGGCCGAATTCGGCCGGCTCGACATTCTCGTCAACAACGCCGCCGAGCAGCATGTGGTGGAGGAGCCGCTCGAAATCTCGCAGGAGCAGCTGGAGCGCACCTTCCGCACCAATGTCTTCGGCTATTTCTTCCTGACGAAGATGGCCCTGCGGCACATGAAGGAGGGGGCTGCGATCGTCAACACGACGTCGATCACCGCCTATAAGGGCAACAAGATGCTGATCGATTATGCCTCGACGCGCGGGGCGATCGTCGCCTTCACGCGCTCGCTGTCGCAGGCGCTGGTGGACAAGAAGATCCGCGTCAATGCAGTCGCCCCGGGCCCCATCTGGACGCCGCTCATCCCGGCCTCTTTCGACCCGGAGCATGTCGCCAAACATGGGGCGAGCGCGCCGATGCAACGCGCCGGCCAGCCCAACGAGGTCGCCTCCTGCCATGTGTTCCTGGCAAGCGAAGAAGCCTCCTATATGACCGGACAGGTGTTGCATCCGAACGGTGGAACCGTCGTAAACTCGTGACCGTAAGTTCTCTCAGGAGTAGACCCGATGAAAACGACCGGATCAGCCGTTTGGCAAGGCGGCATCAAGGACGGCAAAGGTGCCATCTCGACCCAAAGCGGCGCGCTGAAAGACTACCCTTATGGCTTCGGCAGCCGTTTCGAGGGAAAACCCGGCACCAATCCCGAAGAATTGATCGGCGCGGCCCATGCGGGTTGCTTCACCATGGCGCTGTCGCTCATCCTCGGCCAGGCCCATCTGACGGCTGAGCATATGGAGACCAAGGCCGAGGTGACGCTGGACAAGGACGGCGACGGCTACGCCATCACAGAGGTGCATCTGACGCTGCGCGCCCGCATTCCCGGCACCGACGAGGCGACATTCCGGGAACTCGCCGACAAGGCGAAGCTCGGCTGCCCGGTGTCGAAGCTGTTCAAGGCCAATATCACCCTCGACGCGGCTTTGGTGAGCTAGCTCACCAAAGCTGGCTGGCACGGCCCGCGGGCTTGCTCGCCCAGTCATCCCGGGGCCACGCGCAGCGTGGAGCCCGGGATCCAGAATCGATGTGAGCTGACCAGAAGCAGTTACGGTGCAGCGGGCTCTCGAAACGCCATCGGCTCTGGATTCCGGGCTCGCGCCTCCCGCGCGCGCCCGGAATGACCGAGAACCTTTAGGCCTCGATCACCGCCCTCACAAAGGCAACGCGCTCCACCACGGGCCGGCGCGGCGCCTCGACCAACTCGTAATCATAATCCCTGTAAATTGCGGCCATCGCGGCATAGGTCCGCTCGGCCTCTTCCAGTGACTGCTTGCGCTCGCTGTCGCCCGTGTAGATCTCGGGCCAGGGCGGGCAGATGAAGACGCGGCGGTTATAGCGGCAGACCCGCGCCGCCTTCGCCACATGCTCCGGCACCGGCAGGCCGGTCAGCGTCAGATAGCCGGCTACATCCGGAATGCCGCGATCGAAGACAACGACGCCGTCAGCCGGCTGGGCGCGGTAGGTCCTGAGGTCGGCGGCGAGCATCAGTTCCGCAAAGAGGCCGGGGTCGGCCCAGGGCAGCGCGCGGCCGCCGATCATCACCTGATCCTGGATGATGGCGCGGCCCGCCTCCGGCGCCGACGCAAAACCTGCAGCAGCGAGGGCCTCGATCAAGGTCGTCTTGCCCGACCCCGGCCCGCCGGTGATCACGAAGAAGCGGTCGCTCATCCTGCGCCGCCGCCCACTTCGCCCAGTGCAGGCCGATGCGGTGCCGGCGTCAGTTGGCGCGCCGGTCCCGCTCCCGCGATATCGTCGAGAATGGGGCAGTCGGGCCGGGCATCGCCATGGCAATGGCTCGCCAGATGCTGCAGCGTCCGGCGCATGCCTTCGAGCTCGGCGATTTTCGCCTCGAGATCACGAACATGCTTCAAGGCCAACGCCTTGACGTCGGCGCTGGCGCGGCTCTTGTCGCGCCAGAGCGTGAGGAGCCCGGCTGTTTCCTCGATCGAGAAGCCGAGATTGCGCGCGCGGCGCACGAAGCGCAGCACATGCACATCATCCTCGTCATAGACGCGGTAGCCGCTCTCCGTGCGCTTGGCGGGGCCGACGAGGCCGATGCGCTCATAGTAGCGCAGCATCTTGGCCGAGATGCCGGAGGCGGCGGCCGCTTCACCGATATTCATGGAGCACTCCGTTATTCAGCCGGTTGCAACCGGTGCGCCGGAACCGGCGTCGCGGGTGCAATCTCCGGCTGCAAGTTTCGTAGTCTCAGGGCATTTGTGACGACGCTGACGCTCGACATCGCCATCGCGAGGCCCGCGAGCATGGGCGACAGGAGAATGCCGAAAGCTGGATAGAGCGCACCCGCCGCGACCGGGATCAGGACGACATTGTAGCCGAAGGCCCAGAACAGGTTCTGCGCGATGTTGCGCATGGTCGCGCGCGAGACGGCCACCGCATTCGGCACATTGGCGAGATCACCCGACATCAATACGACATCGGCGCTTTCGATGGCAATATCCGTGCCGGTGCCGATGGCGAGCCCGACATCCGCCTGCGCGAGGGCCGGCGCGTCATTGATGCCGTCACCGACGAAGGCGACCTTGGCGCCCCCCGCCTGCAGGCGCTTCACCACATCCGCTTTGGCGGTCGGCAGCACCTCGGCGACGATCTCGTCAATGGGCAGACCCGCAGCGATCGCCTCGGCCGTGCGGCGGCTGTCGCCGGTCACCATGACGATGCGTAGCCCTTCGGCCTTGAGCGCCGCAAGGGCTGCCGGCGTCGTCTCCTTCAGCGGATCGGCGACGGCGAGGATCGCCGCAAGGCGGCCGTCGATCGCCGCATAGACCGGGGTCTTGCCCTGGCCGGTCAGGCGCTCGGCGGTTGCGGCCAGGCTCTCGATATCGAGGCCGTGCTTGCGCATCAGCCGGTCGGCACCGATGGCGACCGCGCGGCCGGCGACCTTGGCGGTAACGCCGAAGCCGGGTTCGCCGGAAAAGGCGCTGGGCTCGGCGCGTGCCAGGCCACGTCGTTCGGCCTCAGCGACGATCGCGGCGCCGATTGGATGTTCGGAGCGCGCCTCGACCGCCGCCACGAGAGCGAGCACATCGTCCTCCGCGAAGCCGTCCGCGGTCACGATATCCGTGAGCTCCGGCCGGCCTTTAGTCAGCGTTCCCGTCTTGTCGAGGGCGACGACGGCGGTATCGCGCAGGGCCTCCAAGGCCTCGCCGCGGCGGAAGAGAATGCCCATCTCCGCTGCCCTGCCCGTGCCGACCATGATCGAGGTGGGCGTCGCGAGCCCCATGGCGCAGGGGCAGGCGATGATGAGGACCGCGACCGCATTGACGATGGCGAAGGTGAGCGCCGGCTCCGGCCCGAAGACAAGCCACAGGCCGAAGGTGACGAGCGCCGCGGCGATCACCGCCGGCACGAACCACAGCGTCACCTTGTCGACGAGCGCCTGGATGGGCAGCTTGCCGGCCTGCGCGGCCTCGACCGTGCGGACGATCTCGGCGAGCAGCGTCTCGCTGCCGACGCGGGTGGCGCGGAAAGCGAAGCTGCCGGTCTTGTTCACGGTGCCGCCGATGACCGCATCGCCCACATCCTTGACGACCGGCACAGGCTCGCCGGTGACCATGGATTCGTCCACATAGGAGGAGCCCGCCGTCACCTCGCCGTCTACAGCCAAACGCTCACCCGGGCGCACCACGACGATGTCGCCGGGGCGCACGGTCTCCACGGGCACGTCCTCCTCGCTGTCTCCGCGGCGGACGCGCGCGGTTTTCGCATTGAGGTTCACGAGGCGGCGAATGGCGCTGCCCGCCCGGCCCCTGGCGCCCGCCTCGAAATAGCGGCCGGCGAGGATCAATGTGACGATGACGGCGCCCGCCTCGAAATAGGTATGGGCCAATCCGTGCGGCAGAAGCTCCGGCAGAAAGCTCGCCACCACCGAATAAGCGTATGCCATGGTCGTGCCGAGCATGACGAGCGAGTTCATGTCAGGCGCACCGCGCAGCAGCGCCGGAAAGCCCTTGACGTAAAACTGCCGCCCCGGCCCGAACTGCACGAGCGTCGCCAGAAGGAATGCGGCCAGCGCGACCGCCTGCCCGCCAAAGGCGGCGGCAAGGCCGGCCTGCAGGCTCGGAATGAGCTCGCCGCCCATTTCGATGACGACGAGCGGCAGGGTGGCGACAGCGGCGATGATCAGGTTGCGCTTGAGGCGCGCAATCTCGGCGGCCCGCGCCTCTTCGTCGCGATCGGCCTGTTCGGCAGAGGAAGCGACGCTCTCTGCCTTGTAGCCGGCTGCGGCGACCGCGGCGCGCGCAGACTCCAGCGTCTCGGCGCCGCCGATATAGTCGAGATGGGCGCGCCCGGTGGCGAGATTGACGGAGGCGGCGGCGACGCCGGGCACGCCCTTCAGGGCCTGCTCGACGCGCCCGACGCAGGAGGCGCAGTGCATGCCCTCGACCGCAAGCTCGGCCTCGTCCCCGCCGGGCTCATAGCCGGCGTCGCGGATGGCGGCGAGGACGGGTTCAACCTGGGCCGTGGCGTCGAGATCGACGGTGGCGCGGCCGGTCGCCAGATTGACGGCGGCCGCCTCGACACCCGCGACCCCGCGGATGGCCCGCTCGACCCGGCCGACACAGGAGGCGCAGGTCATTCCGCTCACCGGCACGACGATCCGCCGCGCAGCTGCGCTGTTCGTGGAGTCTTTTGCCATCGTGAGTTCCTCTCAAATGCGATGGCTCTTCAATAAGGCTTCCCACTATGGGAAGGTCAAGGGGCCAATCCGAGCATGTGCGACCGTTCCCTGCCCCCGCATGCGCGGAGAGGTGCCACGCACCATGATCGCGGTGCGAATGGCCATAGGCGTTCAAACCTCGCCGCTCGTGCGCGTCGGGCCGTGGCTGCAAGCGCCATGCTCGGCAAGCACCTCGATCACCCGGCAATCGGCGATGACACCATGGCAACCCTGGGTAATGCGCTCGAGTTCCTGGGCGAGATCGGTGAGGCGCGCGATCTTGGCGCGTACCGCCTCCAATTGCTCGCGCGCGATGCGGTCGGCCTCGGCGCAGGGCGCATTCGGATCGGCGGAGAGTTTCAGGAGCTCGCGCACCGCCTCCACCGAGAAGCCGAGATCGCGCGCATGCAGGATGAAGCGCAGTCGGTCCACATGGCGCGCGAGATAGCGGCGCTGGTTACCCTCCGTGCGCTCCGGCTCCGGCAAGAGCCCGATCTGCTCATAGAAGCGAATCGTCTCGACCTTGCAGCCCGTCGCCTCGGAGACACGGCCGATGGAATAGCTCCGTTCCAATTGCGCCTTCGGCATCATAGGCTCCGCGGATCGAAAGGGGCTTGAAGCTCTAGTTGCTAGAGGAATTATGGTGATGGCCGGATCGAAATGCAAAGCTCGGTGTCGCCATGACGCAGCAGACCCTTCGGGCCGATGACGGCCACAGCCACGCCGCCGATTGCTGCGGCGCGCATGCTGATGGACATGATCATGCCCATGGGCACGATCACCCCCATGCCCACGGCGCATCCTGCCATGGCGAGGACGGCGGGCGGGTGCAGATTGCCGCGCCGCCCCCCGGCGCGACCGTCTGGAAAGTGGGCGGGATGGACTGCGCCAGCTGTGCCACGACGATCACGACCGCGCTCGGCCGCATGCCCGGCATCAGCGACATCCACATCTCCATCACCAACGAGACGCTCACCCTCGCCCTCGACGAAAGCCGGACGACCGCGGCCACCGTCGAGCAGCAGATCGGCAAGCTCGGCTATACAGCCGAGCGGGTTGCGGCAAAGGCCGTCGCGCAGCCGATCGCGCAGGACAAGCCACGCCGCTGGTGGTCCGAGCGCAAGATGCAGGTCGCGCTCACGGCCGGGCTTCTGCTCGCGGTCGCCTATGCGGCGAGCCTCCTCCTGCCGCAGGCTGCCTATGGCGTGTTCGTCGCAGCCTCGCTGATCGCCGCTGTGCCGATTGCTCGCCGCGCAATCATGGCGGCCATCGCCGGCGCGCCCTTCACCATCGAGATGCTCATGACGATCGCCGTCGTCGGCGCGCTCGTCATCGGCGCGGCGGAAGAGGCGGCGGTCGTCGTTTTCCTGTTCAGCATCGGCGAGGTGCTCGAAGGCGTCGCCGCCAATCGTGCCCGCGCCGGCATCAAGGCGCTCGGCGCGCTTATTCCGCAGACGGCGCTCGTCGAGAACGCCGGCGGCCTAAAAGAGGTGCCGGCCGCCAGCCTCGCGCCCGGCGACATCGTCGTCGTGCGCCCAGGCGATCGCGTGCCGGCTGACGGCACCGTCGAAGAGGGCACATCCAGCGTCGACGAGTCGCCGATCACCGGCGAATCCGTGCCGAAGAGCAAGGCGCCGGGTGCGGAGGTCTTCGCCGGCTCGATCAACCAGGATGCGGCGCTCAAGCTGCGCGTCACCCGCGCGGCCAAAGACAATATGATCGCGCGCATCGTCGCGCTCGTCGAGGAAGCGCAGGAGGCTAAGGCCCCGACGGAACGCTTCATCGACCGCTTCGCGCGGCTCTACATGCCCTTCATCGTAGGCCTCGCGATCCTCGTTGCCGCCGTTCCGCCGCTTGCATTCGGCGGTGCCTGGAACGAATGGCTCTATCGCGGGCTGACGCTGCTCCTCATCGGCTGCCCCTGCGCGCTCGTCATCTCCGTGCCGGCGGCCATCGCCTCGGGCCTTGCAGCGGGTGCACGGCACGGTCTCCTCGTGAAAGGCGGCGCGATCCTGGAGACGCTCGCCCGCATCCAGGCGGTCGCCTTCGACAAGACGGGGACGCTGACCGAGGGCAGGCCTGCGGTGACCGATGTCATCGCCACCGATGGACGGGCGACGGATCTCGTCGCGATGGCGGCGGCCGTCGAGCGGCATTCCAACCATCCTCTGGCCAAGGCGATCGTCGCGCGTGCCGACAGGGACGGTGCTGCCGGCACCGCCGCAACGGCGGTCCGCGCGGTGGCCGGCAAGGGCATGGAAGGCCTCATCGGCGAGACGCGCATCTTCATCGGCGCCCCGCGTTTTGCGGCCGAGCGGGCGAGCCTGGACGCGGCGACGATCGAGGCCATCGCCCGCCTCGAGGACGACGGCAAGACGGTTACCGTCGTTGTCGCGGATGGGGCAGCCGCCGGCCTGATTGCGCTGCGCGACGAACCCCGCCGCGACGCCGCCGCAGGGATCGGCGCCCTGAAGGGGCTCGGCGTCGGTGCGGTCATGCTGACCGGTGACAATGCCCGCACCGGCAGCGCCATTGCCCGCCTACTCGGCATCGAGGTTCGCGCCGAGATGCTGCCGGCCGATAAGGCGGTGGCCGTCAAGGAGATGGCGGCGATCAAGACCATCGCCATGGTCGGCGACGGCATCAACGACGCGCCGGCGCTCGCCTCCGCCCATGTCGGCATCGCCATGGGCTCGGGCACGGACGTCGCGCTCGAAGCGGCCGATGCGGCGCTGCTCAAGAACGATGTCGGCGATGTCGCGGCGCTCGTCCGCCTTGCCCGGGCCACCATGGCCAATATTCACCAGAACATCGGCATTGCGCTCGCCCTAAAAGCGATCTTCCTGGTCACCACTGTGACCGGAGCGACCGGGCTCTGGATGGCGATCGTCGCCGATACCGGCGGCACGGTGCTGGTGACGCTCAACGCGTTGCGACTGCTCGGCCATTTTCGGCAGCGCATCGCCTCCCCCACCGCAGCGCCGCAGCCGGCGATGGCGGCGCGCTGAGCGAGCCTGCGCGGCGTTTCATAGAGGGCTCGCCTCCGCGGCCATCCCACGCTACAGAGCCTCTCGCGCCCGTCCTGCGGGTGCAGCCGAAGGGGGCGCTGGTGCGGCTCACATGCCCGCCAGCATCGACCGAAACGACCCGGAGACCATCGCGATGTCATCCATCACGCCGCGCGCGCGGCGCGCCGCCCTGCTCTTCGACCTCGACGGCACCCTCGTCCAGACGGAGCCGCTGCATTTCGCGGCCTTCAACGTGCTGCTCGAGCCCTTCGGGCGCAGCATCGATGAGGAGCTTTTCACGCTGCATATCTCGGGTCAGGCCAATCCGGCGATCATGGGCTTTCTCTTTCCCGAACTTGGCCTCGACGACCACCGCCGCCTGGCGGATGAGAAGGAGACCGCCTTCCGGCGGCTCGCCAAGGCCGGCGTGCCCGCCACCCGCGGCGCAGCCGAGCTCATCGCCTGGGCGCACGCCCAGGGCCTTTCCGTCGGCCTTGTGACGAATGCGCCGCGCACCAATGCCGAGATGATGATCGAGGTCCTCGGCCTTGCCGACCGACTCGACATCGTCGTGATCGGCGACGAGCTGCCGCGCGGCAAACCCTATCCCGATCCCTATCTTGCTGCCCTTGACGGTCTCGGGATCGAGGCTGGCGATGCCATCGTGATCGAGGATTCTCTCTCCGGGATCGCCGCGGCCAGGGCCGCCGGTATCGATGTCATCGGGCTGACGACGGCGCTCACGCCCGCCGTCCTGACGGCCAATGGCGCGGTTCTCACCGCCCCCGATTTGGCCGACCCGCAGCTTCTCGAATTTCTGGCGCGTCGCTTCGCCACCGCGCCGACGTCCTGAGGATCAGCGCGCCTTGCGCAGGCGCAGGACCTTGAAGAAGCCGAGCGGGAAGGCCGGCCTGAGCGACAGCACCTCCACGTCGCCGCGGTCCTTGGCCCAGTTCTCGACACGGCTTGCCTTGAAATCCGAGCTCCAGCCGAGGCGGCTCGCGAGCGGCGCCACCGTCTCCTCGACGCGGGCGATCGGCCCTTCCGCCGCGCCGAAGTGATTGGCGAGCACGATCTCGCCGCCCGGCCGCAGCACCCGGAGCATTTCATCCAGCGCCGCTTCCGGATGCGGCACCAGCGTGATCAGAAACTGCGCCACCACCGCGTCAAAGGTCGCATCGGCGAAACCGAGGCGGCAGGCGTCCATGACGGCGAGCAGCTTCACCTGGCTCCAGTGGTGGCGCTCGACCTTTTCCACCGCCCGCTGCAGCATATGCTCGGAAAGATCGACACCGGTCACCCGCGCATTGACGGGATAGTCGCCGAGCGAGAGCCCCGTGCCGACGCCGACCTCCAGGATCTCGCGGCCGCAGGCGAGCGCGGCCGTCACCGCATCCCGGCGGGCCGGGGCGGTGATGCCGTCATAGACGAGGTCATAGACCGGGGCCCAGCGCGCGTAAGCCTTGCGCATGACGGTCATGTCAGGCTGAACGTAGCGCACCTCGGCCATGGTCGTTTTCTTCCCTTGGTCTTTCTTATGACAGGGAGCGCGCCGGTGTCGCTGCCCGCTGCGGCTCCAACTCCGACCGGCCCCGATCGCCCGTGGCCGATCGGGCTGCCGTACGGATCGTGCCGCCGCCGAGAACGCGCGCGCCCTCACCTGCCCCATCGTAGAGAACGCAGGCCTGGCCGGGCGCCACGCCCTCTTCCGGATCGAGAAGAGTGACTTCGGCGCCGCCGTCGCTCCCTGTGAGAAGAGCCGGCCGCGGCTTGCGCGTCGAGCGAACGCGGGCCGCTACTTCGCGCGGCGGCTCGCTCGCCAGCGGGCCGTCGCCCAGCCAATTGACGTCGGTGAGCTGGATGGTGCGGGTCGCCAGCAGCTCGCGCGGACCGACGACGACCTCGGCGCGCTCGGCATCGAGGCGCACCACAAAGAGCGGCTCACCGACCGCGAGGCCTAGGCCGCGCCGCTGGCCCACCGTGAAATGAATGATGCCGTCGTGGCGTCCGAGCACGTGGCCCTTGTGATCGACGATGTCACCGGGCGTCACGGCGCCGGGCTTCAACCGCTCGATGACTTCGGTATAGCGGCCACTCGGGACGAAGCAGATGTCTTGGCTGTCCGACTTCTCCGCCACCGCCAGTCCGAAACGCCGCGCCAGCGCCCGCACGTCGGGCTTCAGCATATGGCCGAGGGGGAAGCGCAGGAAATCGAGCTGCGCCTGGGTGGTCGCATAAAGGAAGTAGCTCTGGTCGCGGTCCGGATCGGCAGCGCGATAGAGGCCCCTGCCCCCGCCCGGCAATGGCTTCGAAACGACGTAATGGCCGGTGGCGAGCACATCCGCCCCGAGATCGCGCGCCGTGTCCAGGAGCTCGGCGAATTTGATGGAGCGATTGCATTCGACGCAAGGGATCGGCGTCTCGCCGGCGAGATAGCTTTCGGCGAAACGCGTCATCACCTCGTCACGAAAACGACTCTCATAATCGAGCACGTAATGGGGAATATCGAGCCGTTCGGCGACGCGGCGGGCATCATGGATGTCCTGGCCCGCGCAGCAGGCGCCGCGGCGATGGGTGGCCTCGCCATGGTCGTAGAGCTGCAGCGTGATGCCGACGACGTCGTAGCCTTCGCTCTTCAACAGAGCGGCGACGACGGAGGAGTCGACCCCGCCCGACATCGCCACCACGACGCGGGTGTCGGCGGGCTTCTTGGACAGGTCGAGACTATTCACCATATCATGCCTTCAGGCGAGGCCGCAGGAGCACTCCTTGCGGCATCACCTCCTATCACACCTTGCGCCGACGGTCCCGACAGCCCTTGCATTCCGTCCGTTCGGATAAACCGGCGCAGTGACAAATGTTCCGACGAAGGGAGTGAGCCGTGGCGGCGGTGCCCGTCAGTGGCGCCGGGCGGCCGATCCTTGCGCCGGTGCCGTCTCTATAATCGCCGACCGCCGCCGACGCCAGCTTGGTTGGGCCCGACTTGGCGGCGTTGGATCCGACTCCAGAGCATGGAGTCAAAGGATCTCATTCCAAATTGACATGGGATCGGGTAGCCTAGTGCCGAAATCTGGCCTAAGTTCGTGCCAAGGCTGTGCCTTTAGGCAAATCTTAAGCGCGGCGCGGTAGCCTGCGGTTGATATGGTTTAGTCAGTTAGTGTGAGCGTATCATGACCGAACCCCACCGCCCGAGGGTGAAATACGTCATCGGGCCCGACGGTAGTCCATTGACGATCGCAGACCTGCCGCCATCGAATACGAAGCGGTGGGTCATCCGCCGTAAAGCGGAGGTCGTTGCCGCCGTGCGCGGAGGCTTGCTCAGCCTCGATGAGGCCTGTCAGCGCTACACGCTGACGGTAGAAGAGTTCCTGAGCTGGCAACAGTCCATCGACCGTCACGGACTTGCCGGCTTACGCACGACCCGGATTCAGCACTATCGCCAGTAACTCGACCCGACGGCTGTACCGTCGCGGGGCTTGGCGCCTGATGCGGCCCGGCGAATCAGTGTTGATTCGCATAATGGATACCGAATGGCAGATTCCACCGCAAGGCCAACCGCACATCAGGCGCGAGAATTCACCATATAAGCCGTATTAACCGAACGCTAACCATGACGTCCGACTGTCGTGCAGCAAAGCTGTATCTGGAGGATCGGGTGGCGTTGGCGTCGGTGGCTTTCTCGTCGGCACGATCGAACAATAAAGTACGCTCCCGCGACATCGCGCGTGGCAAGCCGGACGGCGCGGCTCGCCCGTGTGATGACCGCACGCGGGCGCAAGCCTTCGTCGGCGCGACTGTCGCGGAGATGGAACGGGCGCTCATCCTCTCGACCCTCGACCATTGCGACGGCAACCGCACGTCCGCCGCCAAGATCCTCGGCATCTCGCTGCGCTCCCTGCGCAACAAGCTGACGAGCTACAGCGCCGCCGGGGTCACCGTGCCGGCGCCGCAGGTGAGCCGTCAGGAGCGGGCGAGCACCTAAAGAAGCCCGATCGCGGCCGGTTCAGCACTTCACCAGCCAGAGACTCGTTTCCCGCGCACCGGGCGCGAGCGGCAGGCGCGCCAACACGCCGTCGGCCAGTCGCTGCGCCATGCGGGTCGCCACATAGTGGCTCGCGAAGAGGACGGCATAGGCGCCGCCCTGCAGGAGGGCGCCCACGACGAGCTGCTCGTTGTAGCCGCGCCACGCCCATTCGGGCGGATAGGCATCGGGCAGCAGAATGTCGTGGATGTGGACGAGCACGCCGGGGGCGAGCCGCGGCAGAATGTCGAGCACGAGCCGGTCGACGTCGCCGCCGGGCATCGCCACATGGCTCGAGTCGATGAACAGGATATCGCCGGCCGCGAGATCGCCGAACAGGCTTGCATCGACCTCCTCGACCACCGCCGCGTGATGGATCACCTCGAGCCCGCCGAGAGCCGCACGCGGGTTGGGATCGATCGCAACGATGGTGGTGGCGAGTTCGCCATCGGCGACGGCCCGCGCGAGAAAACGGGTCGAATGGCCGGAACCGATCTCGACGATGTGCCGCGGCCGGAAGCGCCGGACGACGGCATAGGCAGCCGCTGCATCGAGGCGCGGAAACCATGTCTGCTTCCAGCGGAGCCCGTCGCCATCCGCTGGGATGGCGGCGAGGTCTTCGCTATGCGCGTCGATGTCGGCCAGCAGCGCTTCATAGCGCGAAACGGCCGCGGCAAAGATTGGATCGAGCGCCTGATAGGAACCGGCGCGCGCCGGCCGGGCATAACGGTTGGGGATGAAATAGCCGCGCCGGGCAACCCCGGTGAGCGTCAGAAGGCCGAAGGACAGCCGCCTAAGCCGCGCCCGCAACGGCCGGTCAGACGGCATCGGACGAGTTGCGTGCCAGCCGCTCCTGAATCGTCTTGGCGAGACGCGAGCGTTCGAACAGCACGACCACGACGCTCGAAAATGCGAGCGGCACGAGCAGATAGAGCAGCCTGAAGACGAGGAGCGCGGCGAGCACGTCCGACTGGTCGAGCTCCGGCACGGCGCTCATGAAGACGAATTCCAGCACGCCGAGCCCGCCGGGCGCGTGGGAGATGAGGGCGGCGGAGAAGGACGCGAGGAAAACCCCGAGAATCACGAAGAAGCCGGGATTGCCCGCCTCCGGCAATGCGAAATAGATGATGCCGGCCGCGCCGATGATCTCGCAGGGTGCGGCCAGGAGCTGACGGGCGGTGATCCGCAGGCGCGGATAATAAATCGAGAACTGGCCGATCTTGAGAGGTCTGAACTCGCGCCACGAACCGAGCACATAAAGGGCGACGAGGAAAAGCATGCCGGCGCCGACGAGCCGCGTCCCCCAAATCGGCACATCGACGAGGCGCAGGACGATCTCCGGCTCACCGATCAGAATAAGCCCGCCGAGAAGTACCGTGCCGAGCACGAAGGTGAAGGAGCACAAGGCAATCAGCACGCCGATCTCGGCGATAGACAGGCCCATGGTGCCGTAGGCACGGAAGCGCACCATGGCGCCCGACAGCACGGAGGCGCCGATGTTGTGCGACAGGGCATAGGTCGTGAAAGACACCAGCGAGATCACCGGCCAGGACAGCTTGCGGCCGAGATGCAGCAGCGCGATGCGGTCGTACCAGGCGAGCGCGCCATAGGCGACAATCGTCGCAGCCACCGCCAGAAGCCAGCGATGAAGCGAAATCGCCGCAACGCTATCGAGCACCTCGCTCGCCGAAATGCCCTTGAGCTCCCGGTAGAGAAGCCAGAACGAAAAGCCTACCGCCGCGAGGCCAATGACAGGCCAGACATACTCGAGCGCTTTCTTCATTGAATTATGAGGCGCAGCCTTCTTCCCCGTCCCGCTTCTCTCGATACGGCCGTATTCGTTCGTGCGGCCCGGCATCTCTGCCCGAGCCGATGCGGCGTCGCAAGTTGTTCTTGCGCGCGAGGGACTGGAATGGCTGCCGTTACATATCAGAACGCGCGGCGGGACAGCGCCCTGGGACGCGCGCAAACCCTTTGATCGGAGGGATTCCGTCTTGAGCCGAACCGAGCTGCCGCCGCTCGAGGCGCCAGATCGTCGCGCAGGCGGTGCGACGGGGTCTACGCCGGTTGCGGCCTCAATAGGCCGGGCGCGTGCTCACCGCGAAGGGTTTCGCTTCGAAGATCGCCTGATCACGCGCCGCTTCGGCCGGGCGAAACCGGATCTGCTCCCGATCCTCCAGGTGCTCGGCCTTGGCGAGATCGGCGGTCGCCTCGTCCATCTCGGCCTTGGCTTCGTCCAGCTGCCCCTGGAGCTCGTCGGCGGAGCGCAGAAGATTGTCGCGCCGCTGGGCCGCCGCCTTGGCATAGGTCGGATAGGCGAAGTGGTTCTGGTCGGTGATGCCGCTGCGCTTCTCCTCGTTGGCGATTTCCCGCTCCAGATCGGCGGCCACGCGCATGAATTCGGCGATCATCGTCTCGATCTGCGCAACACGCCGACGCTTTTCGTCGAGCTGGAAGCGCTTCAGACGGACTAGGCTTTCCCGCGGTTTCATCGCCCGAAAAACTCCTTACTAGCGCACGCGGCATCACCGGAAAGAGAGGCGCGCCGCAAAACGGCCACCATCAGCATCCCCCAAGGAAGTTGATCGATGGTTACCTCAGCGCTCAAAAGCGTTGCAGAAGAGCCACAGCCAGCAGCCAGATCTTCTCGCTCCCTTCCTGGAGGCGATCCTGGTGGGCTATGTTCCGTGCTGTCCCGTCCTTTTTTGCCGCAATCGGGCCCATTTCGCGTTTTGGCCGATCGCGTCAACGTTTCATTTACCTGGATCGTTAACAGTATCCCGGCGTTCCAGACGCTATTCGGCGCGCTGGATGGGCCAGCAGCTTTAGTCACTTAGCCCGATATCCTTCAACCAAGGCGCCAGGATGATGCAAGCCCGAAACGAGCTGAACATCAGTGTTTTGCGTCGGTTAATAGAAGTTTCGGCTTATGGTGCTTGCGCAATGGAAACAGGTTTTGTTATCCATTTACCGGTAGCGTCGCGAGTCGGATTAAAGTGGGAGAATGGGCGTGCACTCCGCCCTGTTCCGAGAGCTGCGTCCATGCACCGGAGCGTGGCCTGCGCGGGCGGTGGAGCGAGGTTGGGGATCTGACAATGCGCGTACTGCTTATCGAAGATGACAGCGCCACGGCGCAGAGCATCGAATTGATGCTCAAGTCTGAGAATTTCAACGTCTACACGACCGACCTCGGCGAAGAAGGCGTCGATCTCGGAAAGCTGTATGACTACGACATCATTCTGCTGGACCTCAACCTGCCCGACATGTCCGGGTATGAGGTTCTTCGCAGTCTGCGGGTCGCGAAGGTCAAGACGCCGATCCTTATTCTTTCCGGCCTTGCCGGCATAGAGGACAAGGTCAAGGGCCTCGGCTTCGGCGCCGACGATTACCTGACGAAGCCGTTCCACAAGGATGAGCTCGTCGCGCGGATCCACGCCATCGTGCGCCGCTCGAAAGGTCATGCGCAGTCGGTCATCAATACCGGCGACCTCGTCGTCAATCTCGACACCAAGACGGTGGAGGTCGGCTCGAACCGCGTGCATTTGACCGGCAAGGAGTACCAGATGCTGGAGCTCCTTTCCCTGCGCAAAGGCACGACGCTTACCAAGGAGATGTTCCTCAACCATCTCTATGGCGGCATGGACGAGCCGGAGCTGAAGATTATCGACGTCTTCATCTGCAAGCTTCGCAAGAAACTCGCCAATGCATCGAGCGGTAAGAACTATATCGAGACCGTCTGGGGCCGCGGCTATGTGTTGCGCGAGCCGATCGAGGCCGAGGAACGCGTCGCCGTCTGACGCGTCCGCCTAAAGCCCAAGAATTCGAAAGGCCCCGCTTCGGCGGGGCTTTTTCGTATGCACATGCGGCTACAGCATGGCCCCGAGCGGCTCGACCGCGAGATGGCGATGGGCGTTGCGGCGATAGACGCCGCGCAAGGCTTCGTCTGCGACGATCTCCTCCGTGAGCCCAACCGGCGTCTCGACGCCGCCGAGGATCAATCGGCCGTCATGGGCGAGACGGTCGGCGATGCGCTCCAGAACGTCGCGCTTTGTCACCTCGTCGAAATAGATGAGCACATTGCGGCACAGGATCAGGTCGAAGATGCCGAGTGAAGCGAAATCGTCGATCAGATTGACGGGCTCGAAGGCGACCATCGCCCGAAGCTCGCTGTCGATCTGCCACAGGTCGCCCGCCTGCTCGAAATATTTGAGTAGCAGGTGAATGGGCAGGCCACGCTGGACCTCGAAATGCGTGTAGAGCCCGCCCCGGGCGCGCTCAAGAGCCGATAGCGACATGTCGGTCGCCAGGATTCTGATGTCCCAGCCCGAAAGGCGCGGCGCCATGCCGTCGAGCAGCATGGCCAGCGAGAACGCCTCCTGCCCGGTGGAGGCGGCAGCGCACCAGATACGCAGGCGCCGGCTCGCAGCGCGTGATGCGATGAGTTGCGGCAAAACCGTCGTGCGGATCTGCTCGAAGGCCGGCTTGTCGCGGAAGAAGAAGGTCTCGTGCGTCGCCATGGCTTCGAGCACGCCCCTCTCCACCTCGGGGGCGCCGCCGCGGCGCAGAACCCCGATGATGGCGCTGAGATCGGGCAGGCCGTGGCGCTGACAGACGGCGGCAAGCCGGCTGTCGGCCAGATAGTGGCCATCATGCGGAAGCGCGATCCCGCAGCGAGCCTGCAGGAAAGCGCATAGGAACTGGTAATCGGCCTCGGTCATTCAATAGTGCTTTCCGGCAATAAATGACGAACCGCTGTCGCGATTTCTTCAAGCGGCAGCACCGCCGAGGCAAGGCCAGCGCGCGCCACGCTGCCGGGCATGCCCCAGACGGTACTCGTTTTCTCGTCCTGAACGAGGATGGACGCGCCGGCGGCGGCGAGCGCCCGCGCTCCATCAAGACCATCACGCCCCATCCCCGTCAGAATGATGGTGAGCACGGCAGGACCGAACACGGCCGCCGCGTCCTTGAACAGAACATCGGCGGATGGCCGGCAGAAATTCACGGGCGGGCTATCGTCGAGCCGGGCGACGATCTCATAACCGGACGAGCCGAGACGCAAATGCCGCCCGCCCGGCGCCACATGGATCATCCCGGATCGAATAGCCTCGCCCTCGGACAGCTCATGCGCCGGGCAGCCGGAACTCAAGGCGAGATGCTCCGCCAGAACGACCGTGAAGGCCGGCGGCATGTGCTGGACCACGACGATAGGCATGCGCTCTATGACGTCGCGTCCAAGCGCCTGCAAGAGCGTCGCAAGCGCCTGGGGGCCCCCGGTCGAGGCCCCGATCAGGATGCAGCGCGGCGGTGCTACAGCCGAAACCGGCCGGCGCCCTTCAGCCAGCGCCCGCGTGCGACGTCGGCGCTCGGTCCCGACGGTTCCGATCTTTCGGGCGAGTTCATCCGCGAAGCCGTCATCTACGCAGCTCCCGCCCTGATTGGCCCCTTCCGAGCCCGACCAGGCGATGTAGTCGGCCGCACCGAGCGAGAGGCACCGCAAGGCGAGATCCGCGCCCGCCGCATCGGCGGTCACGATGACGATGATGGCAAGTGCGGGTTTACGGGCCAGAATGAGGGGCAGAACGGCAAAGCCCGCGGAACTGGGCTTGGTCAGATCGAGGAGCACCAGATCGGGATCGGCCTCGTCCAGTTGATCGAGTGCGCCCTGCGCCGTCGCCACCTCCGCGACGACCACGGCGCCGATGCAATCGCGCGCCACAATGGATGCCGCGTCGAGCTCGGCTCGCCCCTCGACGATCATTACCCGGACACGGCGTCTGCCGCCCGGCTGCAACGAGATACGACTCGCCGGCATCGCTCTCTCCGCAGCGCATTCGGGGGCCACGGCCATCCCCAGGCCTAGACCAAGCCAACCTCCTGGAACTTGGCCGTGACGATATCCTTGTCGAAGGGCTTCATGATGTATTCATCGGCCCCCGCGCGCAATGCCCGCGCGATATGGGCGACGTCGTTCTCGGTGGTGCAGAAGACGACCTTTGGCGCTGTGCCGCCCGGCATCTGGCGCAACCGGCGCAGAAATTCGTAGCCGTCCATGACCGGCATGTTCCAGTCGAGCAATATGGCTTCGGGCATGTCTTCTTCGCAGATGACAAGGGCCCTGGCTCCGTTCTCGGCCTCGGAAATGCGGAACGACAGCGCCTCCAGAATGCGTCGCGCCACCTTCCGGATGACCGCCGAGTCGTCGACGATGAGGCAGTGCTTCATGTTAGGGGCGCTCCGAAGCGGCGATTCGCGTCAAAAAACAGTGATATCATTCGAGAAGGAAAGAACGGAATCCACATTCAGAACAATCAGCAAACGATCGTCGAGGCGATGAACGCCCTTGGAAAGGCTCGTCCAGCGCGGATCGAGATGGAAAGGCGTGGCTGCGGCGGTCTCAGGCGCGAGATCGAGCACCTCCCCGATGCGGTCGACGATGACGCCAAAGGACTCGGAGCCCGCCCCGATGCCGATCGCGATCATGCGGCCGGGATCCGGCAAGGCGGGCAGCCCGAGCTGCTGGCGCAGGCTGACCGCAGTCACAACCCGGCCGCGCAGATTGGCAAGGCCCAGGATTTCGGGCGGCGCCAGTGGAACGGGCGTCAGCGATTGAATGACAAAGACGTCGCGCACGTCCTCGATCGGAATGCCGAACAGCTGGTCCCCGATCCAGGCCGTGACATATTGCAGACGGCCCTCGGCGGCCGCATCCTCGGCGGCCGGCGGCACAGCGCGCCTGTCGCCGTAATGCTGTCCCACGGCGGGCGTCATGCGGCAACCCCACGATCGCGCGCGTTCAAGACGGCGGTCAGCGCCTCCACCAGGCCGCTACGGTCGAACTTCGCCACGAAATTGACGATGCCGAGCTTCCTCGCGCGTTCGACCACCGGCGGGCTCGCATAGGAGGACAGGGCGATCACCGGCATGGATGCGGTGCGGCTGTCGCTACGCAAGTTTTCCACCAGGTCGAACCCGCTCTTGCCCGGCATCTCGATGTCGGTGACCACCACGTCGATGAGGCGTGGCGAGGCGAGCATCGCGAGCGCCTGTTCGGCGCTTTCTGCGACGAGCACCCGGTAGCCCGATGCGCGCAGGAGCGGAGCGAGCATGCTGCGGAAGAACTCGGAATCGTCGACGAGCAAAACCGTCCGCGTGACCGATTGCGTCGACGATTGCCGGTTCAACCAGTCCCCGTGACCGAGCGGCAGGAAATGGGCCACGTTGAGTATCTCGGTCGCACGGCCGTTGACGACGGCCGAGCCGATGAGTTCGGGGTGGTCCGCCGCGAGTTCGATCGCAAGCGGCTCCTCGACGATGTCGAGAATCTCGTCGACCAACAGTCCCATCCAGCGTTCGCCGTCGGAAAAGACCACCATCGCCTGGCGCCCCTCACCCTGCAGCGACATCGTTTCGTGCGCGAGGACGAGCGGCATGAGATGGCCGCGATACTGCAGAAGAAGGCGGCCGCTGGACTGCTCGATCCGACCGATGTCGATTTCCTCGAGCCGCGTCACCAGCGACAGCGGCACGGCTTTCGGCACATCCCCTCCGGCACGGAAGACGAGGAGCGGCACCGGCTCCTCCTCGTCTTCCGCATCCGTTTCGGGCTTGGGTTCGGGATGAACATCGACAATCGGAACGGTGGTTTCGGCAAAAGCATCGAGCATCCGGGCCAATCCACCCGGCTCGACGATGAGAATGACACTGCCATCGCCGAGGATCGTACTGCCGGAGAAGCAGCGCAGGTGTCGCAGCTTCTTGTTGAGCGGCTTCACCACGATCTCTTCAGTCTGGAAAACCGTATCGACCAGCAGGCCGAAGCGCTGGCGGCCGATCTCCGTGACCACGATGAATCCATCCGGGACCGGAGCAGGATCCTTGGGGCGAAGTCCGAGCAGGGTCGCGAAGGGAATGACAGGCATGAGCTCGTCGCGCAGCCGGAAGACGAGCGCATCATTCAGCCTCTCGACGGCCGATTCCGAGTCCGGCCGCACCCGGACAAGCTCCAGTACGGTCATCTGAGGGATGGCGAAGCGCTGGCCGGCCACGCCGACGATCAGCGCGGCGATAATGGCGAGCGTCAAAGGAAGCTTGATGACGAAGGTCGTGCCGCGGCCGGGCTCGGAGCGCGCTTCGATCGACCCGCCGATCATATCGATGTTCGTCTTGACGATATCCATGCCGACGCCGCGGCCGGACACGGCAGTGATCGCGGCGGCGGTAGAAAAGCCGGGATGAAAGATGAAGCGGGTGACCGCGTCGTCGCTCATGCGCTCGATGTCGGCCTCGCTGGCGAGGCCGCGGTCGAGCGCAATCCGGCGGATACGCTGGTAATCGAGACCGCGCCCGTCGTCGCTGATCTCGATCGTGATCGAGCCACCCTCATGGTAGGCGGAAAGCGTGATCGAACCGCGCTCGGGCTTGCCGAGGCTGCGGCGCTCCGCCGGCGGCTCGATGCCGTGGTCGGCGGCATTGCGCACCAGCTGCGTCAGGGGATCGTTGATGAAGTCGAGAACCTGCCGGTCGAGCTCCGTGTCCGCGCCGCGCAGCTTCAGATCGATCTGCTTGCCGAGATCGACGGCAAGGTCGCGCACCATGCGCGGCAGCTTCTGCCAGGCGGTGCCGATCGGCTGCATGCGCGTCTTCATGACGCCTTCCTGCAGCTCGACCGTGACTTGCGAGAGCCGCTGCAGCGGCACCAGGAATTCGTGATCGCCCTGCCGGCGGGCGATGTCGAGCAGCTGGTTGCGGGTGAGCACGAGCTCGGACACCATCGTCATCAGGTGTTCCAGCACATTGACCGTCACGCGGATGGTCGGAGCTCGGGAGGAGGCACGCCCGCGGGCGGGCGGTCGTTCGCCATCCGGTTTGGCGGCGGTCGTCGCCGCCGGCGCAGACCGCTCGCCGACGTCGGTGGGAAGCTTTGCGCCCTCTTCCAGCTTGTCGATGAGATCGCGGTCGGTGCCGGGCGGCTCGGCGGCGCTGCGCTCCAGCTCCGCCACGATGTGCTTGATACGGTCGATAGTTGCCAGAATGAGGGAGACGTCGTCACGCGAGACGGCAATCGTGCCGTCACGAAAGCGGCCCATGAGCGATTCCGCCGCATGGGCAAGCGCTTCGAGGCGGGGCAGGCCGAGAAAGCCGCAGGTGCCCTTGATGGTGTGGACGAGCCGGAAGACGTTGCGCAGGACCTCGATGTCGTTCGGGTCGCGCTCGAAGCGCACGAGCTCGACGTCGACCACCTCGAGGTGCTCGGCCGTCTCGGTCAGAAACTCGCGCAGGAGCTCGTCCATAACGCCAACCCAAAGCCTCGCGCCGGGACCTGCAGCGCGCATACATTAGCATGCACTCTGCAAGCGCAACGGTTGACGATAGGTTGCAAAAGGCCGGTAAGCGTAGATTTAGACGGCCGAATCAGCCGTCAAGGTCACGGTTTCCTCGTCGATGGCAAAGGCGACGTTCATCTCGGCTGCCTTGGCGACCAGGCCAGTATAGAAGGCCTGGATGCCGTGCGCGTCGACATTGCCGTCGTGCGATCGGCCGGCAATCAGATCCTCGGCGTGGGTCGGGATGCGGGCACTGCGGCCGGTCGCTAGGATGACGAAATGGACCGCGTCGCCCTCCGTCTTGACGCTCACCTCGATGCGGCCGCCCCGCGGAATGGCATTGGTGGCGACCACGATGAGGTTGAGCAGCAGCTTGACCTTGTTCTTGGCCATGAGCACGCGTGGCGCGTCCCATGCGAGCGAAAGCTTGTCGTCCTGAATGAAGCCTTTGGCGACCTGCTCGGCATCGCCTAGATCGATGGAAGCGCCGGCCGAACCAGCCGCGCCGAAGGCGAGCCGGGCAAATTGCAGGCGAGCGGAGGCCTGCCGCGCGCTCTTGCGGATGAGATCGAGCGCGAATTCCTGCATGGAGGCGTCTTCTTCGTCCTCCAGCACCTCGAGCCCGTTGACGATCGCCCCCACAGGGCTGATGACATCGTGGCAGACGCGGCTGCACAGGAGAGCAGCGAGATCGAGCGCATCCAGTGAGACAGAATTCATACACGGCTCCGCGTCGTAACAGAATCACGGCGACGAAATGCGCCCTCGATCCGAGAGGTGTGATACACCGGCTCGCCTGTCCTTGGAAGCTTGTCCATCGCAGCAGGCCGCCCTGCGGGGCATGATGCGCGGCAGCCCCGAAGCCAGTGACCGAAAGCCAAGCCCGAGTTCCCCATGACCGATGAGACCGAGGACGATATCGCGGCCATTCTCGCCGAAGCCGCGCTTGCCGGCGGAGCGGCGATCGAGAAGGCGGTGAAGGACGGCGTGAGCGTCGAGGTCAAGGACGACGGCAGCCCCTGCACGGAGGCCGACCGGGCGGCGGAGGCGGCCATCATGGCGGCGCTCGCCGCGGCCGCTCCCGGCGAGCCGATCGTATCCGAAGAGAGCGCGGTATCCGGCCAGCCGGTCGTCGGCACCTTCTTCGTCGTCGATCCTCTCGACGGAACGCGCGATTTCATTGCCGGCGAAGCCGATTTCGCGGTGAATGTGGCCGCGGTCGCCGACGGGCGGCCGATCGCCGGGGCGGTTTTCGCGCCGCGGCTGAACCGGCTCTATCTTGCAGGCCGCAAGGCCTTCGCCATCAATGTAGCGCCCGGTCAGCGCCTGCCTGCGAAAAGCGCCTGGGCGAAGATCAGGACACGGCCGGCCCCGGCCGCCGGGCTCGTCGCGCTCTCCAGCCGGCGGCACGGCGACACCGAAAGCGAGGCATTTCTCGCAAGGCTACCGATCCAGGCCGTGCAGCAGAGGGCCTCGGCGCTCAAATTCTGCCTCGTCGCGAGCGGCGAGGCGGATGTCTATCCGCGGTTCGGATCGACCAAGGAATGGGACACTGCGGCGGGCGAGGCGATCCTGACCGCCGCCGGCGGCACCGTCATCGCCCCCGATGGCGCATTCCTGACCTATGGGCATGCCGAACGCGGCTTCCTCAATGGTTCGTTCATTGCTTTCGGGGACCCTGGGCTCGCAGCGCGCCTTGTTCAGCGGAGCTGACGGTCCTGCCAGCCTTGCGGCAGACATTTTTACACCCGAATCTGGCTCGGCTGATTCGTGAGGGCCGGCCGGAGCGTGATGCGAAAGCAGGCCGATAATCGTGAGGAGGAGCTCATGTCGCCCATCCTTCGGCTGATGCTGACCGGCGTCGTCGCCCTCTCCCTCGTTGCGGCGGTCGCACCCGTCCCGCGTGCCGCCGCGCAAGGCGCCTATGGGAGGGGCCCGACGCAGCAGCCCCCGGAGACCTTCAGCCCCGAGGAGCTCGTTTCCTCCGGACACAAGTTCTTCGGCAATGTGTCGCGAGGCTTGGCCCTGACCATCCAGGAGGCGGTGCGCCGCTGGGGGCAGCCCAATGGCTATGTGCTCGGCCAGGAAGCCTCAGGCGCCTTCTTCGGCGGCCTGCGCTACGGCGAGGGCATGTTCTATACGCGCAATGCAGGCGACCGGCGGGTCTTCTGGCAAGGCCCCTCGCTCGGCTTCGATGTCGGGGGTGACGGCGCCCGCACGATGATGCTCATCTACAACCTGCCGAACGTCAATTCCCTATTCCAGCGTTTCGCCGGTATCGACGGCTCCGCCTATCTCGTCGCCGGCTTCGGCATGACGGCGCTCACCAACAACAATATCGTCGTCGTCCCCATTCGCACCGGGGTCGGCGCACGCCTCGGCGTCAATCTCGGCTATCTGAAATTTACCCAATCCGCCACTTGGAACCCGTTCTGAGCTCCAGGGCCCGCCTGCCCACTCCCGCCAAGCCGGCGCGTCGCCGGCACAGCTTGTAGGCCTGGCCCGCAATCTTTGATTGCGGCGCGGTATCCCGACCTACTCGATCACGCGTGAGATCCCCGTCGTTCGTCAGCGGGTCTTGGAACGCGGCCTTGGCCGCCATAAATCCCATCAGTCACGTCAAGAGTGTTTTATCTCTTTGTCCGTTAAGAGATAATCCTACTCCAAAATGGTGTCTCCGACCGAGCACCAGCGCGCAGGGATCGATGATGGTCGAATTGGCGAAGGTCGAAGCGGCGATGATCTTCGCCCTGGGCTTCTTTGCGGCCGCCTTGCTCGCAGCGTTTTTCCTGCCGGCTTTCAACCGACGAACAGAGCGGCTGGTCCGTCGCCGGCTCGAGGCGCAGCTGCCGCTGTCGCGGCAGGAAATGGCCGCGGAACGTGACCATTTGCGAGCCGACTTCGCAGTCGCCGTGCGCCGCCTGGAACGGGAGGTGGAGAAGCAGCGCACCGCCTATGCCAAGAGCCAGGAGGAGCTCGGCAAGCGCATCGGCACGCTGAATGCGCTCGAAGACGAGCTTGCCGAACGCAGCCGCGAGCTCGACGCGCTGCAGACCCTTCTCGTCGAAGCACGCAGCAATGATCTCACGGCCGACCTTCACCAGAAGCAGGCCACGATCTCGGAGCTCGAACGCGTGCTGCGCGATACGCGCACGGCCGTCGTCGAACGCGACGCGACCATCGCCGCGCTGGAGGCCAAATACCAGGAGCTCAAGCTCGATCTCGACCGGCGGCGGATCAGCATCGTGGAACTGGAAACGCGCCACGAGGCCGATATCGCCCGCCTCGCCGACGCCGAACAGAAGACTGCGCAGATTCTGCGCGAACTCGAGAAGACCGTCCGGCGCGCCGAAGAAGCGGAAAGACAGCTTGATATCGAGCGCGAGCATTCCGAAACACTCGCCCAGGCCATTGCCGATTTGACCACGCGCCAGGACAATCAGAGGTCGCTCCTCGAGATGCTCGAGGCGAACGAGGTGGCCTTCGCGGGCAAGCTGACCGAGGCCACCGTGACCGTCGCACGACTGCGCGAGACCCTGGACGAGCGCGAAACAACGCTCGCCCAGACACGGGCGCGCGTCGCGGAGCTGGAAGCATCCCTTGCCTCGGCGACGGCCGAGGCGGCCGACGCGAAGGGCCGCGCGGCGCGGCTGGACGGTGGCGAGGCGACGCTCGCAACCGAAACGGCAGCTCTGCGGCGGCGTATCGAAGAGATCGCCGATGCCTTCGTCGAGCCGACCGGCGTCACGTCGTCGCAACGCCACGTCAAGGTGTGAGGGCGACCAGCCGGGGCCGGCGCGCAAGCGACTGAATCTACACCTCTTCTCGTCGTTGGCGACACCGCGACCGAGGGTCGCCTGCACTTGCCGCTGTGGGAACTCAACGTATCGGCACGCGTTACCTTCGCGAAAGCGGAGGCTGCGCTGTGGCAAAAGACAAGTCCGATTGGTTCGGCCAATTCGCATCACAGACGGCGCGGCTCGCTGGCAGCCCCGCCGCCTTCGGCATTGCCTGCGCCATCGTGGTCGGCTGGGCGATTTCCGGCCCGTTCCTCGGTTTCTCGGATGTCTGGCAGCTCACCATCAACACGGGCACGACGATCATCACCTTTCTGATGGTGTTCATTATCCAGAACACCCAGAACCGTGATGCCGAGGCCATGCACATCAAGCTCGACGAGCTGATCCGCGCGACGATCGATGCGCAGAATTCGATGCTCGACCTCGAGGACCTGTCGCAAAAGGAGCTCGACACCCACCGCAAGCGCTACGAGGCACTCGCCCGCGAGGCGCGGCTTGGAGCGACCGAGACCACCACAGAAGGCGCCGATTCGGAGCTCCACTCGGCAGCGAATGCCCTCAAGAAGAGGGCGGCCAAGACCTCGGCCAAGGTGGCGGCAAAGGCCGGCGCCCGGGCACGGGATCCGAACGCCTCATAGCTCGGCCGAATCCTCGGCGCTGCGTGAAAAGCCGATCACACGCTGCTCGATAAAGGCGACGAGTTCCTCCGCGAGCGTCGCGGCATCGGCGCTCGTCGCATCGAGCCGAAGATCGGGCGCAAGCGGCGGCTCGTAATCCTGCCCCACGCCGGTGAAACCGGCGATGCGCCCGTCGCGCGCCTGGGCGTAAAGGCCCTTGGGATCGCGCGCGACGCAGATCTCCAGCGGCGCATCGACAAAAACCTCCAGGAATTCCCCATCCTCGAAGCGAGCGCGTGCCTTGGCGCGATCGGCCTGGAAGGGGGAGACGAAGGCGCAAATCACGATGAGCCCGGCGTCCGTCATGAGGCGGGCGACCTCGGCCGCGCGGCGGATGTTCTCCGCGCGCGCCGCCGCGTCGAAGCCGAGATCGGCATTGAGCCCCTGCCGCAGGCCGTCGCCATCGAGCACGGCCGTATGGCGGCCGAGCGCATGGAGCTTGCGCTCGACGAGATTGGCGATGGTCGACTTGCCGGAACCGGGCAGCCCCGTAAGCCAAACGACGAGCGGGCGCTGGTGCTTGAGCGCGGCGCGTGCGGCCCGGTCGACATCGAATCCGTGGCGGTGGACATTGGTGGCGCCACGTGCCGCGCGCGCCATGCCGGCCGCCACCGTCGCATTGGTGAAGCGGTCGATGAGGATGAAGGCACCGGTCTCGCGATTGGCCACGTAGGCGTCGAAGGCGATGGGCACCAGCGTCTCGATCTCGACCACGCCGATGGCGTTGAGGCCAAGCGAGGCGGCCGGCAAGGGCTTGAGCGTCTCGATGTCGAGCGCATGCTCGATGGCGCTGACCGTGGCGGGCACCGTGCGCGGGCCGATCTTCAGAAGATAGCTGCGCCCCGACACGAGGATCTCCTCGCCCATCCAGACGAGTTCGGCTTCGAGGCGGGTCGCCACGGCGGGCCGGCTCTTCGGCGCCACCAGCATCTCGCCGCGCGGGGCGTCGATCTCGTCGGCGAGGACGAGGGTTACCGCCTCGCCGGCGTGGGCCACGTCGCGATCGCCGTCGAAGGCGACGATGCGCGCGACGCGGGTCGCGCGTCCGGAGATCGCCGTCACGACGGGATCGCCGACGGCGATGCGACCGCCGGCGACGGTGCCCGCGAGCCCGCGGAAATCCTGGGCCGGCCGGTTGACCCACTGCACGGGAAAGCGGAAGGGCCCCTCCTCGGCCTCCGCAGAAACGTCGATCGTCTCGAGATGGTCGAGCAGCGTCGGGCCATCGAACCAGGGCGTGCTGCGGCTCGGCGCCGTCACATTGTCGCCGACGCGCGCCGACAGCGGAATCGGCGTGACGGTGGCGAAGCCGAGGTCGGCGGCGATTGCGGCGTAATCCGCAACGATGGCGCGGAAGCGCGCCTCATCGAAATCGACCAGGTCGATCTTGTTGATCGCCAGCACCACATGGCGGATGCCCATGCGTGAGACGATGACGCTGTGGCGCTTGGTCTGGGTCAGCAGGCCCTTGCGCGCATCGACCAGGATGACGGCGAGCTCGGCATTGGAGGCGCCGGTCGCCATGTTGCGCGTATATTGCTCGTGGCCGGGCGTGTCGGCGACGATGAAGGCGCGCCGCGGCGTCGCGAAATAGCGATGCGCCACGTCGATGGTGATGCCCTGCTCGCGCTCCTGCTCGAGTCCGTCGACGAGGAGCGCGAAATCGACATCGCCGCCGGTGGTGCCGACGCGGCGCGAGTCCGCTTCGAGCGCGGCGAGCTGGTCGTCGAGCACCGCATGGGTCTCGTAGAGCAGCCGGCCGATCAGTGTGGACTTGCCGTCGTCCACCGAGCCGCAGGTGATGAAGCGCAGGAGCCCGCGATCGGCTCGTTTCACCTCTCCCAATGGGGGAGAGGTCGGCCGCGAAGCGGCCGGGTGAGGGGGAATGACCTTCACGTTCAAAGAAATGCCCCCTCACCCTGTCCCTCTCCCCGCCGGGGAGAGGGAACGAAACCGTTCACTGGAATCGCCCCGCCCCTACGCAAAGCCGAGGCCATCAAAAATACCCCTCGCGTTTCTTGCGCTCCATGGAGGCGCCGGCGTCCTGATCGATGACGCGGCCCTGGCGCTCGGATACGGAGGAGGACTCGAGCTCGGCGATGATGTCGTCGAGCGTCGCTGCGGAGGATTCAATCGCCCCCGTCAGCGGATAACAGCCGAGCGTGCGGAAACGGACGCGGCGCATTTCCGGCCGCTCGCCGGGATCGAGCGGCATGCGCGCGTCATCGACCATGATGAGGGCACCGCCCCGCCGCACGACGGGCCGTTCCGCGGCGAAATAGAGCGGCACGACTGGAATTCGCTCCGCCCGAATGTACTGCCAGACATCGCGCTCGGTCCAATTGGACAGCGGAAAGACGCGCATGGACTCTCCCGGTCCGATCCGGGTGTTGAACACGCGCCAGAGCTCGGGCCGCTGGTTGCGCGGATCCCAGACATGGCCGGGGCTGCGGTGGGAGAAGATGCGCTCCTTGGCGCGGCTCTTCTCCTCGTCGCGGCGGGCGCCGCCGAAAGCGGCATCGAAGCCGCCCTTATCGAGCGCCTGTTTCAGCGCCTGCGTCTTCATCACCTCGGTATGGATCGCCGATCCGGACCGGAAGGGATCGATGCCGCACGCGAGCCCCTCCTGATTGATATGGACGATGAGCTCCCAGCCGAGCGCCTTCGCGGTCTCGTCGCGGAAGGCAATCATCTCCCGGAACTTCCAGGTGGTGTCCACGTGGAGCAGCGGAAACGGCGGCTTGCCCGGATGAAAGGCCTTCCGGGCGAGATGCAGCATCACGGCCGAATCCTTGCCGATCGAATAGAGCATCACCGGCCGGCGGAATTCGGCCGCCACCTCGCGCATGATGTGAATGGCTTCCGCTTCCAGGCGTTTCAGATGCGGCGAAAGCGCCTGCGCGGCATCCACTGTCGGTCTGTCGAGGAGAGATGCGTCGTGCTCGGCCCGAAGTGCGAGGGTCATCGGACGAAATTCCAGTTGGGGGAAGGTTAGGCCGGCCCTGGGGTGATGCGCAGGCGTGGCCGCTCGGGCGTCGGTTGCAGCTCCTCGGTGTCGACCGAGGCCGGCTGGTAATGGCGGCTCACGAATTTAACAGCGCCGGATTGCAGCGCCGCGATGGTGCCCGCATGCGTCACGTCGAGCGCATCGAAGCCGGCGCGATGCATGAAATTCACCTGGTCGCGCAGCACATTGCCGGTGGCACGCAGTTCCCCTGCGAAGCCGTGCCGCTCGCGCAAGATGCGGGCGGTGGAATAGGAACGGCCGTCGCTGTATTTCGGGAAGTCGAGCGCGATGACCGCGAAGCGATGGATGTCCCCCTCGATGCCGTCGAGGCTTTCACCGGCTTTCAGCGCCAATCCGAGCGGCGGGTTGCGGCCGGCTAGGCTCTCGCGTTCAGCGATAAAACGCGCCTTGCTGACGATGGCCGGGGCGTCGGCGGGAACGGGAGCCTCATCCGGAACCGTCTGCCAGGGGTCGTCGACGAAGGCTCCGTGCTTGAACACAGGCATCAGGCGCTCCTTCTGGTCACGCCGGCCGGCGTGACGTGTATGCCGCATTCGACTTTGCCCTGACCGCGCCAGCGGCCGGCACGCGGGTCTTCGCCGGGTGCGACCTGCGTGGTGCAGGGCATGCAGCCGATGGAAGGGTAGCCACGCGCCACGAGCGGATGCGGCGGCAGGTCATGGGCGCGGATATAGGCCGCGATCTCGCCCGGCCCCCAGCTCGCGAGCGGCGTCACCTTGATGTGGCTGGCGTCCGCCTCGAAGACGGGCAACGCCTTGCGCGTCGTCGCCTGGTAGCGCTTGCGGCCGTTGATCCAGGCCGTGAAAGGGGCGAGCGCCTTGTCCAGCGGCTCGACCTTGCGCAGGTGGCAGCAGCGGTCGGGATCGATATGGAAGAGCGCGTGATAGGGATCGGCGGCTTCCATGGCGGCAGGATCGGGACCGACGCTACGCACGTCCGTGAGGCCGAGTTCCGCCACGAGCCGGTCGCGATAGGCGAGGGTCTCGGGAAAGAGGCGCAGCGTATCGACGAAGACGACCGGCAGCGCCCGATCGATCGCCGCCGCCATATGCAGGAGCACGGCGGATTCGGCGCCGAAGCTCGATACCAGCGCGATCTCGCCCGGAAAGAGCTTTTCCACGGCGAGCCGCAGGACCTCGGCGGGTTGGAGCGCGCCGTGGGCAGCTTCGAGCGTGACGGCGTGGGTGGCGAAGCTCTCTACCTCCCCCTCAAGGGGAGGGTGTTGCGCCTCGGTAGACCGTGTGGGCCCTTCAAGCCGCCGTGGCATAGAGCGCCTCGCGGAAAGGAGCCTCACCAACGCGGCGGAAGCAAGCGAGGAAAGTCTCTTCCGGGCCCTGGCGCCGCGCGAGATAGGTGTCGACGATGGTTTCGATCACGTCGACGACCTCGGCTGAGGAAAATCCCTTGCCGACGATCTCGCCAAGGCTCGCGTTCTGGTCGCCCGAGCCGCCGAGCGTGATCTGGTAGAATTCCTCGCCCTTGCGGTCGACGCCCAGGATGCCGATGTGGCCGACGTGATGGTGGCCGCAGGCGTTGATGCAGCCGGATATCTTGATCTTGAGATCGCCGATCAGCGTCTGCCGCTCGAGGTCGCCGAAGCGCTCGGCGATGCGCTGAGCAAGCGGGATCGAGCGCGCATTGGCGAGCGAGCAATAATCGAGCCCCGGGCAGCAGATGATGTCGGAGATGAGCCCGGCATTCGGCGTTTCCAGGCCGGCCTTCTGCAGAAGCGCATAGACAGTCGGCAAATCGTCGAGTTTCACATGCGGCAGCACGAGATTCTGCTCGTGGCTGACACGCAGATCGCCGGCGGAATAGCGCTCGGCGATATCGGCGATCGCCTCCATCTGTTCCGCGGTGACATCGCCCGGCACGGCGCCGATCGCCTTGAGCGAGATCGTCACGACCCCATAGCCCGGCTGCTTGTGCGCAGCGAGATTGCGCTCGACGAAGCGCGCGAGCCCCTCATCCGAGGCAAGAGCGGCATCCAGCGTCGCCGAACGGGCGGGCAGGTCCTCGAAGGCGGGCGGGGCGAAATAGGCGCGGATGCGGTCGATCTCGGCCTGCGGCAGCGTGAGCCGACCCTGCGCGCGGATCGCGGCATATTCGGCCTCGACCTGACGCGAGATTTCCTCCTGGCCCGCCTCGTGCAGCAGGATCTTGACGCGCGCCTTGAACTTGTTGTCGCGGCGCCCGTACATGTTGTAGACGCGCAGGATCGCCTCGCAGTAGCTCAGGAGTTCCGCCTCGGGCAGGAAATCGCGCAGCTTCTTGGCGATGAAGGGCGAGCGGCCGAGGCCGCCACCGACAAAGACGCCGAAGCCGATCTCGCCGGCCTCGTTGCGCTTCACCTCGAGCCCGATGTCGTGGATCTGGATGGCGGCGCGGTCGTCTGCGGCGGCCGAAACCGCGATCTTGAACTTGCGCGGCAGGAAGCTGAATTCCGGATGAAGCGCCGACCACTGGCGCAAAATCTCGGCATAGACGCGCGGATCGGCGATCTCGTCGGCGGCGGCACCCGCATAATGATCCGCCGAGACATTGCGGATGCAGTTGCCCGAGGTCTGGATGGCGTGCATCTCCACCTCGGCAAGCGCGCTCAGGATGTCCGGCACGTCCTTCAGCTTGATCCAGTGGAACTGCAGGTTCTGCCGGGTGGTGAAATGGCCGTAGCCACGGTCCCAGCGCCGCGCGATCTCGGCCAGGCGCCTGAGCTGGCGCGGCGTCAGGCTGCCATAGGGAATAGCGATCCTGAGCATATAGGCGTGGAGCTGCAGATAGACGCCGTTCATGAGCCTGAGCGGCTTGAATTCGTCTTCCGTCAGTTCGCCGCTCAACCGGCGGGCGACCTGGTCGCGGAATTCCGCAACACGCTCCGTCACGAACTGCCGGTCGAATTGGTCATAGCGATACATGGTGAATTCCCTGGGAAAGGTGCGGCGGCAGCCGTGGGGTGCTTCAGGCCGCCTCTTGTGCGGCGATGCGGTGCAAGGTGCTCGCCGTCGGCCCGCCGGCGGCGCGGATCGCCTCCCGCAGCAGCGCGGGAACGAGCCGATCGCCCTCGCGCCTGACCTCGACCAAGTAGGGCTCGACGACGACATTGCGCCCGGCCTCCGCGAGGCCCTGCGCCTCCAAGGCCGCGGCTGTCTCGTCGTCCTCGGCGAGCGCCGCCTCGGAAACATTGCGCGACCAGGTTCCGGCTATCGTCAGAAAGACGACCGCGCCGGTGTGGAGCGCGTTGGCCGTGACCACCTTGAGGCCGGGCTTCTTGGCATCACGCTTCATGGCTGAAGGCCTTTTCGGATTGGGCGGAACTATGGACGGCAACGCCCGGCACCAGCTCGTGGCGAAGACCGGCTGCACGGACGGCCGCAAGCTCGTCCTCGAACCGGCCATGGCGCGGATCGCCTGCGACGAGACGCGCGACCTGTTTGCCTTCACGGGCCAGCGCGAGGAGGAACTCGGCATCACCGCGACCTTCTACGACGATGCGCTCGGCGTCGCGCCGGCCCATGGCGACGACCTCGGACGGCACGGCGCTGTCGTGAACGATGATATCGGCCTGCTGCAGAAGCCGCTGGGCGCGTAGCGTGAGCAGATCGATCGCGCCGGGGCCCGCGCCGATGAGCCAGACGGCGCCGTCATCCGCGGAGAAGCTCTCGCCGAGCACGGCAAGAGCCGCGCGGCGGGCGCCGGTGAGATCGCCCTTCAACGCCAAATCGGCGCTGCGCCCATCGAACAGCCGCGCCCAGAAGCGCCGGCGATGACGGGGCGAGGCGAGCGAGGCCATCACGGCCGCACGCAGGCTCTCGGCAAGGTCGCCGAGCCGGCCGAATTCGGGCGGCAGCAAGGCCTCGATCGCCGCACGCACGCGTTGGGCCAGCACCGGCGCATGGCCGTCGGTCGAGATCGCGACGGCGATCGGCGCGCGATCGACGATGGCCGGCACGGCGAAATCCGACAGATGCGGCCGGTCGACGACATTGACGGGAACGCCCGCCGCGCGACCGAGCGCCGAGACCGCCGCAGCTTCCGCTTCGTGCTCGGACGCAACGAAAAGGAGCGCGGCCCCCGCGAGATCATCAGCTTGGAGAGTGCGGGCCACATGGGTGACGCCGGTCTCGCGCACGAAATCGGCAAGAGCCTTGTCCAACTCCGGCGCGACGAGCACGAGCCGGGCCTTGCTGCGCACGAGAAGGCGCAACTTGGCGAGCGCCGCCTCCCCGCCGCCGGCGACGACCACGGTCCTGCCCTCCACGTCGTAGGAGATCGGAAACAAGCGCAGACGAGCCACTTTTCACACCCGGATCTTGTAATACCTATAAACTACAATATCACGTGCAAGAATGTAGTAAAATACATTTATGATACGTAATTTTCGCGATGTGCGGCTTGTCACTCAGCGCGAGCTGGCGCGGGCGATCTCATCGAAAATGCCGCCACTGTCGAAATGGCGCTTTTGGGTCACCGCCCAGCCACCGAAGGGATCGGCGATGGTGAAAAGCCTAAGCTTCGGCAGCAGTGCAAGATCCTCCTTGCGTGCGAATTCCGGCTTGAACGGCCGGTAATGGTGCTTGGCCATAATCGCCTGCGCGTCGGGCGTATAGAGGAAATCCAGATAGGCTTGCGCTTGCTTGCGCGAGCCTTTGGCGTCGACATTCCTGTCGACCAGCGAGACCGGCGGCTCGGCCAAAATCGATACGGACGGCGCGACGATATCGAACTTGTCGCTGCCAAACTCGTCGAGCGTGAGAAAGGCCTCGTTCTCCCAGGCGAGCAGCACGTCGCCAATGCCGCGCTGGCCGAAGGTCACAGTCGAGCCACGGGCGCCGGTGTCGAGGACCGGAACGTTGCGAAAGAGTGCCGTGACGAACTCTTGCGCCTTCTGCTCGCTCTTGCTGCTTTCCAATGCGTAACCCCAGGCGGCGAGATAATTCCAGCGCGCACCCCCGGAGGTCTTCGGGTTGGGCGTGATGACGGAGAGCCCCGGTTGGATCAGATCGCCCCAGTCCTTGATGCCCTTGGGATTGCCTTTGCGCACCAGGAACACGATCGTCGAGGTGTAGGGCGCGGAATTATTGGGCAAGCGCGTCTGCCAGTTGGTGGGAATGAGCTTGGTGCGGCTTGCGATGGCGTCGATATCGGCGGCCAGCGCCAGTGTCACGACGTCGGCATTGAGTCCTTCCATGACCGCCCGCGCCTGAGCGCCGGAGCCGCCATGGGAGCTGCGCACCGTGAGCGTCTCGCCCGTGCGCTTGGCGTAATCCGCCACGAAGGCGGCATTGATCTCGCGATAGAGTTCGCGCGTCGGATCATAGGAGACGTTGAGCAATTGCGTCTGGGCAAGCGCGGGGTGTAGAGGCGCAACGACGCCGGCAGCAGCCGCAACCGCGAGCAGTTCGCGACGCGATAGGTTGGATTGAAGCTTCACCACGACAGATCTCCTGATCACGCGGTCGGAGCAAAGATGGCGATCTTGACGCGAATTCAAAAATATACAAGATATTGATTGTAAAATTTATTTATCTACATATTTTTTATGATAAATTAGAAATAGGGTTTGCAAGGGCATGCGCGGCATATCAGCACCGAAACATCCAAGGTCGAAAGTCCGGGGCGCTCGTCGCCGACGCGACTGGCCGTTCGGGGGTTTGACAGGCAGCGGGCCGGCACCCATATTGCGGTCGTCTCGACGGAGAACCGTCGGGCCGCGGTGATTTGACAGCAGCTTGCGCCGCGTCACCAAACGCTAAAGCGCCACGAAGTGTCTTCGTGGCTCCACTGATAAGGAGATGCGATATGGCACTCGCCCTCGTCCATCGGGCCTCGTCATCGCGAATGTGTTGTTGTCGGTACGACGTACCGATGCGCTGTTGGCGCATCTGAACGCGACATTTTTCCCGACAATCTGATAGGCGAGGCGCCGGTCGAGGCCGGCGCATGATGGACATGTACGACAGCTATCTCATCGAGGTCGCAGGGCGACCGGCGGGCATCGTCGCCCGCGACGGCCAGCGCTACCGGTTCCATGCGGCGGCACGGCCATTTCACGGGCTCGAAGGGCAGATTTTTGCCGACCCGGTTGCGGCCCAGCGGGCAGCGCAACGTTTTCTCAGCAGCAAGGGCCGCCGCGGCGGCGCGCAACGTCAGGACTGACCGCTCCCGAGAGCGGCTCCTGCAAGGCGTGCCCCGGCCAATTGGGTCACGCCTTCCCGACATCGCGAGGCAAGCGTGAACACATTGCTCTCTTCCCCAGATAGGCCCGATGCGCCGGCCGAGGTCGCCGTTCGTTTCGAGGACGTGTCGAAAACCTATGCCGCCCGCAGGGGCCAGAGCACCGTCGCGGCGCTCGCCGACATCGATCTTTCGGTGCGCGCCGGCTCTATCCTCGGCGTGATCGGCCGGAGCGGCGCCGGCAAATCGACGCTCATCCGTCTCGTCAACGGACTGGAGCTGCCGACCGCCGGGCGCGTGCTCGTCGGCGGCACGGACGTCGCGAACCTGCCGGAGGAGGAACTCAGGCAGCTGCGCCGCTCGATCGGCATGATCTTCCAGCATTTCAATCTGCTCTCCTCGCGCACGGTCCATGACAATGTAGCGCTACCGCTCGAAATCGCCGGGGCAAGCCGCGCCGAGATCCGCGCGCGGGTCGATCCACTCATCGATCTCGTCGGCCTCGCCGATAAGCGCGACCGCTATCCGGCGGAACTCTCCGGCGGCCAGAAGCAGCGCGTCGGCATCGCCCGGGCGCTCGCCACGCGGCCCAGCGTGCTCCTGTCGGACGAAGCGACCTCCGCGCTCGATCCGGAGACGACCCGCTCGATTCTCGACCTTCTCACCACCATCAATCAAGAGCTCGAGCTCACCATCCTGCTCATCACGCATGAGATGGCGGTGATCCGCGGCATTGCCCGCGACGTCGCCGTCATCGAGGGCGGGCGCATCGTCGAGCAGGGCGATGTCTTCGATCTGTTCACGCGGCCGCAGCACCCGACGACACGCGCCTTTCTCGCCGCCGAAAGCGGACGTGCCCTGCCCCCCTTCGTGGCCGAGCATCTCAGCGCCACGCCCGCGCCGGGCAGCCAGCAGGTGTTGCGCATTATTTTCCGAGGCGCCCATGCGACCGATCCGGTGCTCTCTCAGATCACTCAACAGTTCGGTGTCGCCGTGAACATTCTAGGCGGCGCGGTGGACGCGATCGCCGGCCGCCCCTTCGGGACGCTCATCGTCGGCGTGCCGGAGGACCCGCCCTTGCTCGAACACATCAGCGCCTTTCTCGCCGCGCGCGACCTCGATCTCGAGGTGCTCGGCCATTTCGCATTACCTGCCGCCTCGCCGGCGCAGGCGCTCGGGGAGGTCTCGCATGTCGCCTGAGATTATCCGTCTCATCGTCGCCTCCACCTTCGACACGCTCTACATGGTGGCGGTATCGGCCGCTGTCGGAACACTCATCGGCCTGCCGCTCGGGGTTTTCCTTGCAACGAGCCGGCGCGGCGAGCTTCTGGCGGCGCCGCTCGCCAATGCCGTCGTGGGCGTTGTTGTCAACGCTCTGCGCTCGACGCCCTTCATCATCCTGACCGTCTCGATCATCCCCTTCACGCGGCTGATCGCCGGCACCTCGATCGGCACCACCGCGGCGATCGTACCGCTGACGGTCGCGGCGACGCCCTTCATTGCACGGCTCGTCGAGGGTTCCGTACGCGAGGTCGACCCCGGCCTCATCGAAGCGGCACGCGCAATGGGCGCCAGCCCCCTGCAGATCCTCGCCAAGGTGCTGGTGCCGGAGGCGCTGCCCGGCATCGTGCTCGGCCTGACGCTCGCCATCGTCAGCCTCATCGGCTTCTCGGCCATCGTCGGCGTCGTCGGCGGTGGCGGGCTCGGCGACCTCGGCATCCGCTACGGCTACCAGCGTTTCATGCCGGACGTGATGGCAGCCGTCGTCATCGTCCTCATCATCCTCGTCCAGGGCATCCAAAGCCTCGGCGACATTCTCTCGAAACGACTGAACAAACGCATCCGCCACGGTTGAGCGCCGCCGGATCACAACAAAGGAGACCCATGCGATGAAAACCGTTCTTTCGATCCTGGCGCTGGCTGCCGGCCTTGCGCTCGGCGGCGCCGCCGCAGCCGAGGCGGAAACAATCAAGATCGGCGTGACGCCGGGGCCGCACGCGCAGATCCTGGAAGCGGTAAAGCCGCTCGCCGCCAAGAAGGGGCTCACCATCGAGATCGTCGAATTCTCGGATTATGTGGTGCCGAACCAGGCGCTCGACTCCGGCGACATCCAGGCCAATTCCTTCCAGCACAAGCCCTACCTCGACAATCAAAAGACTGATCGCGGCTTCAAGATCGACAGCGTCGCCGAGACGGTGAATTTCCCCATCGGCGTCTATTCCACCAAATACAAGTCGTTCGACGAGGTGCCGGCAGGCAGCACGATCGCCATTCCCAACGATCCGACCAACGGCGGGCGGGTGCTGCTCCTCCTGCAGGACAGGGGCGTGCTCAAGCTGAAAGACGGCGTCGGCCTGAAGCCGACGGTCGCCGACATCGCCGACAATCCGAAGAAACTCAAAATTCTCGAAGTCGACGCCGCCCAGACGCCGCGCACATTGGACGACGTCGCTGCCGCCGCCATCAACACGAATTACGCGACCGCCGCCGGCATCAAGCCGAGCGACACGATCCTCAAGGAGAATCCCAAAGGTCCCTATGTGAACGTGATCGCGGTCCGCACGGCAGACAAGGACAAGCCTTGGGTGAAGACGCTCGTCGAGACCTATCGCAGCCCCGAGGTGAAGGCCTTCATCGAGACGACCTTCAAGGGCGCGGTGCTGCCGAGCTGGTAAGGCCGCAATCGGCCCGAATGCGCCCCGGACGGGTCAACCCGTCCGGGTTCCTTTCGGAAAGGCGTCAGTCCGTCAGAACGGCCGGCGAAGCGAGCTCTCGCGATTCGAGCAGCTGGCCGACATGCCGTGCCCAGGTTTTCGACATGGCCTCCAGGCTGAGCCGCCCGCGGATCTCGGGCGAACAGCCGCGCAGACCCGTGCGAAAGGCCTCCCGCATCAATCTGCGGAACTCCTTTGGGCTGTCGGCGACATAGACGCCTTCGCCGAGAGCGGGGCCGACGATCGGCCCATAGCCTTCGAGGGCATGCGGTGTGGCGATGACCGGCCGCCCGCTGGCGATCGCATCGGCGGTCTTCATCTTCGCGCCGGCGCCGAAGGTGACGGGAACGACGACGCAGGCCGCCGCCGTAAGGAAATCCGCCTTCTCGCTTTCCTCGATGTAGCCCATGATGTGGGTTCGCGATTGATTGATGCTGAGGAAGACATGGAAGCGCTCGTCCCTGACGATCGCGTCGCCCAGGTTGCCGGCGACCCATAGCTGTTCGTCGCGGGCGAGAAAGCCCAAGCCATCCGGGAGGATGTCGAAAAAGCCTTCGACATTGGGCCAATAGGCACTGCCCAACAGCGCGGCATAGCGGCAAGACGCCTCCTGCGCCATGGCCGCAAAGCGTGAGGTGCCACCATCCGGCAATTTCAGCTCCGAGATGGCGGGCAGATAGACCACGGGCCGGCCGCAGACCCGCTCGATTTCTTTGGCCTCCAGGTCGGAGATGGACAGCACCAGATCCGCGGCCCGCGCGAAGTCTTCTTCCAGAAGGCGTGTGGCCTCCAGATCCGCCTGTGACGTGGCGCTCTTCAAGCCCAGGTTGAGCAGCGGCTTGCGGGCGGCCCACTCGATATTATGGCTGGAATAGATGATCTTGAATTGAGGCGAGGAAGGCAGCGCCTCCCTCAGAAGAAGCCATGTCCAGGGATGTTCCACCTGAATCACGTCCGGAGCGAGGTTTTGGATCAGCCGCCTCAAGCGGTCGACGATGGGCTTCGATCGCGCGGCGGCCTGAGCGGCCTTGAGATCTGCGAAGACGAGATCCGATGTGATCGTCTCATTAAGTTTCTTATCGTCCAGAACGATATCCAGCGGGCCCCGTTCGGGTGTTCTGAAGAGTTCCGACGGATAGATGCCGACGCTATCGACCTGCCAATTCGCCAGAAGCGCAGAATCCCGTAAGCTCGCGGCGCGAATTTGTCCGCCATGTTTAGGCGCAGCGAGGGGAAAGGGCGTCAGGAAGAGGCATTTAGACACCGGCCTTCCCCCGCTCACCGAATGCAAGGCCGTCGGATCGACTGGCGTCGGCGACACAGGCGTCGCGGATCGCGCGGGCGAAGTCGTCGTAGCCAGCCCCCTTATACTGCGCCGCCTTGCCTCGCAGCGATGTCAAATACGCATCGTCCAGGATCAGCCGGCGCATCTCCGCGAGCCAGCCCGGAAAGTCATGCGGCTCGTAAGCCGGCATCAGTCCCTCGCTGGCCTCGAGCAAAGCCGGGCAGTTCGAAACAACCACGGGCGTGCCGAATGACAGGCTTTCCGCCGCGGCCAAGCCGAAGCCTTCTGCGAGCGCGGGAAAGGCGGTAAAGCGGGCGTTGCGATAGAGCCAGATGAGCTCGGCGTCCGAAAGGTCATTCAGGATGCGGAGGTGTTTGCGCAACCGCCAATTGCGGTCGCTGAAAAGGCGGACCGCCTCCGTGCCCCAGCCCCAGTTGCCGACGAAGACCAGTACAGGCAACGTTTCGGGATCAATCTCCTGCCGCAGCCGATCCCACAGATTGAGCAGCAGGATATGGTTCTTTCGTGTTTCGATCGTCGAGCAAAAGACGACGAAGCGGCGGTCGAGCAGTTCGGCCACGACGGTTTCGCCGATTTCATCTCGCCGCTCATAGAGGAAATTCGGCAGGTAAGCATGGCTCATCGGCGGGTCGACGTCGTTGGGCTCGCCAATGAACCGGTGATAGCTCGAAAGGCTGTATTTGGAGATTGCAACGAGGTGAGCGGCAAGATGGCCGAGCTCGACCCAGTGACGATGATAGATATGCAACGGCGCCGGCGTGGTGAAGGGCATCTCCATGGCGATGACGTCATGTATCACACCGATGAGTCTCACACCGTCGCGCCGCACGATCTTGGTCAGATATTCATAATCCATATAATCCCAGGCATTGGCGACCGAGATAACCGTGTCGCCACTTGCAAAATCGTGGGCGCTCGCCGCCTGCCCACCGCCAATCGCGACCAAGAGGCCATTTTTGCGCGCCGGCAGACTGAGCCCTGACAGCACCAGGTGACCCAATCGCGCGGTCAGGAACAGAGAACGCCGCAGAATCCGGGTAGCCAGACGACGGACCGGCGAATAATGCTGATGAACAGGCAGCAGCCGTCCTAATTCCCGGCCCATGATCACGCCGAAGTCATGCCCCGAGATGAACGCGGCCGTCTTTAGCCGGCCCCACGCCTTCCGCAGGCGCATCTTCAAGGTAGTTTGACTGCCGTTCGAAGCTGTATCTTCACTATAGCCTGTCCGCGGCAACTGGTAGCGGCGGAAAAGGACGTCATCGAGCAGGCTCTGCTCGCTCGGACGCAGGAGGCGATAAGCCTTCATCATCCGATCGAATGTCACGAAGCGCAGATTGAAGGGCGCTTCCTTGCTGAGATATTCGGCGAGATACTGCTCTACCCGCACGATACCGACGGGGGGCTTCAGGCCGAAATGCAGGAGCAAGCTGGCATCGTAATAGACAGCTGGAGCTCCGCGCGCGTTCTCCGTCAGAACGTTATGAGCATTTTCAGTCAGTATTTCGACAGGAGGGGAAGCAATGGCCTGAGGCACCTGGCGCCGTTCATCGCCTGAACTAACGCTGCGCATTGCAAACTCCCGCGACGGCATTTCGGCCGTCACAATGCCCTTTTTAGCATTAGTCTTAGCACTTGGAGACAAGGCTATTCCTTTACACGACGGCATGACTGATCGTCCTGCCAACACTGTCGTTTACCGCACGAGTGATGCCGTCACCCCTGCGACGGCCATCATTCCGACGCGCGTGACGATCGGTTCACGATGAGGGCAATCCCACACAGCCGCCGCAAAGGCGACTGCGCATGCTCTCCGGTCCGATGACGTCACCGGTCCAGGATAGAATTACCTGTTACTCATATGCGAAACGTTAACCCGTTTCACGGCAGCCGGATCGGGCGAGCAGCCCACGGTATGGTGCGGCACCTCGCCTGCGGAATGGATATCCACCACATTCGATCGAATTTGACAATAACAGTGAGGCATATCCGGGAGCAACGGCACCGAATGGCTTTGTGGTGGCACTTTACGGCCGGACCCAACTCCGCCGCGCGACCGGCTTGATGCGATTGACGATCTGCCCCTCCCGGGCCTTACCCCGGGCGGGCGACATCCAGTTGGCACATGACCGGGCCATTATTTGTATATCGCGCCTAACAGGCTATTCTATAGTGGTATTTTGGTGCGGTTATGCTTGCGTCGGCAAGCCGGCGCAGGGCTTAGGAGCGATCGTGGTCGGTTTTCTCGCCTGGACAGCTGTCTATGGCGTGCTGTCCCTTCTGGCACATAATTTTGCGGCGGTGTCCGACGGTATCACCGTGCTGTGGCCAGCCGGTGGCGTGGCGCTCTATCTGATGCTGCGCTACGGCTCGCGACAGCCACTCCTGGGGCTGGGACCGATCCTTGTGGGCGGTATTGCGGCCGCGGCGGCAAGTGTCGTTGCGGACGGCGGCGGTGTGGGCAGCTTCCTCACGGAAGCCTTTTTGGTGTTGGCCGGTGCTGCCGGTGCGACGGCGGGTGCCGCCGCCTTTCGATTCTTCGAGAAGAGCGTTTTCGCCACGGGCGACGTGTTCAGCCATCCGCGCAGCATGATCGTGCTGCTCGCCGCGGGCTGCGAGACCTTCGCGTTGACGAGCGGGGTGGTCGGGACGATCGTGCTGCACGCCGCCCAGGCGCTTCGCGGCATCGGGGCATTCGGTGGACCGCTCGACCTCGTCACGAGTTTCGTTCCCTGGTTCATCGGCGACCTCGCGAGCTCGGTTCTCGTTACACCGGCACTGATCGCCTGGTGCCGCCCCGGACAATGGGCCCGCCCGCCCGTGCCGGTCCTTGTACTTTGGGGGCTCACTATTGCCACCGCTGCCGTGGCGCTGGCGGTGGAATTGCCGGCCATCATCGAAAATGCGGCCGTCCTGCTGCTCATCGGGCCGGCGCTCGCGGCAGCCGCTTTCAACACCCAGCCCCGCTTCTTCTGCGTCATCGTGCTGACGAGCGCGAGCCTGACGCTTGCCGTCGTTGCAAGCCACGGCAATACGCCGTTCATGCCCATGTCGGTGATGCTGCTTCTCGCCCAGCTCTACATCCTGACGATCAGTTCGACCCAGTTCGTGCTCTATGCGACCGTGGCCGAGAGCCGGCGCAGTACAGCCGAGCGGCTCAATCTGGCGCGGCATTTCTCGCCCAATATGGTGGAGCTCGTCGCGCGCCTCGGGCGTCCCTTCGCCAAGCCGCAGAAGCTGCCGGCCACGATCCTGTTCTGCGACATCCGCAATTTCACCGGCTTCTCGGAAGCGGCCGGACCGGAAGCGACCATGGAGCTCTTACGGGATTTCCATACGGCTATGGCGAGGGTGATCTTTGCCCACCACGGCACGCTCGACCGCTTTCTCGGCGACGGGCTGATGGCCGTGTTCGGGATGCCCGAGCCGCGCGCGGACGATACGCTGAGAGCGCTCGCCTGCGCCTTCGCCATGCAGGACGCGATGGCGCGGCTCAATGAAGAGCGGCGCGCCCGGGGACAGCCCACCGTGTCCATGGGCATCGGCATCCACAAGGGGGACGTCATGCTCGGCGACATTGGCGGCGAACAGGCGCTCGCCATCACGGTGGTGGGCGACACGGTCAATGCCGCAAGCCGCCTGCAAGTGCTCTGCCGCGCCCATGACGCGGCGCTCATCATCAGTCGGGAAGCGCTGGAGGCTGCACAGGGCGATGAGAATGCCACGGCTCACGGCGCGTGCTTCGCCAAGCTCGCGCCGCTCGGCCGCACCCTGCTGCGCGGCCGCGTCCATGAAACGGAGATCTGGGGGGTGCCCCTGAACGCACCGGCGGCTGAGATATCGGCCTCGGCCGGCGTCGTTCAATCCTTGGCACGCTCCACATAGGAGTTGTCGGCGGTCATAACGACAATGCGCGTGCCCGTTGCGATATGCGGCGGCACCATGACGCGCACGCCATTCGACATCACCGCAGGCTTGTAGGAGGACGAGGCCGTCTGACCTTTCACGGTCGGCTCGGTCTCGACCACTTCCAGTGTCACGCGCTGTGGCAGCTCGATGGCGACCGCCACGCCCTCATGGACCGAGACCATGCAGGCCATGCCTTCCTGCAGATAGACAGCCTGGTCGCCGATCACGTCAGCTGGGACGGTGATCTGTTCGAAGCTTTCGGGATTCATGAAGACGTAGTCGTTGCCGTCCTGGTAGAGATAGGTGTGCTCGCGATCTTCCACATAGGCGCGTTCCACCTGCTCCGTCGTGCGGTAGCGCTGGGAGGTCTTCACGCCGTCGGAAAGGCGGCGCATGTCGATCTGCGTGGTCGGCGTGCCCTTGCCGGGGAAGAAGCTCTCGGCCGACAGCACCGCGTAGAGCTGGCCATCCACCTCGAGAATATTGCCTTTGCGCACGGAGCTCGCGATAACCTTCACGGGGATCGTCCTCAATCATCAGACGGCTAAGGCGCCGATGCGGGCCGTGGCCCGCCGACGCCGGAATTTCGGCGCACCATAGCGATCTTGACGGCGAATGCCAGCCGTCTTCTCACATCTGCCGGGCCGGCTGTCCAGCGCAAGGCCCACCGGGCATAACGAAGAACTGAAGAGCCGATGCAAACCTCCGCTCCCTGGTGGGCGCCCGAGATCCACACCCGGCGCCGTCCCGCGCTGCTGGCGCGCCAGCGCATCGCCGGGGCAATCCGCCGGCTGTTCGAAGACGCCGATTTCCTCGAGGTCGAGACCGCGATCCTGCAGGTCTCGCCCGGCAACGAAACGCATCTGCACGCCTTCCGCACCGAGCTTGTCAGGCTCGATATGGCGCGGGAGCCGCTTTACCTCCACACCTCGCCGGAATTCGCCTGCAAGAAGTTGCTCGCCGCGGGCGAACCGCGACTCTTCACCTTCGCGCGCGTGTTTCGGAACCGGGAGCGGAGCGCCCTGCATCATCCCGAATTCACGATGCTCGAATGGTACCGCGCCGGCGAGAGCTATGAGAGGCTGATGGACGACTGTGCCCTGGTGCTGCATTCCGCCGCCGATGCGGTGGAAACCGATGTCCTCGTTCATCGCGGGCGCAGCGCCGACCCGCGACTCGCGCCGGAGCGGCTCAGTGTGTCGGCGGCCTTCGCCTGTCATGCCGGCATCGATCTCGAAGCGGTGCTTCCGGCCGATGGCGATAATGGCGCGGCCCGCGACGCCTTCGCCACCATCGCCATGGCGGGCGGCCTGCGCGTGGCGCCCGACGACGGCTGGAGCGACATCTTCAGCCGCGTGATCAGCGAGCGCGTCGAGCCGAAGCTCGGCCTCGGACGGGCGACCATCCTTTATGATTATCCCATCAGCGAGGCGGCGCTGGCGCGGCCAAAGCCGACGGATCCGCGCTTTGCCGAGCGCTTCGAGCTCTATGCCTGCGGTGTCGAACTCGCCAATGCCTTCGGCGAATTGACGGACCCGGAGGAGCAGCGGGCGCGTTTCGATCACGATATGGCCGAGAAGCAGCGCATCTATGGCGAGCGCTATCCGATCGACGAGGACTTTCTCGCCGCCCTCGCCGTCATGCCGGCGGCGAGCGGCGCAGCGCTCGGTCTCGACCGGCTCGTGATGCTCGCGACCGGCACGGATCGCATCGAGGATGTGCTATGGACGCCGCTGCCGTGATGATCGGTTACCTGAGTGGGAGACGAAAGCTTTCTATGAAAGCGCCCGACATTTCACCCCACCCCTTACCCCTCCCCACAAGGGGGAGGGGAGCGGCAAGCGTCGGTTATGGACGGCAAACGTCGGTTCGTCCTTGTGAGAAGTCATCAGCGTGAAAAGGCATCTTCACCGCGGAGATCTATTGGTGAACGGCATAGCTGCGGTTTCGACCCTCCCCTCGATGGGGAGGGTCGGCGAGCGAAGCGAGCCGGGGTGGGGTGAGCCTGACAAAACACCCTCGCTCACCGGCACCAGCCCGGCGCGCCAGCTGAACCGCCCCGCGGAACTCGCCGCCGCCGGCCTTGTGCCGCCGGAGCGGCTCGCCGCCCTCGATGCGGTTGCCGCGCGCTATGCGGTGGCGGTAACGCCGGCGATGGCCGATCTCATTGATGCCGCCGATCCCGACGATCCCATCGCCCGGCAGTTCATCCCCGATCCCGCCGAGCTCGATCGCTTGCCCGAGGAGCGCGACGATCCGATCGGCGACAACCCGCATCAGCCGGTCGCCGGCATCGTCCACCGCTATCCCGACCGGGTGCTGCTCAAGCTCGTGCATGTCTGCGCCGTCTATTGCCGCTTCTGCTTCCGCCGCGAGATGGTCGGGCCCGGCGCCAAGATGCTGTCGGATGCTGAACTCGCGGAGGCCCTCGCCTATGTGCGGGCGCGGCCGGAGATCTGGGAAGTCGTGATCACGGGGGGCGATCCGCTGGTCCTCTCGCCGCGTCGCATCGCAGCCGTCGTCGCGAGCCTCGCTGCCATCGAGCACGTCAAGGTGATCCGCTGGCACACGCGCCTGCCGGTCGTCGATCCCGCGCGCATCACGCCGGCGCTGGTCGGGGCCCTCAAGGCGCAGGGCAAGGCCGTTTACGTCGTGCTCCACGCCAACCATGCGCGCGAGATGACGGCCGCGGCGCGCGCCGCCTGCGCGCGTCTCGTCGATGCCGGCATCCCGATGCTCGGCCAGTCGGTGCTGCTCAGGGGCGTCAACGACGATCCCGCGGCGCTGTCGGACCTCATGCGGGCCTTGGTCGAGGCGCGGGTCAAACCCTATTACCTGCACCAGGGCGATCTGGCGCCGGGCACGAGCCATCTGCGCACGACGATCGCCGAGGGCCAGGCGCTCATGCGCGCCATCCGCGGCCGCCTCTCCGGGCTCTGCCAGCCGACCTATGTGCTCGACATTCCCGGTGGCCACGGCAAGGTGCCGGTCGGTCCGGGCTATCTCTGCGAAGCGGCTGACGAGGAAGGCTACGAGGTCACGGACTATCAGGGCGGGCGGCATCGCTATCCCCCGGCCGGGTGAGTTCTGCACCACCGTGCCATCCCGGGCTCCGGCTTTCCCGGCCGCGGTTCGACCGGTTGATTGTCAATCCACGTTCGGCTTGCCGCCGCGCAGGCTCTTGACCGCTGCGCGCCGGCTCTTCGTCTCCAGCCGACGCTTCTTGGAGGCGAGCGTCGGACGAGTCGGGCGGCGCGGCTTGGCGACATGGGTCGCCTCGCGGATGAGATCGACGAGCCGCGCCAGGGCCTCCTCGCGATTGCGCAGCTGACTGCGGTGGTTCTGGGCGATGATCACGATGACGCCGTCGTTGGTGAGGCGGCTGCCGGCGAGCTTCATCATGCGCAAGGCGACATCGTCCGGCAGCGAGCGCGAGCGGCGGATGTCGAAGCGCAGCTGCACCGCGGTCGAGACCTTGTTGACATTCTGCCCGCCGGGACCGGCGGCGCGCACGAAGGTCTCCTCGATCTCGCGTTCGTCGAGCTGAATGTGGTCGTTCACCCAGATCATGGCCCACCTGCCTCACCGCTCAGATCAATAGAGCGCTTCAGATCAGGCGCAAGAGGAGACCGGCCGCGGCGAGCGCGACGACCACGACCCAAGGCGGCGCCTTCCAAACCGTGAGCAGGAGAAAGCCGGCGAGCGCCAGCACGAAATCCGGCGGCGCGAGCACCGCGCTCGTCCAGACGGGGTCGTAGAGCGCCGCCCCCAGGATGCCGACCACCGCGGCATTGGCGCCGCGCATAGCCGCCTGGGCCGTTGGTCTTGGCCGCAGGGCGTCCCAGAAAGGCAGCATGCCGTAAACGAGGAGAAGCCCCGGCAGGAAGATCGCGACGAGGGCGATCACCGCACCCGCGACCCCGTTCGGCTGCGGCTCCATGACCGCGCCGAGGTAGGCGGCGAAGGTGAAGAGCGGCCCCGGCACCGCCTGGGCGAGACCGTAGCCCGAAAGAAAGGTCTCGGCCGTGGCCCAGCCGGGCGTCACGACCTCGGCCTGCAGCAGCGGCAGCACCACATGGCCGCCGCCGAAGACGAGCGCGCCCGAGCGATAGAAGGCATCGAACAGCGCAACACCTTGAGAGCCGCTCAGGGTGGCAGCGAGCGGCGCGCCGATGAGAATGACGGCGAACAGGGCAAGCGCCACTGCACCCGCCCGGCGTGAGACCGGCACGGCGAGCGCGCCGTGGGGCGCTGGCGCGGCATCGCGGCAAAGCCCAAGGCCAGCCAGGGCGCCGAGCACGAGCGCGGCGATCTGGCCGGTGCCGCCCGCAAAAACGACGAGGGCAACCGCCACGAGCGCAATGGCCGCACGCGGCCGGTCCGGCGCCAGAGTCCGCGCCATGCCCCAGACCGCCTGGGCGACGACGGCCACCGCGACGAGCTTCAATCCATGCAAAAGGCCTTCCGCCGCCGGCCCGGTGAAGGCCGCCGCGCCCAGGCCGCAGGCGCCGAGCAGCAGGGCCGACGGCATCGTGAAGCCGAGCCAGGCGGCGAGCCCGCCACGCAGCCCACCGACGCGCAGGACGCCGAGAGCAAAGCCTACCTGACTGGAGGCCGGGCCGGGCAGAAACTGGCAAAGCGCCAGGAGGTCGGCGAAAGCCGCCTCGTCGATCCAGCGCCGCCTGACGACGAAAGCCTCGCGGAAATAACCGAGATGCGCGATCGGCCCGCCGAAGGATGTAAGCCCCAGCCACAGGAAGACCCGGAACACCGCGAGCGCCCCACCCGCACCGTCATGTCGATTCTGTCGCACATCACCCCCTTGGATCTTCCGTCGTCAGTATATAAGTTACTGAGAGTAAAGGCTTTTTTGAACGGTTCTAAACTGGGTTCGCGATGATCGTCTGCCACTGCAACGTCGTCACCGACACCGATATCCGCAAAACGCTGGCGGACGAAGACCCGCATGCGCCCCGCACGCCGGCGCAAGCGTACCGCTGCCTCGGCTGTAGCCCGAATTGCGGGCGATGCCTCGTGACCGTGCGCCGCATCCTCGCGGATGCGCGCGCCTCGGCCTGCCCCGTGGGCTGTGCCGTCTGCCCCGCAGCAGGTCGCGAGCACGCCACGGAAGATCATCACCACGATCATCACCACGACAATACGGACGCTCCTATCCATCTCGTCGCCGCCGAGTGAAGCATCCTCGGTTGCGTCACGTGAGCGTCACGTAAGGGCAGTAAGGCTCGCGGCCCTGCCGTGAGCCTGCCACCATGCTCGATGCTACTCTGCCGCCTCTGGCCAATGAGCGCGAGGACCTGCCGGGTCTCGTCTGGGCCTACCAGCTCGTTCCCGGATCCCCGCCACGCGCCGTTTCGCCCGCCGATGTGCCGGCCGCCCTCGCCGCGGAAGAAGGCTGGCTGTGGCTCCATGTCCACCTCGTCGACCAACGCGCCCATGGCTGGGTGTCGCATACCTGCGCCTTGCCGGCCTCCGCCAGCGCCATTCTCGACGGGCATGACGACGGCTTCGCCCTCGGTCACGAGGCCGGGGTCATTCATGGTGTTTCGGCCGATTTCCACCGCGAGTTCGACCGCCCCTCGGCGCATATCGGCCGGCTCGTCTTTGCGGTGAGCGAGCATCTGCTGGTCACGGGCCGACGCCATCCGCTCGCCTCGGTGGAAGATGTGCGCGAGAAAGTCGAGGCGGGCTTCGCACCGGCGACGGCTTTCGATCTCTTCGCCGCGATCGTCGGCGCCTTCTGCCGCAATGCCAGCGCCCGGCTGTCAGCGGCAGGCGACGTGCTCGATTTGGTGGAAGACCATCTGGTCAGCGAGCAGGCCGGCCATGAGCGCCGGAGGCTCCTGGAGATCCGCCGGCTTGCGCTGTCCCTGCACCGGCCGATCGCCGCCATGGTGGCGCTGTTTGCGGACGAAGACCGCGACGACTGGCTCCTGCCGCCGGCCGGGCACGACGTGCTGCGGCGTCTCGCCGCACGACTCGCAACGCTCGACCGGGACGTGGCTACCGTGAACGACCGGGCGCGGCTGCTGCAGGACGAAATCGCCGCCCAGGCTGCAGAAGGCACCAACCGGAGCCTCAGGACGCTCACCGTCGTCAGCGCGCTCATGCTGCCGGGAACCCTGGTCGCCGGCATCTTCGGCATGAATACCGCGGGCCTGCCACTGACCGGCGGGCCGAGCGGCTTCTGGATCGCGCTCGCCATTTCGGCCATAGCAACCGGGCTGCTGTATTGGATCCTGGTGCGGCTCGGCGCGAGCCTGCGCTTCTGACCTGCAGCGCCGCCCAAGCCTGGAATTGCGCATTCTCCCGACTTGATCTTTAGGCTCACAGTTTATAATGATTCTAAGTGAGGCCTGCTCATGGAGAAAACAGCATGAAGGGTGACGCGAAGGTCATCGAATATCTCAACCGCGGTCTGCGCAGCGAGCTCACGGCCATCAACCAATACTGGCTCCATTACCGCATGCTCGACAACTGGGGCTACAAGGAACTCGCCAAGAAGTGGCGCGCCGAGTCGATCGAGGAGATGCAGCACGCCGACCGCTTCGTCGACCGCATCCTGTTCCTCGACGGTCACCCCAATCTGCAGGTGCTCGACCCGTTGCATATCGGCCAGACCGTCAGGGAAGTCATCGAATGCGACCTTGGCGCCGAGGTCGGAGCGCGGGCCCTCTACCAGGAGGCCGCCGCCTATTGCGAGACCCAGCGTGATTATCCCTCACGCGACCTCTTCGTCGAGCTGATGACCGACGAAGAAGGCCATATCGATTTCCTGGAGACGCAGCTCGAGCTCATCAAGCAGCTCGGCGAGCAGCTCTACGCCCAAAATCACATCGGCGAGCTCGATCACGACTGATCGGCCTTCCGGTCGCCCTGAAAGCCCCGCCCGATGCGGGGCTTTTTTGTGCGAGGCGGCCTCTGTCACATGGCCGCCCTCATCTCTACCTTAGGCGCGTTGCACTGGCGGCATGCGTACGCCAGCTCCTCGGCTGAGTGAGGCTTAAAATGATCGACCTTTATTACTGGACCACCCCGAACGGCCATAAGATCACGATCTTCTTGGAGGAAGCGGGTCTCCCCTACCGCATCATCCCGGTGAACATCAGCAAGGGGGACCAGTTCAAGCCCGAATTCCTGGCGATTGCGCCGAACAACCGTATTCCGGCCATCGTCGACAATGAGCCGTCCGGCGGCAGCAAGCCCGTTTCGCTGTTCGAATCGGGCGCGATTCTCCTCTATCTCGCCGAGAAGACCGGCCATTTCGTCCCGAGCGACCTCTACGGCCGGGCCGAGGTGCTGCAGTGGCTCTTCTGGCAGATGGGAGGGCTCGGCCCCATGGCAGGCCAGAACCACCATTTTCGCCAATATGCGCCGGAAAAGATTCCCTACGCCATCGACCGCTATGTGAACGAGACGAACCGGCTCTACGGCGTCATGAACAAGCGGCTCGCCGATCGCGACTTCCTCGCCGGCGACTATTCGATTGCCGATATGGCGGCCTATCCATGGGTCGTGCCGCACGAACGGCAGGGCCAGAACCTCGACGACTTCCCAAATCTGAGGCGCTGGTTCGAGGCGATTCGCGCACGGCCGGCCGTGGTGCGCGCCTATGAGAAGGCTCAGGAAATCTCGACGAACGCAACCGTGACGGAGGACTCCAAGAGCATCCTCTTCGGCCAGACGGCGAAGACGCTGGAGCGCTGACGAGCAGCGCCGCGCGAATCCAGAACCGCTCGGCCCCTTCGAGCTCTTTCATCGGCCGCATGGAGCGGGGCACCCGAACGAGGATCCCCTCGCCCGTTTCGCCCCGCCCAGCAATCCGATGGGCTCACACGAGACCGGCCTCGCCGTAGCGAACCGCATTGGTCCACACATGCTCCAGACGGCGCAGCATGTGAAAGGCGATGCTGAATTCCCGGCTCTGCGCCTCGTCGCGGACGATGAGACGGTGATAGGTCTCGTCGATCTTACGAATGAGATCGCACAGATTCTGGCCGCGCTCCGACAGGCGGATGCGCGCTGCACGACGGTCGCGCGGCGAGGCGCTGCGCTCCACATAACCGCATTCCACGAGCCGCTTCAGATTGTAGGACGCATTGGACCCGAGATAATGGCCGCGATCGATGAGGTCGCGCACGGACAGATCGTCACTTCCGATGGTGAACAGCATCATCACCTGTGACGGACTGACGTCATCCACGCCGAGCCGCGTGAGATCGTTGCGCAGAAGATCGAGATAGCGCCGGTAGACACGCTCCACCACCCGCACGAGCTCGAGATGAACGAGGCCATGATCGACGGCATCGTTCTCGGGCGACGCCGATGCCGCCCGGTCGAGGGCGAGAGCCTCGACCGCGGCATGCCCGATCGGGCCGACATGCGGCGGGAGCGGCGTGCTCGCTTTGGTTCCTGTTCTTTCTTCCATCATTCCCTCGCTCTGCATTCGCCACACCTAAACAATAAGCGCTGTCTATGCTTTCGCACTTTTGTAAAACATGGCGACCGATATATTCACCGCATTATATACTGATAATAAGCGATGCGTGTATGGCCCATATTATAACGGGAATAGGCCGTTATCTCAATACGTGCTGACTACGTTCTTCTGTCGTCTCGTACTTAATTTTTATGTATTCGTCTTTTACTTAAAAAACATATTCATCTATTGATACTTGTGGCACTGACGGATGCACTGAACTGGGTGCCTTCGCAGCAGCGCGACCGGCACGGCGCATCTCCGGCGCACCATCAGCAGCGGTCGGGACCACAGGCTTGCGCAACAACAGCTATTTCGTCGGATGCGATGTTCGCTTAGAACGGTCGAGCTTGCTCTCACGAGCGAACCCATGGAGGAACGGCATCTCATGAAACGGCTATTGGCCATCGGCGCCTTGGCGCTCGGTCTTGCGGCTTGCAATCCCAACAATCCGACGGATCGCGCCGTCGGCGGGGCGCTCATCGGCGGTGGCGCCGGCGCACTCGTCGGCGGCCTTGCCACGGGTACAGCCGGCGGTGCTCTCGCCGGAGCTGCCATCGGTGGAGCCGGCGGCGCCATCGTGGGCGCGGCCACGACACCGCAGTGCGAATATTACTGGTATCGCGGCCGCCGCTACCGCCAGTGCTGATCGCTACCTCGACGGGCGCCTGACTGGCGCCCGTCTTCCCATCGGCGGCCGGGCGGCCAAGCCCGCATCCCGCCCCATATGATATCGATCATGCTGTGGCCCGGTGCTGCCGATCCGAAGGAGCCGTGGCCGGAGGATCGAGATCAGTGACACGCGCTGCATCTTTCACCTGCGAAAAGACCCCCGTCACCGCGGCCAAGGGCATGGTGGTGACGAATCACCCGCTCGCCTCCCAGGCCGGCACGGAGATGCTGCTTTCCGGTGGCAATGCCGTCGACGCCGCGATCGCCGCCCTTTTCACCTTGACGGTTGTCGAGCCCATGATGGTCGGCGTGCTCGGCGGCGGCTTGATTCATCTGCGCCGTGCCGACAGGGCCGATTACGCCAGCGGCCAGCATCTCGTGATCGATGCCCTGAGCACCGCGCCGGGCGCTGCGAGCCCGGACATGTACAGGCCGGTCTCGGACGTGCTGCCGGATTACCAGAAAGCCATCGGTCGCCGGAACGAGGTCGGCGCCACGGCGATTGCGGTGCCAGGCGCGCTCGCCGGCTGGTGCGACGCGCTTGCCCGCTTCGGCAACCTGCCGCTCGCCGATGTCCTTGCCCCGGCGATTCGCTTTGCGGAGCGCGGCTTCGAGGTGACGCCCTATCTCGTCGACTGCATCAGCGATTGCGCCGAGGACCTCGCTGGGGATCCGGGTCTTGCGCGGCATTTTCTGCCCGGCGGCCAGGCGCTGGCACCGGGCGAGCGGCTGGTTCAGGCCGAATATGCGGCGACCCTCCGGCAGATTGCGCGCGATGGCGCCGCCGCGCTCTACGGCGGGGCGCTCGGGACGGCGCTGGTGGATGCCACGGCGGCACAGGGCGGGCTGATCGAAGCTGCCGATCTCACGGGCTATGCGGTCATAACGCGTGACGTCATCCGCAGCCGCTACCGCGGCTTCGAGATCATCGGCCCGCCGCCGCCCTCATCGGCCGGCGTCCATATCGCGCAGATGCTCAATATCCTCGAAGGCTACGATCTCGGCGCGCTCGGCTTCGGCTCGGCGGAGACGGTTCATCTCATGGCCGAGGCGCTCAAGATCGCCTTCGCCGACCGCCATGTGGCGACCGCCGATCCCGCCTTCGTGGAGGTGCCGGTGGCGCGCCTCACCGATCCCGCCTATGCCACCGAGCGTCGCGCGGCGATCGATCCCAAGCGCGCCCGCGACTGGCAGCCCGGCCTCGCGCCGGCCGAATCCGCCAATACGACCCATGTGACTGTCGCCGATGCCGACGGCAATGTCGTGGCTGCGACCCAGACGATCAATTCGGTCTTCGGCGCGCGCGTCATGATTTCCGGCACGGGCATGATCGCCAACAACTACATGTTCAATTTCGATCCGCACCCGGGCGAGGTGCTGTCGATCGCGCCGGGCAAGCGCGTCTTCACCTCGCAGGCGCCGATGATGGCCGCGAGGGACGGGGGTATCGCCTATGCGCTCGGCCTGCCGGGCGGTCTGCGCATCTTCGGCTCGGCCATGCAGGCGCTGATCAATCTGATCGATCACGGCATGACGCTGCAGGAGGCGGTGGAGGCGCCGCGCATCTGGACGCAAGGCCATGTGCTCGAGGTCGAGCGCGGCATCTCCGAAGAGGTAGTCACAGCGCTCGCCAGCCGCGGCCATGCCGTCACGCGGGTGCCGCGGGTCGCCGGCGGGATGAACGCCATCGCCTTCAACCCGGACGGCTCCATGACGGGTGCGGCCTGCTGGCGCGCCGACGGCACGGCCATCGGTATCGGCGGCGGTCTGGCGCGGCCGGGCGTGCGCTTTTCAGCTTATTGAGAGGGAGCGCGGTCGATGCGCATTCACATCCAGAACACACCGAACGGCAATCCCGCCTATGCGGTCGACGAGGCCATGTGGCAGGCAGCGGTTGCCCGCAATCGCGTCGAGGATGCCGGCTATGCGGTGACGATCGGCAATTCCCTCAGCGATTACGCCAGAGACATCGCCGATGCCGAGGTGCTGCTCGCCCATAACCGCATGTTCCGATCGCTCTTTCCCGCGCATGCTCCACGGCTCAAGCTGGTGATGTCGGCCAATGCCGGCGTCGACGACCTCGCGCCTTTCGATTGGCTGCCGGACGGACTGATGCTCGTCAAGAACAGCGGCACGCATGCGGAAAAGGCCGGCGAATATCTCCTGATGGCGCTTCTCATGCTGGCCAACGGCATTCCGCTGGCGGTGACGAATCACCGGGCGCGGCGATGGGATCGGCAGGCGGGCACCACCTTGCGCGGCAAACGGGTGACGCTCGTCGGCCTCGGCGCGATCGGGGGCGCGGCGGCCGCCCATGCCAAGCATTTCGGGCTGCATGTGACGGGTGTGCGCACCAGCGCGAGCCCGCATCCCGCCTGCGACAGGGTGATCGCCCAGGCGGATCTCGACAGCGTGCTGCCGGAGACGGACTATCTCGTGCTGGCTTGTCCGCTGACGCCCGCCACACGCGGGCTGATCGACCGCCGCCGCCTCGCGCTGCTGGCGCCGACGGCCGGCATCGCCAATGTGGGCCGTGGCGCGGTGATCGACGAGGAGGCGCTCTGCGACGCGCTCGATGCGCGCCGGCTGGCCGGCGCGGTGCTCGATGTCTTCGCCACCGAGCCGCTGCCGCCCGACCACCGGATGTGGACCACCTCCAATGTGGTCGTCACGCCGCATATGTCGTCGGATGATCCGCAGGCCTATATGCCGAACACGCTCGATGTGCTGTTCCGGAACCTCGAAGCGCTCAGGCAAGGCCAACGCCCGCCCAATCTGTTCGACCTCGATCGGGGCTACTAGGCGCGCGCCTCTTCCCAGAAGGCGGGCCTTGCTTCGGCGAGATGCGGGCCGATGCGGACGGCCGCGGCCTTCACCGCAAGACCCGTCGCATCGTCGATCTCGACGGCGAGACCGGCGAGCGTGCCTTCGCCGCCGGCCGCCTCCAGCCGCGAGCCGGGGGTCTTCTCGACGAAGCGGCGAATCGATTCGTCCGGATGCATGCCGAGGATGGACTGGTAGTCGCCGCACATTCCGGCGTCCGACTGATAGGCGGTGCCGCCGGGCAGAAGCCGCACATCGGCCGTCGGCACATGGGTGTGGGTGCCGACCACGACGCTGACGCGCCCGTCGAGGAAATGCGCGAGCGCCTGTTTCTCGCTCGTCGCCTCGGCATGCATGTCGACGAGGATCGCATCGCAGCCCTCGCCGAGCGGACATTCGTCGATGGTCCTTGCGATAACGGCGAAGGGATCGTCGAGCGGGTCCATGAAGAGGCGCCCCATCACATTGGCGACGAGCACGCGCGCACCGTTCCTGGCCTCGATGATAGTCGCGCCGCGCCCTGGCGTCCCCGCCGGGAAATTGACGGGCCGCAACAGGCGCGGCTGGCGCTCGATGAAGACGAGCGCCTCGCGCTGGTCGAAGGAATGGTTGCCGAGCGTCACGACATCGGCGCCGGCCCCGAGCAGATCGTCGCAGATCGCCTCGGTGATGCCGAAGCCGCCGGCGGCATTCTCGCCATTGACGACGACGCAGTCGAGCTGCCAAGCGCTGCGCAGGGCGGGTAGAACACGCGCGACCACCGAGCGGCCCGGCCGGCCCACGACATCGCCGAGAAACAAGAGACGCATCAGTCCTCTGGATCCTTTCGCTTCAGGCCGGACCGTCCGGCGCCCGGATGACGCCGCGCTCCGTCACGATGGCGTCGAGGCACCGATCGTGAGCCTCCACGGGAATATGGGGCACTTCCTGCATCGCATAGGCGAGGCCGATCGTCACCAGCCTCGGTTGGGGCACGGCAGCGGTGAGTTGGGCGATCGCATGATCGTAGAAGCCCTTGCCATAGCCGAGCCGATGGCAGCGGCGGTCGAAGGCGGCGAGCGGTACGAAAAGGATGGACGGCGTCATCAAAGGCGCCTCGGCCGGTGGTCCAAGCGTGCCCAGGCCCGCCGACACGAGCGGCACGCCCCTGTCCCACCGGCGAAACAGGAGCCCCGCGCCGGTGACGACGGGAAGACCGAGGACCGCGCCACGCGCCTGAAGTTCGGCGAGCAGCGGCCGCGGATCGGCCTCGCCGCGAATCGGCCAATAGCCGCCCACGACGGCCGCAGGAATCGCAAGTTCGGGAAGGGTCAGGGCCAGCGTGGCGAGCGCTGCGCTCGCTGCCTCGCCCTGTTCGGCGGCAAAGGCCGCGCGCGCCGGCAGCACGGCGGCGCGGATGGCCTTCTTGCGCCCCGCAATCGCCGTATCGTTCAAAGGCAGGACCCGATGGCAGAAGTGCGGAGCCACGATGACCGTTGGAGATCGATCCCGGGAACCTACAGCGTAGGTGGGCGCCGTGTGTCCGAGCCCACGGGCTCGGTCAGGGACAGCTCCCTAGGAGATCGATAAGGCCCCGGGGAATGTGTTTCCTGACGCATCCCGCAGCCCCGCTCCTATTAAGTAGAACGGGACCGGCCGGATTGCTAGAGGCCATTGTTCTCGTCCATCAATCGATTGGCTCATCCCAACTCCAGCCCCTCCGTCAGCGACAGCGCCTGGCTTTCGAACAGCCGCCGGTAAAGGCCGCTCTCGCGCCGCAGGAGCGCCGCATGGCTCCCCTCCTCCACCACGCGCCCGCGATCGAAGACGAGGATGCGGTCGAGCCGGCGCACCGTGGCCAGGCGATGGGCGATGACGATGGTCGTGCGCCCGCGCATCAGCCGTTCCATCGCGTCCTGGATGAGCGCCTCCGACTCGCTGTCGAGGCTGGACGTAGCCTCGTCGAGGACGAGGATGGGCGCATTGGCCAGGAAGGCACGCGCCAGCGACACGCGTTGGCGCTCCCCGCCCGAGAGCTTCACGCCGCGCTCGCCGACGAGCGTCGCATAACCCTTCGGCAGCCGGCCTATGAATTCATGCGCGTGGGCGAGCCGCGCTGCCTGCTCGATCTCCGCCTGGCTGGCGCCGGGCCGGCCATAGGCGATGTTCTCGGCCAGCGAGCGATGGAAGAGCACAGGCTCCTGCTGCACGATGGCGATGCCGGCGCGCAGGCTGGCCTGCGTCGCTTCCGCCACGTCCTGCCCGTCGATCGTCAGGCGGCCGGCCTCCACGTCGTAGAGCCGCTGGATGAGCTTGACGAAGGTGGTCTTGCCGGCACCGGACGGACCGACCAGCCCCACCCTTTCGCCAGGCGCGATGACGAGCGAGAAATTCTCGTAGATCGGCTCCTCCTGTCCGACATAGCGGAAGGTCACATCCTCGAAGGCGATGCGCCCCTCGGTCATGGCAATCGGGCGGGCTCCGGGCCTGTCCTCCACGCCGAGCGGCGCGTCGTGAAGGGCGACGAGTTCCTCCATGTCGTTGACCGACCGCTGCAGATTGCGGACATGCATGCCGATGTCCTGCAGATAGCCGTGAACGACGAAATAGGTGGCGAGCACATAGGTCAGGTCGCCGGGTGATGCCTGGCCGTGCCACCAGAGATAAAGCCCGAAGCCGAGCACTGCGCTGCGCAGCATCACGAGGATCAGCAGCTGCAATGTGCCGTGGTTTGTGGAGCGAAACCAGGTCCTGCGGGTGCGCGTCCGCCATTTCGCCACGACGGCAGCGAGCCGGGCGTCCTCGCGCGGCTCGGCCCCGAAGGCCTTGACCACGGCATTGCAGCCGATGGCATCCGCCAGGGCACCGCCGATGCGGCTGTCCCACATATTGGCCAGGCGAGCCGCCGGCGCGACATAGCGCAGCGACAGGTACACGGTGACGGCGATATAGAGGATGCTGCCGGCGGCCACGAGGACGCCCATCAGCGGCCAGCGCCAGCCGAGGAGGCATGTGGCCCCCAAGAGCACGACGCAGGACGACAGCAGCGCGGTGAGCACCGTGTCGTTCAGCGTGTCGAAGGCCCACATGCCACGCCCGATCTTGCGCACCGTCGAGCCGGCAAAATTATTGGCGTGCCAGTCCGTGGAGAAGCGCTGCACGCGCCAGAAAGCCTCCTGAGCGACGCTCGCCATCATCCGCAGCGTCAAAACGACGATGCCGGCGGTCGCGAGATGCTGCAGCACCACGAATGCCACGCCCAATGCGATGAGAGCGAGCAGCGCCTGGAGCGCCATCTCGTAGGCCGCCTCGCGGCTGCCGCCGCCGGCGATGGCGTCGACGAGTCGGCCGGCGAAAACCGGCATCAGCACGTCGGCCGTCGTTTGAATGATGATCGTCACGGCAATGCCGGCGAGCAGAAGGGGTTGACGTCCCCAATGGTGGGCGACGAAGCCGAAGACGCGGCGTATGCCGCCTTCGGCGCGGATCGGACGAATGGTCATGGGATAGATCCGGCGCGCGCAAGCGAACGCCGGCCTTTCGGCAATAAGGCAAGGACGAGCGCACACAGGCAGCAGCCCGGGCTCAGCCTTCGCGATTGGTGCGCGGATGGTGGAATGCGAGCCGCGGTAGCTCGCGCGTCTCAGCGGCTGCCTAACGCTCGCCGCTCCGGACGCATGGCCGGGCTTTGTCGAATGAGATGATGGTCATCCTCATCGTTCCTCCCGACCGTTCACGTTGCGAGGCGTCTCTGATACCTCAAATGGCCGCGAATCGCAACTCGTATCCGGCGCACAGCCCATCGTACAGGCTGTTCAGGCGTGGGGATGCTGGGAGTTCTGCCCCGGCTGGGTGGCGAGATTGCGAGCGATCCGCTCGATGCGCTCGGCCGCCGACGCGACCGCCTCGGCCACCTCCGCCTCAATGGCGCCAACGCGCGCATCACCCATGCCCACGGCCTCCTTGAGGCGGGCGGCCTCGGTCTGGAGCGCGGTGAGCTCGCGCTTCGATTCCGTCAGCTCGTCGGCGATGGTGAGCGCCGCCATCACATGCAGGCGCATGTCGCCGATCTCACCGAAGGACTGCCTGAGCTCGGTGATGCGGCTGTCGAGCAGATGAGCGAGGGCGGTGATATGCTCCTCCTCGCCGGGCCCGCAGGCCATTCGGTAGCTGCGTCCGGCTATGCTGACATTGACGTCGGCCATGGCTCGTCCTTCCTATCAGCGTGGCTCGGCGCGTGCTTCGGCGATCAGCGCCCCGACGACGCCGGTGGCCTGCGCCAGGCGCCGATCGACATCCTCGGTCACGGCCTGGAGATTGTTGAGGCGCGCGAGCGTCCCGTCGAGTTCGACGGCGAGCCGTGCGCGATCGTCCTGCATGAGGGCAAGCTCTGTCTCCAGGTCGGCGCGGCCGCGCTCCGCCTCGAGCCGCCGTGTAGCTGCGGCCTCCAGCGTGCCGATGGCCGCTTCGAGCCGTTTCAACGCCTCGGCAAGGGTCATGTCGCTCGCCTCCTCTCACCCGCAGGGCTTCGGCAGCAGCCCCGACCATGCGCATCAGGAACGCCGAACCGCGCACAGGGTGCAAGCAGCGGCGCTGAACGTCAACGCGATCCTCTTTGACATGCAGATGGCAACTGCTATCAAGCCCCGTCGTGACGTGGCATCGGCCCCTATCGCTATTGCCCCACGCGCCAACGGCGATATCTCTGGATTCGCACCGACCTCCTGAACCCGGGCAGGCCAAAATATGACATCCCCGATCGAACACGACCGTCTGGCCAATGCGCTGCGCGCACTCTCGATGGATGCGGTGGAAAAGGCCAAGTCGGGCCATCCCGGCCTGCCGATGGGCATGGCCGATGTGGCCACGGTCCTGTTCTCGCGCTTTCTCAAATTCGATGCCGCCGATCCCACCTGGCCCGACCGCGACCGCTTCGTCCTGTCGGCCGGCCATGGTTCGATGCTGCTCTATTCGCTGCTGCATCTGACAGGCTACGAGAGCGTCGGGATCGAGGACATCAAGCGCTTCCGGCAGCTCGGCTCGAAGACGCCGGGCCACCCGGAGAATTTCGTCACGGCCGGCGTCGAGACGACGACCGGACCGCTCGGCCAGGGGCTCGCGACCGCCGTCGGACTGGCCATGGCCGAGCGCATGCTGGTCGCCGAATTCGGCGCGACGCTCGTCGACCATTACACTTATGTGATCGCCTCGGACGGCGATCTCATGGAGGGCATCAGCCATGAGGCGATCGCGCTGGCCGGGCATCTCAAGCTCGCCAAGCTCATCGTTCTCTACGACGACAACGGCATCTCCATCGACGGGCCGCTGACCCTGTCGGATTCAGTCGACCAGGTGAAGCGCTTCGAAGCGGCGGGCTGGAAGGCCTCGCGGGTCGACGGCCAGGACCCGGAGGCGGTCGCGGAGGCCATCGCCGCCGCGCGCAACTCCGACCGCCCGGTGATGATCGCCTGCCGTACCACCATCGGCTATGGCGCGCCGAAGAAGGCCGGCACCTCAAAGGCGCACGGCGAGCCGCTCGGTGCCGACGAGCTCGCCGGCGCCAAGGCTGCCCTCCACTGGGACGCTCCCGCCTTCGAGATCCCGGCCGAGGTGGCGAGCGCCTGGCGTGCCATCGGCGAACGCGGGCGCGGCAAGCGGGAGGATTGGCAGCGTCGCCTCGCGCAGGCACCCGCTGCGACGCGAGACGAATTCACCCGCCGGCTTCTCAGGGAACGCCCGCAGACCCTCGGGGCTGCCATTGCCACGCTCAAGGGCAAGCTCATCGCCGACGCGCCGGCCATCGCCACCCGCAAGGCGAGCGAGCTGGTGCTCGAAGCGATCGTCCCGCTGCTGCCTGAGCTCGCCATCGGCTCGGCCGACCTCACGCCATCCAACAACACGCGCACCAAGGCCGCCAAGGAGGTGACGCCGGACGACTTCACCGGACGCTACATCCACTACGGCATCCGCGAGTTCGGCATGTCGGCGGCCTTGAACGGGATCACGCTGCACGGCGGCTTCGTCGCGGCCGGCGCGACTTTCCTGGTGTTCTCCGACTATGCCCGCCCGGCCATGCGGCTCGCGGCGCTGATGGGCCTGCCGGTGGTCTATGTGATGACCCACGATTCGATCGGCCTCGGTGAGGACGGCCCGACCCACCAGCCGGTGGAGCATCTGGCGGCGCTGCGCGCCATGCCGCATATGCGCGTCTTCCGGCCGGCGGATGCGGTCGAGACCGCCGAAGCCTGGGAGCTAGCCCTCACCCGCAAAGACGGGCCCACCGTGCTGGCGCTGACCCGGCAAAATCTTGCCCTGGTGCGCAAGGAACCGAGCGAGCGCAATCTGGCGGCGACCGGCGCCTACGAACTCGCGCCGTCCCCGGTCGGTCCGGCCATCGCCACGCTGTTCGCCTCCGGATCGGAGGTCGAGATCGCGCTCGCCGCCCAGGCGCTCCTCGCCGAGCAGGGCGTCGGCGCGCGCGTCGTGTCGGTGCCCTCGCTCGAGCTCTTCCTGGCCCAGCCGGAAGAGGTGCGGCGCGGCATCATCGGCGATGCCCCTGTCAAGCTCGCGATCGAGGCGGCGGTGCGCTTCGGCTGGGACGCGGTCATCGGCCCGGACGGTCTGTTCGTCGGCATGGAACGCTTCGGGGCAAGCGGGCCTTATCGGGATCTTTATGCTTATTTCGGAATTACGGCTGAGGCCGTGGTCGAACGCGTAATGTCCCGACATAATGGTTGAGACTGGCGCTCAGGGGGCATAGTTGCCGGACATGAAGCGCCGCCTTGGCGCATGGCTTGAGGAGTAGAGACCATGACGGTTCGAGTCGCGATCAACGGGTTCGGGCGTATCGGACGCAACGTGCTGCGCGCCATCGTCGAAAGTGGCCGCAAGGACATCGCGGTGGTCGCGATCAACGATCTCGGCCCGGTTGAGACGAACGCCCATCTCCTGCGCTTCGATTCCGTTCACGGCCGCTTTCCGCACGAGGTCACGGTCGAGGGCGACACGATCGATTGCGGCACGGGGCCGATCAAGGTGACGGCCATCCGCAATCCGGCCGAGCTGCCGCACAAGGACCTCGGCGTCGACATCGCGCTCGAATGCACGGGCATCTTCACCGCCAGGGACAAGGCGAAGGCCCATCTCGAGGCAGGCGCCAAGCGCGTCATCGTCTCGGCTCCGGCCGATGGCGCCGACCTCACCGTCGTCTACGGCGTCAATCACGACAAGCTCACGCCGGACCACCTCGTCATCTCGAATGCCTCCTGCACCACAAACTGCCTCGCGCCGGTGGCCAAGGTGCTGAACGATGCCATCGGCATCGACAAGGGCTTCATGACGACGATCCATTCCTACACGAATGATCAGCCGACGCTCGACCAGATGCACAAGGATCTGTATCGCGGCCGTGCGGCGGCCTTGTCGATGATCCCCACTTCGACGGGTGCGGCCAAGGCGGTCGGGCTCGTGCTGCCCGAGCTCAACGGCAAGCTCGACGGCGTCTCCATCCGCGTGCCGACGCCGAATGTCTCAGTGATCGATTTTAAATTCGTGGCCAAGCGGGCCACGACGAAGGACGAGATCAACGAGGCGATCAAGCGCGCCGCGGCGCAGGAGCTGAAGGGCGTGCTCGGCGTGACCGCCGCCCCGAATGTCTCGATCGACTTCAATCACGACCCGCATTCCTCGACCTTCGCCCTCGACCAGACGAAAGTCATGGAAGGCACGCTGGTGCGGGTGATGGCGTGGTATGACAACGAGTGGGGCTTCTCGAACCGGATGGCCGACACGGCCGTCGCACTGGCGAAGCACATCTGACGCCGGCATGCCGAGCGCCAAACCCCTCCTCGTACACGGACGGTTGCCATGAGTGAAACGCGGACGAGCGGACGCATCGAGCCGAGCATTTCTTCCGCCAACGAGCCCCGGCCCGAGCAACAATCGGACGTCAGGATCGAGCCCGCGGTCGAAGCGCGGCCCGCCCAGCCTGCCCCCGGCGAGGCGCGCGCCGCCCCGCCGCCCGCCGCGCCTCCTCCTGCGGCAGCGGCCCCGGCCGCTCAGCCGCGCCCCGCGCCAACGCCCGCGCCCGCGGCCGCCCCAGCGGCTGCGCCGGCACAGCGCCCGGCGCTCGACCAGCTGGCGCGCATCGAGGAGAAGGCGGCCCGCATCGAGGAGAAATTCGCCCGCTCCGAGGCCCTCATGCTGCGGCTCGAATCCAAGGTCGAGACCTCGACGGGCATGACCGGGTCGCTGGCCCGCCAGGAAGACGTGGTGGCGCTGGCGGACCGGGTCCGCCGGCTGCCGGGCTATGGGGCCCTCGTCGGCGTTGCCGTGGCGGCGGCGGTCGGGGCTGCCGTCATCACGGTCGTCCTGCTGCGGTTTCTCGGCGGAGGTGTCACCCCATGACGAGCTTCCGCACCCTCGACGAGGCGCCGGTCAAGGGCCAGCGCGTCCTCGTGCGCGTCGACATCAATGTGCCGATGGAAGACGGGCGGGTGACCGACACCACCCGCATCGATCGCGTGATGCCGACGATCCGCGAGATCGCCGACAGGGGCGGCAAGGTCGTCCTGCTCGCCCATTTCGGCCGCCCAAAGGGGCCCGATCCCAAGGAGAGCCTGAAGCCGATCGCCAAGGCCGTGGGACACGTCCTCGGCAAGTCCGTCGCCTTCGCCGAGGACTGTATCGGCGAAAAGGCCGCGCAGGCGGTCGCCGCCTTGCCGGAGGGCGGGGTGCTTCTCCTCGAGAATACCCGCTTCCATGCGGGCGAGGAGAAGAACGACCCGGATTTCGCCAAGGCGCTCGCCAAGCTCGGCGACCTCTATGTCAACGACGCCTTCTCGGCCGCCCACCGGGCGCATGCCTCCACGGAAGGCCTTGCCCATCTCTTGCCGGCCTATGCCGGGCGCAGCATGCAGGCCGAACTCGAGGCGCTGCGCAAGGGGCTGGAAAAGCCGGAGCGGCCGGTCGTCGCCATCGTCGGCGGCGCCAAGGTGTCGACGAAGATCGACCTTCTGGAAAATCTCGTTTCCAAGGTGGAGGCGCTCGTCATCGGCGGCGGCATGGCCAATACCTTCCTCCACGCCCAGGGCGTCGGCATCGGCAAGTCGCTCGCCGAGCGGGAGCTCGCGGCCACGGCGCTGCGCATTCTGTCGGCCGCGCAGGAAAAGAACTGCGCCATCATCCTGCCGGTTGACGCCGTCATCGCGAGCAAGTTCGAGGCGAATGCGCCACACCACGCCTATGGCCTCGACGCGGTGCCGAGCGAGGGCATGATCCTCGACGTCGGCCCGCAGTCGATCGAGCGCATCAAGGGGGCGATCGACAGCGCCGCGACGGTCGTCTGGAACGGCCCCCTCGGCGCCTTCGAGCTGTCACCCTTCGACCACGGAACGATGGTGGCCGCCCGTCACGCCGCCGAACGCACCCGGCTGGGCAGGCTCGTCTCGATCGCCGGCGGCGGCGACACGGTGGCTGCCCTTCACCAGGCAGGCGTGGCGGAGGATTTCACCTATGTCTCGACCGCCGGCGGCGCCTTCCTCGAATGGCTCGAGGGCAAGGAGCTGCCGGGCGTGAAGGCCCTCGCGGCCGGCTGACGGTCAGCCCGCCGCCTTTTTCCCGCGGTCGCCAATCGACCGCCGTCGCAAAGGAGATCACGAAGGTGTCGCGCATCACCCTGCGTCAGTTGCTCGATCATGCCGCCGAACACGGCTACGGCGTTCCCGCCTTCAACATCAACAATATGGAGCAGGGGCTCGCCATCATGGCGGCTGCGGATGCGGCGGATGCGCCGGTCATCATCCAGGCGAGCCGCGGCGCCCGGCAATATGCCAATGACCTCGTGCTGGCCAAGCTGATCGAGGGGCTCGAGCAGCTCTATCCGCACATCCCGCTGTGCATGCATCTCGACCATGGCAACAGCGAAGCCACCTGCATGACAGCCATCCAGTACGGCTTCACCTCCGTCATGATGGACGGGTCGCTGAAGGCCGACGGCAAGACCCCGGCCGAATGGGACTACAATGTGCGCGTCACCCGCAAGGTCGTCGAGATGGCCCATTGGGGCGGCGTCTCGGTGGAGGGCGAGCTCGGCGTGCTGGGCTCGCTCGAACACGGCGGCGGCGAGCAGGAGGACGGCCATGGCGTCGAAGGCCCCGTCAGCCAGGACCAGCTCCTCACCAATCCGGACGAAGCTGTGAAATTCGTCGAGGAGACGAAGGTCGACGCGCTCGCCATCGCCATGGGCACCTCGCATGGCGCCTATAAGTTCACGCGCAAGCCGGACGGCGCTATCCTCGCGATGCATGTGATCGAGGAGATCCATCGCCGGCTGCCGAACATGCATCTCGTGATGCACGGCTCCTCGTCGGTGCCGCAGGAGCTTCAGGACATCATCAATGCCTATGGCGGCGAGATGAAGCCGACCTGGGGTGTGCCGGTGGAGGAAATCCAGCGCGGCATCAAGCATGGCGTGCGCAAGATCAATATCGATACCGACAATCGCATGGCCATGACCGGCCAGATCCGCAAGGTTCTCCACGAGAACAAGGGCGAGTTCGACCCGCGTAAATATCTGAAGCCGGCCATGGAAGCGATGACCAAGCTTTGCAAGCAGCGCTTCGAGGAATTCGGCACCGCGGGGCAGGCCGGCAAGATCAAGTCGCTGTCGCTCGCAGCGATGGCCAAGCGTTACGAGAAGGGCGAGCTCGACCCCAAGATTGCGTGAGCGGCAGACCCGCGCCACCGTGCCGCCACCATCTCACGCAGAATCACGCTATCAATCGCGGTGATCGGGACGCTTCGTCCCGCTCTCCGCGGCTTCGAGCGAGCGAATGACCAGTCCTTTATGCCGCCTGTCTCTCGTCACCCCCGTCGTCGACGATCCAGATGCCTTTGCGCCGGTGCTGGCTGCCGCTTGCGCGAGCGGTAACGTCGCTGCCGTGCTGCTCAAGCTGGGAGCGATGGACGAGCGCCGCGCGATCAAGGCCGTCAAGACGCTCGCGCCCATCGCGCAGGAGGCCGGCGCGGCCCTTATCGTCGCGGCTCCTGAGCAGATCGCCGTGCGCGGCGGCGCGGATGGCGCGCATGTCGACATGCGCGGCGGCAAGATCGAGGTCCTCGATGACGCCGTGTCGCAGCTGAAGCCGCAGTGGATCGTCGGCGTCGGAGGCCTCGGCAGCCGCCATGCGGCCATGGAGGCCGGCGAGCGCGACGTCGACTACATCATGTTCGGCGAGCCCCGGCCGGACGGAAGCCTGCCCGACTTCGCCGGTGTCCTGGAGCGAGCCTCATGGTGGGCGGAAATTTTCGCCCTGCCTTGCGTCGCCTTCGCGCCGTCGCTCGCGGAGATCGGCCCGCTCGCCGCGGCGCGCGTCGAATTCGTGGGGCTCGGCGATGCGGTCTGGTCCCATCCTGCGGGCCCGGCGGCGGCGATCGAGGAAGCGGCGGCGATCGTTGCCGCTGCCGCGTCGGTCCGGCCGTGAAGCTTCGCCCGCTCATCGCCGGCACGATCGTGCTCTGCGCCGGCGCTGTGCAGGCCCAGACACCGCCGGGTAACGGTGCTCCGCCGGCGGATAGCGGGCCGGCTCAGGCCGTCTCGCCGCAAGGATTACTGCCTCTTTCCGGCGCGCAACAGCAGCAGGAGCTGCCCTCGACGGTTTCGCCGGGGGCCGGCAGCTCGAACCAGGGCCTCGGCCAGCCCGGCTTCGGTGGAACCGTTGGCGAGCCGACCATCATCCCAACCCTACCCGACCCCGATGCCGATTACGCCTATGGCGCCTATCAGCGGGGCCTCTATCTCACGGCCCTGCGGGAAGCGACACGGCGGGCGCAGAGCGACCGCACAGACGGCGCGGCCATGACGCTGCTCGGCGAGCTCAATTCGCAGGGGCTCGGCGTGCGCCAGGACTTCACCAAGGCGGCCGACTGGTACCGGCTGGGCGACGGCGCCGGCGACCGCAACGCGACCTTCGCGCTCGCCATGATGACCTTTGCCGGGCGGGGCGTGCCCAAGGACAACGACGCCGCGCTCGTGCTGCTGAAACGCGCCGCGGCCGAAGGCCATGGGCCGGCCATGTACAACCTCGCCGTCGTTCTCATGGGAACGGGCAAGCCGGAAGACTTGACGCAGGCCATCGACCTCCTCCGCAAGGCGGCCGAAATCGAGGTGCCCGACGCGCAATATGCGCTCGCCGTGCTGACCAAGGAAGGCCGCGGCGTCGAGAAGAATCCGACCGAAGCCGCGCGCTGGATGGCCCGGGCGGCAGCCAACGACAATCTCAGCGCCCAGGTCGAATATGCCATCATGCTGTTCAACGGCGATGGCGTCACGGCCGATGAGACGCGGGCGGCGCGGCTCTTTGCGCTCGCCGCCGGGCGGGGCAATGCCATCGCCCAGAACCGGCTGGCGCGCATTCTCGCCGCAGGCCGGGGCATGCCGAAGAACCTGGTCGAGGCCGCGGCCTGGCACATGATGGCCTCCCAGCAGGGGCTCGCCGACCCGTGGCTCGACGACGCGCTGAAGGAGCTCACGCCGGCCGACCGGTCGAGAGCCGAAGCCCTCGCCCGCCGGCGCACAGCCGATCTCGCCGCCAACCTGCAGCCTTGACGGCGAGCGGACCGGCAGGCACACAACCCTCTCCCCCGATTTCTTTGGCGTCGCGAAACGTCGCGAAGGCAGTACAACATCATGATCCGCTCCCCCCTCATCACCGTCATGTCCGAGGCGGTGCTCAAGGCCGCCCGTTCGCTCAAACGCGACTTCGGCGAGGTCGAAGCTCTCCAGGTCTCGGTGAAAGGCCCCGGCGATTTCGTCTCGAACGCCGACCGCAAGGCCGAGACCATCCTGCGCGACGCGCTGGAGAAAGCGCGGCCCGGCTACGGCTTCGTGATGGAAGAGAGCGGCATCGTCGAGGGCACCGACAGAATGCACCGGTGGCACATCGATCCGCTCGACGGCACCACCAATTTCCTGCACGGGCTGCCGCATTTCTGCATTTCCGTCGGCCTCGAACGCGAGGGGCAGATGGTCGCCGGCGTCATCTATGATCCGCTCAAGGACGAGATGTTCGTCGCCGAGCGCGGCAAGGGCGCCTATCTCAACAATCGCCGCATCCGCGTCGCCGCTCGCCGCGAGCTCAACGTCGCCGTCGTCGGCTGCGGCATTCCGCATCTCGGCCGACCCGCCCAGGCAACGACCTTGCAGGAGATCGCCTCGGTCAGCGCCCAGGCCGCGGCGCTACGCGGCCATGGCGCCGCAGCGCTCGACATCGCCTATGTGGCCTGCGGCCGCTACGACGCCTATTGGGAGCGCGGGCTGAAGAGCTGGGACATGGCGGCGGGGCTCGCCATCCTGCGCGAGGCCGGCGCCTTCGCGACCGACGCCGGCGGCGGGCCGGACCCGATTGCGGCGGGAAGCATCGCCTGCGGCAACGAAATGCTGCATCGTGCGCTCGTCGACGTCCTGAAGACCGCGCGAACCGCCTCCTCCGTGGCCTGACGCGCAGCAAAAGGCACGAAGGGCACACAAGTTACACCTGCCAAAGAGCTTGATTGCAACCGCCGCGCCAGCGAACATGCGCGCTCGCGCTATCCCCGGGAGCGACTGGACGGATAATGGTTGCCGATGACACAGTGAAATTGACGCCGCCGCGCATCCACGTGATCCGCATGCTGGTGTTCGTCGTGCTCGTCGGCTTCATCGCCTTCGTGCTCTATCGGCAGATCACCGCTGCCTTCATGAACAATCCGGGGCTCAACGGGCTCATCATCGGCGCGCTTGCCGTCGGCATCATTCTGGCGTTTCGGCAGGTTATCCGGCTCTTCCGCTCGGTCTCCTGGGTCAATCAGTTCCGCATCGCCGGATCCGACGGGGAGATCGAGGCGCCGCCCGGCCTTCTCGGCCCTGTCGCCAAGCTGTTCGGCCGCAAGAGCGGCACGCGCAACCTGAGCACCCACACCTTCCGCGCGATCTTGGAATCGATCGGCGCCCGGCTCGACGAGAACCGCGAGAACCTGCGCTATCTTACAGGACTCCTCGTCTTCCTCGGCCTGCTCGGCACCTTTTGGGGCCTGCTCGAGACGGTCGGCTCCGTCGGCCAGGTCATTTCCACCATGCGCACGGGCGCCGAAGCGGGCGTGCTGTTCGAGGAACTGAAGAGCGGCCTGGCCGCGCCGCTCGGCGGCATGGGCATTTCCTTTTCCTCCTCGCTCTTCGGCCTCGCCGGCTCTCTCGTGCTCGGCTTTCTCGACCTGCAGGTCGGTCAGGCGCAGAGCCGTTTCTATACGGAGCTCGAAGACTGGCTGTCGGCCCATGTGGCGGATGCCGCGCCGCCGGCCGGGCGCATCGCCACCGCCGCCCCAGCCGGCGACAAGGAAATCACCGCCGCGCTGGAGAGGCTGACCGTCGCCCTCAACGAAAGCCAGAGCGGACGCTCGGCCACCCATGCCATGGCCAATCTCGCTGAGGGTGTGCAGGGCCTCGTGCAGCATATGCGCTCCGAACAGCAGATGATCCGGGACTGGGTCGAATCCCAAGCCACCCAGCAACGGGAAATGAAGCGCCTGCTGGAGCGGCTCGTCGACGAGCGGATCCGCTGAGATGGCCCTCTCGCGCTCCCGCCGCTTCGAGCGCCGCCTGGATTATTGGCCGGGCTTCGTCGACGCGCTGTCGACGCTCGTTCTGTCGATCATTTTCATCCTGACGGTCTTCGTTCTCGGGCAATTCTTCCTCTCGCAGGAGATCGCGGGCCGCGACACGGCGCTGCAGCGGCTCAACCGGCAGATCGCGGAACTGACCGAACTTCTCGCGCTCGAACGGTCGGGTCGCAAGGAGGCGCAGGACAGTCTCGCCGCCCTGCAATCGACGCTGCAGACGACCGAGGCCGATCGCCAGCGGCTCCAGGGCCTCATCGGCTCGGGCGCAGCTGCAGCGGATGCGGCCAATCAACGCGCCGGGCAGCTCGCCGCCGAGGTCGACCAGCAAAAGGCCGTTTCGGCGCGGGCCATGGCGCAGGTCGAACTCCTCAATCAACAGCTCACGGCGCTGCGCCGGCAGCTCGCGGCCCTCGAAGACGCGCTCGCCGCCTCCGAGTCGCGCGACAAGGAGAGCCAGGCGCGCATCGCCGATCTCGGCAGCCGCCTCAATGTCGCGCTCGCCCAGCGCGTCCAGGAACTCGCCCGCTTCCGCTCCGACTTTTTCGGCCGCCTGCGGCAGATCCTCGGCGAGCGGCCGGACATCCGCATCGTCGGCGACCGCTTCGTGTTCCAATCCGAGGTGCTGTTCGACGCGGGCTCGGCCGCGCTGCTGCCGGCGGGCGATACGGAACTCGACAAGATCGCGACGGCCCTTCTCGAACTCGAGAAGGAAATTCCGCCGGACATTCCCTGGGTGATTCGGGTCGACGGCCACACCGACAAACGGCCGCTGTCCGGCCAGGGCGAGTTCAAATCGAACTGGGCCCTCTCGGCGGCGCGCGCCATCTCGGTCGTGGAATATCTCGTCAGCAAAGGCGTGGCGCCGCAGCATCTGCTGGCCGCCGGCTTCGGCGAGTTCCAGCCGATCGAGCTCGGCGACAGCGAAGAGGCCTACCGCCGCAACCGGCGCATCGAGCTCAAGCTGACGGAACGGTAGCGGTTAGGCAGTCGGCAATGGGCAATCGGCAGTCGGACGACTGATAACGGGAAGATGGCAGCCCAAACCCACCACCGCGACTGCCCGACTGCCTACTGCCGAATGCCGATTGCCTTTATCGGTGCATCCGGCATCTCGGGCCTCTCGCTGAACTGCAGCCGCGCAAGCCGCGCATAAAGCCCGCCCTTGGTCACGAGGGTCTGGTGCGTGCCTTCCTCGACGATACGCCCCTGGTCGAGAACGAGGATCCGGTCGGCCGAGAGGACGGTCGCCAGCCGGTGCGCCACGACGAGCGTGGTACGCCCGGCCATCAGCCGATCCAGCGCCTGCTGCACCAGCTGCTCGTTCTCGGCGTCGAGCGCCGAGGTCGCCTCGTCGAGAACGAGGATCGGGGCGTCCTTGAGGACGGCGCGGGCGATCGCAATGCGCTGACGCTGCCCGCCAGACAGCGTCACTCCACGTTCCCCGACCAAGCTGTCATATCCCTGCGGCAGGGCGCGGATGAAGGCATCGGCCGCCGCGAACTGGGCTGCCTCGCGCACCGCCGCCTCGTCGGCATCGGGGCGGCCGTAGCGGATATTGTCGATGATGGTGGTGCCGAACACCACCGGGTCTTGCGGCACGAAGGCGATGCGGCTGCGCACCGCGGCGGGATCGGCCGCGGCGACATCCACACCGTCGACGGAAACGCGGCCCACCTGCGGATCATAGGCGCGCAGCAGAAGCTGGATCACCGTGCTCTTACCGGCGCCCGAGGGGCCGACGAGCGCCACGCGCTCGCCGCGGCGGATGGAGAAGCTGAGCCCGTCAAGGGAGGAGACGTCCGAGCGCGTCGGATAGGCGAAGCGCACATTCTGGAAAGCGACCGTCGCCGGCGAGGGCTCAGGCAGCGCCACCGGCCGCTCCGGCCGGGTGACGGCCGGTTTCGTCGCGAGCAATTCGGCGAGCCGACCGGCCGCCCCGGCCGCCTGGGAGACGTCTCCCCAGACCTGGCTCAGCTCGCCGAGCGAGGAGGCGGCGAGCACCGCATAGATGACGAATTGCGACAGGCGCCCGCCGGTCATGCGGCCGGCGAGGACATCCTGGGCCCCATACCACAGAACACCGACGACGCTCGCCGAGACGAGGAAGAGCGCAATGGCCGTGAGGATGGCGCGCGCGGTGATCGAGGCCCGCGCCGCCTCGTAGGTCTCCTCGGCGGCGGCCGTAAAACGCGCCGCGGTCGCCTCTTCGGCGTTGAAGGCCTGCATGACGCGGACCGCGCCGACGGCCTCGGTCGCATAGGCGGATACGGCGGCGAGCTTGTCCTGGGCGATGCGCGAGCGATGGCGGACGCCGCGGCCAGAGGCGACCAGCGGCAGCACGATGATAGGAATGGCGATGAGGACGAGGGAGGACAGGCGCGGGCTGGTGATGACCATCATGGCGACGGCGCCGAGAAACAGCACCAGATTGCGCAACGCGACCGAGGCGCTCGCGCCGAAGGCCGATTTGATCATCGTCGTATCGGCCGTGAGGCGGGACGTCACCTCCCCGCTCTTCGTCACATCGTAGAAACCGGCATCGAGCCTGGTCAGATGCCGGAAGACGGCCGCGCGCAAATCGGCGACCACGCGCTCGCCGAGCGTGCTGACGAGGTAGAAGCGCGTGGCGCTCGCCAGCGCCAGAACCGCCACGACCAGGAGCAGCACGGCGAAATAGCTGTCGATGAGGCCGGCGCCATCGACCGAAAAGCCGTGATCGATGACGCGCCGCACGGCGAGCGGCAAGGCGAGCGTCGCAGCCGAGGCAATGATCAGCGCAAGGCAGGCCGCAGCGATCCGCCCGCGATAACGCAGGGCGAAGGGCAGAAGCGGCTTCAGGGCGCTGAGCGGTGCGCGCGCCCCTGGCTGCTGCTCGGGATCACCCGCTTGGCGTGCCGGCCGGCGTGCCATCGTCACTCCTTCCAAAACTGTCGCTTCTTTTTGTCCGCTTGTTTCGTGCTTGGCGCTGCGCTATAGGGTCGCGACCCTAAGACAATCTGTCGACGCTACGTGGGGGTTGCCGCTTTCGCGGTAGCTCCAGAAGGATGTTTCCATGAAAGCCGATATCCACCCCGAATACCATTTCATCAAGGTCACGCAGACCGACGGCTCATCCTACGTCACGCGGTCGACCTACGGCAAAGAGGGCGATAGCCTCAACCTCGACATCGACAACAAGACGCACCCGGCCTGGACCGGCGGTACCCAGCAGCTGCTCGACCGCGGCGGGCGCCTGTCGCGCTTCAACAACAAGTTCGCGGGCCTGAGCTTCAGCAAGAAGTAAGGCGCCACGATCGGCGCCTGCCCGGAGCGGCGCGGATCAGCGCCTCGCCTCGTGAGCGCCGTTCGACCGGCGGATGCCGGAGTGCATGTCTCAAGACGAGCCATAGCCGACCAGCCACAGGCGCCGCGAGGCGCCTGTTGGCGTTTTCGGACCTGCGCTCACGCTTACGCGGGCGGACAATAAAAACCGGCCCGCCACCCGAGAGCGGCGAGCCGGTCCCCCCTCCCCTCGTCGTCTCAGAGAAGCATGGAATGCAGCCGGGCGGCCTGGCTCGGCACCGGCACGGGTGGCTGCTTCTCGTCGACATTCTCGCAGGCCGCGAGCACCTCATCGAGATGCTTGATGCGGGTGAAGAGCCGATGACCGCGGCTCAGAAGATCGCAGAGCTTTGCCGGCAGCGCGTCATCGGTCACGATATCGGCCGGTGCGGAAGCGGTGAGCCTGATCTTGGCCTTTTCACTGCGGGCCTCGCGCATGGTGATCTCGCCATCGGCGACGGCGCGATGCAGCAGGAGCCAGGAGGCCATCTGCATGAGGCGCGTCGTCAGGCGCATGCTTTCCGTCGCATAGGCGAGGGCTGCCTGCCGCCGAAGGACCCGCGCTTCTTCCCTGCCCCGCCCTTCGAGATAGGCCGCGGTTTCCTCGATCAGTCCCATCCCTTCGCGGAACAAGCGGCGAAACTGCTCCGAAGCGACGAAATGGAGACCGAACGGAATCGGCGCCGTCGCCTCTCGAGAAATACTCACGCTTGCCATACCTCACCCTTCCGACTGCCGCCGGACGTCGGCCCGTTCCGTATTGGAACATCGACTCCGGTCTCAGTCGGGACATGGCAAGGACGGGGCCAGCGCAGCCGGCACAGGCGAAACGGGGTGAAGCGCGCGTTAAAAAAAAAGCCGCCCGATGGGGGCGGCTGAAGGTCGAAGCAGGGAGGCGTCAAAGAGAGTGGACAGAGCCACTCGACGTCCAGATCAAATGGACGATCTCAGTCATAGACTGGAAAGCTTAACGGAAGGTTGCCGCCGTCCGTTGAGCGCGCGCCTCGTTCCAAAAAGATACAAGACTGTGCGATGTGGCGTTCACAGCCGGAACACCGCATCGGCCTTGGCGCGAGAGGCCTCCTTGGCGGCGAGCGCCGCCTCCAGCCGGCCGATCTCCGCACGCAAGAGCGCGATGCGCTCCGCAAGCTCATCGACGGACAGGAGACTGAGATCCTGGCCGATCACATGGTTCAACTGCGGCCGGGGTCGTTCATCGTCCAATTCGCTCGCCATGGGCCTCACCTCGCCTTTCAAGAACGGCGCGCATTATCTCGCCGTCGGGCGCGGTCGGCAATCGCCGCCATGGAGCGCAGCCGGATCCTCGGCCGGCCATTTGCCAGCGACGCCGGCAACGCCTATATTCCCGCTGTTCCCCTTCATCGGTGGTAACGTCCCGCCCCGGCCGATTTGCCTGGCCGGAGGCCCGCGGAAGGTTTACCCAGCGTTTGACCATGCGCGCCGGCACAAGCCGGCGCAGCGAATAAGGAGTTTCCCATGTCCACGGGACCGCTCATGCCGAAAGCGACCGCCGTCTGGCTGGTCGAAAACACGGCGTTGACGTTCGAGCAGATCGCCGAGTTCTGCAAGCTGCACCCGCTCGAGGTGAAGGGCATCGCCGACGGCGAGGTGGCGGCCGGGATCAAGGGGCTCGATCCGATTACGACGGGCCAGCTGACCCGCGAGGAGATCTCGCGCGCCGAAGGTGATGCCGACTACATGCTCAAGATGGCTTCGCCCAAGGTGAAGCTGCCCGAGCAGAAGCGCAAGAAGGGCCCGCGCTACACACCCGTCTCGCGACGCCAGGACCGCCCCAACGCCATCCTCTGGCTGCTGCGCAACCATCCCGAATTGAAGGATGCGCAGATCATGCGGCTCATCGGCACGACGAAGACGACGATCCAGCAGATCCGCGAACGCACTCACTGGAATGCAGCGAGTCTGACGCCGATGGATCCGGTGACCCTCGGCTTGTGCTCGCAGATCGATCTCGACTTCGAGGTGGCCCGGTCGGCCAAGGACCGCCCCGCGCAGGTGGAGAGCGGCCAGACGCTGCTACCGGCGGAGGAAACCACGGCGCCCGTCCCCGAGCCGCAAGAGCCCTTCGAGGATATGTCGAGGCCGCGGAAGGAAGAGGAAAGGATCGACGCCGACAGCGTCTTCGCCAAGCTGAAGCAGCTCAAGCCCCAGGACGAGGAAGAGCAGGACTGATCAAGGCCGGGCCGGCGCGCCCCGCGGTCCGCGCCAGGAGCATGGCGGGTCTTCGCCGCGGGCATTGCCAAGAACGGCGCGCCGCCCGACTGTGCCGCTCGCATGAGCCCAACCTGCCCGGGCTTGCCGCGGCGCTCGAGCTGGAAGAGTAGAATGCTTCCGGTGGCGTCGGCGGCGATCCGCCTTGCGAAATCCCACCATGGTCAGCGATCCCGTCTTTTATCTGGCTGCGGTGCCGGCCGTCATCATCGGCGGCCTATCGAAGGGCGGTTTCGTCGGCCTCGGCAGCGTCGCCCAGCCATTGATGGCGCTGACTGTTCCATCCTTCCAGGCGGCGGCGATCCTCTTGCCCATCCTGGTCATGCAGGATTGGGTCGGCGTCTTCGCCTATCGGCGCTTCTATGACGGCCGCACATTGGCGATCCTGCTGCCGGGTGCCCTTCTCGGCACGCTGCTCGGCACCCTCGCCGCAACCGTCGTTTCGGATGCCTATGTGCGGCTCGCCGTCGGCCTGATCTCCATCGTCTTCTCGGCCAATTGGTGGCTGGGGCTCAGCAAGGAGGCCGCCAAGGCAAAGCCAGGCGGGGTGCTTGCGGGGCTGTTCTGGGGAGCGGTCTCGGGTCTGACGAGCTTCGTGAGCCATGCGGGCGGCCCACCGTTCCAAATCTATGTGTTGCCGCAGCGCCTGCCGCGCGACATCCTCGTCGGCACGACGAGCTGGTTCTTCGCCAGTGTCAACCTGTTCAAGGTGATCCCCTATCTCTGGCTGGGGCAATTCACGCGAGAAAACCTTCTGACCTCGGCAGCGCTTCTGCCGCTGGCCGTCGCCTCGACGGTGGCCGGTGTCTGGCTGGTGCGGCGCATGCGATCCGACGGCTTCTATCGCGTCATCTATGCGCTGCTGTTCATGGTCGGCCTCAAGCTCGTCTACGACGGCATCGTCGGCCTGCTGTGACCCCGCCCTTGATTGCAACACTTTGATACATAAGCGCCATTGCCGGAACAAAAGTCCGCCCTATGGTCGCTCCGCCGGACGGGAATTGATGCCCTCGGGCGTCCGCGGCCAAGGAGCCGGTGTTACCCATGTCGGTTGCGATGTCTGTTGCAAAGATCACGACGGCCTTGGCAGCGGCGTCGTTCTGGGCCGGGGTTGCTTATGTCCTGTGGCGCTTGAAAGGTCGATTGGCTGAGCGCCTGTTCGCCAGCCAGCGGAATCACACGCCTTCCCAGCGGATCTCGGACGCTCTCGATCCGCGTCTCGACGCCGAACGCGGCCAAGCCGCGGTCTTCCCAACTCTCGAGGGAGCGGCTGCAGCAGTCGAGCGGCCAGCTTTCAGCCTTCAGCCGAAGAGCCCGCCCCCACCCTGAAGCCGGCTCAGGCCCTGCTTCGCGGTTGCGTTGTTGGGATCGACCGAGATCGCGCGCTGGTAGGATTCGATCGCCTGCTGCTTATCGCCCTTGCGCTCATAGGCGAGGCCACGGCCGGCCCAGGCATCACCATTGCGGTTGTCGACGTTCAGGGAGGCGTTGAAATCCTCGATCGCCTTGTCATAGGCGCCCACCGCGACCAGGCTCTGGCCGCGTCCCGTATAAGGCGCGGCGACGAACGGGTCCCGGTCGAGAGCCGAATCGAAATCCTTGATCGCGAGCTGGTTCTGCCCCTGCCGCTGATAAACCAGCGCGCGGGCATGGTAGGCCTCGGCCGATTCCGGATTGAGCTGAATGGCCTTGCTCAAGTCGGCCAGCGCCTGATCGAAATGCCCCTGCACGCGCAGGAGATTGGCCCGGCCGATATAGGCGGCGGTGTAGTTGGGGTCGGCGGCGATGGCGCGGTTGAAATCCGCCGAGGCAGCATCGTCGCGGCCGGTCTGGCGATAGGCGAGCGCCCGATTCGTATAGGCCGGCGCGTAATTCGGATCGAATTTGACGGCCTGGTTGAAGTCGGCGATCGCTTCGCTGTAGTGGCCGGTGCGCGCATAGGCAACGCCGCGCGTGTTGTAGGCCTGCGGGTCGCTCGGATTGGCCTTGATGACGTCGGTCAGCGAAGTGATGTTCGTCGTGGTGACGGTGGAATTCTCTTTGACGAGTTCCGCGACATTCGGGCCGTTGGGAGCAACCGTCTCGCAAGCCGTGGCGCCGAGGGCGAGCCCTGTCGCGAGCAGCAGACGGGCGGCCATGCTGGCGCTCATTCCAACCGCCGAGGAACGTCCCATCCAGGTCTCTCCATCGCGGTTTGCCATGATATGCGCCGTGCCTGTCTTCCTCACCGCAGATCCTCCATACGCCTCACGTTCCACATGATAACCGGCCGGCCTGGCGATTCTTGCGGAACCGGGTTTCTGAATCGTTCCGATCGGTCAATAAGGCCAAAGTGTTAACCGAACCAAACCCGTCGTCCGACCTGTTCTCGGCTATCATTGCGGCAAGAACACAAACGGCGCCCCGGGGGACCTGGGCGCCGACAATCATCTCACTTCCTGCAGGGCGGTCCGAACGAAGACACGTCCGGTGAAGCCCCCCAATCCGGAACACGCGGGGCGCAGCGAGTGGCGCCGCGCCATAACCGTCGCGTCGGCCTGTCAGCGCGTCGGCTTCGGCTTGGAGGGCAGAAGCCCTTCCCGCTGCAGCCGCTTGCGCATCAACTTGCGATGCCGGCGCTTGGCCTCGGCCTTTTCTCGGGTCTTCTTTTCAGACGGCTTCTCGTAATGCCCGCGAAGCTTCATCTCACGAAAGATGCCCTCACGCTGCATCTTCTTTTTCAGCGCACGCAGCGCTTGATCGACATTATTGTCGCGAACGAGGACCTGCACGCCTGTCTCTTCCCGTTTCCAAAGGGGGGGTTCAAAGCCAAAGCGGCGCCCGAAGTGCGCCGCAGCTATAGGGTGGTACGGATAGCAGATATCCCCCACCTTGTCCACCAGCCACAGCCGCTTCGGCGTTATCTTGTCGCATGCCGCTCACGACGGCGCCGATTGCGCTTCACTCCGGTACGACGCGCGTCACATGCCCCATCTTGCGCCCCGGGCGGGCGCTGCCCTTGCCATAAAGGTGGAGATGGAGCTCGGGGTCGCCGGCGATCTCCTGCCACCGGTCCACGTCTTCGCCGATCAGATTGCGCATCTCCACGCGCCCGGTCCGCCGGGTGGAGCCGAGCGGCCAGCCACAGACCGCCCTGATATGCTGCGCAAATTGCGAGGTGACGGCTCCCTCGATGGTCCAATGGCCGGAGTTGTGAACGCGCGGCGCGATCTCGTTGACGATAATGCGCCCGTCCGGGGCATCCGCATCGCCTTCGAGCACGAACATCTCGACCGCGATGACGCCGACATACCCGAGCGCCTCGGCGATCCGCCGGGTGGCGGCGATCGCCTCGTCCGCAAGCTTCGCGGGGATGGCGCTCGGCACCCGGGTCACGTCGAGAATATGGTTGCGATGCTCGTTTTCGCAGACGTCATAGGCCGCGAAATTGCCCTCCCGGTCACGCGCGGCGACCACGGAGATCTCGCGTGTGAAGGGCACGAAGCCCTCCAGGATCGCCGGCACATGGCCGATGGCGGCGAGAGCTGCCGCGGCATCGTCCCCCGGACCGATCTTCACCTGCCCCTTGCCGTCATAGCCGAAGCGGCGCGTCTTCAGGATCGCCGGCCGACCGAAGGCCGCAAGTGCGGCCTCGAGATCCGCCACCTCAGCGACATCGTTGAAGGGCGCCGTCGGAATGCCCAGACCTGCGACGAAAGTCTTTTCAGTCAGGCGGTCCTGGGTGATGGCGAGCGCCTTGTCGTCCGGGAACAGCGGCACATGGCGGCTCAAGAGATGCACCGTGTCGGCCGGCACATTCTCGAATTCATAGGTGACGACATCGACGGCGGCTGCAAACGCCACGAGCGCCGCCTCGTCGTCATAGGCGGCAAGGGTGTGCCGTCCGGCGACCTCGAAGGCGGGGCTTTCGGGATCCGGCGCATAGATATGCGTCTTCAGTCCATAGGCAGCCGCCGCGATCGCCATCATGCGGCCGAGCTGGCCGCCGCCGAGAATGCCGACCGTCGCACCGGGAGAAAGGCGTTGCGTCATGCCGCGGTCTCGGGTTCTTCGGCAACGGCCGCGGTCTGCTTTTCCCGCCATTCGGCCAGCCGCGCGGCGAGATCCTCGTCGGAAAGCGCGAGAACGGCCGCGGCAAGGAGCGCGGCATTGACCGCACCAGCACGGCCGATGGCGAGCGTGCCGACGGGAATGCCGGCCGGCATCTGCACGATGGAGAGGAGGCTATCTTGGCCCGACAGGGCCTTCGATTCCACCGGCACGCCGAAAACCGGCAGGGCCGTGAGCGCCGCCGTCATGCCCGGCAGATGGGCCGCACCGCCGGCACCCGCTATGATGACCTTGTAGCCGGCCGCGGCCGCACCCTTGGCGAATCCATAGAGCCGGTCCGGCGTACGATGGGCGGAGACGATCCTGGCGTCGAAGCCGATGCCGAGAGCTTCGAGCGTCTCGGCCGCATGGCGCATCGTCGCCCAGTCGGACTGGCTGCCCATGATGACCGCAACCGGGCGTGCGACGGCGCTCATCGCCTCGTCTCCCCGATGCCGCCTGCAAAATCCTTGTTCACGGCGCTGTCCATGGCGCTCAGCTCCTCGTCGGATCGCGCCGCTTAACGCCTGCCGCCCGCCGGCGCAAGCCCCTCCGGAGCCGATGATCCAGGAGGGCCGAGCCTTCTGCTGATCAGGCGATGATATCGGGCGTCAACTGGTCCTCAATGAAGGAGATGCGATCCTTGAGGACGAGCTTGCGCTTCTTCAACCGTTGGATCTGCAACTGCTCGGCCTGGCCGACGAGTTCCAGGGCGGCGATCGCCGCGTCGAGATCCCGGTGCTCCTGCCTCAGCCGGTGGAGCTCGGCTGCCAGCGTCGATCGTTCCTCATCGTTCAGATCGACCGCCATCACCCTCGCCGCCCTCACGTGCGCCGCCCCGAACAAACCTTGCGATTCTCATGTAGCGACCCTATATATGCCGCGTGGTGCGAACCCCCGCAAGCGGCCGGAAACGGCAGGCTGTGCGGTATAGGCGTCATCAATGTCGCAGGGCAATCAAGCCCAGGCGGTCACCTTTTCGATCCACCACACCGGCAATAATGACTTCAATCGATGATCCTCGAGCCGTGGCCACCGAGGCGGTTGCCACTCGCATCCTGACGGTCGCCGAGCATCGGGCCGGGGAGCGGCTCGACCGCTTCCTCGCGGCCGAACTCGACGATCTATCGCGGTCGCGCCTGCAGCAGCTCGTGCGCGCCGGCCAGGTGACGATCAACGGCGAGGTGATCAGCGACCCGAAGCGTAAGGTTGCGGCCGGATCGGTGGTAACGCTCGAAGTGCCGCCGGCGGAACCCGCAGTGCCGGAGGCCGAGGACATTCCGCTCATCGTGCTCTACGAAGACGATGCGCTGATCGTCATCGAGAAGCCCGCCGGGCTCGTCGTTCATCCGGCTGCAGGCCATGCGGCGGGCACGCTGGTGAATGCGCTGATCGCGCATTGCGGCGAAAGCCTCTCCGGCATCGGTGGGGTGCGCCGGCCCGGCATCGTGCACCGGCTCGACAAGGACACCTCCGGGATCATGGTGGTGGCCAAGACCGATCGGGCGCATCTGGCACTGTCGGCGCAGTTCGCCGACCACGGCCGCACCGGCCCGCTGGAGCGAATCTATACCGCCGTCGTGTGGGGGGCCATGCCGGCGAAGAAGGGCACGATCGATCTGCCGATCGAACGGGCCGCTCACAACCGTGAGAAGATGACGGTGACGCGCGACGGCCGCGGCCGGACCGCCATCACCCATTACGAGGTCGACGGCGTCTTCGGGGGCGAGAAGATCGAGGTCAAGAAGGCGGAACCGATCGGAAGCTTCGTCCGTTGTCGCCTTGAAACCGGACGCACACATCAGATCCGGGTGCACTTGGCCCATATCGGCCATCCTCTCTTGGGCGACCAGCTCTATGGGCGGGGTTTCAAGACGAAGGAACAGCTTCTCGAAGCGAATGCGCGGGAAGCTTTGAACGCACTGGGCCGGCAGGCCCTGCACGCGAGCACGCTCGGCTTCGCGCATCCCTATACGGGGGCTTTCATGCGATTCGAGAGCGCGCCGCCTACCGAGCTCGCGCGGCTCATCACGGCTTTGCCCCGCGCTGAAGCGTTTGGCGCCCGGAGAGATGTGCGGTAGCGCACGGTCGTTTCAGCCCCTGCGCCGCACACTATAAACCGACGCAAAAGGCATGCCTTCGCCGCTGATCGAAATAGCGGCAAGTATGCTACAATTCCCTAGCCGGCCAGATTGGCGGCTGACGACGACCTGCCTGACAGGGGGGTCGGAAGGAGGTAAGATCCATGGCTTCGACAGTTCTCCCCGCGCTGCTCAATGAAGGCGGCCTGTCGCGCTATCTCGACGAAATCCGCCGGTTTCCCATGCTGAAGCCGGACGAAGAATTTATGCTAGCCAAGCGCTGGCGTGAGCATGGCGACCGAGAAGCGGCCCACAAACTTGTCACCTCGCATTTGCGGCTCGTAGCCAAGATCGCGATGGGCTATCGCGGCTACGGCCTGCCGATTTCCGAAGTCGTGTCGGAAGGCAATGTCGGCCTTATGCAAGCGGTGAAGCGCTTCGAGCCCGACAAGGGCTTCCGTCTCGCGACCTATGCGATGTGGTGGATCAAGGCGGCGATTCAAGAGTACATCCTGCGCTCCTGGTCGCTCGTGAAGATGGGCACCACGGCCAACCAGAAGAAGCTGTTCTTCAACCTGCGCAAGGCCAAGGGCCATATCTCGGCCTATGAGGAGGGTGACCTCCGCCCGGAGCAGGTGAAGAGCATCGCCACGCGCCTCGGCGTTTCCGAACAGGACGTCGTGGACATGAACCGCCGTCTCGGCGGCGATGCGTCGCTCAACGCGCCGCTACGCCAGGAAGGCGAAGGCGAATGGCAGGACTGGCTGGTCGATGACAGCAAGGACCAGGAAAGCCTGCTCGTGGAGGAAGAAGAGGGGCAGAATCGCCTCACCGCCCTTCGCGATGCACTCAGCGTGCTCAACGACCGTGAACGGCGCATTTTCGAGGCGCGGCGCTTGCGGGACGAGCCGATCACACTGGAGGAGCTCTCCACCGAATTCGGCGTCTCACGCGAGCGCGTGCGCCAAATCGAGGTGCGGGCCTTCGAGAAGATCCAGGAGGCCGTGAAGAAGGGCCTTGCCAAAATCGAGACGACGGGGCCGGCGGCGGCTTTGCCCGCCGCGTAATCGGCGAGATCCCCTTAACGTCAGCCTGGAACAGCAGCGGAGGCCGTTTCCGATCCGTCGGAAGCGGCCTTCGCTTTTTTGTTGCCTGAGGCGGAAGGCTTACTGCCAGAGGCGGAAGGCCTCGTTGATCGCCTGATCGCCGGCCACGCCCTTCTCGAAGGTCAGCACTGCCCGCCGTCCGTTGGCGAAACGCAGCGGCAGGTCGATCCAGCCGCGCGTCTTCAGGAGGTCGGTATTGCGATCCACGTCGGCGCTCAGATTGGAGAGGCCGATAAGAAAGAAGTTTTCCGTGACAGGCACGGGCAAGCCGGCGAGCGGCGTGCCGCGGCCGCCCTCTTCGGACTTCAGCTGCATGACACCGACATCGCGCACGTCGCGGTTCGCATCGCCCGACGTGTTGCGGAACCTGAGCTCCACCGTATGCGAGGCCGGCAGCGTCGCGTCCGTATTGCGGCGGATCACCATGGTGACCGCGAAACCGGCACTGGGAATATCGATGTCGGCGTGCACGACCGTCTCGAGCTGCTCGCCCTGTCCGGGATTGAGGCTGTCGATTCGCCACACGGTCCGTCCGGCATGGGTGGTCGGCACCTGCGGGTTCTCGGGGCTCTCCTCGTAGAGGACCGCCCGCTGTGCGACGGCAACGGCCGGCGCTCCGGGAGCAGGCGGGCTGCCAGCCGGAGGAGCGGCCTCTCCGGGTGCCGGCTGTGTCGGTGCCGCTGGAGCGGGAGCCGCGGGGGCCGCCTCGGACGCGGCCTCACCGGGACCGCCGAGCCGCTCGGCGATCTTGCCGTCGCCCTGCTCCTGCGGCGGCGCCTGGCCGGTCTGTTGCGACAGGTCCGGCGCCTGGTCGCGGAGCATGTAGGCAACGCCCGCGATGGCTGCGATCGCGACGGCGAGAACGCCGGCCACCAGCCAGCGTCTGAGCCGGACGCGCAGGTCGGTTTTGGGCCGTGCCGGCGTGAGCCGCGGACGCTCGCGAGAAGGAGAACCGTTTGCCTGATAGTCGGCGTCCCGGGCTTCCTGGGAGCGTGGCTCCGCGATGGCGTGATCGGCCGCCTGCGTGTCGTCGGGCGGCAGCTCGAAATCGCGCAGATCCTCGCCCTGCGTCCAGTCCGGCTCCTGCAGCGGCTGGATTTCCGCTTCGATCCGAGCGATCACCGCGTCGAGCGCGGCATATTCGCGATCGATCTCGGCATCGGCGAGCGGCGGTTGAACATTTCGCAACTGTTGAACGAGCACCGCACGGGCTCGTTCATAAATCGCTTCACGGCTCTCGGGCGTGCTTTCCGGCAGGCCGGCTATCGCCCGCTGCAGCAGGGTGTAGTAATCCGCCATTCAGGTCGAATGTCCCGAATCGCCGGCCCCGTCAACCTTCGAATGGGTTATGGACCAGGATCGTATCGTCGCGCTCCGGGCTCGTGGACAGAAGCGCGACCGGTGCTCCGATCAATTCCTCGATACGGCGAACATATTTGATGGCCTGCGCCGGCAGATCCGCCCAGGAGCGCGCACCCGCCGTCGTGCCGCCCCAGCCGGGAATCGTCTCGTAGATCGGCTCCACACGCGCCTGCTGGCCTTGGCCCGCCGGCAGATAGTCGAGCTCCTGGCCATCGAGCCGGTAGCCAACGCATACGTTGATGCTCTCGAAGCCGTCGAGGATGTCGAGCTTCGTCAAGGCGATGCCGTTGATGCCGGAGGTCTTGACAGTCTGGCGCACCAGAACCGCGTCGAACCAGCCGCAGCGGCGCTTACGCCCGGTGACGGTGCCGAATTCGCGGCCGCGCTGCCCGAGCGTCTCGCCGATGGCATTGTCCTGCTCGGTGGGGAACGGCCCCTCGCCGACGCGGGTCGTGTAGGCCTTGGCGATGCCGAGCACATAGCCGATGGCGCCCGGCCCGAGGCCGGAACCCGCCGCAGCCTGGCCGGCGACCGTATGGGACGATGTCACGAAGGGGTAAGTGCCGTGGTCCACGTCGAGCAGGGCGCCCTGAGCCCCCTCGAACAGGATGCGCTTGCCGGCCCGGCGTTCCTCGTCCAGCAGCCTCCAGACGACGCCCATATAGGGCAGCACCTTGGGCGCGACCGCGGCAAGCTCGGCATAGATTTCGGACGCGCTGATCTCGCTGAGGCTGAAGCCCCGGCGCAGCGCATTATGATGCACCAGAAGCCGCTCGATCTTGTCCTGGAGCGTATCGAGATCGGCGAGGTCCATCAGCCGGATGGCCCGGCGCCCGACCTTGTCCTCGTAGGCGGGGCCGATGCCGCGGCGCGTGGTGCCGATCTTGGTGCCGCTGTTGGAATTCTCACGCAGAGCGTCGAGTTCGCGATGCAGCCCCAAAATGAGCGAGGCATTGTCGGCGATGCGCAGGTTGTCCGGCGTAATCGACAGTCCCTGCTCGTTCAGACGCGTGATCTCGTCGACCAGCGCCTGCGGATCGAGCACGACGCCATTGCCGATGACGCCGAGCTTGCCCCGCCGCACGACACCGGACGGCAGAAGAGAGAGCTTATAGGTGGTGCCCTCGACGACGAGCGTATGGCCGGCATTGTGACCGCCCTGAAAGCGCACGACGACGTCCGCCTGCTCCGACAGCCAGTCGACGATCTTGCCTTTGCCCTCGTCGCCCCACTGGGCGCCTACTACGACGACATTCGCCATTGTCCGATAAGCCGGCACGGCGCCGGCCCCTCACATGATAAGCCCCGGCGCAAGGGCCGGGGCACGCCTCGGCGCAAGGCCGGGTTCCTTGCAACCTCTCATCGGCGATTGAGCCTGAAAGGTCAACCCGTCCGATCTCCCGCGGGCCGGTGCAGCCATTGCGCGCTTGCCGTCGCTACGCATGTCTGCTTTGCACCCCGGCGACTTACCCCGGAAAGCGGCTATCTTTATCGTCGCGCCGATTTCCGGGCGGGGAGCACCCATCACATGATCGCGACATCCATTGGCGCCCTCGCGTGCCGGACCGTGCGACGTTTGATCGGGCGGCACTCGTGAAGGCCATCGTCGAACGCGGCTGGCATTGGATCAACGACCAGCCCTATCTGCTCCTGCCGATCACCATGCTGATGTGGGCGGGCAATATCATCGCCAGCAAATATGCCATCGGCGAGGTGTCACCGATGGCCATCGTCTGCCTGCGCTGGGGGATCGTCAGCCTGTTTCTCGTCGCCTTCCGCCGACAGGCGATCGCCGGTGAGATGCGCGCTCTGGCGCCCCATTGGCGGATCGTCCTCATCATGGGGACGCTCGCCTTCACCGGCTTCAACTCTTTGTTCTACCTCGCGGCCTATCATACGACCGCTGTGAACATGACCATTTTTCAGAGCGCCATGCCGGTCCTCGTTCTGATCGGCGCGCTCTTCGTCTTCGGCGTGCGCATCACGCCGGCCATTGTCGCGGGACTGCTCCTGACCGTGGTGGGCGTGCTCGTCACGGCCTCGCATGGCGAGGTGGAACAGCTGCTCCACCTTTCGCTCAACCGCGGCGATCTCTTCATGCTGATCGCCTGCGTCATCTATGCAGGCTACATCCTTCACCTGCGCAATAAGCCCAAGGTGCCGGACCTCGTCTATTTCACCGGCCTTTCGCTTGCCGCCTTCGTTTCGTCGCTGCCGCTTCTGGCGGCCGAGATCGCGCTCGGGCAGAGCTTCTGGCCGACGCCGACGGGCTGGGCGGTGCTCACGTTCATCGCCATCTTCCCGTCGTTGCTCGCCCAGCTCTTCTTCATCCGCTCCGTGCAGCTCGTCGGGCCGAACCGGGCGGGGGTCTTCACCAATCTGGTGCCCGTCTTCGGCATCATTCTCTCGGTGCTCATGGTCGGCGAAGCCTTCGGGCTTTATCAGGCGCTCGCCGTCGTGCTCGTCGTCAGCGGCATTCTGATTGCCGAACGCCGCTGACGAGTCGCGCCGAGATCGCTTCAGAACTTCAACGCCTTGGCCTGCTTCACGCCCGGAATCGTCTGGGTGGCGTTGAGCACCGCCGGCGGCACCGGGCCATCGACCTCGACGAGAGCGATGGCCGATCCGCCGGGCTGATCGCGGCCGAGGGCGAAGGTCGCGATATTGATGCCGGCGTCGCCGAGCACGCTTGCAAAGCGGCCGATGAAGCCCGGCTTGTCCTCATTGGTCACATAGACCATCGATGGCGCGAATTCCGCGTCGACCTTGATGCCCTTGATGGCAACGATGCGCGGCTTGCCATCGGCGAAGACGGTGCCCACCACCGAACGCTCTTGCGTCTCGGTGACCACCGTCAAGGTGATCAGGGCCTCGTAATCGCTCTGCGCCTCGCGCGTCGTCTCCTCGATGACGATGCCGCGCTCCTTGGCGACGACCGGCGCCGAGACCACGTTGATGTCGGAGAGCATCGGCCTGAGCAGCCCGGCGACGGCCGATGACGTCAGCGCCTTGATCTTGAGGCTGGCGACCGTCCCCTCATAGGTCAGCCGCACGCTCTTGATGCCGGTCTCGGTGAGCTGCCCGGCGAAGGAGCCGAGGTTTTCGGCGAGCGCGATGAAGGGCTTCAGCTTCGGCGCTTCCTCGGCGGTGATCGACGGGAAATTCACGGCATTCGAGATCGCGCCGCGCAGGAGGTAATCCGACATCTGCTCGGCGACCTGCAACGCCACATTCTCCTGCGCCTCGCTGGTGGAGGCGCCGAGATGCGGCGTGCACACCACGTGAGGGTGACCGAAGAGCACATTGTCGGTCGCCGGCTCGGCCGAGAAGACGTCGAAGGCAGCACCCGCCACATGGCCGGAATCGAGCGCGGCTTTCAGGGCCGCCTCGTCGACCAGGCCGCCGCGGGCGCAGTTGACGATGCGCACGCCCTTCTTGGTCTTGGCCAGCGCCTCAGCCGAAAGGACGTTGCGCGTCTTTTCCGTCAGCGGCGTATGCAGCGTGATGAAGTCGGCGCGGGCGAGCAGATCGTCGAGCTCGACCTTCTCGACGCCGAGATCGAGTGCCCGCTCCGGCGACAGGAAGGGGTCATAGGCGATGACCTTCATCTTGAGCCCGAGCGCACGCTCGGCGACGATGGAGCCGATATTGCCGCAGCCGATGATGCCGAGCGTCTTGGCCGTGATCTCCACGCCCATGAAGCGGTTCTTCTCCCACTTGCCGGCCTGGGTGGAAGCATCCGCCGCCGGGATCTCGCGGGCAAGCGCGAACATCATGGCGATGGCATGTTCGGCGGTGGTGATGGAGTTGCCGAAGGGCGTGTTCATCACGATGATGCCCTTGGCGGTCGCGGCCGGAATATCGACATTGTCGACACCGATGCCGGCGCGGCCGACGACTTTCAGATTCTTGGCGTTTTCCAGGATCTTCGGCGTGACCTTGGTGGCCGAGCGGATGGCAAGGCCGTCATAATTGCCGATGACTTCGGCGAGCCGGTCCTTGTCCTTGCCGAGATCGGGCTGGAAATCGACCTCGATGCCACGGTCCTTGAAGATCTGGACGGCGGCGGGAGAGAGCGCATCGGAAATGAGAACCTTTGGAGCGGGCATGGAATCGTCCTCGCGAGGGCGCCACCTCCACCCTCCCCTTGATGGGGAGGGCCGGACGGCGTCAGCCGTCCGGGGTGGGGTGAGCGGCGAATTGCTGTGATTATTCGGCGGCGAGCGGCGAGCTGAGTCCCGTCGCCCTAACGGCGTCGACCCTCCCCTCAAGGAGAGGGTAAAAGCGTGTCAGGCGGCCTTGGCGAGCTTGGCCTTTTCCTGGGCGAAGGCCCAGTCGAGCCACGCGGTCAAGGCCTTCAGGTCGTCGGCCTCGACGGTCGCGCCGCACCAGATCCTGAGGCCGGGAGGCGCGTCGCGATAGGCGCCGATGTCGAAGGCGACGCCTTCCTTGTCGAGCGCGGAGGCGAGCCCCTTGGCGACGGCGACGACGGCCTCCGCACCCTTGGCGACGATGTCCGCGTCGACGATGGACAGGCAGACGGAGGTGTTGGAGCGCGTCGCCGGCACCTTGGCGAGGTTCTCCACCCACGGAGTCTTCTCGACCCAGTCGAAGATCACCTGGGCATTGGCGTCAGCCTTGGCGACGAGCCCATCAAGCCCGCCGATCTGCTTCGCCCAAAGGAGCGCGTCGATATAGTCCTCGACGGCCAGCATGGAGGGCGTGTTGATGGTCTCGCCCTGAAAAATGCCCTCGACGATCTTGCCGCCCTTGGTCATCCGGAAGATTTTTGGCAGCGGCCAGGCGGGTGTGTAGCTCTCGAGACGCTGAACGGCACGCGGCGAAAGGATGAGCATGCCGTGCGCCGCTTCGCCGCCGAGCACCTTCTGCCAGGAGAAGGTGACCACGTCGAGCTTGGCCCAATCGAGCTTCTGGGCGAAGGCTGCCGAGGTCGCATCGCAGATCGCGAGGCCCTCGCGGTCGGCAGCGATCCAGTCGGCATCGGCGACACGCACGCCCGAGGTGGTGCCGTTCCAGGTGAAGACGACGTCGCGGGTCTTGGTGTCGACCTGCGCGAGATCCGGCAATTCGCCGTAGCCCGCCTTGATGACCCGCGCGTCGGCGAGCTTGAGCTGCTTGACGACATCCGTCACCCAGCCTTCGCCGAAGGATTCCCAGGCGATCAGATCGACCGGGCGGGCGCCGAGCAGCGACCAGAGCGCCATCTCGACGGCGCCGGTGTCGGACGCCGGCACGATGCCGATGCGATAGTCAGCGGGGACGTCGAGGATCTCGCGGGTGAGATCGATCGCCTGCTTGAGCTTGGCTTTGCCGATCTTGGCGCGATGGGAGCGGCCGAGCGCCGCGTCATCGAGGGCGGCGAGGCTCCAGCCGGGGCGCTTGGCGCAGGGGCCGGACGAAAAGTAAGGCCGCGCGGGGCGCGCGGCGGGCATCGTCTCTGTCATTTGGTCCATCCTTACAGATGGGCGCCTTCCGTTGGGGGAAGGTGTCCCGCGGATGGAGGTAGTCGAAACCCGGACGGGAGGCAAGGGAATTTTGCATCCTGCGGTTTTGTGGCTGCGGATGACGTCCCACTGATCGCAAGCAGAGGTTGCTTACGAGAGGCGCAACAGGTCGACACCCCCTCAGGGATTCGTATGTATATAAATCTCTTATTTTTGTCTTTATTTAAATTATATCATATATATATCTGATATTATACATATGATGATTAGCGCATATTCTCGTATGACGCGGTTTGATGCACAGACCAACACAATATTAAAGATGATATGCAAATTTTTCTATGCGTATCTGCCGGCTTTACGGGAGATACATGATGACGACGACGAAACCCCAGGACCCTACCACTCCAAAAGACGACCAGCAGAGCATGCTGGGCTCGCAAGCACGAGCAGAGACACATCCCGACCCCAGCCGCGCCAATAATTTCGAAGCACAAGAGGATGCCCAGGGGCCGATCGCGAAGCCGTCATCCGTACCGGGGGATGACCCGGCACGGCAAACGGCACCTTCTTTCGAGACGGCGCTAAGCGTGAAGAAGGCGCTCAGCTGGGTTACCGACTGGGGCAGCCTCAACTATTCACCGTTCGGGGCATTGCAAGCCTTGGCCGACCACGACCCCGGCCATTTTCACCAGGATCCGAAAAGGCTTGGGATGGTCGCCGCCAAAAGCGAACATCTCTGGAACGACCCATTGGACAGCACACCTGGGCGGGACAAGAAGCACATCGCCCAAGCCGCGCTGCTGTTCAACAAGGTGAAGCCGGAGGAGATCTCCGACCATCCACAATCGGAGCATTATCTTGCGAACTTGAGAAAGAAGTTCCTCGATGCCCTCGTTGCGCAATGGAAAGATGAAGAGCTTTTCGATCCGCCGCTTCGCGAGGACGAAGCCGACACCGCACCGCGCTACGCGCATGGCACGATCCTCAACGCCGTCGGCATGACCTATAAGGAACTCGCCGAGACGCCTCACGTCAATCGCGTTCTGGCGAAACCGGGCGAACAGACGCTGAAGCAGGCTAAACCGGACGTCGAAGAGTTCCTGATTTCCTGGTTCCGAAAACACAATCTCGATCACCACCATCCGATCGGCAGTCCCGAGTGGGCCATGGCCTCCGCGCTTCTTCAACGTGCGGCCTCTCACGGCCAGGACATTCCCAACGGATTAGGCGACCGCGCGCAGCTGCTAAAGGAATTCAAACTTGCGTGCAACCGGTGGCAAGAGCATCCGCAAGGAATGGACCCCAAAGAGCAGGCAGCGCTGCACCTTGCGCGGTCGATCGGTATGCGCGTCGAGAACGCCGCCGGCGAGCACAAGGCTAAATCCGTGTTCGAGGACTGGTTAGATAACGCCTCACATGTACTTAAGACTGAACATGCGGAAATGCCCGCCTTCTGTTCGAAGCAGCCGGGCCCGAGCCTGTTGGAAATCGCGCAAGCGAGCGCGCAGGGAATGCTCCAGTCCGGCTTCGGCATGATAAAGGGGATTATCAACAACCCTGCTTCGGCTCCCTTCTACGGCTCAGGCAAGATGATGTATGAAGGGTATTCGTGCAACGACCTGAAAAAACTCGGGTTAGGCACAACAAGCATGGTACTGGAATTTGCCAGCTTAGGTAAAGGTCCTCGCGCAGCCGGAGTAAGGGCTGCAGCTATGGAAGCGGCCGCGCCGCTCGTTACGCGTATGGCAGCCTCAGCCGCTCGGCTAGAAACGGGAAATATGTCGACCAGTATAATTCAGCTGGATATCGAGAGCGGCGGCGGCATTTGGCAGGTTTTAGGAAAGTCCAATGCCGGGCAGGAACTGAAAGTCCTAAACAGTCGGACCGGCGAGCTGGAGACCTTCGAAAAGGTGTACGGCACCACGGACAGGTACTGGAAGAAGACCGACGGAGAGCGCGGGCCCATGCTCGTTTATGACGAGATCTCCGGCGAGCTGAAGCCCCCGCCTAGGTTGAAAGGAGGCGCGCCGGGCCCCTTCGGCGATTTAACTCCTCAGCAGATTGAAGAGGAAGTTGGAGGGTGGACCTTAGATGACCGTCTGCAGAACGCCGCGATCACCAGGGCGAGGATCATTGAAGAGGGAGGCTATCGTGAAGATGAAGTGTGGGTGAGAGTGGAGGAGGGGCGCGTCTTTGTGGTCGCGCACCGGATTGAGACTTCGGCGGGCATAGGCGAGGTAATTATCGAATGGGATCCCCACCCAGCCCGGTATAGAGTCGAGGAGATCAGCTGGAGTCCTGATAAGAGTGAGGCTATTAGTCTTAAAGAAGGCGGACGCGGCGAATTACTTTGGCGCGACGGTCGCGTGTTCGTAGAACTAACAAATGTGGCCGACCGGAGCGCGGCCGAAGAAATCGCTTCCGCTTGGGACTTCCTGATGGGAACTTCGAAGCCCCAGGGCCTTGGCGATATCGTCATTTGGGAAAGGGGCGATAGATGGGGCATCTTCCGGGAAGCTCCGGCGTCCGCCAGCGGTATTTTGGATAGACTAGTAGAGCAGCAAAAACGAGATCACTTTTTCCCGGCGTATCAGAACTGGAAAGCCGGTAACGTTCCCAAACCTATCCCCGAAGAGCTCCCGGAGTTCGTTTCCCCGAACGGCATTCGGGTACTTGGCGATCCCGTTCCGGGCTACCCGAACGTCTTCGGTTATCGACAAGGCTATGTGACATTCCTGAATAATCTCGAGGAAGCAAAAGCCTACAAAGCAAGATGGGACGGGCAAAACGATAGGGCGGCAATCCTGCGATGGAGAGGCAGCGACGAAGTTGCGGTCTACACTCCCGGCGTTAACGGTCTCGATTCGAACGAATTTCTTTATGAAGTCCGGCACTATCGACCCAAGGTGGATTTCCCCGATCGCGGATATTATATCCCACCGCCGGTGAGAGGACGACTCCCTGACATGAGCACCTCTGCCGACGTCAGCAAATGGTCCGTTTCCCCTCGCGAAATTCGCGAGATAGGCGATCCTGTGCCGCATTACCCCAATGTTTATGGGTATGATACTGGCTACGTTGCCTTCTATCCCAATCTGCAAGAGGCCCGAATCGCCCAAACGAGGTGGCGCGATGTCTACGAGAATCGCTTGGGCGACCTGTCGCCCGAAGTCCTTAACACGGCAGAGGTCGTGCGTTGGGACAACAGCGGCGAGATCGGACTGTTTATCCCAGGTGTGGACAGAGGGATGTGGAGAGAGGCATTTTCCGACGAGGAGCACGGCTTCGGCGGACCGTTCGAGACAGATATCGAAGGGGAGAGCGTTCCCGAACCTCATATTCCGCCGGAAGGACATTATGTACCGCCCCCGGAAGGTACACCGGCACCACCCTATCCCTCGAACAATGTTCGCGAAGATGCCTGGGACTATTCCCAAGCTCATATACAGCAGCACGGAGATCCGGTTTCCGGTTATCCTGGCGTCTACTATTTCGATGGAAGATACGTTAAATTCACTGAGGATGCCTACAGCGAAGCGCAAAGCTGGAACGCTCTTTACGGTATGCCTGGCCGGGAGGCCTCCGTCGCGTGGGTGACGGGGGATCAGCTCCCCGAATTGGTCGCCGTCATACCGGGGATACCGCCCGAAGAGTTCGGCAGATACGGCCTACCAGCGCCAAGCCTGACACCGCCCCCGCGGAATCGGCGGTCTGTGTCTTGCGAGGAGCCGGCGGTCCATGCCGAGGCTGAAAGCACAGCTGACCCGCTGCCAGACATCCCGCAAGTTTCGGACGCGGCGCGAGGATCGCAATTGGAAGCACCCGATGCCGTATTGGTAGTTCTGTTCAATGGCTTTGCTGGGGCGGGCGAGACCATCGATCTCCGCGGGTTACTCGCGGGCAACCAGAATGTAGAGGCTGGCTCCGCCGAGCGGCCGTCAAGGACAGCGCCTTTCGAGCCCACAGGGGAGGTGTCGCACGGCGCTCCGGTCGAGGCGCAGGAGGCCGGAGTGGAGGCAGAGGAGGAACTCACGATGTTCACTATCGGGATTCAGCTGCCGTCGGCGCAAAACAACTCGTCCTGGCTGTAACCCCCCTGAGCAGGGGGAGGCCGCCCGCACGCAGCCGCCCCCTGCGGCACAGGGAACCGGCGCCGCTGGCGCAGCAAGGGTCATGGCAGAACTATACGCCAACCGGTGTGCCGATGCGCTAGAGCGCACCGCCGACCTCACGGGTGAGGCCGATCGGTCTGTGCCGTTGGACTTACAGCAGGCTGGCTCCTGGATGACGACCGAACCGGTTGCGGTCGAGGCCGAAGCGTTCACGATGCCAACCGTCGGGATCCAGCCGCCGCCCCTACAGAACGACACCGCCTTCATCTGACGCTGCAAAGCAGCGGGAGTCTGCCGCTTTGCGCGGCCTCCCGCCGGGGGCGGAGTTCAGGCTGAAGCTCTCAGAATTTCACGCCGACGGCGCCGCGCACCGTGCTGATATCGGCCTTGGCCTTGGAGAAGGACGTGAAGCGGATATATTCATATTCGCCGCGCAGGAAGACGTTTTGCGCGACCAGCACGTCCATGCCGACGCCGGCCGCAAGGCCGTAGGTGAAATCGTTGTTCTTATTGTCCGTGAGAACCGTCGGATTGGGATCGAGCGAGAGTGGCGGGCGTCCCGCTCCGCTGTAGTCGAAAGCATCCGCGGAGACGGCAACGGAGCGCTGGACATTGGCGCGGCCAACGGCAAGACCGAGCGTCGCATAGGGCAGGAAGCTGCCGAGCACATAGCCCGCGCGCCCGCGGAACGTCATGTAATCGGTGATTTTCACTGAGGACTGGGCATCGATCCCGACGTTATACGTATAGTTGTCAGAAGTGACAAAGCCGCGCCCGAGCTGATCGCTGCTCTTTGCTTCCAGATCGCTGTGATTATAGTTGGCCTCGAAGCCGAGAACGACATCGTCCCACTGGCTGTTATAGCCGATGAAGGCGCCATATGCTCCGCGTCGCGCATCCCGGTCCGACAGGGTGGTCCAATTCGAGACCTGCGCTTCATTTTCTATGATGGTGTTGCGCAATACATGGGCGACGAGGTCGCTCGTGGCATTGCCGAAGTCCACATTGGCATTGGCATAGCCGGCCTGGACGCCGGCATAGACGCCGCTCCAGTCGGGCTGGCCGACAGGCTCGTCGTCGAGAATGGCGCCGCGCAACTCCTCATAGCCGAGGTCGGCGGCGCTCGCGGTACCGGCCAAGCCGGCCAGCGCCCCGCCGAAGACGGCCGTCGCCATGCCCGCGCCAAGAACAATCCTGCGGATCATCGTCGCTCCCCCGAAGCTGCCCGGCAGCCCCGTGCAGCGCCTGCCCAAAGACCGCGGGGCAGAGCGCACACGCCATTCGACCGATTATCGACCATTCCTTAGGGCCATCGTTGCAATGGCCCGGGCGGCGGCACCGGCGGGAAGGCCGGCGCCGCGAGCGGGTTCAGTAGCTACGCACCAGCGGCGGATAGGGCTCCGGCGCGGAGGCGACCGCCGGCCCGAGAAGCCAGCGCATGCCGATCTTGATGTCCTGGGAGGTAAGGTCCTTGAACTTCATCGGGTTATAGGAGCCGTTGCCGCCGTTGTAGCCGATCAGGTCGCCGGATTGGGCTTCGCCGAGATCGAGATAGCGGTAGGCCAGTTCGACCGTGAAGTTCGGCGTCACCTGATAGGCGAGACCGGCATAGAGCGCCCAGGCGAACTCCCACTGCGAATGCTCGCGGCCATAGGCGAGAGCCGCCGTCACGACATTCGTGTCGGTGAAGTCCGAGATCGTATTACGCGACATGCCAATGCCCGCGCCGACGAAGGGCGTGACGCCGTTCCACGTGCCTAAATCGAAATAGACATTCGCGAGCGTCGTCCATTCGGATTTGGTGGCCGTGTAGCTGTCCGTGCCCCAACCGGTAGGGAGAAAGGAATCAGCATAGCGGTCGAGACCCGTGAAGCTGGACTTGCCGCGATATTCGCCGGTCACATCCGCGCGGATCCAGTTGTTGAACTTGTAGCCGACACCGACGCCGATGAAGGGCGCGGAGTCGAAGCCCTTGTTCAGGTTCTGGACAAGGCCGTTGCCGTAGAGGGCGTTGTCGAGCTTGTCGACATCCTGGTTGCTGAAGCCGATGTCGCCGCGCAGATACCAGCCGCTGACTTCAATCGGAACGGGCGGAGCAAGGGGGGGAGGAGGCGGAAGCAGGTCGGCAGCCAGGGCGGCGCCCGAAAAGCCGACCACCAAGCCGCCCGCCAGAACGAGAGGTTTCAGGCCGCACATACTAAGTTTCCTTCCTGTAGGGGCTACTCCCAATCGCGGATGCCGCGATGCACAGGAAGACGCTCGCATAGAATTCTTAAGCAGGACTTAACCTTAATTATTTACCCTGATCGTGAAGTCAGAAGACAATCGAACGAACCTTATTTAGCGGCAGCAAAGTTGGTCAGAGGGGCGCAAAAGCGCATCCGTCGACAGGTCGGCAAGCCTTCGGCACTGCCGAGATCGCGGTCGAAAAAATCAAACTTGATGCAGATTGAAGCGGGATGAGAATTCATCCCGCGTCTGGAGCTTTTCGCGCCTTGGATCGCGAAAGCTTCGCCGCGTTGTCTTAACGCGAACCGAGATCCACTTCGCTCGACAATGCTCTCTATGCCCGGGCTCGCCTGCTGCGGCGAACCAGGGGACGTACGTCGGTAAAATCAGGCGGCTGCGGCGGCCTGGGTCAGCGCCTCGACCACATCGTCGACGGCGCGCTCGACGAGATCGCGGTCATCGCCCTCGCCCATCACGCGAATCAGCGGTTCGGTGCCCGAGGGACGGATGACGAGCCGTCCGCCGGCGCCGAGCCGTTTGCGGGCCGCTTCGACCACAGGCGCAATCGCCTCCTCGGAGGGGACCCGGTCCTTCGGATAGCGGACGTTCTTCAGAATCTGCGGCAGCCGCTCGAAGCACTGGCAGATCTCGCTGACGGGGCGGTTGCGCCCCTTGACCACGGCGAGGAGCTGCAGCGCCGCGACGAGCCCGTCGCCGGTCGTCGCATGATCCGACATGATGATATGGCCGGACTGTTCGCCGCCGAGATTATAGCCGTCCTGGCGCATGCGCTCGAGCACATAGCGGTCGCCGACAGCGGTGCGGATCAGGCTGAGGCCGATGCCCTCGAGATAGCGCTCGAGCCCGAGGTTGGACATGATCGTCGCGACGATCCCGGGCCGGGCGAGCCGCCCGTCTTCCTTCCAGCTCGTGGCGATCGTCGCCATGAGGCTGTCGCCGTCGACGATATGTCCCTTCTCGTCGACGATGATGACGCGGTCCGCGTCACCGTCGAGGGCGATGCCGATATCGGCGCGGGTCTCGCGTACCTTGGCGATCAGTGCGTTGGGTGCCGTCGAGCCGACTTCGCGGTTGATGTTGAAGCCATCCGGCTCGACGCCGATCGCGATGACATCCGCGCCGAGTTCCCAGAGCGCTTCGGGGGCCACCTTGTAGGCGGCACCGTGGGCGCAATCGACGACGATGCGGATACCGTCGAGATCGAGCTGGCGCGACAGCGTGCGCTTGGCGAACTCGATATAGCGGGCGTGCACGCTCTCGATGCGCTTGGCCCGGCCGAGGCTCTCCGGCTTCGACAGCCGGAGGCGGAGATCGGCGCCGATGAGCGACTCGATCTCCTGCTCCATCTCGTCCGACAGCTTGTAGCCGTCAGGGCCGAAAAGCTTGATGCCATTGTCTTCGTAAGGATTGTGCGACGCCGAGATCATCACGCCGAGATCGCAGCGCATGGACCGCGTCAACATGGCGACGGCGGGTGTCGGCATCGGGCCGAGCAGGAGCACGTCCATGCCGACGGAGGTGAAGCCGGCCACCATCGCATATTCGATCATATAGCCGGACAAGCGAGTGTCCTTGCCGATGACGACGCGATGGCGATGCTCGCCGCGCTGAAACAGAAGCCCCGCCGCCTGGCCGACCTTGAGCGCAAGCTCGGGCGTGATCGTGCCATTCGCCCGCCCACGAATGCCGTCCGTTCCGAAGTAATTGCGCCTCATCTCGGCCTCCTGCACATGACCTTGCCTGGTCGGGGCGTTCTGCTCCGGGCGCGCGCCGCGGCGATTTCGCGCCATACCATCCTCCGCTACTCACGAAGCGATCCGCGTTATAGCAGAGCGGATCGCTATTCTTGGCAGGACTTCGTTCAAAAAATATGAGCGTTTCTTTCAGGGGACGCGCGCCAAGCGAGTGCTGGCGAGGAGAGCATAGCAAAAACGCCCCTTGCGGGGCGTTTCTCTTGAGCGTTGATCCGTGTAGCGGGTCAGACCTGCGGCTGGGGCTCCAGGCCGGTGTCGGGCTCCCCGCGCGGACGATTGCGGCCAGCTGTGGGGATCGCCGAACTGCGGCTCGGCGGCTTCGGCTCGCCGCTATCGCGCAGCGGCGGCTTGCCGTTGAGCAGATCGCGAATTTCGTCGCCGGTCAGCGTCTCGTATTCGAGCAAGCCCTTGGCCAGGACCTCGAGTTCGTCGCGGTGATCGGTGAGAAGCCGTGTCGCCTCCTCATAGCCCGTTTCCACCAGCCGGCGAATTTCGGCGTCGATCTTCTGAGCGGTCGCTTCCGACACGTTCTGCTGGCGACCGACCGACATGCCGAGGAACACCTCGTCCTGGTTCTCGCCATACATCACGGTGCCGAGCTGCTCGGAAAAGCCCCACTGGGTCACCATCAGGCGGGCGAGCTTGGTCGCCTGCTGGATGTCGGAGGCGGCGCCCGAGGTCACCTTGTCCCGGCCGAAGATGATCTCCTCCGCGACGCGCCCGCCCATCATGATGGCGAGCCGCGACGTCATCTGCTCGAAGCTCATGGAGAGCTTGTCGCGCTCGGGCAGCTGCATGACCATGCCGAGCGCCCGCCCGCGTGGGATGATGGTCGCCTTGTGCACGGGGTCGGTCGCCGGCACTTTGAGCGCCACGACCGCGTGACCCGCCTCGTGATAGGCGGTGAGGCGCTTCTCCTCCTCGGACATGACGAGGGTGCGGCGCTCGGCGCCCATCATCACTTTGTCCTTGGCGTCCTCGAATTCGGACATGGTCACGATGCGCTTGCCGCGCCGGGCGGCGAGCAGGGCCGCCTCGTTGACGAGGTTCATGAGATCGGCGCCGGAGAAGCCGGGCGTGCCGCGAGCGATGACCTTGAGATCGACGTCGGGCGCCAGCGGCACCTTGCGCACATGCACGCGCAGGATCTTCTCGCGGCCCAGGACGTCCGGGTTCGGCACGACGATCTGCCGGTCGAAGCGGCCGGGGCGCAGCAGCGCCGGGTCGAGCACGTCGGGACGGTTCGTCGCGGCGATGATGATGACGCCTTCGTTCGCCTCGAAGCCGTCCATCTCGACGAGGAGCTGGTTCAAGGTCTGCTCACGCTCGTCGTTACCGCCGCCGAGGCCCGCGCCGCGATGGCGGCCGACCGCGTCGATCTCGTCGATGAAGATGATGCAGGGCGCGTTCTTCTTCGCCTGCTCGAACATGTCGCGCACGCGGCTCGCGCCGACGCCGACGAACATCTCGACGAAGTCCGAACCCGAAATGGTGAAGAAGGGCACGTTCGCCTCGCCGGCGACGGCGCGCGCCGTCAGCGTCTTGCCGGTGCCGGGGGGCCCGACGAGCAGCACACCACGGGGGATGCGCCCACCGAGGCGCTGGAACTTCTGCGGATCACGCAGGAACTCCACAATTTCCTGCAGATCCTCCTTGGCTTCGTCGATGCCGGCCACGTCCTCGAAAGTGACGCGGCCATGCGCTTCGGTGAGGAGCTTGGCCTTGGACTTGCCGAAGCCCATGGCCCTGCCCGCTCCGTTCTGCATCTGGCGCGAGAGGAAGATCCACGCCCCGATGAAGACGAGCAGCGGCAGCCAGTTCACCAGGAGCGCGATGAACCAGGGCGTCGACTCCGACGGCGGCTTGGCCGTGATCTGCACGCCTTTCTGGCTGAGCTTGCTGATCAAGCTCGGGTCGTTCGGCGCAAATGTATGGAAAGTCCCGCCGTTCGTGTAGGTCCCGGTGATGTCCTGGCCCGAGATCACGACACTCGTGATGCGGCCGCTGTCGGCATCATTGAGGAGCTGCGAATAGGGAATGTCGTTCGCGCTGCCTCGGGTACCTGGGTTCTGGAACAGGGTGACGAGCGCCAGGACCAACAAAAAGATGATGACCCACAGGGCGAAATTGCGGAAATTGGGGTTCATCGGGTCAGGTCATCCTCGTCACAGCAGGGGGTGAGGCTGCGTCATTCGGCAGGCCTCCCAAGGGCTAATTTAGGACCGGGCTTCATCCTTGCCAAGAGAAGCGGCCCAGGAAGTTAGTAGCGGCCTTCGGTTATGGTTTCAGAATACCCGTTTTGGCCTGCCGAATCAGCGGGGACGGCCCCGGCGACGCGGCCCTTCCCGCACCAGATCGACCTGCCCGTTTCGATCCAAAGTTAGCAGCGCGCCCCCAAGACTTCGTTTAAGGGGCAGTCCATCCGCTCGGGCGATCTCAAGGGCTCCGGCCATGTCCTCGAGCCGTTCCAGGCGCAGCCGGTGGGCGTCCAGCGCGGTCGCACCGGTGACCTCCAGGATCGCCCGGCGCAGCACGCGCAAGCGGATCTCCTCCCCCTCCCCGAAGAAGGCGGGCGCGAGCACGACCCGCCGGTCACCAGCCTCGCCTTGATCGTGCTGCCGATCCGCGAGCCGGGCAAAAGCCAGGCCGGCAACCGTTTCCAGCGTCTCGTCGGCGCGCGCCGCGCGCGCCGCGAGCAGCGAAAGGCGCTCGTCCGTCAAGCCGAGCGCGGCCCGCGCCTCGGCTTCACGGCGCAGGACCGCCCGTGCGAAACGCGGATCCCGGTTGGACGGATCATCCGCCGCGCTGATCCCCGCCTCCTCGACGAGCGCGACGAGCCGCGGCTTGGGAACGGCGAGCAGCGGTCGGGCGAGGATCAGGTCCGGCGCGACAGACGTCAGCGGCCGCATCGCCGCCAGCCCGCCGATGCCGCTGCCGCGCGCCAGCCGCATCAGCACCGTCTCGGCCTGATCGTCGCGATGATGGGCCGTGACGATATGGCTCGCACCAAGATCGCGGGCGGCCTCGGCGAGCAAGCCGTAACGCGCTGTGCGGGCCGCCTCCTGGAGCCCGGCCCGCGGCTTCGGCCCGCGCCAGAGAAGGGTCCGGTGCGGCAAGCCGAGGCGCGCGCAAAGCGCAGCAACAGCCGCTACCTCGGCGGCGCCGTCGGGCCGCAGGCCGTGATCGACACTCGCGACGGCGATAGGCGGCACCTCGCCCCGTGCACGCCAGCGGTGCGTGAGAAGCAGAAGGGCGAGCGAATCCGGGCCGCCGGAAACAGCAAGGAGAAGGCCGGATGCGGTCGCAAGCGGCGCGAAAAGCCGCGCAATCTCGTCATCCGTAAAGATCGGCATCGTCTGGCCACCGGCCGCATTCATCGGCGGCTCGGGCGCTGGAACTGCAGCCCGGGTCTTCAGCAAGCGCTCAGCATTTGGCGCGCGCCTGCTCGCGGGCCACGCCCTGGCGAACCGTCGCGCTGGCCTGAGGGTACTTCCGGTCGACTTCGCCGAGCGTCGCGCAGGCCTGCGAACGGGCGCCGAGCGCATTGAGCGAAATGGCGAGCTTGAGCATGCCGTCGGGCGCGCGGCGGCTCTTGCCGTAGTCGGTCGTTACCTTGAGGTACTGTTCGGCGGCCTCACGGTAGCGGCCACGCGACAGATAGGTTTCGCCGAGCAGATAGGTCGCGTCCGGCACCAGCCGATCACGCGGATTGGACTGCAGGAACTGGCGCAAGCCCATTTCCGCGTCCTCATACTGCTTGCGCTGGAGCAGGGCGACGGCGCTCTGATACTGCGCGCGGGGATCGAGCGTCGTCGTCGCGGCGATGCTCGCCGTGCGCGGTCCGGCCGCCGGCCGCGTGGCCGGCGGCGTGCGCCCGACACCGGACAGGTCGAGCGGCCGGCCCGCCTCGTCATCCGGTGCCGACTGATCGATAATGGCGACGCCGCCCGTCGCCTCGGGATCCGCCGGGGCGAGATCCGATTGCCGCTGGCCGAGCGGCAGAGGAGCTCCCGGCGCATTCGGGTCGGCCGATGGATCGAAGGCATCGCCACGCCGCTCGGGCGCTGCCGGGCGCGATCGCGGCGGCGTCGCAGGCGCTGCCTTGCCGCCCCCACCACCCAGCTCCTGGAAGCGGAAGTCCACGTCCTCCTGGAACTTGCGAGCCTGATCCTGGAGACGACGGTTCTCGAATTTGAGCTGCTCGACCTGACCCGAGAGATCGCGAACCTGATTTTCGAGCCGGTTGAGGCGCAGGAAGAATTCCGAGGCGTCCTGTGCCCTCGCCTCGACGCTGCCTGTGAGATGCAAGGCGACGACGCCGGCGATGACGATGAGCGAACGCTGAACTGCAATCATGAAGCGACCCGCCTTTGGAGAAAGCGGGAGAATGCCGTCGCGTGCATCATCCCGCTCTGTCTTCTTCGTTCGAGCATGCTGCGATCCGAAAACGACTGACCGCTTCCGGCATCATGCCCAAGGCATGCCCAAGGATGGCAGCAGGCACTCGGGGTACCCGGCCGAAGCCGGACACGCCGAAAGAACCCGCCCAGAGCGACCTTCGTCGCTGTTTACCACAATCCGGGCAATGCGGCCAAAAGGACCACTCGTCGCTCTGAACGCAGTGAGCGCTCCACTAGGAGCCGGGCGCGTCGAGCACCGTCACGACGCGCCGGTTCTGCGACCAGCAGGAGATGTCGTCGCAGACCGCCACCGGCCGTTCCTTGCCGTAGGAGATGGTGCGCATGCGCGAGGCGGCAATGCCGCGGGACACGAGATAGTCACGCACCGTCTCGGCACGGCGGGCGCCGAGCGCGAAGTTGTATTCACGCGTGCCGCGCTCATCCGCATGGCCTTCGAGCAGGAAGGTGTAGCGCGGATACTGCTGCAGCCACTGCGCCTGCTTGTTCAGCGTGGCCACGGCCGTCGGTGTCAAATCGGTCGAATCGGTCTCGAAGAAGACCCGGTCGCCGACATTGACCACGAAATCCTGCGTGGAGCCAGGGGTGCTCGCTCCGCCTGCCCCATAGCCACCACCGGCGCCACCGAGACCGGCTTGGCTGGCGTTATCCTTGGCGCAGGCGCCGAGCGCGAACACGACCGCGAAGACCGCCGCGATCTGTAGGCGGCGCGAACGTGAGATTGAGGACAGCATCGGATCACTCCGTCGACGAGGTTCGAGGGTTCGCGGCACACGCCGGCCCCGTTGTGTAATTCAATGATCCGTCAACCTTGACCGGATCTTGACGCGAAAGGGGAAAACGACATCCACTGTCGAAACTTCGGCCTTACGGTTAACCAAAGATCAACAGGGCCGCTCTCACTCAGCGCAGCTCGCTGAGGATGGGCGACCAGGCCGGATCGGAGGCGAAGGACGGGGTGGGCACGGGCACCTCGACACGGCCGGTGATGTCGACCATGAAGAGCTTGCCGCCACCGCCGCTGTCGCGCCAGAACATGATGAATTGGCCATTCGGCGCCCAGCTCGGGCCTTCATTGTGGAAGCCCTCGGTCAGGATCCGCTCGCCCGATCCGTCGGGCTTCATGATGCCGATGCCGAATTTGCCGTTGGCTTGGCGCGTGAAGGCGATGTAGTCGCCGCGCGGCGACCAGACGGGCTGGCCGTAAGCGCCCTCGCCGAAGGAAATGCGTTGGGCTTCGCCCCCGCCGGCCGGCATGATGTAGATCTGCTGGGAGCCGCCACGGTCGGACTCGAAAGCGATCTGCGAGCCATCCGGCGAAAAGGACGGGCCCGTGTCGATGGCATTGGTGGAGGTGAGGCGCGTGGTGGTGCGCGAGCGCAGGTCCATCATGTAGATATTGGCGTTGCCTCCCTGCTGCAGGCTGAGGAGGAGGCGCTGGCCGTCCGGCGAGAAGCGCGGGCTCGAGGTCATATCCGGGAAATTGCCGACCATCTCGCGCTGATTGGTGTCGAGATTGAGCAGTTGGACATGCGGCTGCAGCCCGCTGCGCTGGGCCATATAGGTGATTTCCGAACTCGTCGGCGAGTAGCGGGGCGTCACGACGAGATCCTCACCGCGCGTGAGATAACGCAGATTGGCGCCGTCCTGATCCATGACGGCGAGGCGCTTGCGCCGGCGCTCCTTCGGACCCGTCTCATCGACAAAGGCGACCTTCGTGTCGAACATGCCCTTGAGGCCGGTCAGGCGCGAAAAGACGGCATCGGCGACGATGTGGCCGATACGCCGCCAGTTGCCAGGATCGGTGAAATATTGCTGGCCGGTGAGCTGCTGGCCGGCGACCACATCCCAAAGCCGGAACTCGACGCGCAGGCGGCCCGAGCCGTCGCGTATCACCCGGCCGGTCACCAGCCCCTGCACATTGAGCGCCTGCCAATCGGCAAATTGCGGCACGGCGTCGAAATTGACCGGCCGGCCCGCCAGGCTCTGCCTGTCGACGGGCAGAAAATAGCCGCAGCGCTTCAAATCGTTGGAGATCACTTCGGCGATCTTGGCTCCGAGCTCCCCGTCGCCGGAGAAATCGGTCACCGCGATCGGCAAGGGTTGGAAATTGGCGCGATCGAGAGTGATGACGATCTCCGCGCGGAGCGGCTGGATCGCGAGTGGCAAAATCCCCAAGGCGGTGACGAGCACCAGAAGAAGCCGCGCCAAAGACGCGGGCCGGACATGGCGACGAGCAGTCAGCGTGTCGAACATCGGGTTCAAAGGCTCCAATCTGGTCTGGCTCGACTCAAGCTGCCTCAACCAAGAAAATCCGAAGGATCGGCGATGACCTGGAAGTCGCGCCAATCCGCATAATAGGGGGCAAACTGGGCCGGGATGCGGTAAGGCGCGCAACGACGGATGGCGCGCGCCAGGCTCTCCGCAAAGGGCCGGAAACCGGGTTCACCGGAGGAATTCATCACGACGGGCTGGGTCGCGAGCGTGCCGTCGGGATTAAGCTCCATCTTCACCATGGGCTTCACCGACACGCTCTGCGCGCCCAAAGGCGCGTTGAAGCAGCGATAGATCTGCTCCTTCAGGAGATTGCCGATCGCGTCGCGCTGCGAGAGCGACAGCTTCGGGGAACTGCCCGTCCGCGTGCCGATGGAGGCGGTGCGGTTCACCTCACGCCCCGTGGAGGCCGCGCGCTGCGCCTTCTCCTTGCTCTGCAGGAGCTTCTGGATATCCGACGGATTGAACTTGCTCTCCTGCTCGGCCGGCTTGGCGGTGGCCGGCTTTTCCTTCGGCGCACTATCCTCGATGAGCTTGGCAAGGTCCTCGCGCTTGGGCGCCGGCTTCTCCACCGTTTTGGGCGGATCAGGCTTTTTCGGCTCGGGCTTTTTCGGCTCCGGCTTGGCTTCCGCCTGTTTCGGAGGCTCCGGGCGCTTCGGCGGCTCGGGCTTGGGCTCGGCTTCCTTGACGGGTTCCGGTTTCGGCGGCTCGACCTTCGCCGGCTCCGGCTTTGGCGGTTCCGGCTTGGGAGGCGTGGGTTTCGGCGGCTCGGCCTTGGCCTGCTGCTGCGGCGGAGGTGGCGGCGCAGCCTCGGTCTTCTCGGCGGCAGGTGCCGGCGGGCGCGAGGGTGGCGTCGGCACGTCGCGCGGCGCCTCGGCCGATTGCGGCTTCTCCTCGGCGGTCTCGGCCACCTTGTCCACCTTGGGCTTGGGCTCCGGCTTCAGGTCCTGAGCAGTACGCTCTCCACGCGTCATGGCCGTGTATTCAGTCGGCGTGATCATCTCGACCGCGACCGATTCCTGCTGGTCGGCGAAGGGCGGCGCCGACGCGAAAGCGACCAGGCTCGCGACGAGAATCGCCGCATGCCCTGTGCCCGATGCCACGAGGCCGGGCTGACGCTTCAGGAAACCACGAATACTCAAATCAGCTTCTCTGATCCGGTTCGGTGATGAGCGCGACCTTCTTGAACCCCGCCGCGGTGATCAGCGACATGACCTCGGCGACGCGCCCGTAATTCACATCCTTGGCACCGCGCACATAGATGCGCTGCTCAGCGGCGCCGGTGCCGGCCAAGGCCGAGAGCCGCGACGCCAAGTCTTGCAGCTGGACCTCGTCATCGTTCAGAAACACGCGGCCTTCGGTGTCGACCGCGATCGTGACGGGCTTCTGGTCGACATTGATCGGTTTGGCTGCGGTCTGTGGCAAATCGATGGGCACGCCGGTGGCAAGCAGCGGCGCGGCCACCATGAAGATGATGAGCAACACCAGCATGACGTCGATGAACGGCGTCATGTTGATTTCGGCCATCGCGCCGTGGCGGCGCCTGCGACGCCGTCGCCCGCCCCCGCCTGCCGCACTGCCCAACGACATGCCCATGGTCGATCTCCTTGATCGCAGGCCGCGTCAGGCGGCCATCCGTTCGTCGATCTGGCGGGAGAGGATGGCCGAGAACTCGTCGGCGAAGCCTTCCAGGCGCCCCTGCGCCTTGGCGGCCTCCGCCTGCAGCTTGTTGTAGGCAATCACCGCCGGAATGGCCGCAAAAAGGCCGATGGCGGTGGCAAACAGCGCCTCGGCGATGCCGGGCGCAACCACCGCGAGGCTCGTGTTCTTCGAGGCGGCGATGGAGCGAAAAGCCGTCATGATGCCCCAGACCGTGCCGAAGAGGCCGATGAAGGGCGCGGCGGATCCTACCGTGGCGAGAACCAGAAGGCGGTGCTCCAGCCGTTCCACCTCGCGCTGGATGGAGACGTCGAGCACCTTGTCGATGCGCTGCGCCAGGCTCGCCATCGAGCGGCCGGTGCCTTCGAAGGAACGTTTCCACTCGCGCATCGCCGCCATGAACAAGGTCGCCATGCCCTGCGTCTGACGGTTGTGAAGCGACCGGTAGAGCTCCTCCAGCGACTGCCCCGACCAGAACACCTCTTCGAAGCGATCCATGGCCCGGCGGGTGCGCGAAAAAAGAAGAGACTTGTCGATGATGATGGCCCAGCACCACACCGAGGCGCCCAGTAGGCCGAGCATGACCAGTTTGACGACGATGTGGGCCTGCCAGAACAGTTCGAACAGGGACCCATCATTGACAGCGGGGAGCGCCGCTTGCGTGACGTCGGCGGGATTCATCGACTACTCCTTCAGCGCGCGATCTCACCTTCACGGCGCATGCGCAGCCACGCACGACCGAACGGCTCTACAGGGGTGGGATGATCCGCGTGCCCTCTCACTCGCCCTGGAATCTGTCGAAAAGAGGGCGCTTTCCAAGGCGGACGAGGCAGATGCTACCTGTCGAGCCGCCTTCGAGTTAAGCACGTAGCAAGGTTAACACGGGGTTAGCAGGCGTGCTTGCGACGCTAATCTTCACGCGATCGGCGATCAGCGCCCGCCGAGAATCCGGCGCAGCGTATCGGGGATGCGGGCCGGGTTACCGGCACGAATGAGCGCCACGCGCACATCGGCCTTCACGATCACGTCACTCCCCCGCCGAATGGCTTGCTCGATGACGAGCGAAGCACCGCGCACCTCGACGATTCGCGTCTCGACCTCGACCACGTCGTCCATGCGGGCGGGCTTGAGAAAGTCGATGGTCATACGCCGCACGGCGAAGGCGAGCCCCTCGCCTTCATCATGCAAAACCGACTGGTCGACGCCGGCGAGGCGCAGAAAGTCCGTCCGCCCGCGCTCCAGAAAGCGCAGATAGCCGGCGTGGTAGACGATGCCCGAGAAATCGGTGTCCTCGTAATAGACACGCACCGGCAGGATATGCGTGCCCTCGACCAGCCGGCCGGCGAGACCGGGCCAGGACGCATCCTGCCGGTTGGACGTCTCGCCGGTCATCGGTCGCTCGCTCATCGCCGTCTCACCTTCGCCCGCCTCCTGCCGCCGGGTCTCGGCCCGACGGGGCACCAATCGCCACCTCCATGCGACGATCGCCCCGCGCCTGGCAAGCCCCGGACATGCCAGGTCCCATGAAGCGGCGGCGGTGACGTGAGTGTCGAAGCCATAAAAAAAACGCCGCGTCTTCAAGGGACGCGGCGTCTATGAATAGCCGATTGGTTCAGAGCAATCAGCCATTAGCCTCGGGCTGATCGGGCGTGGCCGGCGGCCGGTTGCGGCGATCGGCCATGAACTGGTCGAACTCGGCCTTGTCCTTGGCGAGCCGCAAACGCTCGAGGAATTCCCTGAACTCGCGCTGCTCCTCTTCGAGGCGGCGCAGCGTCTCCTCACGATATTCGTCGAATGCGCGGTTGCCGCTCGACGGGGGTCCGCCCCAGCGTCCGCCCCAACCGCCGCGTCCGCCCCAGCCGCGACCGTCTTCCATCATCTGCCAGCGGCCGAAGCCGCGCCTGCTACCGCATGCCATGCGTCCACTCCAGAATGAATAGATGAGGATCGCCAACCCCAGCGGCCAGAAGAGCACGAAGCCCAGCACCATGAGGGCGATCCAGGCGGGTTTGCCAAATTCGTCCAGCTTCGCTGCGAGCTGCATAGCGTTCCGTCCTGTGTGAATGTTAATCACATTTACATAGTAGGGCGCGACCTATCTTCTGTCAACGTCGCACCCGAAAATTTAGGTCGGCGAGCCGCCGAGTCCCTTGAGATAGATAAGAAAGCCGGCCTCCAGGAGTTCCTCGGGCGGCATCGGCACGCGCCGCCGCGCCGGATCCGCCCGGCCGAAGAGCCCGGCAACGCCATGGGCCATCGCCCAGATATGCAGGGCAACCATCATCGCCGGCGGACGGCCGGGCGCCGGCATGGTCGCGACCAACGCCTCGGCGGCGGTGCGCAGCACACCGAAGGCCTTTTGGCCGGCTTCAGAAAGGTCGGGCGTAGCATCGCTCGGAAGCCCTGACTCGAACATGGCCACATAGAAGGCCGGATTGTCCCGGGCGAAGGCCAGATAGGCGCGGCCCATCCGCTCGAAGGCAGCCGGCGGCGTCGGCCTGCCGCCGTCCCAGGCAGCTTCGAGCGCCTCGGCGAAGCGCAGAAAACCGCTAGCCGCCACAGCGGCCAGCAATTCGTCACGATCGCGGAAATGGCGATAGGGCGCCGCGGGGCTGACCCCCGCTCGCCGCGCGGCCTCCGCAAAGGTCGCCCCCGCCGTGCCCTTCTCCGCGATGAGATCGAGCGCCGCCTGCATCAGGGCTTCCCGGAGGTTGCCGTGGTGGTAGCCGCGCGGACCCTGTCTCGACCAGCTCATGTGAAAAGGCTTTACATCACCTGATGCCGCACGTCGATGGCGTCACGCTTCATCGTCATCGGCGAACAGACCGAACTGGCCGACCTCCCGCGACGGCTCGGGCAGGCCGAGATGGCGGAAGGCATGCGGGGTGAGCACACGCCCGCGCGGCGTGCGCTGCACGAAGCCTTTCTGGATGAGGAAAGGCTCGATGATCTCCTCGATGGCGTCGCGCGGTTCCGACAGCGCTGCGGCGATGGTCTCGATGCCGACGGGGCCGCCGCCGAAGGAAACGGCGACCGTCGTGAGATAGCGCCGGTCCATCAGATCAAGGCCCGCGGCATCGACTTCAAGGAGTTGCAGAGCTTTGTCGGCAATGGTGCGCGTGATCCTCTCGGCGCCGTCGACGACGGCGAAGTCGCGCACCCGGCGCAACAGGCGCCCGGCGATGCGCGGCGTGCCGCGGGCGCGCCGGGCGATTTCGTTGGCCCCATCGGCGCTCATGCCGATGCCGATGACGCGCGCGCCGCGGGTGACGATGAGCTCGAGCTCCTCCACCGTGTAAAACTGCAGGCGGATCGGGATGCCGAAGCGGTCGCGCAGCGGCGTCGTCAGCAGCCCCTGGCGCGTGGTGGCGCCGACGAGCGTGAATTTCGGCAGGTCGATCTTCACCGAGCGTGCCGCCGGCCCCTCGCCGATGATGAGATCGAGCTGGTAGTCCTCCATCGCCGGATAGAGGATTTCCTCCACCGCCGGGTTGAGCCGGTGGATCTCGTCGATGAAGAGCACGTCGCGCTCTTCGAGATTGGTGAGCTGGGCGGCGAGATCGCCAGCCTTGGCGATCACCGGCCCTGAGGTCGAGCGGAAATTGACCCCGAGCTCGCGCGCCACGATCTGGGCGAGCGTCGTCTTGCCGAGGCCGGGCGGCCCGACGAAGAGGACATGGTCCAGCGCCTCGCCGCGCGCCTTCGCCGCCTGGATGAAGACGCTGAGATTGGCGCGCGCCTGGGCCTGGCCGATGAATTCATCGAGCGCCAACGGCCGGAGCGATGTCTCGGTATCGTCTTCGCGCTTCTCGGCGGTCACGAGGCGTGAGGGCGTGGTCATGACGCGGGCCTACATACGATGCGCTGGCAGTAGGTTTCTCGGCCCCCGACCGTCTCCATAAGGCGCGTTGACTGACCAGCGATAGCCGCCCTCCTGCGCCTGATGCCAGACATTCGCCCCGTCTCGCGACGGCCACGACCAGCAACCAGGATTACAGTCGCAGATCTATTGTCAATCGTGATCATGGGACAGCGATGTATTTGCGTAAGAAACTTATATACTTCACCTGTCTTTTGCTCGTCGGGACAGCAAACAACGCACTCGCGGAATTCCGTCGACAGGTGGCACCGGAGACGACGCCACCAATCGGCTGGCCGAACATGTTTCCGGGACACGAATGCGACCGGTGGATGCCTGGCCAATGCGTCGATCAGGGCTCCAAGCCGCCACGACCGGCTGCCGAGCCTCCTGCGGCACGACCGTTGCCCTCCCGAGAGGATCTGCCTGCCAGCATGCGTCGACGCGGCGATGAGCGGCGGTAACCGAGACATGGGCCCCGTCACCGCGCCAGCTCCTTGAGCCCGAGGCGGATCAAGGTCGCGGTCGCCGCTTCCTCCCCGGCCTGTTTCAGCGCCGCCGCGATGGCGGCCGAGGCCTGCGGCTGGCCGTAGCCGAGATTGACGAGCGCCGAGACGGCATCCGCCACCGGCCTTGGCGCGCGGCGGTCCTCGACCGCGCCGGCGAGGCTCGCGACGATCGGGTCGACCGCGCCGAAGGCCGGCCCCTTGTCCTTCAGTTCGGCAACGATGCGCGCGGCGAGCTTCGGCCCGACGCCGGGCGCGCGCGCCACCGCGCCCTTGTCGCCCATGGCGACCGCCGTGCCGAGGTCGCCGGGGTCGAGCACCGAGAGAATGGCGAGCGCCACCTTGGCGCCGACGCCCTGCACGGATTGCAGCAGGCGGAACCACTCGCGTTCCGCGTCGGAGCGGAAGCCGTAGAGGCGGATCATATCCTCGCGGACATAGGTCTCGATCGACAAGGTCGCCGCCTCGCCTGCCCCGGGCAGGTTCTGCAGGGTGCGCGACGAGCAATGCACGACATAGCCGACGCCGCCGACGTCGAGGATGATGAAATCCTCGCCGTAAGAATCCACCACACCCTTGAGCTTGCCGATCACGATGCCGCCTCCGCCACACGCCGCGCGAGCGCCCGCGCCTGCCGGTGCTGCGCATGGGTGATGGCCACGGCGAGCGCATCGGCCGCATCGGCGTTGTCGGGCGCTGCCTTCGGCAGCAGCACGCGGACCATGGCGCCGATCTGCGCCTTCTCGGCATGGCCGACGCCGACCACCGTTTTCTTGACGAGATTGGTCGCATATTCGGCAACCGAAAGCCCCGCCAGCGCCGGCACGAGGAGCGCCACCGCGCGGGCATGGCCGAGCTTCAGCGTCGCCTGCGCATCCTTGTTGACGAAGGTTTCTTCCACCGCGACTTCATCCGGTGCGTGCCGGCTCAAGACATCGACGAGGCCGTCATGCAATTCGCGCAGGCGCTCGGCCAGGGTGAGACTGCCGGTGGACACCACGCAGCCGCAAGCGACGAAGGAGAGCCGCGTGCCCTCGGTCGTCACTACGCCCCAACCGGTGCGCCGGAGGCCGGGGTCGATGCCGAGGATGCGAATCGCGTGCGTCGCCATGGGCGGAGCCTAGCGGAAACAAAGGGCGAACGCATCTGCGGCGATGCCGGGCGGCGGTCCCTCCGCGACGATGAGAGCGGCGGTGTTCGTGAAACCCGGGGTAGTCCTCACTCCTCCATCTTCGCCATGAAGGCGTCGGAGAATTCGAAATTGCCGTAGACGTTCTGCACGTCGTCGTGGTCCTCGAGCGTCTCCATGAGGCGCATGAGCTTTTCCGCCGTCTCGTCGTCGACGGACACCGTGTTCTGCGGCTTCCAGATGAGCTTGGACGTGCGCGGCTCGCCGAACTGCGCTTCGAGCGCTTTGGAAACGTCGGCGAGGGCGCCCTGATCGCAGTAGATCTCATGGCCGTTCTCGCTCGACACCACATCGTCGGCGCCGGCATCGACAGCTGCTTCCAGCATGGCATCGGCAGAGGCGACGCCCGTCTCGAACTCGATAAGGCCGACCCGGTCGAACATGAAGGCGACGGCGCCGGTTTCCGCCAGATTGCCGCCCGCCTTGGTAAAATAGGAGCGCACGTCGGAGGCGGTGCGGTTCCTGTTGTCCGTCATGGACTCGACGATAAGCGCGGCACCGGCCGGGCCGTAGCCTTCGTAACGGATCTCCTCGTAATTCTCGCTGTCGCCGCCGGAGGCCTTCTTGATCGCCCGCTCGATATTGTCCTTCGGCATGTTCTCGGCACGGGCCGCAAGGATGGCGGCGCGCAGGCGCGGGTTCATATTGGGGTCGGGCAGGCCGAGCTTGGCAGAGACGGTGATTTCGCGCGCGAGCTTGGAGAAGAGCTTGGAGCGCACCGCATCCTGCTTGCCCTTGCGGTGCATGATGTTCTTGAACTGGGAATGCCCGGCCATGGTCTGCTCCGGCTGGCTGGTCCGGCCCGGCGGGCGCTGCCATCCCGCGTCCGGTCCAGCTTGAATGGGAATGGAGCGCCTTATAGGCCGCACGCGCGCGGAAATAAAGGCGGGCCGAGCCCTTCTTGCAGCCCATGCATGCCATGCGCAAAGCCTGCTTGCGGGGGCTTCGGCGACAGGATAGGTCCGTCCGACATTCCGCATGCCGCTGCGCTGCGGCAGGTGGCGGCTTCGCCTTCCAGCGACAGAGCCGCCCTGCCGGTGGATATGGAACGGTGATGAAGCAGCCGAAGGATGAGGACAGGCCGGAGACCCTAGGGGAGGCCCAGGCTGCTCCGGCCGGCGAGACAGCAGCCCCCGTCGCCAGCGCCGCACCCGCCGCCCACGAGGTCGGTCTCGAAGGTACGGCCCGGGCGCTCGCCTTCCTCGCCATCGCCACGGCCATCACCTTGGCGGTGCTCGACGGCGCCCTGGTCAATCTCGCCCTGCCGCGCATGGCGAGAGATCTCGCGGTCGATGCGCCGGAGGCGATCTGGATCGTCAATGCCTATCAGCTCGCCGTCACCGTCGCGCTCCTGCCCTTCTCCTCGCTCGGCGACGGCCGCGGCTACAAGCGCGTCTATATGGCGGGGCTTGCCGTCTTCACGGTCGCCTCCCTGCTCTGCGCCTTCTCGCCGACGCTGGAGATCCTGATCGCCGCCCGCGCCCTGCAGGGGCTCGGCGCGGCCGGCATCATGAGCGTCAATTTCGCGCTGGTGCGCATCATCTATCCGCCGAGGCTGCTCGGGCGCGGCGCCGGCAATATGGCGGTCGTCGTGGCGCTCGCCACCGCCCTAGGGCCTACGATCAGCGCGTTCATACTGTCCATCGCCTCCTGGCACTGGCTGTTTCTGATCAATATTCCGCTCGGCCTCTTCGCCTTCGCCGCATCGGCCCGCTATCTGCCGCATACGCCGAGCTCCGGCCGGCGGTTCGATGCGCTCAGCGCCGTGCTCAGCGCGCTCACCATCGGGCTGTTCATCCGCTCCGTCGATCTTCTCGGGTCGGGAACCGATCTTGCGATTCCGCTCGCCCAGCTCGTGGCTGCGGTGCTGATCGGCGCCATCTTCGTGCGCCGGCAGATCCGGATGCCGGAACCGCTTTTACCGGTCGACCTCCTACGGCGGCCGGTCTTCAGCCTGTCGCTCGCGACCTCGATCTGCGCCTTCGGCGCGCAGAGCATGAGCTATCTGGCGCTCGCCTTCCTGCTGCAGGACGCGCTGGGTTGGCCGGTGATCCAGGCCGGGCTCCTGATGACCGCCTGGCCGGTCGCCATCGCCGTCGCAGCGCCCATCGCCGGGCGGCTCGTGGATCATTACCCGCCGGTCTTCGTCGCATCGGTCGGGCTTGGACTGATGACGGCAGGCCTTGTCGCCCTCGCCTTTCTGCCGAGCGCCCCACCAGTTGCCGATCTCCTGTGGCGGCTCGCGCTCTGCGGCTTCGGCTTCGGGCTGTTCCAGACGCCGAACAACCTGACGATCATCAGCAGCGTTCCGCGCCTGCGCAGCGGCAGCGCGAGCGGCATGCAGTCCTCCGCCCGGCTCGTCGGCCAAACGCTCGGCGTCGCCGCCGCAGCGGCCGTCTTCGGGCTTTTCACCCATACCGCGCCGATGGTCGTCATCCTGATCGCTGCTATCGTCGCCGGCGTCGCGGCCTGCGTCGGCGTCATGCGCGTGAGGGTTTGGAGCAGCTCGCAAAGCTGAGGCGCACGATCACTGCTCAGCCAAGTTCGGTCATCGCGTCCAGCATGCGGCGCGCTCGCTCGGCCAGTTCGCGCAAGGCAGCATGGGGGCTCTCCGCCAGGGTTGCGGCAAGGTCGGCGAGAAGGTCGCGATGGGCCCCCTCCACCGCCCTGCCCAGCCAGCTGGCCGCTTCGCCGATGCGCCCCTCGCCCAGGAGGCGGCTCGCCAGATTGACCTGGCCGCGGCAGTCGCCGGCCACGGCGGAGGCCCTGTACCATCGAGCGGCGGCGCTCGGATCGGCCGGCATCTCCCAGCCCTCCTCGTGATAGCGGCCGAGCATGTTCATGGCCTTGGCATGGCCTGATGCGGCAGCGCGGCGGTACCAGACGAGCGCCTCAGCGCGGTCGGCCGGCACGCCGCGCCCGGCGAAGGCCATTTCCGCATAGTTGAACTGGGCCCAGGGGAAGCCCGCGCGGGCCGCGTGGCGATAGCAGGCGGCCGCCTGTGCGAGATCGACCGTTGTGCCCCAGCCGAATTCCCGGCAGCGACCGACGAGATTGGCCGCCTCCGCAGAGCCCGCATGGGCGGCGAGGCTGAACCAACGGAAAGCCATATTGGCATCGCGCGCCACGCCCCAGCCGACGAGATGGCATTGGCCGAGCGCCACCTGCGCGTCGAGATAGCCGCGGCGTGCCGCCTTCCGGATCACGTCGATGCTGCCGGCGGGATCGGCCGCGAGCCGTGCCGTGACGGCATCGCTCTCCGAGCGCCGCAGGGCACGCATGACCTCCGCCACCGCCCGGGCTGCCACTGCGGGCTCGCCGCCGGCAGCGAGCGCCGGCTCCCCCGCATTCGCCGCTGCGGCAGCCAGGATGTTCAACACGCTTCACCCGTCGTGGTGTTGAGGAATTCGCAGACGTGATGTTTGGATCACGTCATACGATACCGCTCTCTATAGAACGCCGTTATCAGTCAAGACAAGCGTCCACACACCTAGTCTAGAACTATTATAGTTTGAATTCTTCTACTGTAGAGCATTTCAAAAACATAGATGTTGCAGACATTTGCAGTGGTGCTTATAGGGCGATCAGCGTCAATAGCTGGGGAAATCCGATGACTGCTGCAACCGATCTGCGCGAGAACACGCCTCAGGGAGCCATGTGGCTCGGTATCGCGGCGGGCCTGTCGTCGATGATTCCCTTCGAGGCCATGGCGCAGCAGGCGGCCTCGTCGGCGGAGGAGCCGGTCGAACTGCCGCCCGTCGTGATCACCGGCGAAGGTACGCCCGCCAATACGCTCGAGGCGACCACCAGCCTCGGCCGGCTGCCCGGCACGATCCAGGACACGCCGCAGATCGTCAATGTGGTGCCCCAGGTCGTCATGGAGCAGCAGGGCGTGACGACGCTCGACCAGGCGCTGCGCAACGTGCCGGGCGTCACCGTCTCGATCGGCGAGGGCAATGGCGGCCTCAACGGCGACCAGTTCCGTATCCGCGGCTTCGATGCCAAGGGCGACATCTATCTGGACGGCCTGCGCGACTTCGGCGTCTATGTGCGCGACAGCTTCAACATGGACGCCGTCCAGGTCTTCAAGGGCCCTTCGTCCGAAAGCTTCGGCATGGGCACGACCGGCGGCGCCATCAATATCCAGAGCAAACAGGCGCATCTCGGCGACGCCTATAAGATCGAAGGCCAGTTCGGCACGGGCCCGCTCGCCCGCGGCACCTTCGACATCAACAAGCAGCTCGACGCGACCACGGCCGCGCGCTTCAACGGCATGATGCACCAGTCCGACATCGCCGACCGGGACCATGTGAAATCCGACCGCTGGGGCTTCAGCGCCGCACTCGGTTTCGGCCTCGGCACGGACACCACCTGGCGTCTCAACTACTTGCACCAGCACGGCGACCGCACGCCGGAGTACGGCGTGCCCATCGTGACGCCCCCAGGCGCGGCCGTGGGCAGGCCGATCACCGAATTCGGCGTGCCGCGCGCGTTCAACTACGGCAAGGCGACCGACAGGGACGTCTCCGACGTCGATCTCTTGACCTCACGCTACTCGAAGACGGTGAACGACTGGCTCACCGTGCAGAACGACACGCGGCTCGCCTATTACACGCGCGATTTCTCGACGAGCGCGCCGGGCTGTAATGCCGCCTGCAGCGCGAGCTTCTTCGCCGGGGGCAATCCGCAATTCACCTATGGTGGCGGCAATCCCGCCTATCAGCAGCGGTCCTGGGGCATCCAGAACATCTCGACCGCGGTGATGAAGTTCAACACGGGCTTCCTGCGCCACGAGCTCGTCGCCGGCCTCGACCTGTTCTACCAGCACGACAACCGCTATGGCATCAGCACGGTCGCCGTGCCGGGCACGCCGGGCAAGGTGCCGCCGACGGCCTGGATGCCGAACTGGGGTGCCGTCGGCTCCTATTACCTCGCCATGAACCCGGACAACATCAAGCGCACCAAGGGGACCGACATCGGCCTCTTCGCGAGCGACCGCATCTGGTTCACGGACCAGATCTCCATTCTGGGTGGGGTGCGCTGGGACAAGTATTCCTCCGAATACAACCTTCACAATGCGACCGGCTGGAACCAATACAAAGAAGATACAACCTTCGCGAGCCCCAAGGCGAGCCTGATCTTCGAGCCGACGAAGAACCAGACCTACTATATTTCTTATGCAACCTCGGCCTCTCCGCCCGGGCAATATGTGGCGAATGCGCCGAATCCATTGAACCCGAACCAGTCCGCGCTCGAGCCGGAAAAGAACAAGTCCTACGAGATCGGGGCCAAGATCGGGCTTCTCGACGGGCAGCTCGGGTTGACCGGCGCGCTCTTCCAGATCGAAAAGGACAATGCCCGCTACACCGATCCCCTGTCGGGCGACGTGGTCGCCACCGGCGAAAAGCAGCGCGTGCGCGGCATCGAGCTCGGCGCGACGGGCCAGATCACGGCGGAATGGACGGTCAATGCCGCCTATTCCTACATGAAGAGCAAGGTTCAGACGGGCGATTTCACCGGCAACGAGGTCGGCAACGTGCCGGAGAATGCCGCTTCGCTATGGACGACCTATGATATCGCCCCGCTCGCCAGGCTTCCCGGCAAGCTTCTCCTCGGCGGCGGCGTATTCTACCAGAGCGGGGTGTTCACGGCGAGCAGCAATCTCTATGAAGTGCCCGCCAATTTCTCGATCGATGCGATGATCTCCTATGAATACCAGAACTATCGCATCGCGCTCAACGGCTACAACCTGACGGACGAGCTGAACTACAACGCTTCCTTCAATGCGCGCGCCATCCCGGCTTCGGGCCGCACGCTGCTGCTGACCGTCGGCGCGACGTTTTGAGCCCATGCCGGGTGCGTAACAACGCACGACGTTGAAGCTCGGCTCGGGCCTCTTCCTCAGGAGGGCTCGAGCCGCGCCCCACTGACATAGCCAGTCTGGAAACCGCATGCTCGTTCACATCCCCCACGTGCTCACGCCCGAGGAAGTGGCCCATGCCCGCCGGGTGCTCGAAGAGGCGGCCTGGGTCGATGGCAAGGTCACGGCCGGCGAACAGGCGGCCAAGGCCAAGTTCAACCTGCAGATCCCGGAAGATTCGCCCGCGGCGCGCGAGGTCGGCAGCCTCGTCCTCAGGGCGCTCGGGCGCAACCCTCTGTTCAACAGCGTCGCGCTGCCGCTGCGCGTGTTGCCGCCGATGTTCAATCGCTACGATGTGGGCATGAAGTTCGACGCCCATGTCGACGGAGCTGTCCGCGCCATCCCCGGTGCCGGCATGCGCATGCGCGCCGACGTGTCGACCACGCTCTTCCTGACGCCGCCCGAGGATTATGATGGCGGCGAGCTCGTCATCGAGGACACCTACGGCAAGCAGGTGGTCAAGCTGCCGGCCGGCGACATGGTGGTCTATCCGGCCTCCAGCCTCCATTCCGTGACAGAGGTGACGCGCGGCAGCCGCTGGTCGTCGTTCTTCTGGACGCAGTCCATGGTCAAGAACGACGGCGAGCGCACGCTGCTCTACGACCTCGACATGGCAATCATCAAGACGCGCCAGCAGCTGCCGGATGACAACCGGGCCGTGGTGGCGCTGACCAGCGTCTACCACAACCTGCTCCGGCGCTGGGCGGAGATGTAAAGACCGCAATGGCGCCGCCTGCCGTTGTGTTCAGGCGGCGATCTGTTCACAGGACCTGCGGCTCAGCCGCACCGGGTCCTCAATAGATCGGCCCAAGCGCCGAACTGGAACTCGACGTCTGCTGGATGAGATCGGCGATACTCTTCGGGGCTCGCGCCGGACGGCTCGGCGGCAGAGGCGCCGCGAGCGAAGCCACGACCACCGGCTTCGGCGTGAGTACGGGTTTCGAGGCAATCCGCGACGTTGGATTCGGTAGCGGCATGAAACTCGCCACCTCGTAGCGGCTCCGCGTTTCCGGCGCCTCGCGCGGTTCCGGCCGTGGCGCAGAGCGGGCGTCGGCGACCATGATGACGGGCGAAGCGGGCTCGACCGGCGTGAGCGGGATGGTCGGCTTCCTGCTGCGCTTCTCGTAGAAGGCATTGCCGCCGGCGACAACGACGTAATGCATGTTCTTGTAAGGGAAGGTAAGGCCGGCGGTGTGGAAGAACATCGCCTGGGTGCCGACTCCCCCGTGACGGCGACCGGACAGGACCGCATCGGCGACGCGATAGGCGCGCGCGCGGGATGCCTTCTCGGTCATCGGCTTCCTCAGGGCGCCATCCGCGAACTGATTGCGCTGCCCCACGACGCCGCAGACCGTCTTGGGAAATTTCGGTGATTTGACGCGATTCATCACGACCGTTCCGACGGCGAGCATGCCGTCCTCGCTGGAGCGGTTCGATTCGAAATACATCACGCGCGCCAGGCACTCACGGCTGCCCAGGTCGGCGCGCGTTTCGAGCGATGATCCTCGGAAAAGTCCGCAGCCACCGAGCGACAGTGACACGGACAGCATGGCGATCGTCAGGAAGACCTTAGCGAGGCTGCGCCCGGTCATGCCATCGATTCCACGTCTTGCAACTCCACTGGTCCTGCTTCAGCGCGGGGAACTATACTGACGGGGATAACCGCGTCCATGGCACCGTCCGCATTTTTTTGACGCCACACCATAAGAAACGCTTCAATACGTCACCAAAGAATTAACCCCGTACCGGGCCGCAGATTGGCGCAGCCGGCACATGGCCCTGCTTCGGAAACGGCCGCAGATCGCAGCGGCCGTAATGATCGGGAATCCCACCCAAAAGACGGCCATCAGAAAAGTCGGCTCAGGCTGCGCTGTCAAGCTGAAAGCCGCTGGTGCTGCTCCCGCCAATGACGAGCCCCCGCCGACCGGTGAGGTCGCACCGAGCGCCGGGGCTGGAGAGATGGCGCACCGGCACGGTCATGCGTCCGCCCCGGAGCCGCCGATACCGGCGAGGCTCGCGGGGCGGCTGAAGCCCTGGCGGGTGTAGCGTTCGAGTGCAGCGCGATCCGGCGCGGGGCCGAAACCGGGCGTCGCATCGAGGACGATGGCGCCGTCGTTGAGTGGTTGCGGGCCGCCGCGGATCTCGTCGAACAGCGGGCTTTCCCGCACCTGCCGTTCGAGAATGAGCAGGGAGGGCAGCGCGGCGGCGACCTGGACGCTGATGCGGTCGAGCACCGGGCCGACCGGGTTGTGCAGGCTGACGCCGACACCCGAGGCGGCCGCGAGCTCAAGCATGGCAAAGCCGGTTCGGATGCCGGACCAGCGTATGTCCGGCAGGATGGCGTCGCAGATGCCGCGTGCCAGGAATTGGCGCGCCTCGGCCATGGTCGTGAGATTTTCACCGCCGGCAATGCGGATGCCGCGATCATTGGCGAAGCTGCGCAGCGCCCGGCCGATTTCAGCCTCGAAGGCGTCTTCGGCGAGCGGCTCCTCCAGCCAATAGAGGCCGGAGGCTTCCGCCTCCCGCAGGACGGTGCGCGCCATGACCGGCGAAAGGCGGGAATGACAGTCGACCAGAAGTGCCAATTCCGGGCCGATCGCCTCGCGCACCGCGGCGATGCGCTCGATCCCGGCGCGAAGGAGGCGCGTTCCGGTGGCATGGTCGACACGAGCCCAGTCGAGCCCGTCGAAGGGGGCGATCTTGACGGCCTTGTAGCCCTCCTCCGTCACGACCTCCCGCGCCCGGGCTGCGAATCCGGCAGGAGAACGATCCGAAATGCCGCGGTTGATATTGGCATAGACGGGGACGGTCGGCCGTTCCGGCCCGCCAAGCAAGGCAGCGAGCGGCATGCCGGCCCGGCGCGCCAAGGCGTCCAGGAAGGCTTGCTCGACGGCGCGCATGACCGTGACGCGCGCCTCCGACGCATGCGCCATGCGCAGCACCGCGACCGCCTCGCCCGCACCGGCGAAGGAACGGCCGGACAGAAGCGTCCCCGCATGGCCGATTTCGGCGAGCACCGCCTCTTCCGCACCGGCAAGCGTCGCCTCGCCCCAGCCGGCAGTGCCGTCTGCAAAGCTGAGCTCCAGAAAGATCCAGACGGACTTCACGGAGACCGGGACGGTGAAGGCCTCGACGGAACGGATGGTGGGCGGCCACTGGCCATTCATGGGATCGGCTTCCTCGAAAATGCTTCTCTGTTCCATATCATGAGGGATGGCACGTTCCACCTCACCTCGACCTGGTCCGGCTGCCCGCCGGCTTGTCGGGGCAGGCGCCGGCGTCAGGCCAGCTTCTCGCCGATTCCGGGAGAAGAGCATTTGAACGGACCGAGGTTCGAAGCGGTTCACCATCCGATTAGGCGTCCGACCTCCCCTCGATGGGGAGGGTCGGCGAGCGCCAGCGAGCCGGGGTGGGGTGACGAGGAAATTCCGCTGGCTGCGGCCAGGGCCTCGACCGACGTGCAGGACGATCTTTCACCCCCACCCCTCACCCCTCCCCACAACGGGGAGGGGCACTGGAGGCGCCGGCTCTTGCTCAACGGCGCTAACCCTGCTCACACCACAGCCGCGGTCGGGCTGTCCTGGCGGATGAGGCCCTCAGTCTTGAGCTCCTCCCAGAAGGCTGCCGGGATGGGCAAGGTCATCATCGCGACATTCGTCTCGACCTCGGCGGGCGAGCTGAAGCCTGCCGCAACGCTCGCGACGACCGGATGGCCGAGCGCGAATTGCAGCGCCGCGGCGGCCAGCGGCACGCCATGACGCTCGCAGACCGCCTCGATGCGGCGCGTCCTCTCCAGGATCTCGGGCGGTGCGTCGGTGTAGAAATATTTGGCGCCCTGGCGAGCGCCCGTCGCCAGGATGCCCGAGTTGAAGGGAGCGGCGGCGACGATCGCGATCCCCTCGCGCTCGCAGCGCGGAAAGAGCTCATCGAGCGGCGATTGTTCCAGGAGCGTATAGCGTCCCGCCAGCATGAAGCAGTCGAAGCGGCCGGCATCGGCGAAACGCAGAAGAATGTCGTTGTCGTTGACGCCCACCCCGATCGCCTTCACGTGGCCATTGCGGCGCAGCTCATCGAGCGCGCGATAGCCACCGGCCATCACCTCGTCGAAGCGGCGGTCCACGTCATCGCCGTGCCAGCGTCGGTTGACGTCGTGAATGAACAGGATGTCGAAATCGACGAGGCCCGTGCGCTGCTGGCTATCCTCGATCGAGCGCATGACGCCGTCGTAGCTGTAGTCGTAGACGACCTCGAAGGGTAGCGGATCGACATACATGCCGTCCGGCTGGCGGCCGCGCAGTGGCCGGAGCAGCCGACCGACCTTGGTCGAGATGACGCAGTCGTCGCGGCGCTTGCGCAGGGCGCGGCCGAGACGGTGCTCGGCCAGGCCGAGGCCATAGAAAGGCGCCACATCGTAGTAGCGCAGGCCCGCCTCGAAGGCTGCCGTGACGGTCGCATCCGCCTCGGCATCGGAGAGCGCACGGTAGATGCCGCCGAGCGGAGCGGCGCCGAAGCCGAGCACCGAGACGGAGAGCCCCGTCCGGCCGAGCTTACGGCTGGGAACGCCATGTACCGCCATTTCAGACGCCCTTCTTGGCGCGAACGGTGACGCCCGCCTGCTCCTCGCGCAGGCGCAGCACGGATGTGACGTCGAGATCGGCAAAGCCCGTGGTCTTCGCCTCGGCAAGCACCGCATGGGCGGCCGCGCCCACCGGTGTTTCGACGCCGAGCGCTTTGGCCATGCCGATGGCGAGCCGCTGGTCCTTCTCGCCGAGCTTCACCATGAAGCCGGGGGAGAAATCGCCGGCCAGGCCCTTCTTGGGGAGGGCGACGGCAAACTGGTTGTTCCAGGCCATCGTCGTGCGCATGACCTCGGTCATCAGTTCGAGCGACAGGCCCGCCTTGGTGCCCATGACGAGCGCCTCGCTCGTTGCCGACAGGATGGTGGCGGCGAGGAAGTTGTTGGTGAGCTTCAGCGCCTCGCCCATGCCGAGCCCGCCGCAGTAGAAGAAATCGCTGCCCATGCAGTCGAGGATCGGCCGCACCCGCTCGACCACGGCGGGGTCGCCACCCACCATCAGGGTGAGCGTGCCGGCGATCGCATGGTCCTGGGTCTTGCCCACGGGGCTGTCGACCATGGCAATGCCCTTGTCGGCGAGCGCCTGGCCGACACGGCGGGTGACCGCCGGATCGATGGTGCTCATGTCGATCAGCACGGTGCCCGGCCGCATGGCGTGGGCGAGCCCGCCCTCGCCGAGCACCGCTCGTTCCACATCAGGTCCGTCCGGCAACATGGTGACGACCACATCGCAGCCTTCGGCGAGGCCGGCGAGCGATGTTGCCGCCTCGCCGCCGGCGGCGACATGCGCCTCCATGGCCGCCGGATTGAGGTCGAAGCCCTTCACCCGGTAGCCCTTGCGCAGGATGTTGCGCGCCATGGGGCCGCCCATGGTGCCGAGCCCCAAAAACCCGATCATGTCCATCTTTGGTTTCCTGTCTTGCCCGCCTCGCGGGATCAGTCTCTCGCCTTCCAGCGATCCTTCTGCCAGGTGGGCAGACCGCGCAGATCACCGGCGTCCGTCGCCGTGAAGGCGCTTTCGTCGGGCTTCTTGCCGGACAAATCATAGGCCTCGCGCAGGAGCGGAGCGGCCTTGGCCACATTGTCGAGCACGAGCTTCCACTCGAGCGGGGCCGGGATGAGCCTGCCCGCTACCATAAATTTCGAGGTCTCGACGACGGCGCCGACATCGCCTTCGGTGGGCCAGACCCAGCCGCGGCGGAAAAGCACCTCGTCTTCCACCACCTTCGCGCCGAGATCGGACGGCAGCCCCCAATATTTCTCGACGGTGTCGGAGATGGCGCCGGGCGATAGGCCCTTGAGCGCATCGACCGCCTCCTGCTGGGCCGCGACGAAGGCCGTGATGAGCTTCGGATGCTTGTTCAGCAGCTCGTCCCGCGCCATCCAGAAGGAGCGGTGCAGATAATAGCCATCCGGGTAGAACGGCGACTTCTTCACCGATTCGAGGAGATGCCCCGCGCCATCCCCGGCCGGTCCCTTGTAATGGTCTTCCGTGTAGCCAAAGGAATTGACGATGCCGACGGTGCCGACCTCCTTCTGCGCCTTCAGGAAAGCGGGATAGATCAGCACGGCCGCGTCCATGCCGCGCGGGATCGTCGCGGCCTGCGCCTGCGTCGGCGTATTGATCATCTTGATGCCGAAATCGCGCGGATTGCCCGAGCCGAGCTCGCTCAGCAGGATCTGCGAGAAGGCGTTGTAGGGGTCGCCGCCGAGGAGCGCGCCCACCGTCTTGTCCTTGAGATCGGCGATGGTGCGGATCTCGGAATCCTTTCGCGTCGCGACCACGAAGCGGAAATGGCCCTCGCCGACATTCAGGATGCTCCACGGCTGCTTGGCCGCGAGCCCGCGGATGATCGGCGTATTGCCCCACATGCCGAGATCGAGATTATTGCTGACGAAAGCCTCGACCATCGGCTGCGCCGAGGGATAATCCCGCCAGTCGACGGTGAGCTCGTAACCGAGCTCCTTCGCCTTCTTCTCGAAGAGCTTGTTGTTGATCATATGCTGGGTGACCGGCGAATTGCCGGCCGCCCAGGGCTGACGCCCGACGGAGACGGTGACCGCCTGCGCACGCGCGATGCGCGGCGCGGCCACCGCCGCAAGCCCCGCCGCTCCGGCCGTCGCCAGAAAGCGGCGGCGCGATGGATGAATAATACCCCTCATGTCATTCCTCCCTTGCCCGCTTGCCGCGGGTTTCCCTCGTCAGTGTCGGTCGATGGTGGCCTCGTAGGCCTCGCGGCGAATGAGCTGCCAGATGTCGTCGGCGAGCTTCTGGAATTCGCCCGTGGCCCGCAGGCTCTCGCGCCGCGGCCGCGGTAGATCCACATTCATCACCGTCTTGATGCGGCCGGGGTGATTGCTCATCACCGCGACGCGATCGGCGAGGAAGACGGCCTCGTCGATGCCGTGGGTGATGAAGATCACCGTCTTGCGGTCGGCCCGCGGCAGATCCTCGCCCCAGATGCGCAGAAGCTCCTCCTGCAGGATGAGTCGCGTCTGCGCATCGAGCGCCGCGAAGGGCTCGTCCATGAGCAGGACCTCGGGCTCGTTGGCGAGCGCCCGCGCGAAGGCGCAGCGCTGGCGCATGCCGCCGGAGAGCTCGTGCGGATATTTGTTCTCGGCGCCGGTGAGCGAGACGAGATCGATGTAATGGCGCACGAGCTTGTCGCGCTCCGCGGCCGACAGCCGCGCATCGGCGCGGAAGCGCGGACCGAACTCGATGTTCTCGCGCACCGTCTTCCAGGGAAAGAGGGCGTAGTCCTGGAAGACCACGCCGCGCTCGGCGCCGGGCGCGCGGATCGGCGCGCCGTCCATGGCAACAATCCCGCCAGATGGCTGCGCCAGGCCGGCGATCATATTGAGGATCGTGCTCTTGCCGCAGCCGGAGGGGCCGACGATGCACAGGAACTCGCCCTGGTGGATATCCAGCGAAACATCCGTGATGGCGAGCGTGCGCTGCCCGGTGCGCGGGACGACATATTCCTTGCTGATGGCGTCGAGACGGATCTTCGGGCGAATCTTGGGCGCCGCGGCCGGATCTATCGCTTCCATGGAATCATCCAATGTTCGAGAGCGCGCACGCCGCGATCGATGACGAGCGCGACGAGCCCGACGCCGATCATGCAGACGATGATGCCCGAAAGATCGACGCTATAGGCATAGAAGACGAACATCATCTGGCCGACGCCGCCCGAGCCGCCGCCGCCCGCCTTGGCGCCGACGGCAAGCTCCGCGGCGATGATCGACGTCCAGGCGACGCCCAGCGCCAGGCGCCCCCCGACGAAGAGATTGGGCAGGGCGCCCGGCAGCACGACGGTGCGCAAAATCGTGAGGCGGCCGACGCCGAGGGTGCGTGCGGCGCGGATCAAGCCGGGATCGATGCTGCGCACGCCGTAGATCGTGTTGACGATCATCGGGAAGAAAGCCGCATAGCCGACGATGAAGGCGGCGGCCGGCGTGCCCGTGCCGAACCAGAGGATGGCGAGCGGCAGGAGGGCGATCGGTGCGATCGGCCGGAAGCTCTCGATGATCGGGTCGAGGTTGCGGCCGATGGGAGCATAGGTCGCCATCGCCATGCCGAGGACGAGCGCAAGGACGGCAGAGGAGGCGAAGCCGAGCATGACGCGCTGCAGGCTCTGCAGCAGTGCGAGCGGCAGCTCGCCGCTCACGATGAGCTGCCAGCCGGTGGCGATGACCTCGGCCGGCACGGGCATGCGATCGGCCGGAGCGGCGCGCATCGCCCCGATCTGCCACAACGCGAGCAGGAGGAGCGGCAGGATGATTGGACGAAGGCGGACGGCGAAGCTCACGACACGCCTCCTTCCGCCTGCGACCATGGCGTCAAGACACGCTGCAGCCAACGCAACAGCCGATCGAAGAGATAGCCGAGCAGGCCGATGAGGAAGACGAAGGCGAGCACGCTGGGCGTCATGAGGAGCTCGCGGTACCATTCGACGGCAAAGCCGAGGCCGGAGGGGGCGCCGATGAGCTCGGCCGCGACCATCGCCATCCAGCCCGCGCCGGCGCCGAGCCGCGCCCCGACCAGAATATTGGGCAGCGCCGCCGGCCAGACCACGTGACGCACGATTTGCGCATGGCCGACGCCGAGCACGCGCGCCGCCTGCACCAGGCTCGGATTGACCGAGCGCACGCCGACCACCGTATTGATGACGATGGGGAAGAAGGCGCCGTAGAACATGATGGCCGTCGGCAGCGCCTCGCCGACGCCCAGGATGAACATGCCGAGCGGGATCCAGGCGATGCCGGAGATCGGCCGCAGGAGCTCGATCAAGGGATCGACCATCTCGAAGACGGCACGGCTCAAGCCCATGGCGAAGCCGAGCGGCACGCCGAGGAGGACGGCGAGCGCGAAGCTCGCGCCGAGCCGCGTCAGGCTTGCCGCCACATTGCTGAAGACCTCACCCTGAAGGGTGAGATCGACCAATGCGCGTGCCGCATCGAGGGGCGACGGCAGGAGAATGGGATTGCCGATCCACAGGGAGGCGAGATGCCAGACGACGAGGAACACGGCCATGGCGCGCAGATAGACGAGCACGCCGGCCACCGAGGCATAGAGGCGCGCCGCCAGCGGCGTCGGCCAATAGGCGGTCGTATCGCCCGGCGCGACGGCGGCGCCATTCTCGTCCTGAGCCGCCAACGGCCTCTCCCACGCGTTTTTTCTTGTTGACGATCTATGGTACCGGTATCATTCGACAGCGTCAAGCGCCGGAGCTATGGAGCGGGCATGGCAAAGATCTCCGATCCTGCGGGTCGCGGTATCAAACGCGCCGGCATCCGCGACGTGGCACGGCTGGCGGGGGTGGCGCCCATGACCGTATCGCGCGCCTTGTCATTTCCCGACCTCGTCTCGGCCGAAACACGCGAGAAGATCACCGCGGCCGTCGCGGCGATCGGCTATATTCCCAATCGTGTGGCGAGCAGCCTGTCGTCCAATCATACGATGACGATCGGCGCCGTTATCCCGACTCTGCGCAATTCGATCGCCGCAGATTTCGCCGAAGGCTTCAGCCGGGTGCTGCGGGCCCGCGGCTATCACCTCCTCCTCGGCAACAGCGAATTCGTGCCCGGTGACGAGGAGGCGATCGTCGTCGAATTCCTGGCGCGCCGGGTCGATGGCATCTATCTCACCGGCGCGACCCACACCGAGCGCACGCGCAAGTTCCTGCGCGACAATGCGGTGCCGACGGTCGAGATCGCGAGCCTTCCCGAGGATCCCATCGATATAGCGGTCGGCTTCTCGAATTTCGGCGCCGCCTATGCCGTGACGAAAATGCTCGCCGAACAGGGCCACCAGAGCATCGCCCTGTTCTCGACCTTCACCAAGGATAACGAACGGCAGGTGGAGCGCCAGGCCGGTTATCGCGCCGCGGTGCGGGAATTCGGCCTCGACGACGATCCGAGTCTGATCGCTGAGCTCGAAATGGACCTGAAGGCAGCCGCGCAGCAGCTGCGCCTGCTCCTGGCGCGGCGTCCAGATGTCGAGGCCCTGTTCTGCACGGGCGATTTCATTGCGGCGGGTGCCTTGTTCGAAGCCCAGAGACTAGGGGTTTCCGTGCCGCGGGACCTGGCGATCGCCGGTTTCGAAGGGCTCGAAATCGCCGAGAATCTCAATCCGTCGCTGACCACGGTGCGTATTCCCCGCTACGAGATCGGCATCAAGGCCGGCGAGATGCTGCTCGACCGCATTGCCGGCCGGTCCATCGAGACGCCGGTGGTCGACATGGGTTTCGAGATTATCGAGCGGGAATCGACCAGTCGCGAGGCCGCAAACCGCCCCGCCGTCGCGGGCACCACCTTCCGACGGCGCTCACCTGGAGAGTGAGAGCGGCAGCGCAGCGCGCGGCAAAGTCGGCCGCCTTAGGTCCTGACAACGTTGATTTTCGAGGTGATTCTGCGCCGGAATGGCGCTCCCAAGGGGACTCGAACCCCTGTTTTCGCCGTGAGAGGGCGACGTCCTAGACCGCTAGACGATGGGAGCGCGGCAGTGCCCGTCCCTATATATCGCGAGCTCTCGCGGTTCAAGGGCAGACAGGCACCAGCGCCATAAAGTTTTCCTCAGGTGCGGTTGCGGAAGGCTCCACAGCGCCCATCTCTTGTGTCAGAATACTCTGTGCTGAAACTCACGAGAGGAGATGAGCCGATGTCTTTAGAAGCCCACGTGATGGAGCTCAAGCGGCGGCATCAGGCACTCGAAGAGGAAATCCAGACGACACTCGCATGCCCCTCCGCCAGTCCCCTCAAGATCGCGGAACTCAAGCGCAAGAAACTTCAGCTCAAGGATACCTTGGAGCAATTGAAGCTCGGTATGGCATCCAAATCGGTGCATTGAGCAGGGCTCACGCCTGATCCCGAGCGTGATGTCCCAAGATCAGCGTCTTTCTTTTTCTAGGATATCACGCTCGTGCTGCCAGGTGCGCCAGCGCTGAAGCAGTAAGCTCGACGGCTGTGGTCGATGTTGTCTTGCAGCATCGCGACACCAGCGCATATTCGAGCGAAGTAGATGTCTGTTCGCGTCGATAAGGCGCGAACGAGCTGCAGGTTGTTCTTCCGAAAGCAAGCCCGTTGGCCGCTCAGGGTTGCGGCGGCTCCGCCACCTCGCGCACGACGCGGGTCTGCGCCGGCGGCAGGGGGGTCGGCCCGGCGATGTCGCGCAGGAAGGTGAGGATCTGCGGGATCGAGCCCTGATCGGGCAGATCCCCGTGGCCTCCGTCTGGAAAGCGCACCAGCCGTTTCGGCCCTTTGGCAAGATTGAAGAGGGCCTCACCCTGGGCGAAGGGGACGATGGCATCCTTCTCGCCGTGAAGAATGAGAATCGGTGCCGTCACCTTGCCGATCAACGCGTCGGAGTGGAACTGGTCGCGCATCAGGAACCGCACCGGCGCCCAAGGGTATCGCTCCGCGCCGACGGCGGCGGCCGAGAGATAAGGCGCCTCCAGGATCACCCCTTTCACGGGTACTTCCGCAGCGAGCCCGACCGCCACGCCGGTGCCGAGCGACTCACCGTAAAGGACGATATTGTCGCCGAAGCGCGCGACGGCCTCCTTGTAGGCGGCGCGGGCATCCTCGCGGAGCCCCTGTTCCGAGGGTATGCCTGTGGAGCCGCCATAGCCGCGGTAGCTCAGGACGAAGAGCCCTTCGCCGTCCTCGGCGAGCGCGCGATAGCGGTCTAGACGGCCCGGACGGCCGATATTGCCGGCTTGACCGGGAAAATAGAGGATCACCGGCTTGCCGTCGCGCGGCGGCAGCACCCAGGCGACGAGGCGCTGACCGTCCGTGGTCGTGACCGTCGCTTCCTGAAGGCCGGGGATGCCGGCAAGCGCCGGATCGGCGCGCGTCGGATCACGCGGGAAAAGATACTCGTCCTGTTGCGTGTAGAGGGCCGCCACTGCCGCGAGATAGGCGAGCGCGGCGACGACCAGAACGGCGGCGCCTCCCCGGCGCCAGAGCGAGCCGCGACGAAGCCGCCGCGCCCGGCGTCGTGCACCCTCGGAGAAGTCCTCGGCGGACGGGCGGGAGGGGATTTCGGGCACGCAATCCTCGATCCAGTTCACGCGGCCGCGGCGCGGGAAACTCCCTCGGCGCCGCGCCTTTGGCTCAGGCGGGAGAAGCCCGTCACAGCGACTTGACGATACTCTCCACCATCTTCTTGGCGTCGGCGAACAACATCATGGTGTTGTCCTTGAAGAACAGCTCGTTCTCGACGCCCGCATAGCCCGAGCCCATGCCGCGCTTGATGAAGAGAACCGTATTGGCCTTCTCGACATCGAGGATCGGCATGCCGAAGATCGGCGAGGTCGGATCAGTCTTCGCCGCCGGATTCGTGACGTCGTTGGCGCCGATGACGAAGGCGACGTCGGCCTGAGCGAATTCCGAATTGATGTCCTCGAGCTCGAAGACCTCGTCATAGGGCACATTGGCCTCGGCAAGCAGCACGTTCATATGGCCGGGCATGCGGCCGGCCACCGGGTGGATGGCATATTTCACCTCCACGCCTTCTTCCTTCAGCTTGTCGGCCATCTCGCGCAGCGCATGCTGCGCCTGAGCGACCGCCATGCCGTAGCCGGGCACGATGATGACCTTCGACGCATTCTTCATGAGGAAGGCCGCGTCCTCGGCCGAGCCCTGCTTCACCGGCCGGCTTTCCACCACGCCGGCGGCGGCCGTGGCGCTGTCGCCGCCGAAGCCGCCGAGAATGACGGAGATGAAGGAGCGGTTCATCCCCTTGCACATGATGTAGGAGAGGATGGCGCCGGAGGAGCCGACCAGCGCGCCCGTGATGATGAGCGCGAGATTGCCGAGCGTGAAGCCGATGCCCGCGGCCGCCCAGCCCGAATAGGAATTGAGCATGGAGACCACGACCGGCATGTCGGCGCCGCCGATCGGGATGATGAGCGTCACCCCGAGGATGAAGGCAACCAGGGTGATCAGCCAGAAGGCGAGATGGCTCTCGGTCGCCGCGAAGACGACCACGAGCAGGACGAGCAGCGCTCCCAGCGCGATATTGAGCGCATGGCGCTGCGGCAGGATGATCGGCTTGCCCGACATGCGCCCGTCGAGCTTGAGGAACGCAATGACCGAACCGGTGAAGGTGACGGCGCCGATCGCCACACCGAGCGACATCTCGACCAGGCTGCCGCCGTGGATCGAGCCGGCATCGCCGATGCCGAAGGCCGAAGGGGCATAGAGCGCGCCGGCGGCGACGAAGACGGCGGCGAGGCCGACGCCCGAGTGGAAGGCCGCGACAAGCTGCGGCATGGCCGTCATCGGCACGCGCCGGGCGATAACGGCGCCGATGCCGCCGCCGATGGCAATGCCGAGGATGATGACGAGCCAACTCGTGACATCCGTCGGCGGATGGAAGACGAGGGTCGTGAGGATCGCGATCCCCATGCCCACCATGCCGTAGAGATTGCCCTGACGGGACGTCGCCGGCGAGGAGAGTCCACGCAGCGCCAGGATGAAGAGGACGCCCGAGGCGAGATAGAGAAGGGCCGAGAAATTGGCGGACATAGCGCTCAGCCCTTCTTCTTATACATGGCGAGCATTCGCTGGGTGACGAGGAAGCCGCCGAAGATGTTCACCGATGCGAGGATCAGGGCAATGAAGCCGAAGGCCTTCGCCCACCAGGGCCCGGTCCCGAGTTCCGGCGCCGCCGAGACGCCGACGGCCAGCAGCGCGCCCACCACGATGACCGAGGAGATCGCATTGGTGACGGACATGAGCGGCGTATGCAGCGCCGGCGTCACCGACCAGACGACATAGTAGCCGACGAAGACGGCGAGCACGAAAATGGCGAGCCGGAAGACCGTCGGGTCGACCACGCCACCGGTTGCCGCATGGGCGGCATTGCCCAATGCATCGGCGGCGTAGTCGGCATAGGACTGTGCAGCCTCGGCCGCCTGCCGGGCGGCATCGGCCGCCGCACGGGCGCGCTCCAGCGCTTGCTCCGGCGTGAGATTGGCCATGGCTCGCACTCCCTCGTTCAGTCTGTGTTCTGTTCGATCGGTTCGATTGGGATCAGCTCGCGACGGCGGGCGCCGGCGCAGCGAAAGTGGGATGGACGACCGTGCCGTCACGCGTCAGGCAGGTCGCTTTCACGAGCTCGTCGTCCCAGTTCACGGCGAGCGCCTTCGTGGTCTTGTCGATGAGCGTCTCGACGAAGGCGTAGAGGTTCTTGGCATAAAGGCTCGACGCAGTCGCCGCGAGCCGCCCCGCCATATTGAGATGGCCGACGATCTTCACGCCGTTCACCACCGCCACCTTGCCGGGCTTGACGCCCTCGACATTGCCGCCGCGCTCAACCGCGAGGTCGACGATCACCGACCCCGGCCGCATGGAAGCGACCATGGCTGATGTGACGAGCTTCGGCGCCGGACGGCCCGGGATGAGCGCCGTCGTGATGACGATGTCCTGTTTGGCGATGTGGCTGGCCGTCAGTTCGGCTTGCTTGGCCTGATACTCAGCCGACATCTGCTTGGCATAGCCGCCCGCCGTCTCGGCCGCCTTGAACTCCTCGTCCTCGACGGCGATGAACTTGGCGCCGAGGGAAGCGACCTGCTCCTTCGCGGCGGGCCGCACGTCGGTGGCCGAGACCACGGCGCCGAGGCGCCGGGCGGTGGCGATCGCCTGCAGGCCGGCGACGCCGGCACCCATGACGAAGACGCGTGCGGCAGGCACGGTGCCGGCGGCGGTCATCATCATCGGCAGCGCCCGACCATATTCGGCGGCGGCGTCGATCACCGCGCGATAGCCGGCGAGATTGGCCTGGGAGGAGAGCACGTCCATGACCTGCGCGCGGGTGATGCGTGGCATGAATTCCATGGCGAAGGCGGCAATGCCGGCATCGGCCCAGGTCTTCACCGCCTGGTCGTCGCCATAGGGGTCGAGGGTCGCGACGACAATGGCGCCGCGCTTGAGGCCGGCGAGTTCCGTCGCATTCGGGCGGCGCACCTTGAGCACCACATCGGCGCCGGTCAGGGTCTCGGCCGCCGTGACGGCGATGCGGGCGCCCGCTTCGATGTAATCGGCGTCGGTGATGCCGGAGGCGGTCCCAGCACCGCTCTGCACGACGATCTCGGCGCCGAGCGCCGCAAATTTCTTCACCGTTTCGGGCGTCGCGGCGACGCGCCCCTCATTCGTCTCGGTCTCGGCGGGGACGGCGATCAGCATCGTTGAACCACTCCAGGCGACGGTGCCCTATCGGCTGCGACTGACTTGAAGCATTTCCACCCGTGTCGCCGGCCTCGGCACGGCCGAGCCCGACGACTTTTCAAGTCACAGCGTAAGGATTGCACGGCCAGCCCATGACGAGCCGGCGGGCGCGAATGATCAGAGGAGGAAGAAGGCCATGAGAATGAGGATGACCACGATGTGGATCGATCCCCATTTCGCAAAGGTCAGGAAGCCTCGATACGTACGCTCGTGTTCCGCGTAATCCATCGCTGGCGACCCGTGCTCGGTCGTGGCTGGAGCATTATTGGCCATGAGATCCCCTGAGACGAATGTCACGCTTTCGAGTGGGCTTTAGCGCATGGCGGTTGCCCTTGCAACGCCGAGAGGGACGGCGACTGCAGCGAAAGCTGCGCTGAAGGGCTGATCAGGGGGTAAGCCCGGCCTCCGCCAAGGCTCCGGCTTGCCGGGCGGCAACCTCCGCCAGGGAGAAATTCTCGATCTCCGCCTCGAAAAGCTGGTGGAAGTTGAGCTCCGCCCGCAAATGCAGGAAGACCGAGCCGAGGCCGATCGCCGCCCGGTCCATGAAGACGAACTCCCGCGGAATGCGGATCGGGCCTTTCTCACGCAGCGCCTGTTTCACGCGCCAGGCCTCGCGGCGGCCATATTGGCCGGGCGCGACGCCGTCGGCGATGGTGCGGGTGCGATCGTCGAGCAAGGGGCCGTAGATGAAGCGGGCCCAGAGATTGAGCACGTCGACGAGCTCGCGTGTGAGCCCCTTGAAGCCCCAGGTCTCGTAAGCCGAGACCACCCGCTCCTCGTCATTCTCCAGGAGCCCTCGGTAGAGGTCCACCACGCCGCCGACGAAGGAGGGCGGAAAGATGCGGATGCAGCCGTAGTCGAGCAGGTTGATGCCTGCCGGTTCGCCGGCCTCGTCACGCCGCACGGTGTAATTGCCGAGATGCGGATCGCCGTGGATCACGCCGAAGTGGCTGAAGGGATGCCACCAGGCACCGAACATCACGGTCGCGAGCCGGTTGCGCGTCTCGAGCGGCGCATCCCTGAAGGCGAGCAGGCGCTCGCCCTCGAGCCAGTCGAGGGTGAGCAAACGGCCGGTGGAGAGCTCGGGATGAACGCGCGGCACACATATGTCGGGGAGTTCGGCGAGCATGGCCCGGTAAAGCGCGGCATGGCGCGCCTCGCGCCTGTAGTCGAGCTCTTCCCGCAGCCGCGCGCCGATTTCGTCGGCGATCTCGCGCGTGTCGATTGCCGGATTGAACCGCCGCTGCAGGGAGAGGAGGAATCCGAGCTGCACGAGATCGGCTTCGACGGCCGATTGCATGTCGGGGTATTGCAACTTACAGGCGAGCAGCGTGCCGTCTTTCGCCACAGCGCGGTGCACCTGCCCAAGGGATGCGGCCGCGGCCGGCTTCAGATCGAAGGAGCCGAAGCGATCAGCCCATCCCGGTCCGAGTTCGCTCGTCATGCGCCGCTTGACGAAGGCGGCGCCCATGGGCGGCGCCTCGGCCTGCAGCTTCTGCAGTTCCTCGGCATATTCCGGCGGAAGCGCGTCGGGAATGGTCGAGAGGAGCTGGGCCACCTTCATCAGCGGGCCCTTGAGCCCACCGAGCGCGCGCATCAACTCTCCCGCATTGCGCTCGCGGTCGAGGCTGAGGCCGAGCGCCCGCGAGCCCGCCATCCTGGCGGCAATGCCGCCGACGTCGCGGCCGACGCGCGCATAGCGCGCAGCGCGTGCCGAGAGCCGATTGGCCTCCCGATCGGCTTCGGGGCGATCGCTGTCGTGCATGGAAAAACTCTCCCGGCGGATATCCTAGAGATAAGCGCCGGGAGAGCATTTTGTCAGGGGATGAGGCAGGGTGACACGTTATCCCCCTGCGGGAGGAGGGCAAGCGCGCTGGGTCGCAGAGATTGCTCGGGTGACGCCGCCCACCGATGCCCCTCCCCCTTGTGGGGAGGGGTAAGGGGTGGGGGTGAAAGTTGGTAAGCGGCAGCGCTTGGGAGAACGCTGCTACGGTCACCCCACCCCGGCTCGCTGACGCTCGCCGACCCTCCCCATCAAGGGGAGGGTCATCTCCGGTGCCGGCGCGTCCGCTTTTTAGCGTTGCGGCCCCTCAGTTCAGCACGACGCCGACCGGCCGACGGGTCTCGGCCGCGGGGAAGTCGCCGATCACGAGCCCGAGCGGTCCGGCCGTAATCGGCACGGTCTCGCCGTCCTTGACCGAGCCGGCCAGGATGAGCTCGGCGAGCGGATCCTGGACGTTCTTCTGGATGGCGCGCTTGAGGGGCCGTGCACCGTAAGCCGGATCGTAGCCCTTCTCGGCGAGCCAGGCGCGGGCGGCATCGTCGAGCTCCAGCGTGATCTTGCGATCTTCCAGGAGCTTCGCGAGGCGGCCGAGCTGGATATCGACGATCGCGCTCATCTGATCCTTCCGGAGGCGGTGGAACAGGATGATCTCGTCGATCCGGTTCAGGAACTCCGGCCGGAAATGCGCGCGCACCACGTCCATCACCTCCTCGCGGACGGCCTCCGAGTCCTCCCCCGCCTTCTGAGCGACGAGATATTCGGCCCCGAGGTTGGAGGTCATGATGATGAGCGTGTTGCGGAAGTCGACCGTCCGCCCCTGCCCATCCGTCAGCCGCCCGTCGTCGAGCACCTGCAGGAGGACGTTGAAGACGTCCGGATGCGCCTTCTCGATCTCGTCGAAGAGCACGACCTGGTAGGGCCGGCGGCGCACCGCCTCGGTGAGCGCGCCGCCCTCCTCATAGCCGACATAGCCGGGAGGCGCGCCGATGAGCCGCGCGACCGAGTGCTTCTCCATGTATTCGGACATGTCCAAGCGCACCATCGCCGTCTCGTCGTCGAACAGGAAGGATGCGAGCGCTTTGGTGAGCTCGGTCTTGCCGACGCCGGTAGGGCCTAAGAACATGAAGGAGCCGATCGGCCGGTTCGGATCCTGTAGGCCGGCGCGCGCCCGGCGCACGGCCGTCGCGACCGCTTCGACCGCCTCTTCCTGGCCGACGACGCGCTTCGCCAGCGCATCTTCCATCTTGAGGAGCTTCTCCTTCTCGCCCTCGAGCATCCGGTCGACGGGAACGCCTGTCCAGCGCGAGACGACCTGAGCGATATTGTCGGGCGTCACGGCCTCCTGCACCACGCCGGCGGCGGCGCCGTCCTGCGCCTCCACCTCCTGCAGCTCCTTCTCGAGCCCGGGAATCACACCATAGGCGAGCTCACCGGCGCGCTGGTACTGGCCCTGGCGCTGGGCGATGGCGAGTTCGTTGCGGGCCTCGTCGAGCTTCTTCTTGAGATCCGCCGCACGGCCGAGCTTGTCCTTTTCCGCCTGCCATTTCGTGGTCAGCGAACGGGACTCTTCCTCCAGATTGGCGAGTTCCTTCTCAAGCCGCACGAGCCTGTCCTTGGAGGCCGTGTCGCTCTCCTTCTTCAAGGCTTCCGCCTCGATCTTCAGGCGCACGATCTCGCGGTCGATCGAATCGAGCTCCTCGGGCTTCGAATCGACCTGCATGCGCAAGCGCGCCGCCGCCTCGTCGACAAGGTCGATCGCCTTGTCGGGAAGGAAGCGGTCGGTGATATAGCGGTTCGACAAGGTCGCCGCCGCGACGAGCGCCGCATCCTGGATGCGCACCCCATGGTGCTGCTCGTATTTCTCCTTGAGGCCGCGCAGGATCGAGACTGTATCCTCAACCGTCGGCTCGGAGACATAGACGGGCTGAAAACGCCGGGCGAGCGCCGCGTCCTTCTCCACATGCTTCTTATATTCGTCGAGCGTGGTCGCGCCGACGCAGTGCAGCTCGCCACGGGCGAGCGCCGGCTTCAAGAGGTTCGAAGCGTCCATCGCGCCGTCCGCCTTGCCGGCGCCGACGATGGTGTGCATCTCGTCGATGAAGAGAACGATGCCGCCTTCGGCCGCCTGCACCTCCTGCAAGACGCCCTTCAGCCGCTCCTCGAACTCGCCGCGATATTTCGCGCCGGCGATCAGCGCGCCCATGTCGAGGGCGAGCAGCTGCTTGTCGCGCAGGCTTTCCGGCACGTCGCCTTCGACGATGCGCTTGGCGAGGCCTTCGACGATGGCCGTTTTGCCGACGCCCGGCTCGCCGATCAGCACGGGGTTGTTCTTGGTGCGCCGCGACAGCACCTGAATGGCGCGACGGATCTCCTCGTCGCGGCCGATGACCGGATCGATCTTGCCGTCGCGCGCCGCCTGGGTGAGGTCGCGCGCATATTTCTTCAGGGCGTCATAGGCGTTCTCCGCCGAGGCGTTGTCGGCGGTGCGGCCCTTGCGCAGGGCATTGATGGCGGCATTGAGGGCCTGCGGGGTGACGCCGGTCGCGGCGAGCGCCTTGCCGGCCGCATTGTCCTTCTCGACGGCGAGCGCGAGCAGCAGCCGCTCCACCGTGACGAAGCTGTCACCGGCCTTGTCGGCGGCCTTCTCGGCCTGATCGAAGACACGGGCGAGTTGGGGCGACAGATAGATCTGGCCGTTGCCGCCCTCGACCTTGGGCAGTTTCGCGAGCGCCTGCTCGACGGCCGCAAGCGCCAGGCGCGATTGGCCGCCGGCGCGCTCGATGAGCCCCGCCGCGAGCCCCTCGGGATCATCCAGAAGCACCTTCAAAAGATGCTCCGGCAGGAACTGCTGATGACCTTCGCGCAGCGCCAGCGACTGCGCGGACTGCAGAAAGCCTTTGGCTCTGTCCGTGTATTTATCGATGTTCATGCTCTGCTCCCGACCGGACGCGACGCCCTCCCAAAAGGCACGCCGACCCGTAAAGGAAATGTCCCCGCGGATGCCCGCGCCAGACGCCGCCTCCCCCATCGGAGCCGGCGAGCTTCATGTAGTGTTGCAAATCAGTGACACAAGAGGGCATCGAGAGGAGATCGTGATCGCTGTGATCGCGCCGCATCCCTCGGCGCCCGGATCGTGCCGGACCATCAGCCGGAGCGAACCATCAGCCGCTCCATTCAAAGGTGAGCATTGGAACTGCCGGGAGCAATAAAAAAGGGAGAGCACGATGCTCTCCCTTATCTCGGTCAGCCGCTGGAGGCACTCCGGGGAAGCGATCCGAAGATCACCCCCGGGGTGCGATCAATCCGTCAGAGGCAGGACGCTCTCGTCGCTCTCGGTGTCTTCGCCCGCGGGTCGACGCTTCGGCCGGCCCCGTGTGGCACGGGGCGCGGGCGGCGCTGCCGGCGCGTCGGCAGCCGTCGCTGCCTTGCGGCGGCGCGTCCGAGGCGCAGGCGCTTCGGCTTCTTCCGGAGCAGCTGCCGCTTCGTTGACACCACCGTTTTTGGGTGCCCCACGCGCGGCGACCTTCGTCTGATTGGCCGCCGGCCTCTCATCCGCGACATCGCCGTCATCGTGGTCGGTGGAGATCGGCTGCCGTACCGGCGATGTCAAGAACGCGGGCAGGACGCCCTGGCCGTTAGCCGCGCCGTTCTCGCCGGCATGATGCTCGGCGGGAGCGTCGTTGCGCCGCCCGCGGAAGCGCTCGCGCCGGTCTTGACGCGGCTCTTGCCGCTGGTCTTGGCGGTCCTGGCGTTCGGGCCGGTCGCCGCGATCCTGGCGATCACCGCGCTGGTCGTCTCGCGCCTGGTATTCGGCCCGGTCCGGACGCTGATAATCCTGACGCGGGTAATCTTGCCGCTGGTAATCTTGCCGCTGCGGGTCCTGTCGCTGGGCGTCTTGCCGCTGCGGGTCCTGGCGCTGCGGATCCTGACGGTGGTGATTTTGGCGATCCCCGCGATCTTGACGGTCACCACGATCTTGACGGTCACCACGATCCTGGCGCTCGCCCCGGTCCTGACGCTCGCCGCGCGGCTGATAAGGCTGCGGCGGCGCATAGGGCTGCTCGTCATAGGGCGCGGCGCGGAGATCGGGCTGCGGCGCGCCATACTCCTGCACGGAGGGTGCGCCATAGCCGAAGCCGCCGTCGTCTACAGCCTCGCCGTCCTCGCGATCGTCGTCGAAGGGCCGCTGCAACGTGCCGTAGGTCTGTTGGTATTGCGCCTGCGCAGCCGCGATGATTCGATAATAATGCTCGGCGTGCTGAAGGTAGTTTTCAGCCGCCACGGGATCGCCGGAGGCCTGCGAGTCTCGTGATAACTGCGCGTATTTTTCAGCGATATGTTGAGCAGTCCCCCTGATCTTCACATCCGGCCCATTGGACTCGTATGTCCGCGTCAAAGGATTGGGGCCTTTACGATTCCTGCCCCGCATGCGCCTGTTTTGACCTGGTCTCATCGACTATCTCTTATGGATAAACAACATACGCGCGCCGCAACAGCCCGCGTTTCGAAACGCTGGACCCTCGTACAGAGGGCGCGCGCATTCGGTCAGCGCCACAGCTGAAACCATCGAAGGCTTAGTCAGCCATCCTCGTGTTCATAGTGCGGATGCCGATCCCAAGGCGATACGACACGGTCTCACGAGCGATGCATGGTAGAACCAACAGCCAGCCTGCAACTTCAAGCCGCTCGCCATTCAGCGCACCGGAGATTTTTCTTCGCGCTAGCTACGGAGGTCTACCTCCCGCGGATCCGATAGGATCTTTCCGACCCTTGATCTTGTGCCGCTGAGCGCGATTCCTGAAAGTCACCCTAACGACTTTACCGTATTCCGCCAAGCCATTTTTGCAAGCCCGCCTTCGGGATCAGCCCGGTGTTCAGTGCGGTATCTCACAGCGATGTTGCACAAACAACACGCTCGATACCACTGAGATCGTGCGCAACGCAACTGTTTACAAGGCCCATCTGCCCCATCAGCGCACAAACCTGCGGCGCCTGCCCGGCGCCTACTTCCAGAACCAGGCTCGCAGAGGGCGTGAGCAGCGGCGTGACCTCGGCCGTGATGCGCCGATAAGCCGCAAGCCCGTCAGGCCCGCCGTCCAGAGCAAGCTGCGGATCATGCAGCCTGACCTCCGGCGCCAATTCGCCCACGGTGGCGGTTTCGATATAGGGCGGGTTGGAGACCACGAGGTCGAAGCGCCCGGCCAGCGGCCGAGCCCAATCACCGACTACGAAAAGGGCGCGGTCGCCGACGCCGTTGGCCTGCGCATTGCGGCGTGCCGTCGCCGCCGCCTGCGGCGAGCGGTCGACCCCAACGCCCCTCGCCTGCGGCAATTCGCTCAAGAGCGCCACGAGAATGCAGCCCGTGCCGGTGCCAAGGTCGAGAATGCGCGGGGCCGGCCTGCCCGCGACAGCGGCCAACGCGGTTTCCACCAGTGTTTCGGTCTCCGGTCGCGGCACGAGCGTTGCCGGGGACAGAAGAAAGGGCATGCCCCAGAACTCCTGCATGCCGCGGATGCGCGCCACCGGCTCGCCGCCAAGCCGCCGGGCTGCAAAGGCGGCGAGCTGTGCGGCGCTTTCCCCTAGCGCCTTCTCCGGACGGGTGGCGAGTTCAGTCGTCGTGATGGCGAGCGCCTCGCAGAGCAGCACGCGAGCGTCGAGCGCCGGCGTCGCGAGCCCTGCGGCATCGAAGGCGCGCGCCAGAAGACGGCGCGCTTGCGCCCGCGTCATGGCAGGCGTCAGCGCCGGAGGTTGCGCGCCGGCCGCGCTCATTCCCCCTCGGCGAGGAGCGCCGCCTGGTGGGCCGTCGTCAGCGCATCGATCACCTCGTCGAGCGCCGTGCCCGCCATCATCTCGTCGAGCTTATAGAGCGTGAAGCCGATGCGATGGTCGGTCACCCTGCCTTGCGGGAAATTGTAGGTGCGAATGCGTTCGGAGCGGTCGCCCGAGCCGACCTGGGACCGCCGGTCGGCGGCGCGCGTCTGCGCAAGCTGCTGGCGCTCCATGTCGAAAAGCCGCGAGCGCAGGACGGCCATGGCCTTGGCGCGATTGCGGTGCTGCGACCGCTCGTCCTGCACGACCACGGCGAGGCCGGTCGGCAGATGCGTGATGCGCACAGCCGATTCCGTCTTGTTGACGTGCTGGCCGCCCGCGCCCTGGGCGCGCATGGTATCGATCTTGAGGTCGCTCTCGTCGATGGCGATGTCGACCTCCTCGGCCTCGGGCAGCACGGCGACCGTCGCCGCCGAAGTGTGGATACGGCCGGAGGCTTCCGTATCGGGCACGCGCTGGACGCGATGGACGCCCGATTCGAATTTGAGGCGGGCGAAGACACCGCGACCGCGGATCTCGGCCACCACCTCCTTGTAGCCGCCCATCGTGCCCTCGCTTTCCGACAGGATCTCGACCTTCCAGCCCTTGAGATCGGCATAGCGGGAATACATCCGGAAAAGATCGCCGGCAAAGAGCGAGGCCTCGTCACCGCCCGTGCCGGCGCGCACTTCGAGGATGGCACTCTTCTCGTCGGCCTCGTCCTTCGGGATGAGCAGGAGCCGCAACGCTTTGGCCGTTTCCGCCACGGCGGCGGCGGATGCCGGCACCTCCTCTTCGGCGAGCGCCCGCATCTCCGGATCGGTTTTGGGATCGGCGAGCAGCGCCTCGATCTCTTCGGCATTGCGCCTTGCCGCCTCGAAGGCCTGGATCGCCGCCACCACGGGCTCGAGCTCCGCGAGCTCCCGCGACAGGGCCACGAAAGTGTCGGGAGCCGCGCCCTCGGCGAGCGTCGCTGTGAGGATGTCGTGGCGTTGCAGGATGGCCGCGAGCTTGTCCGGCGGAACCATCGTCATTGAATCGGTCATGAGAAAGAGGAGATAAGCGCAGACGCGCGTGTTCGCCAGAAGCTTGCCGGTACCGTCATGAAGGCGGCCCCGCTAAACCGGCAGACCGTGAGCCGCGGCGAAAGCCGCCAGCGCCGGACGCAGGCTCCCCGTCTCGCCGGAGGCGAGCAGGGCCTCGATTTCACCGCGCAGCGCGCCCGTATCGAGCGCCAGCAGCATGGCCTTCACGGGACCGACAGAGGCGGGCGTCATCGAAAAAGCCCGGTAGCCGATGCCGATCAACGCCATAGCCTCCAGCGGCCGACCGCCGACCTCGCCGCAGAGCGTCACCGGACAACCGTGGGAAGCGGCACCGTCGACGATCGATTTCAAGGCCCGCAGCGCCGGCACGCTCAAGGGATCGAATCGATCCGACACCTGCCGGTTGTCACGGTCTGCCGCGAAGAGGAACTGCAGGAGATCGTTGGAGCCGACCGACAGGAAATCCGCGTGCCGGGCGATCTGGTCGATCTGGAAGACGAGCGACGGCACCTCGACCATGACGCCGAGCGACACGGAGGTGGGTTCGGCATGGCCATATTTGCGCAGATAGGCCTGTTCGCGCCCGACCATCGCCTTGGCGCGCAGGAATTCCTCGACGGTCGCGACCATCGGGAACATGACCTTCAGCTGATGACCGGCCGCCGCCTTGAGAAGCGCCCGCAGCTGGGCGCGCAAGAGGCCCGGGCGGTCGAGGCCGATGCGGATCGCCCGCCAGCCCAGCGCCGGATTTTCCTCCTCCACGGCCTGCATATAAGGCAGGATCTTATCGCCACCGATGTCGAGCGTCCGGAAGGTGACCGGCGCGCCCTGCGCCTCGGCCAACACCTGACGATAGAGCACCTGCTGTTCGCTGCCGGTAGGCAGGCGCTCGGACACCATGAACTGCAGTTCGGTGCGGAACAGGCCGATACCCTCGGCGCCCGTCTCCGCCAGATTGGGCAAGTCGACGAGAAGCCCGGCATTGAGCAGCAGCTGGATGGGGACACCGTCGCGCGTGACCGACGGCACCTCGCGCAGCGTGCGGTACTGCTCCTGGCGGCGGGCCCTCAGCCGCGCCTTTTCCGCATAGGCCGCCTCGACATCCGGCGGCGGACGGATCTGCACGTCGCCGACCCCGCCGTCGACGATCATGGCGTCACCCGTCTCGACGAGGCTCGCGACGCCCTCCACCCGGCCCACCGCGGGAATGCCGAGCGCTCGCGCGACAATGGCGATATGGCTCGAAGGGCCGCCCTCCTCCAGGACGAGCCCCCGCAACCGCCCCCGGTCGTAATCGAGCAGGGCCGCCGGCCCCATGGACCGGGCGACGAGAATGGCGTTCTCCGGCAGTTCCTCGCGGGCCGCGCCGCGGCGGGCACCGACCAGCACATGCAGCAGGCGGTCGGCGATGTCTTCGAGATCGTGCAGCCGCTCGCGCAGATAAGGATCGGTCTGCCGCAGGATCTTGGCGCGCGTGTCGGACTGAATGCGCTCCACCGCCGCCTCGGCTGTCAAGCCTGTCATCACCGCCTCGCGAATGCGGCGGATCCAGCCCTTGTCGTTGGCGAACATCCGCACCGTCTCCAACACGTCACGGTGCTCGCCGTGATGGGCGACATCGCCACGCTCCAGGAGACGATCGATTTCGGTGCGCACGACGGTGATCGCATCCTCGAGGCGCTTGACCTCGCTCTCGACATTCTCGGCGATCAGATCCTTCACGACCACGCGCGGCTCGTGCAGGACGACATAACCGAGCCCGACCCCGTCCGACAGCACCACGCCGCGCTGATGGAAGGACCGGCGGATCGCGATGTCCGCGCCGGGGCGCGCCAGCGCCTGCAGCTCACCCGAGGCGATCATCTCGGCGATCACCATGGCGGTGATCTGGAGCGCCTCGATCTCCTCCTCGTGGTAGACGCGATGCGTCTTGTTCTGCACGACGAGGACGCCGAGCGTGTTACCGGCCCGCAAGATCGGGACGCCGAGAAAGGCGTGATAGATCTCTTCGCCGGTCTCCGGCTTGTAGGAGAAGGCCGGATGCGATTGGGCGTCGGAGAGGGCGAGCGGCTCGGCCTCGCGCGCGATAAGGCCGACGAGGCCCTCGCCAGAGCTCATCGTGGTGAGATGCACCGCTTCCCGATTGAGGCCCTCGGTCGCATAGAGCTCGAGCGTTCCATCCGTGCGCATGACATAGACGGAACAGACCTCGGCGACCATGTTGGCCGCGATCAGAACAACGATGCGATCGAGCCTATCCTGCGCGCTGACCGGCTCCGCCATAACCTCGCGGAGACGACGCAACAGGACGCGCGGGCCACCGAGAGCGCCTCGCATCAGCCTGTTCCCGTTGAACGTCCCGCAGTGCGCGGGCTAGTCAGCGGCCAACCGCGCCGGCGAACCCATTTCGCCGGTGCCTGGCACGCCTGAGAGACCGTTGGTATAGCCACCGAATTCGCGACCTCGCAACCCGCCGCCTGCACAATAGCTCATCTCGCCTTCCCTGGGGCACGGCATCGAGCGACCGGCCTCGTGGCAGCATCGGGCCGATCATGCCCAGTCACCGATTCGGTTTGTCAGAGCTTAACGCAGAACTGGCCGGCTCACCCAACGGGGTGTTCAGCCCATAATTTCGGCGCCGCGCAAGTCGCCCCGGCTCGGCTCGCCGCTCACTGCGGCTTGTCTAATCCATAAAGCGAATGGAGCGTGCGTACCGCAAGCTCCGTATAGGCGGAATCGATCAGCACTGAAAATTTGATTTCGGAGGTCGTGATGGCGCGAATGTTGATGCCCTTTTCCGCCAAGGCTTGAAAGGCCCTCGCGGCGACGCCGGCATGGCTGCGCATGCCGATGCCGATGGCCGACACCTTCACCACGTCGGTGGCGCCCTGCAGCGTGGCGAAGCCGATGCGGTCGCGCGCGCCTTCCAGAATGGCCTTGGCGCGTTCGAAATCGGCCGAGCCCACCGTGAAGGTGATGTCGGTCGTCGTCGTGTCGTCGGAGACCACCTGGATGATCATGTCGACATTGATGTTGGCCTCGGCGAGCGGCACGAAGATGGCAGCCGCCACGCCCGGCTTATCGGCGACGCGCCTCAGCGTGATCTGCGCCTCGTCCTTGGAATAGGCGATGCCCGTGACGACATGGTTTTCCACGATGTCCTCCTCGTCGCAGATGAGCGTGCCCGGTTTCGGATCGGACGGATCATCGAAGCTGGAGCGTACGAATGTCGTGACCCTCTTGGTGAGCGCAAGCTCGACCGAGCGGACCTGCAGCACCTTCGCGCCGAGGGAGGCCATTTCCAGCATCTCCTCGAAGGAGACCCGGTCGAGGCGCCTCGCCTGCGGCACGATGCGCGGGTCGGTCGTGTAGACGCCGTCGACATCCGTATAGATGTCGCAGCGGTCGGCGGCGATGGCGGCGGCGAGCGCCACCGCGCTCGTGTCCGATCCACCACGACCGAGTGTGGTGATGCGCCCGCTCGGCTCGTGAAGGCCCTGGAAGCCGCAGACGACCGCAACCTCCTTGCCTCCGCTCACGCGTGCGATGAGCCTCGTACCGTCGATGCCGGTGATGCGCGCCGCGCCATGGGCGCCGTCGGTCAGGATCGGCACCTGCCAGCCCTGCCAGGAGCGGGCCATGATGCCCATCTCCTGGAGAGCGATGGCGAGAAGGCCGGCCGTGACCTGCTCGCCGGAAGCGACCACCGCATCATACTCGCGCGCATCGTGCATGGGCGCGGCCTCGCGGCACCAGCCGACGAGCTCATTCGTCCTGCCCGACATGGCCGAGACCACGACCGCAACCTCATGGCCAGCATCGGTCTCGCGCTTCACATGCCGGGCGACATTGCGAATGCGATCGACGTTGGCGACGGAGGTTCCGCCGAATTTCATAACCAGACGGGCCATGCGAGATCTGACGATTCAGCTTCGACCGGGGATTGCGAGACGCCCGCCAGCATCGGCCGCTATGGCCGCCCGGCGAAAGGCGGGTATACATGACGGGGTGGTCCGCCTCTGTCAACGCACGCGATGATTGGTGGAAGCGCGGCCCGCAAACGCGCTTAAGAAGCTATTTCATGGGTCGCATGGAGATGACGATGACTGGGGCGGATGACAGATCGGCGGCTGGTCGCCCCCCGTCCGAAGGTCATGGCCCCCGCCAGGACACGCTCGATCCGGCGGAGGTGGCGCGCTTCGACCGGCTCGCCGAGAGCTGGTGGGATCCCGAGGGCCCGATGCGGCCGCTCCATCAGCTCAACCCGTTGCGGCTCGGCTATATACGCGATGCGATCGGCGCGCATTTCGGACGCAATGTCCGCAGCCCCAAACCCTTCGCCGGCCTGACCCTGCTCGACATCGGCGCTGGCGGTGGCCTGCTTGCCGAGCCGCTCGCGCGCCTGGGCGCCGAGGTCACCGGGCTCGAACCCGCCGCCGCCATGGCCGCGGCGGCACGCCGCCACGCCGAACAGGGTGGGCTCTCCATCGACTACCGCAGCGAAACGGTGGAAGAGGTCGTGGCGCGTGGTGAGCGCTTCGACGTGGTGACCGCCATGGAGGTGGTGGAACATGTCACCGACGTCCGCGCCTTCGTCAGGGCGGCCTGTGCGGTGACGGGCGACGACGGCCTCCTCGTTCTCTCGACGCTCAACCGGACTCTGCGGTCTTTCGCGCTGGCCATTGTCGGCGCCGAATATGTCCTGCGGTGGCTGCCGCGCGGCACGCATGACTGGGAGAAATTCGTGACGCCGGAGGAGCTCGCGGACGCCGTGGCCGCCGGCGGGCTCACCGTCGCCGACCGCACGGGCGTCATCTACAACCCGCTCTCGGCGAATTGGCGGCTCTCCGGCGACATGAGCGTCAATTATATGCTGACCGCCAAGCGGGCCTGAGACCAGCAGACGCATCCTCTATAGGGCGCCGCTCTTTCGCACCGGGCCTGATCGCAAAGGGTCCGGGTGGGGCAGACTTGCGCCTGCCGCAGAGCGCCCCGCCGGAGAGCTACATTGCGCCCTTCGCCCGACCGTGGTTCTGTCGCGCCCGCCCCTACCCGCGAAGGCCATGTCTCCAAACGCCTCATTCCTCCAGCGCGCCGCGCCTGCGGTCTTCGTCGTCATTTGGGCGACGGGCTTCATCGTCGCCCGTCTCGTCTCGCCCCATGCCGAGCCCTTGACCTTTCTCGTTGCTCGCTTCGGACTGACCATCCTGGTGCTCGCCGCGATCGCCATCAGCCTTCGCCAGTCCTGGCCGACGACCTGGGCCGGCTGGCGCAACGCGCTCGTGGCCGGCGTTCTGATGCAGGGGCTTTATCTCGGCGGCGTCTTCTGGTCCGTGCGGCACGGCCTGCCGGCGGGCATCGCGGCGCTCGTGACGAGCCTGCAGCCGCTCCTGACCGGCATTCTCGCGACGCCCCTTCTCGGCGAGACCGTGACGGCGCGGCGCTGGCTGGGCATCGGCCTCGGCTTCATCGGGGCAGCCGGCGTGCTGGCCCCGAAGCTCGGCGCCGGCCTCGAGCCGCTGCCGTTGGCGGTCTGTTGTGCCTCCATGGCATCCATGACGCTCGGCACCATCTGGCAAAAGCGGACAGGAACCCCCGGTCATCTCGTCAGCGGCGCGGTCATTCAATTCCTCGGTGCGCTCGCCGTGATCGGGCCGCTGGCGGGCCTTACGGAAGCCGGCCAGTTCGACAACACCTGGCCCCTGTGGATCGGCCTTCTCTGGTCCGTGTTCGGCCTTTCCGTCGGGGCGATCCTCATCCTGCTCGCGCTCCTGCGGCGCGGCGCCGTCGCGCAGGTCGCCGCCCTGCTCTATCTCGTCCCACCGGTCGCCGCCGTGATGGCCTTCGTCTTCTTCGGTGAGACGCTGACCGTTATCCAGATCGCAGGGATGGCGATTGCGGCGGCCGGCGTGGCGCTCGCGAGTCGCGCGTGAAAGCCGGGTCGGCCGGTCCGATAGGAAACGGTCCTCAGGTAAATCCGGCCGTCCGTCAGGTCGCCTGAAGAATTGTTAGGAAATGGTTAATGAAGAGATGGAATATGGCAAAGCCCGCAGTTCCAAGGCTTTTCGTGCCGCTGCGCTGCCGCAGCCGAGGGGGCAAAATGAAAAAACTCCGGCTTCAGGGCTGCAGACATCCCCAGCCTATGGTATCCCGGTAGAGTTGCTAAGCCGGCATAGGGAGCTGGGCCTTCCGTCGCCTGTGCGCAACTTGCCGCCCCTCACCGCAGCATCAGGAACACTCAATAAATCATCAGAAATCGAGTAAAAACGGAGACGTTTTCGATATTATGCAATCCAAACAGCATACGTCAGCCAAATGGGCAGCAACTTGCGGTATATATCCATAAGAAAATGCCGCCGATCGGGGCAAAATATTGAGCTTTTCCGTTCGCGTTGCACGCCGGTCTTCGAGGCGTGCGCGTCACGCCACGCGGGCATGCATCCTGTCCTTTAGCGTCCCGGCGTTCACATTCGAGCGGAGGCCAATAAATGGACAGCTTTCCAGAGGCTGCCATCCACCGAGTGTCCTGGCCTGATGGCGGGCGCGAGATTCGTATCGTGCGGCACGCCGGGGAGCCGTGGTTCGTGGCCGCAGACATCTGCCGGGCGCTCAACCTCTTCGTCAATCGCCGTGGTGAGCTGAACGTCACGTTGGCGCTCGCGCCGGTGAAGGCCGATGATAAGCTTCTGGCACGGTTGGAAACGAGCCCGAATACGTTCCGCCCCTACACTCGCTACATGCTCATATCGCCGCGCGGACTGGTTCAACTTCTGACCGCGTCGGGCAAGGCCCCGGCCGAAAATGTGCCTGCCGCTTTCCAGACGATGATCGAGGCGGCATTCACCGTGATGCGGGACGTCATCGGCGGGCAGCCGGCCCGCGACGAGGACGAGGCGGACGCGCAACAGCGCAAAGCCTGAAGCTCTTTTCGCCTTCCTCGATCGCGAAAAGAGCTCCCGATACGCGATTGACCGCGTTTCTTTCGGCCAACCGGTATCCACTTCGCTCGAAAAATACTCTCGGCGGCGAAAGGCTGACAGCGGAGCTTATCTTCTCCGGCCGATCGCCTCGGAGTCTATCGGTCCGATCGCCTCAACCGCGGGCGAGTGCGCGCCGGACGGCGGCGCGCAGATCGCCGAGCGAAAAGGGCTTGATGAGAAGGTCGGCGACCTGATTCTCAAGCCCCTTGATGCGCTCCTGTTCGTCGGCAAAGCCCGTCATCAGGAGCACGATGAGCTCGGGAAACTCCTGCTTGGCGGCAACCGCCAAGGCGATGCCATCCATCAACGGCATGCGAATGTCGCTGACGAGCAAGGTAAAGCTCCCGCCTGCGGCCTTGAGCTGCTCCAAGCCGTCCAGCCCATCGACCGCGGTCTCGACGCTGTGGCTGTCGAGCTCGAGCCCGCGCTTCAGGAACCCGCGAACGCCGGCCTCGTCGTCAACGAGCAGGATGCGCGCCATGGTCAGTGGGGCTCCCCGCCATCCGCGATAACGCCGACAAAGGGGAGCTCCCTGTAGGCGTGGGCCACGTCCATGCCGTAGCCCACCACGAAGAGATCGGGGCAGGCGAAGCCGACGAAATCGGCATCGATGGTCACGGCGCGCTTGTGGGGCTTCTCCAGGAGCACGGCGCACATCACCCGGCGCGCGCCGCGCGCCGCCAGCAGATCCTTGGCGAAGGCGAGCGTGCGCCCGGATTCGAGAATGTCGTCGACGAGAAGCACGTCCCTGTTGCGGACGTCGCTGTCCACATCCTTCAGGATCTCCACCTGACCTGACGAGTGGGTGGATTTGCGATAGCTCGACAGATGCACGAACTCGACCTGCGGCGCGAGGCCGACATGGTGCAGGCAGCGAATGAGGTCGGCCGCGAACATGAAGCTGCCCTTCAGAATAGCCACGACCAAAAGGTCACGCGGCGCGGCGGCGGCGACGGCGGCAGCCATCTCCTCATTGCGCCGGGCGATCGCGTCGGCCGCAAAAAGCACCCGGACCGGTCGGCGCTCGCCCCTGTTCGGGCCGGATCCCTCGTGAGCCTCGCCGCTCATCACGCCTTTCATTCCCATGACTTTCTTTCTAAGGACTGCTGCGCCGCCGGCGATGCGGAGGGGCGCCTCGGTCGCTAGCATAATCAGCGACAGGCCTGGGGGATAGCCGCCGATCGGCTCTTCAGACGACGTCGCGTGCGGCTGGCAAGCGATGCCGCGCGCCGTAGTCGCGGCAATCAGGCCTTGCATCGGCGGCTGAGGTCGTCAGCATGGCGAATCAGGAAGGTGGCATCGCGGCCGGCTTAAGCATCAGGCCGATCAGGTACAAGGAGGGCAGGACGGGTGGTCCGCTTTGACAATGTCGGACTACGCTACGGCATGGGGCCCGAGGTTCTGAAGGATCTGACCTTCGCGATCGAGCCGCGTTCGTTCCAGTTTCTCACCGGCCCGTCGGGCGCGGGAAAGACCACCTTGCTGCGCCTCATTCTCCTGTCGCTCAAGCCGACACGCGGGCTGATCAGCGTATTCGGGTCGGACGTGTCGCTGATCGCGGGGGAAGCCCTGACGCTCTTGAGACGACGCATGGGCGTCGTCTTTCAGGACTTCCGCCTCCTCGATCATCTGACGACCTATGAGAACGTTGCCCTGCCGTTGCGCGTGCAGGGCAAGGAAGAGGCGAGCTACCGGGCGGAAGTCGTCGAACTGCTGCGCTGGGTCGGGCTGGGCGAGCGCATGCATGTGCTTCCCCCGGTGCTTTCGGGCGGCGAAAAGCAGCGCGCCGCGATCGCGCGCGCGCTGATCGTCCGGCCGGAGCTTCTGCTCGCCGACGAGCCGACCGGCAATGTGGACCCGAGCCTCGGGCGGCGTCTCCTGCGCCTCTTCATCGAATTGAACCGCCTGGGCACATCCGTCATCATCGCCACGCACGATCTCGGATTGATGGACCAGGTCGACGCCCGCCGGCTCGTATTGGCCGAGGGCAGGCTGCACATCTACGATTGAGGATGATGACCTTTTCCGCCGATACGGGCCAAGCGGAGCGAAACCGTCGACCGAAAGGGGGCGACGCCGAACTCGGACCGTTGCCCGAGGCCCTGAAACGCAATCAGTCGCTTGTGCCGAGCGATTCGTCGGCGGGCCGCGCGCTCGTCACCGTCATCGCCATTCTCACCTTTCTCGCCGCGCTCGCCGCCGGCGCCGCCCAGCTCGTCGCCAGCGCCTCCGCCGACTGGAATTCTTCGGTCGCCCGCGAGGCGACCATCCAGGTCCGTCCCAATCCGCAACGCGATATCGAGGCGGATGTCGCAACCGCCGCGGATATCGCCCGCACCGACGTCGCCGTCGAGATTGTCCGCATCTATTCCAAGGCCGAAGCCGAAAGTCTGCTCTCGCCGTGGCTGGGAAATTCGCTCGATCTCGTCGAGCTGCCGGTGCCGCGGCTCATCGTGCTGACCGTCAAGGCAGGCGCCCATCCCGACTTCGTCGCCTTGCGTGCCAAGCTCGAAGCCGCCGTGCCCGGCACGACCGTGGATGATCACCGGGCCTGGATCGCGCGGCTTTCGGCCATGGCCAATACAGTGGTTCTCGGCGCGCTCGTCATCGTCGGCCTCGTGCTCACGGCGGCAGCGCTCGCCATTGCCTCGGCCACGCGCGGCGCGGTGGCCAGCAACAAGGAAATTCTCGAGGTGCTGCATTTCGTCGGCGCCGACGACCGCTTCATCGCCCGCGAATATCAGCGCCGGTTCCTGGGGCTCGGCCTCAAGGGCGGGCTCCTCGGCAGCGGCGCGGCGGTCCTGTGCCTCGCCATCACCGGGATGGCAGCCAATTACTGGCGTGCGAGCCCGGGCGGAGACCAGATCGAGGCGCTCTTCGGCACCTTCGAGATCGGATTTTGGGGTTATGCCGCGGTCGTGGCGATCGCGGTTGTCGTTGCCTGCGTCACGGCTGTCGTGTCGCGCCTCACCGTGCAGCGCCACCTGCGCAGCCTCACGTGAGATCCTCGATGCACCGCTTGGTCCAGCTTGGCCGCCCCCGCATTGCCTCATTCAGCGATATTTTTAACAATTGGGCGTTGAGTCTCGGTGGCGATGGTGGAACGTCCGGAGAAGCGTTCTCATGACGGACGGATTGGCGATTGGGAGCACGAGGCGGCCTTTGCACATCGGGCGACTTCTACGGCTGATCGGCTTTGCCGCGCTCGGTCTCATTTTCATCCTGCTGGGGGGCGGATTTCTCACCTTCGTCCACCGCATGAACAGCTATCCCGCCGGCAGCCGCGTCGAGGCCGACGGTATCGTGGTGCTGACCGGCGGCGCGCAACGCATTGCCGAGGCTGCCGAGCTTCTGTCGCACGGCCGTGCCAAGCGCATGCTCATCACCGGGGTGAACCTGCGCACCAGCCGCGAGCAGATCGTCGCCCTCAATACCGAGCTCACGCCGCTCGTCGACTGCTGCGTCGACCTCGACTACCGGGCGCGCAACACCATCGGCAACGCCATCGGCGCCCGACGCTGGATCCTGCAGAACGGCTTCGGTTCGGTGATCGTCGTGACGTCGAACTATCATATGCCGCGGACGCTGGTCGAACTCGCCAATGCAGTGCCCGGGGTGAAGCTCGTGCCCTATGCGGTCGAACATGCCCCGACCGATCGCTGGTGGCACGATCCGGGCACCGCCCGGCTCCTCTTCACCGAATATGTGAAATATCTGGCTGCCTCCTTGCGCACGGTCGTCGAGACGGACCCGGAGCATTCGCGCATGGCGGTCGTCGTCGGCGGCCGCAAGCCGGCGCTGAAAGGCCCGATGCCCGTCGAAACCGACTAGCAGCGGGACCAAATATCGGAATCGAGGCATCGCCGGCTCTATCCAGCCGATAGGGGGCTGGGGTAAGGCTGTCGCCACGGGCCGGCTCGCCCGCCCCCGATCTCCGGACCATGCCGATCAGGCCACCGATGCTCGTGTTGCGCTCGCTCCTTTTCAACATCGCCTTTTACGCCAATCTTATCGCACGGCTCGTCCTTTACGTGCCGCTGCTCGCCATGCCTCGCCCTTGGCTGCGGGCGGCCGTGCGCGACTGGGCCCGCTCCTCGCTCTGGCTGATGCGGGTCATCGCCGGCATTTCAGTGGAATTCAGGGGACAGGAGAATATTCCGCAGAGTGGATTTCTCATCGCGTCAAAGCACCAGTCGGCCTGGGAGACCTTTGCCCTTTTCGCGGTCTTTCCCGATTCGGCCTATGTGTTGAAGCGCGAACTCGCCCTCATCCCGTTTTTCGGCTGGTACACGCTCAAGTCCCGGATGATTCCGGTGGATCGCACCGCTGGCGCCGCAGCCCTCGCGACAATGACGGACCGTGTCGGCGAGGAGATCGCAAACGGCCGCCAGGTCATTATCTTCCCCGAAGGAACGCGTAGGCCGGCCGGGGCACCACCTGACTATAAATTCGGCGTCGTCCAGCTCTATCACCGGCTCGGCGTGCCCTGCCTGCCAGTGGCGCTGAATTCCGGGCTTTTCTGGCCGCGGCGCAGCTTCATTCGGCGGCCCGGGACCATCGTTGTCGAGTTCCTGCCCGTCATTCCCGCCGGGCTGACGCGTTCCAAGTTCAGGACCCTGCTGATCACGCGGATCGAAGACGCCTCGGACAGACTGCTCGCCGAGGGCCGGGCCGCAAGTGGCATGCCCCGGGGCAGAGAAGCGGTCCATACGGCGTGAGCCGTGGTGTCGTGCGGCTACGGCTCCTCATCGAGGGCCGCCACGAGCCGCGTCAGCAAGGGATCGTGCACGCCGAGATCGATGAGGTGCCGGTGGGTGTTGCGCACATATTCCGGATTGCGGCCGGACTGGCCGATGCCCTGCCGGACGAGGCGCACCACCTCCGCATCGCTCAGGCGCCCGGCATATTGGGGATGCCGGCGATCGGCCACATAGGTGAGCGCGGTGGCGCTCTCGCCGTCCGGGAAGGTCACCCGGACATGGCGCTCGACATAGACGGCGGTCGCCTGCTCGCGCGCCCGCAGATAAGCGATGGTCTCAGTCGCATCGCCGGCCGCCACCCGGAAGGCGAGCCCAAGGCAGGAGCCGCCGCGGTCGAGGCCGAGGACGAGCCCCGGCCGATCCGCCGTTCCGCGATGCACATGCGAATAGATGCAAAGCGCCCGATGAAAGCCGCGCACCACCGCCCGGCGCTGCTCCAGGAAGGGAAAGCCCGGCCGCCACATCAGGGATCCGTAGCCGAAGACCCAAAGCCCCGCCGAGCGTCCATCGAGCGCCGGCGGCCCGGCCGGCGCCCCCGGTTCCTCCTGTCGCAGCGATTGCGGCGCCACTGAAGGGTCAGCCATTGCGCTCATATCCGTATAGGCGGCCTGCAGCCCGTATCAGCCGCTGCATGGTCCTGCAATGTCCGGAGCCTTTCCCTCAGAGCATGACGGCATGAGGTGCGGACAACGCAGGCCAGCCGATCTCATGACATCATAGTCAAACACAGTACTGCCGGATTGCATGGCCATAGCTCGGCGGGACAGATTCAAGGAGATGCGAAAGCGATGAACGCCGACATCCCGACGACCGCCCGGCGACGCAGCCGCCTCGGATTGTACCTGCCGGTCGCCGGCCTCATCGTCGTGGTCATCGCATGGTCCGTCTTCTGGTTCATGGCGCGCGGCACGGTGAATACGGCGGTCGGCACTTGGCTCGCGCGCGAAGCAGCCGAGGGGCGCCAGTGGACATGCCCCGACCGCGACGTGAGCGGCTATCCCTTCCGCTTCGAGATGACCTGCACCAATCTCGCCTTTTCCGGCGTGACGCCGGAGGGGCAGGTGGCGGGCACATTGCCGCGCCTTGCCGTGGTGGCGCAGGCCTATCAGCCGCAGCATGTCATCTTCGAGGCGACAGGCCCGCTGAAACTCGCGCGGACCGACGGCTCGGTCGAACTCGCCGCCGATTGGAAGGGGCTCGATGCCAGCGTGATCGCCCCCGGCGCCGATCTCGACCGCTTCTCGATCATGACCGTCGGACCGTCGCTCACGATAGGCGGCACCGCCGTTCCGCCGCTGACGCTCACGGCCGCCGGTCTCGAAGCCCATTTCCGGCGCGATCCCGACCGGCCCGCAGACGAGCGGACCTATGATTTCAACATGACGGTAGACGGCGCATCGGTGCCGCCGCTCGATGCCTTTCTCGGCACGAGCGACATCGTCAATCTCGGGCTCGATGCCAAGGTCAGCCATGTCCGGCCCTTCATGGCCGCGAGCCAGGCGCAGGAGCTCGAGATCTGGCGGCAGGCGGGCGGCAAGATCGACCTGCTGCGGCTCGACGTCCAGAAGGGCGATCAGCGGCTGCGCGCCCACGGCCAGTTGAGCCTCGACGACGCACATCGTCCGCAGGGGCAGATCGATGCCTCCGTCGCGGGTCTCGATCAAGTGCTCGCCCGGCTCGGCATCGGCGGCAGCAGCAATCTCGGTGCGCTGATCGCCGGAGGGCTCGCCCAGCTCGCGCCCCGTCAGGGGAATGCTGGCGCCGACCCTGCCGCCACAGGTCTCACCCCGCTCCCGACCGTGACGATCGTTGATGGACGCATCGCCGTCGGCCCCTTCGCTTTCGGGCGGGTGCCGCCGCTTTATTGAGCGACGGCAACCACCTTGCGTCGGTGCGTGTCCGGCAGGAAGGCGGCGAGCACGCCGAGCAGCGGCAGGAAGGCGCAGAGGTTGAACACGAAGGTGAGGCTCGTGAAATCCGCGAGCTCGCCGAGTATAGCCGCGCCGAGCCCGCCCATACCGAAGGCGAAGCCGAAGAAGATGCCGGCGATCATGCCGACCCTGCCCGGCATCAGCTCCTGCGCATAGACGACGATGCTCGAGAAGGCCGACGCCAGGATCATGCCGATGAAGAAGCTCAGGACACCGGTCCAGAGCAGATTGGCGTGCGGCAGGAGGAGCGTGAAGGGCAGCACTCCGAGAATTGAAAACCAGATGACATATTTGCGGCCGACCCGGTCGCCGATAGGGCCGCCGGCAAATGTGCCGAGCGCGACGGCGGCGAGGAAGGCGAAAAGATAGAGCTGCGCATCCCGCACCGGGAGCCCGAATTTCCCGATGAGGAAGAACGTGAAGTAGCTCGTCATCGCGGCCATGTAGAAATATTTCGAGAAGATCAGGACGAGCAGGATGACGATGGCCCGCGTCACCGTGCGGCGCGGAAGCGCCGACTCACTCGACTGCGTGGCCTTCGCCGTCGTTTTGGGCCGCCTGCGCTCGCCGCGATACCACATTCCGACCCCGGTCAGCACGACCATGCCGGTCAGCGCCGCAAGCGAGAACCAGGCGACGCTCCCCTGGCCGTAGGGCAGCACGATGAAGGCCGCGAGCAGCGGCCCGAGCGACGAGCCGAAATTGCCGCCGACCTGAAAGAACGACTGCGCAAAGCCATGGCGGCCGCCTGACGCCATGCGGGCGACGCGCGAGGATTCCGGGTGAAAGATGGCCGAGCCCGTGCCGACCAGGGCGACGGCGAGGAGGATCATCTCGAAATTGACGGCGACGGACAGAATGAGCAGCCCGCTCAGCGTCAATGCCATGCCGGCGGCGAGCGAAAAGGGCTGGGGATGCTTGTCCGTGTAGATGCCGACCACCGGCTGCAGAAGCGAGGCCGTGAGATTATAGACGAGCGTGATGAGGCCGATCTGTCCGAAATCGAGCGCAAAGCTCGCCTTCAGTACCGGATAGATCGCCGGCACCAGCGACTGCATCATGTCATTGAGAAGATGCGACAGGCTGATGGCCGTGAGAATGCCGAGGACCGCGCCCTCTTGCTTCACCCCAGGTGCGATTTCACCTTGGCCCTGTTCAGCATGCGATGACATGATCGAAGATCCACGAGACAGGCGCTCTACATAGCGGCAGGCGCAGGCTCCTCCAACTGCAGAGGATGCATGGCAGGCAAGCGCATTGCCTCATGTTTCGGCAATTCCGGCGCCGTCTGGCAGCCGAGAGCCCGGCTGCGCATCAACCGGCGCCGTCAGGAACTGCGCCCGGGCGAGTTCCGCGAAGGCGCCGCCCTTGGCGACGAGTTCCTCGAAGGTGCCGCCTTCGACGACCCGGCCATTCTCGAGGACGAGAATGCGGTCGGCATTGCGCACGGTCGCCAGCCGGTGGGCGATGACGAAGGTGGTGCGCCCGCGCATGACCTCCTCCAGCGCCGTCTGCAGCTTGGCTTCGGTCGCCGCATCGAGCGCGCTCGTCGCCTCGTCGAGGATCAGGATCGGCGGGTTCTTCAGGAGCGCGCGGGCGATCGACAGGCGCTGGCGCTCGCCGCCGGAGAGCGTGCGGCCGCGTTCGCCGATCGACGCATAAAGCCCGTCCGGCATACGCGCCACGAGATCGCTCGCCTGCGCACGTTCGAGCGCCAGCCGCAAATCCGCGTCCGTGGCGTCCGGCCGGCCGACGCGCAGATTGTCGGCGATGGAGCGCGCGAAGAGCATCGGCTCCTGAAAGACGACGCCGATATTCCGGCGTAGCGACAGCAGCGTGAAATCGCGGATATCCGTCCCGTCGACGAGAATGCGGCCGGACTGGGGATCGAAGGCGCGATGCAGGAGGCCGAGCGTCGTCGACTTGCCGGAGCCGGTCGGGCCGACGAGCGCCACCGTCTCGCCGGGCGCCACGTGAAAGGACACATCCGCCAGCGCGGTGCGCTTGCCGTCATAGGAAAAGGACACGTTGTCGAAGACGACGTTGCCCTTGAGCGTGCCGGCATCGCGCGCCTTCGGCCGGTCGGCGACCGACGGCGCCGTGTCGGCCACGGCGAAGAACTCGGCGATCTTCGGCGCCTGCAGGAAGAGAAAATTGATGTAGCTCACGATCTGCTCGAGGCGGGAAATGAGCATGGTCGCGAGACTCATGAAGGCGACGACCTCGCCGAGCGTGGCAAGGCCGTTGAGATTGAGCCAGGTGCCGACGAGGAAGATGGCGAGCACGGTGAGCGTCGCCGAGGCACGCGATGCAACGGTGGCGAGCGCCCACCAGGACAGAACCGGCGTCTGTGCGGCGAGCAGGGCATCGATAGTGGCACGTAGCGCCCGCGCTTCCGCCTCCACGCGGGTAAAGCTCTGGATGACCGGCACATTGCCGAGCGCGTCGGAGGCATGTTCGGCGAGCGCCGAGTGATGGCGCTCGACCGTGCCCTGCAGCGTTTCCGTGCGGCGCAGGACGAAAGTCGTGGCGAAGGCAAAGACGGCGACGAGCGCCGCCAGCAGAAGGCCGAGGCGCCAGTTGAGTATGAGCGAGACGGGCAGCAGCGCCACCAGCACGACGATGCCGGCGCATTGCTCGCGGAAGAACGAGAGCCACACGGCCGCCATGCCATTGGAGCCCTCCAGCATCACCTTGAGCATGCGCCCGGAGTGGCTCGTGGTGTGAAAGGAGAGCGGCAGCATCAGCACATGTTCGAAGAACTTGGCCATGACCGCGAGCCGGCGCCGATGCGAGAGCCGGTCGGCATGGAGCGCGACGAACACGCCGGCGCCGATGGTGAAGAGGCCGAAGGCGACCCAGGCTGCCGCCAGGCGGATCAGCAATCCGGTGTCGGGCGCTACATGCGCGCCTTGCGCACGCGCCAGGAGATCGACGATACGGCCGAACAGAAGCGGTTCCGCAAACTGGGCAAGCGCCAGCGCCACATTGGCGGCGACGAGCAGCATGCCGAGCCGCATCTCTCCCCCAAGGGCGGCCAGGACACGCAGGTAGAGGCGGACGAGGCGCATGAGCACCGACCCTGTTGCGGCGTGGCAGTGAGACCGCGCGCCACCGGCCTGTCAAGCGGGCCGCCGACGCCCCATAAAGCGTCCAAGCCGCAACACCTGCGGCCATTGCCACACTCATGCCTTGCCTTCGTGGTGGCGGGAGGGCAACGCTCATCGCCGCAGCGCTTGCGCATGCGGGCTCTCAAGGTTCGGAGTTCGGCTTCATGGGTCTGTTTCGGCACGGCCTCCCGGTCGGACGGTGGCTCTCCGGCTTGTGCGCGGGGCTCCTCGCCCTCGGCCTCGTGTTCTCGGCGGCACATGCGCAGAGCCAGCCGGAGCCGGCGCCTGCTCCGAGCGCGCAGGAGATGCTCGACCGCGCCAAGCAGGAACTCGACCGCATCGAGACGAGCCTGCGCCGGAGCGATCTGCAGGACTCCGATCTCGCACGGCTCAGGGAGGATCTCGAACCGGCGGCCGAATCGGTCTCGACCGCCCTGGCGCAGCTGCAGCCGAGGGTCGAGAGCCTGCGGGCACGGCTTGCGCAGCTCGCCCCGGCACCAAGCGCCGCTGCGCCAAGCGCGGCGGCTCCCCCTGCTCCACCCGGTGCTGCGGCCCCACCAGCGCCCGCGGCCCCACCTGGCGCCGCACCGACCCCGCCACAGCCGGCAGATGCCGCGACCGATCGTGAGGCGCGCCAGGCCGAACTTACGCAGGTCGAGGAACAGGTCCGGTTCGGCAATGCGCTGCTCGTTCAGGCCGGGCAGTTGCGCAGCACCATCGCCGATGCGCGCCGGGCCCTGCTGACCAACCGCCTTCTGGCGCGCAGTCCGAGCCCGTTCAATCCGGCGCTTTGGGCGGATGCCTGGACGTCGCTGCCGCGCGACCTCAGAGCCTTGACGGTGCTGGCGAAGGATTGGGCGGCGATCACGGGCGAGCGCATCCGCGACGGGCGCGTCGTCGCGCTCGCCGTGCCGCTCGCTGTCGGCCTCGGCCTGCTCCTGCTGGGGCGCTGGCTTCTGCCGCATATCACGCGGCGCGATCCGGAAGCGGCAAATCCATCACGGCTCCGGCGGGTGCTGGTCGGGACGGGCATTGCGCTCGGCGGCACCGTGCCCGTCGCGATCACGGCGCTGCTCCTCTATTTTGCGCTCAGCGGCATCGACCTGCTGCCCGGACGGCTGGCCCCGCTCGCCCGCGCGATCCTCATCGCCGTGACCTTCGTCACCTTCGCACGCGCCCTGGCGGACGCCTGCTTTGCGCCGGACCTGCCGGCGTGGCGCCTCATCCCCATGGAGGATGCGACGGCGCGCCGGCTCATGGCGCTCGTCGGCATCGTGGCGACACTGCTGCTCATCCATATCATCGTCGACGCCCTGCTCGAGGCGACGAGCGCCAGCTTGCCCATTACGGTGCTCACCCGCAGCGCCCTCGCGATGGCGATCGTGCTGTCCACCGCCATCGTGCTCAGCCACCTGCGCGCGCCCGACCGCGAGGCGGAAACGGCGCTCGGCCCCTATGTGCCGGAGAGCCATTGGAACGGCCCGCTCAGAATGCTCGGCTGGCTGTTGATCGTCATCGTCATCGGAGCGGTTGCGACCGGTTATGTGGCGCTCGCGGGCTTCGTCGTGCGCCAGGCCGTCTGGGCGGCGATGGTCGCCGGGGTGATATTCGTCGCGCTGACGCTCGTGGAACGGACGATCGGCGAGCTGCCGCGCCGCAACACGCGCATGGCGCTCGCCATCCAATCCAATGTGGGGCTGAGCCGTCGCTCGCTCGAACAGCTCAGCGTGCTCGCCGCCGGAATGCTGAAGCTGACGCTTATTCTCGTCGGTTTCCTAATGGTGCTCGCGCCGTTCGGCGTCGAATCCAACGACATCATCCCGGCTGCCCGCCAGGCGCTCGTCGGCTTCACGGTCGGCGAGGTGACGATCTCCATTTCCGCCGTGCTGATCGCGCTGGCAACCTTCGTTCTCATCCTCGGCGCGACGCGCGGCGTCCAGCGCTGGCTCACGGCAACCTTTCTGCCGACCACCGAGCTCGATCCGGGGCTGCGCAATTCGATCGCCACGGCCTTCGGCTATCTCGGCTTCTTTGCAGCGGCGGCTTTCGGGCTCGCCCAGCTCGGACTGGGCTTGCAGAATGTGGCGATCGTCGCCGGCGCACTCAGCGTCGGCATCGGTTTCGGACTGCAGTCGATCGTCAATAACTTCGTGTCCGGCCTCATTCTCCTGTGGGAGCGCAGCATCCGGGTCGGCGACTGGGTCGTGGTCGGAACGGAACAGGGCTATGTGCGGCGCATCAGCGTGCGCGCCACCGAGATCGAGACCTTCGATCGGGCGGCGGTGATCGTGCCCAATTCCAATCTCGTCTCGGGGGTGGTGAAGAACTGGCTGCACAACGGCCGCAGCGGTCGCTTCACCATCAAGGTCGGCGTGTCCTACACGGTCGATGCGGACGAGATGCGTGATCTCCTGGTTTCTCTGGCGGAAGCGCATCCCGATGTCGCCGCGGAGCCGCCGCCGCGGGTGTTCCTCACCGGCTTCGGCGAGAAGTCGGTCGACTTCGACCTGCATTGCTATGTGGCCGATGTCGGGACGGCCGGGCGCGTCAAGAGCGAGCTCAGTTTCACCATCCTGCGCGAGCTCAAGAGCCGCGACGCGCTGCCGCCGCGATGACGGCAACGCTCCGTTAACGGAGGCCGGCGAGGGTGTCGGACATGGTTCGAGCATCCCTTCGCGCGCTGGCCGTCGCCGGCGTCTTCACCCTTCTCGTGGCCTGCACGCGGGAGGCGCCGGCGCCTGCGCCATCGACGCCGCTGTTCTACCAGTCGCTCGATGCACCCGCGGCGACGATCGATGCCGCGACCGCGGCCGAGATGATCTCCGCCTACCGCGCCAATCAGGGGCTCGGGCCGCTCGCCGTCGATCCTGCCCTCGAGGCCGACGCGCGCGCCGCCGCCGAAGCCATGGCGGCCGCCGACCGGCCGGCCTCAGGCGACGTGCTCCGCAAAAAACTCGCGGCGGAGGGTATTCCATCGCCTGCCGTCAATCTGTCGGCCGGCTACCGTACGTTGGCGGAGGCCTTTTCGGGATGGCGCGATTCACCGGCGCATAAACGGGTGATGCTCGCCTCCAGCGCGACCCGGCTCGGAATTGCGACCGCCTATGCGCCGCGCTCGAAATACAAGGTTTACTGGGCCCTCATCGTCGCCGGCCCGCGTCGCTGACTGCCATACGATTATACCGCTTCGCTTTGCAGATTCTTCTCCATCCCCCATGTTAGGAGGCAACAGCCGGGGGGTTCGCGCGTTTTGCTCGGGAGCTCAGGCGCAAGCCGGGTGCCGAATTGGACGTGACGACAGAAACAGAAAAAAGGAGATGCAGATCATGCAAACGCCGCTGCAGATCACTTTCAAGGATACCGAGACCTCGGAATCGCTTGAAAGCCTCATCCGCGAGCGCGTCGACCGGCTGGAGCGCTTCCATTCGAATATCGTCTCCTGCCGCGTCGTGGTCGAGGTTCCGCATCGCAGCCCCGGCAGCGGCAAGACCCCGCTCTCCATCAGCGTCGAAGTCGAGGTGCCCGGCCGCACGCTGGTGGCCAAGCGTGGCGACGAGATGAAGGAAATGAAGGACGACCGCGCCGCGATCGTCAATCGCGCTTTCGAGGCGATCCGCCGCCAGCTCGACGACGACGATCAGATCAAGCGCCGGCAGGTCAAAGTACACGAGGGCGCGCCGGAAACCGGCACGATCGCCCGGCTCTTCCCCGACCAGAACTACGGCTTCGTGGAGGTGGTCGGCAGCCCGCAGCTCTATTTTACCCGCAACGCGGTGACCAGTGGCAGTTTCGACGAGCTCGAGGTGGGAATGATGGTGCATGTCACCCGCGCGAACGGCGAAGGGCCGATGGGACCGCAGGCGAGCTCGGTGCAGCGTTTCAGGGGCGAGAACGCGCCGAGCTGAGACATCGCCACAGGGCGGCTCGCTCGCCGCCCCTCGGTTTCGATTGCCCCCTGGCCAAATCGTCACTGCTTCGCTATGAGGAAGACGGGTCCCCGTAGCTCAGCCGGATAGAGCACAGGTTTCCTAAGAATTGGGCACGGAGGTCGGAAACGCCTCCGTGAATCCGCTCAAAGTCGGGGAAAGCTTCGGCCTGACGGCCATGCCGATCCCGAGCCAAGCCCGGCAGCAATGGCGGGAAGGTGTAGAGACTAGACGGGCGGCGCCTAAGGCCTGCGGGCTATGGCGAAGGGATAGTCCAGACCACGAACACCCCAGGGGAACGCCCCCGGGGTGGCGGCGAAAGCCGAAGTGGGATGAAACCTGGTGTCGCGTGTTCGAGTCACGCCGGGGACGCCATTATCCGCATCCATGGACTCGGACCGCCGCCTTGGCGGCGATCCGCTTTCATGTCGTCTCTCACGCAGCCTCTCTCTCGTCGGGAAAGCCCAACTTGAGCGCATGGTCGCGCAGATCCGGCGGCCAAGCGGCAAGACATCCGACGACGCGGCCGCGGTCGCCGGCAAAGAGCGCCCGGATCGCTTCCTCATAGCCTGGCAGATCCCCCCCCGCCGCCGCCATGAAATGATAGGCCGCCTCGCGCGCCTGCCGCAGCCGGTCCGCCCCTGCGCTGACGCGGCGGGCCTCCTCCACCAGCTTGCGTAAGGCAACCGATGCGCCGCCGGGCTGGCTGTTCAGCCACTCCCAGTGGCGCGGCAGCAGCGTCACCTCGCGGGCGACGACGCCGAGCTTGGGCCGGCCACGGCCGCGCGCGCCTGCCGTTGCCGGTTCCTCTGCGCTGTCCGGCTCGGGCGTGACGCGGGCGACCGCATCGGCCGGCGCGCCGTTGATGTCCAGATCGACGACGCGGCCGGTCGCGTCGTCATAGGTGAGAACCGGTCCGGCCGCGCCGCCGTCGATCGCCTGCTTGACCGCAAGCGTGACCTCCGGCAGCGGGCCGGATGCGATGCGGCAACTGCCGTCGAAGGCGGTGTAGGTGCTTGGCGCGGTCATGGGCTTTTCCTCCGGTGGCCTGATGCCGGCGATATATACCCGGATAAAACTCTTCGTCAATATTGCCCGGATAAAATTATTTCGGCCGCGGCCCGCGGGATACGCGGAACCGGATCGGACTTGCCGATCAGCCCGCTCCGCCGCAAGATCAGCCAAAAGGCGCACCGACAGCGGTCGCGCTTCCGCTATAATCGCCCGATGCCATTCGCCGCCCTCCCCTCCCCGACTACCTTGCTCACCTGCCTTGCCCTCACCGTGCTGCCGCTGACGGCGGCCGCCGGTGACGACAAGCCCTGCAGCCCGACGGTGACCGATCGGGGCAGGGTCGCTGCAATCGACGAACATGGCGAGATCGTTCTGGCGGATGGACGGCGGCTGCGGCTTGCAGGCGTCCTCTTGACAGAGGCGGCGCCATCTCTGATCCGGGACCGGCTCTCATTCGCAACCGAGGGGCGGCTGCAGTTTCACGCCCTCTCGACCAAGCCGGACCGCTGGGGACGCATCAATGCGCAGATCCTCATGCCCGAGTCGCCTGCCGATGCGGAGGAAGGCGCGATCCGGCCGACAGCTCTCGCTGGAGCAGCTCTGGCGGCTGCAGGGGCGGCCATGGACTTGCGCGGCGAGTCACCCTACACCCTGGATGAGTGGCTCGTGGACCGTGGGCAGGCGCGCGTCGCGCCGGGTCTTTTTTCGCCCGAGCCGCCCGCGGCCTGCCTCCGGTTCCTGCTCGGTCGGGAAGACCTCGCTCGCAGGGCCGGCCGGGGAACCTGGGAAGATGCGGCCACGGCGATCAGGCCGGCTGACGATCCGCAGGCCATCCTCGCCGAGGTGGGCCGGTTTGCGCTGGTGGAAGGGATCGTTGCGAGCGTCGGTGAACGAAAGCGGGTGACCTATTTGAACTTCGGAACCGAATGGACGCGTGACTTCACGGTCACCATCTTGAAGAATAGCCGGACGAGGCTGGCGCGGGCCGGGCTGGTCCTGGCTGATCTCAAGGGCAAGCGCATCCGGGTTCGAGGTTTGGTCGAGGATAACCGCGGGCCCTTGATCGAGGTCATCGCGTCGGAACAGATCGAAGTCGTCGGGGCTGAATGAAGGTGACGGGCGTCGCGGATTGCAGGGCCATGGCGGCTGAGACCATGGCGCGGCTGACTTGGCGCCGGCCCTGGCACAGGCTGAGCCGCCGGCTCGTCGGCACGGTCGCTGTTGCCCTGGTGGTCGCCGGCTGCGCCGCCGAACAGGCGAATCTATCCTCGACCGCTCCCGTTCTCGCCTCGGCACCACGCCTCACCGGAGCGGAAAAAGCTGCCGAACGGGAACATCGTCGGCTGGTAGCGTCCTTCGGTGGTGCCTATCGTTGGGCGCCGGCGCAAAAGCTCCTGGAAACCGTCGTGGCGCGCCTTGTCGCCGCCACCGATCGGCCGAGCGAGGGCTATCGCGTCACCATTCTCAATTCCCCGACCGTCAACGCCTTCGCGCTGCCGACGGGCAATATCTATGTGACGCGCGGGCTGCTCGCCCTCGCCAATGACGATTCGGAAATCGCCGGCGTTCTCGCCCATGAGATCGCGCATGTCACCGCCAATCATGCCGCCGCGCGTGCAGAGCTCGCCCAGCGGTCGGCGCTCGTCAGCCGCGTCGTCACCGAGGTGCTCGATAATCCGAAGGGGGGCGCCCAGGTCGCCGACCAGTCGCAACGAACGATCGCCGGCTTTTCACGCGCCCAGGAGCTCGAAGCCGACCGCATCGGCATTCAAACCATGGCCAAGGCAGGTTTCGACCCCTATGGCGCGGTGCGGTTTCTCGCGTCGCTCGGCCGCAATTCCGGCGCCCGCACGGCCACCACGTCGGACTTCCTCGCGACGCATCCGAGCACGCCCGAGCGCATCGCTCAGGCGCTGTCGACGGCCCGCTCCATCGCCGCGCCCGGCATCGGCGAGAGGCGGCGCGCTGAATATCTCACGGCCATCGACGGCATTGCCTATGGCGATGATCCCGTGGACGGGGTCGTGCGGGATCGGCGTTTCCTGCATCCGCGCCTGGGCATCACCTTCACGGCGCCGGAGGGCTTTTCGCTCGACAACACCGCCCAGGCGGTGCTCGGTGTGTCGCGCAGCGGGGAAGAAGCGCTGCGCCTCGATGCGGTGGAGGCGCCGCAGGTCGAATCGCTCGAGGAGTTCATCCGATCCGGCTGGATCGAGGGCGTGACAGCCGAAAGCATCCAGCCCCTTTCTGTGAACGGCCTTCCTGCAGCCACGGCGACTGCAGCCGGCACCGACTGGACGTTCCACCTCGCTGCCGTGCGCATCGACGGCTCGATCTATCGGCTCGTGCTCGCCTCCCGCAACAACGACGCGGCCAGCGCCACGGCGTTCCGGTCGGCCTTGATGAGCTTGCGCCGCCTGTCGCCCGGGGAGATCCGCGCCATCAGGCCGCTGCATATCGACATCGTCACCGCGTCGTCAGGTGATACCCCCGAGCGGCTCGCCATGCGCATGGCGCTCTCGGCCGGCAAGCTGGAACGCTTCCGCGTGTTGAACGGGCTCGACCCCGGCAATGCGCTGAGACCCGGTGAGCGCTACAAGATCGTGGTGGAGTGAGGGTCGAGCCGTCACGATCGCAGATCGAGCCCCCAAGCCGAACCCCAAGGTCAAATCGCCAAGTCATGCCGATTGCGAAGTGCTCGCCTCGAAAGCCTGCGGCTGGCGGGCCATCATCGTCGTACGCAGCTTCTCGATGGCGCGATGCTCGATCTGCCGCACGCGTTCCTTCGAAATTCCGAATCGGCTGCCTAGGCGCTCGAGCGTGTCGGCCTTGTCGTGCAGGCGTCGCGCTTCGATAATCGACCGCTCGCGCTCGTCGAGAGCCTCCAAGGCGGCCGAGAGCCACGATCGGCGCCGCTCGGAATCCACGGCATTGCTGATGGATTCGTCCGGCAGCGGGCTCTCGTCGATGAGGAAATCGCCGTGTTCGGCGCCTTCCAGCATGCCGCCGTTGATGGGCATGTTGAGCGACATGTCCGGGCCGGACAGGCGCGCCTCCATCATGACTACATCGGCCTTGGCGACGCCGAGCGCCGTGGCGATGGATTCGTGAACGTCGGCGGGTTGGGGCTCGTCCTGCTGGCGACGGTCAGCCTCGGCCCGCATACGCCGCAGATTGAAGAACAGCGCCTTCTGCGGCGAACTGGTGCCGCCGCGTACGATCGACCAGTTGCGCAACACATAGTCCTGCAGCGCCGCACGCACCCACCAGGTGGCGTAGGTCGCAAAGCGGACGTCGCGTTGCGGCTCGAACCGACGGGCCGCCTCCAAGAGCCCGATATAGCCCTCCTGCACGAGATCGGGCAGAGGCAGGCCATAGCCCCGGAATCTTGACGCCAAGGCGATCACCAGCCGCATATGCGCCGTCGTCAGGCGATGCAGCGCTGACGAGTCGTTCTGCTCACGCCAGCGCCTCGCCAAATCATATTCCTCCTCGCGCTCGAGAAGGGGGGCTTTGCGCGCGGCCTCAACCAATTGGCGCATCGTGGCGCTCTCCACACTGTGAACACCCCTGGCGCCTTCCGCTCCACTATCCTTGCCCTGTTCAGCCGAGGCCTCTGCGCCTCCAGCTTGGCAATTCGAGCGGTAACGCACCAAGGAGCACGTCATGACTCTCGACCGCCGCTTCATCGACCTCTATGACGACTACACACATCGTCCGCTCGACCGGCGTCTTTTCCTCGAACGCCTCGTAGCGCTCGCAGGTTCCACGGCAGCTGCCCAAGCGGTGCTCGCGGTGCTCGAACCAAACTATGCGCAGGCCGCGACGATCGCCGAAAACGATCAGCGCATCGCCACGCAGCGGGTGAGCTACGAAGGCCCAAACGGCAAGGTAACCGGCTACGAGGCGCGGCCGAAGGCGGAGGGACGCTACCCGGCTGTCGTCGTGGTACACGAGAACCGCGGGCTCAATCCGCATATCGAGGATGTCACGCGCCGCCTGGCGGTCGATGGCTTCCTCGCGGTCGGCGTCGATTTCCTCACTCCGCTCGGCGGAACGCCGTCCGATCCCGACGCAGCCCGCGCTCTATTCGCCAAGATCACCCCGGCGATGGTGGTGGAGCAGGCGCGGGTGGCTACCGTTGCCCTGCGTAAGGATCCGGGCGGCAACGGCAAAGTTGGCGCTGTGGGCTTCTGCTGGGGCGGCGGGATGGTCAACCAGCTCGCCACCCATCCCGGCGTGATCGACGCGGGGGTCGTCTATTACGGGGTCGCGCCGTCGACGGCCGACGTCGCCAAGATCCGCTGCCCGCTGCTTCTGCAGCATGCCGGGCGCGACACGCGCGTGAATGCTGGATTGCCGGCCTATGAGGCGGCCCTGAAGGCAGCGGATTTGCCCTATACCCTTTACATGTATGAGGATGCCGACCACGCCTTCAACAACGATACGAGCGCCGAGCGCTATAACGAAGCAGCCGCCAAGCTTGCCTGGTCGCGCACGATCGCCTTCTTCAAGCAGAACCTCGGTTGAGACGTGGTTTCCGCAAGCTAGACAATAAAAAACCCGGCCTCGCAGAGGCCGGGTTTTTGCAATGGAGCGAGCGAGTTCGCCCTCAGGCAGCTTCTTCGCGAATTTCTTCTTCGTCGGTCTCGGTCTCGGTCTCGGCCTCGACCTCTGCGTCGGCCTGGGCATTCTTCGGCCCGCGGCGCGGCGACTTGGCGAGCGCCTCGTCGATGAGCTTCATCGACTCCGTCTCGGTGATCTGGTTCACGGCCGAAATCTCACGCACGATCCGGTCGATCGCCGCTTCGTAGAGCTGGCGCTCGCTGTAGGACTGCTCCGGCTGGGCGTCGGACCGATAGAGGTCGCGCACCACTTCGGCGATGGCGATGAGATCGCCCGAGTTGATCTTCGCCTCATATTCCTGCGCGCGGCGCGACCACATGGTGCGCTTGACGCGGGCGCGGCCGGTCAAGGTCTCGAGCGCCTTGTCGACGAGCGGCGTCTCCGCCAGTTTACGCATGCCGACGGTCGCCGCTTTCGCGGTCGGAACGCGCAGCGTCATCTTGTCCTTTTCGAAGCTGATGACGAACAGTTCCAGCTTGTAGCCGGCCACCTCTTGCTCCTCGATGGCGACGATCTGTCCGACACCATGAGCGGGATAGACGATGGATTCCCCCGTCTTGAAACCCTGACGCTGGGCGGTCTTTTTGGCATTCGTCATAATCGTGATCGCCTCCTCTTTGCGCTCGTCGAAGCCGAACGCTACTCTGGCCGACCGGCAAACGCCGGCGGCACGCACGCAAATGGTCACGAGCGAGCTGCAAACCTCGCGCGCTACACCTCAAGTCGACAGGGAAAACACACGACACTCCGGAAGCCCGGCCCACGGCGGTGGCCGCCCAGTCGCGTTCATGTCCTTGTTCGTAAACCCGTAACAAATGGGGCCGCAACGGGCCCGTGCGTTAATCGACCTTGGATCTTACCCTATCACAAAAATCGGGAGAAATCAAAGGACTGCGCTGCTGATCGACCTATTGGCGGCAATCACAGTGGTAAAGCGACAATCAGTCGCCCTTACCTGGATTGGGTGAGAAATAGGTGGTGAGCTTATCGGGCACGCCGTCGAACTCCTTGGCGTCAGCCGGTGGTTCGCCCTTTTGCGAGATATTGGGCCATGCCTTCGCATAGTCGGCATTGAACTTCACCCAGGACTCGAGCCCAGGCTCGGTATCCGGTTTGATGGCCTCGGCCGGGCATTCCGGTTCGCAGACGCCGCAGTCGATACACTCGTCCGGATGAATGACGAGCATGTTCTCGCCTTCGTAGAAGCAGTCCACCGGACAGACTTCCACGCAGTCCATGTACTTGCAGCGAATGCAGTTATCGGTGACGACGTAAGTCATCCACGTCTCCGCTGACGAGCGGCGCTCAGCCCGCAGCCCCGTCCAAAGATCAACCGGCTGGAAGTTCCCGCGACCATCTGCCGGACATCGGGCCCACCGAGACGACAAGTCGCACCCGGACGATGTCCTGATCGGCAGGCCGAGCGAGGAACAACCGGCCTTGCTCTATGGCCAATCGCCGCTCGGCACAAGTGAGGAACCGTCGCACCCGTCAACCGCACAATTAAATACCAGTCTCTGAATGTTAATAAGACCGATTGGTCTTTACTCTGCTGTAGATAAGCATCGCTTCCCGCGGGGTCAACCGCTCAGCGTGCCGGCTGTCCACGAATCAGGGCGTCTCGTCCGGTCCCGGCCCGCCGGAGCGATCCTCATAGAGGGTGCGAGCCTCGGCCGCCGGCCCTCGGCGGGAGCCGAGCGCCCGGATCTCGACCACTAGAGTGGCGTGCGGCAACGCGAGCGTCAAAATATCGCCGGGCTGCACGAGCTTGTCCGATCCGTCGATTCGCCGGCCGTTGAGGCGCACGTGCCCGGCTTCCACCAGCTTGGCAGCGAGCGTGCGACTTTTGGCCATGCGGGCGTGCCATAGCCATTTATCGATCCGCAGACGAGCGCCCGCAGCCGCCATCAGCTCTTGCGGCTCGCCCTGGCTTCGAGCTCTTCCTTGAGCGCCAACAACTTGGCGAAGGGGGAATTCGGATCAGGCGCCTTCTCGGCCCGCTGCTGCGGACGGTCCTGCCAGCGTTCGCCGCCACCCTTGCCCCGATTGCCGCCGTTTCCGGAGCCACGCTGACCGGCACCCTCTCCGGCATTCTTGCCGAAATCCCGGCCTTTGCCCGGCCGGCCTTTCCAGTCGCGCCCCTTATTGTCGGTACGGCCCTGATCGCGCCGTGCTTCGCGCGGTGGCGTGGCGGCGCCTTCCGGCGCGCCTGCCTCCACGCCCTCCGGGCGGGGCCGGCCGGCGAATCCGCCGGCCCGCTGATCCGGCCGGGCTTCACCGCGCGGGCGCTCGTCCCGCCGTTCGTTGCGCCGGCGCGGCTGCGCATGCTGGTGCTGCCGATGCGGGCGCCAGACCTCGACCACCTCGGGTTCCGCCGCCACAGTCGCCTCGGGCGACGTGGCTTCGGATGAGGCAGCCTCTGGCGAACTCGCTTCCGGCGAAGTGGCTTCCGGTGAAGTCGCTTCGGGTGAGGCCGCTGGCTGGCCCTCCTCGGGCATGGCCGCGATTGCGCCGTCCCCGGCGGCTATCGGCGCAGCCTCGTCTTCAGTCTGAGCGGCCTCGTCGGGTGATTGACCGCTCGTCTCCTCACGGGCAACAGCCTCGTCGAGCACCGCGACATCCGCCGGTGCTTCCGGAGGAATAGGCGCCGCGTCGTCCTGCGGCGGCAATGCGGGGCGGCTCTCTACGGCCGCCTGCTCCGCCGGTTCGGCCTCGCCGGTGCCTGTCTCCTCCGCCGAGGGCTCTGCGACCGCTGGCTCCTGCGCGACGGCCGAGAACTCCGGTGACGACGGCGCCTCGGCCGGTTCCGGCACGGCCTCGCCTTCTGCAGCGGCGGTCGACGACGCGGCCTCGGCCGGCGATTCGGTCGAAGCTTCCGCCGAAACGCTCTCCGGTGTAGCGGCTTGCGCGGCCGGGCGGATCAACTGCGGGGCCGGCACGAGCGGCACGGTGATCGCCGGTCCCGTCCGACGGTCCATGACATAGCCGAGGGATTTCAGGATCGACGAGAAGTCCTCGCCGGAGCATCCCGCGAGCGAAGTCATGCCCACCGTCACGATGAAACCGTCGCCATCGGCGGCGCCGGGCGGCGGATCCCCAGGCGTCGTGCCCGGCCGATAGGCGATCGCCGGACGGATGAGGTCGGCGAGGCGTTCGAGAATATCGATGCGCACGGCGCGACCGCCACAGACGCGGAAGCCGGCCGCGCGATAGAGCCCGCGCGGCACTTCGGGATCGACGGGGAAGGACGTGCGGCCGGAGGCAGCCCGATGCGGAATCTCGTCGAGCCCCTTCATGTCGAGGCCGCCGTGCTTCAACGCCCAGAGCTGCGCGGCGAGCGCGCGCGGAGCAGGCTTCAGCAGCAGCGGCAGATAGAGATGATAGGCGCCGAAGCGCACGCCGTAGCGGCGCAGGGCCGCTCGGCCCTCCTGGTCGAGGCTCTTCACGTCCTGTGCGACACGGGCGCGCTCCAGCACCCCGAGCGCTTCGGCGATCTGGAAGGCGATGCCCCGGGCGAGCCCGGTGATGTCGGTCGCCTCTTCAATCGCGACCAGCGGCCCGAGCAGTTTCGCCACATGCGCCTTGATCCAGGCGGTGAGCCGCGCATCCACCTTGTCGCGCGGCGGCCCGGAGAGCTGCTCGTCGGACAGGATGCGAAAGCGCGGGCTCAAGAGCTTGTCGCCCGGCACGAGCCGCGCGACCGCCTCGCCCATCCAGCGGATGACGCCGTCGCTCGCGAGCACGAAGGCATCGTCGGGCGCGACAGCAAAGCGTTCGGCACGCGCCTCGATCTCGCCCGCGAGCGCCTTCTGGGCAGCCGCCCTCAGCGCCTTGGCCTCCTGGCCGTCGGCCTGGGGGTCCGGGGCGAACTGAAATCCGTGCAGCCGGCCGACATGCTGGCCCTCGACCAGAACGTCGCCGCTGGCGGTTACTTCCGCTTCGAGCATCGCATTCTCTCTCAAGCGCCGCATGAGCACACTGGTGCGCCGATCAACGAACCGGCTCGCCAAACGCTCGTGAAGAGCATCCGACAGCTTGTCCTCTACCTGACGGGTGGCCTCCTGCCAATGCTCAGGATCGCGAAGCCAGTCCGGGCGGTTGGCGACAAAGGTCCAAGTGCGGATCTGGGCGATGCGCGCCGAGAGCGTATCGATGTCGCCGTCGGTGCGGTCGACGACCGCCACCTGCCGTCGAAACCAGTCGTCGGCGATTACGCCCTCGGTCATCAGCGCATTGAAGATCTGCACGATGAGATCGGCATGGGCGGCAGGCGAAAGGCGCCGGTAATCAGGGATTCGGCAGACCTCCCACAGGCGGGAAACGGCCTCCTTGCCCGTGGCGCGCTGCTTCACGTCCGCATCCCGTGCCGCGATCTCCAGCGCGCTCAGGTCGTCGGCGATCGGTGCGCGGGTCAGCCCCGGCTCCTGCGGCAGCACCGACAGGCTCGCCTGCAGCGCCTGGAGCGAGCGGAAATCGAGATCCGGATTGCGCCATTGCGCCACCCGCACCGGATCGAAGGAATGACTTTCGAGCGCCTCGACCATGGCCGCGTCGAAGGGCGGGCACCGCCCGGTCGTGCCGAAGGTGCCGTCGCGCATATGGCGGCCGGCGCGGCCGGCGATCTGCCCGAGCTCGGCGGGATTGAGCTTGCGGAAACCGAAGCCGTCGAATTTGCGGTCGGCGGCAAAGGCGACGTGGTCGACCTCGAGATTGAGGCCCATGCCGATGGCATCCGTCGCGACGAGATAATCCACCTCGCCGGACTGGTAGAGCTCGACCTGGGCATTGCGGGTTCGCGGGCTCAAGGCGCCGAGCACGACGGCTGCCCCGCCTTTCTGGCGGCGCACGAGCTCGGCGATGGCATAAACCTCCTCCGCCGAGAAGGCGACGATGGCCGAGCGCCGGGGAAGCCGGGTGATTTTCTTCTCGCCGGCGAAAGAGAGCGTCGACAGTCGCGGCCGCGAGACGATATTGGCGCCGGGGATGAGGCTTTCCACCAGGGAGCGCATGGTCGCCGCACCGATGATCAGCGTCTCGGCGCGGCCGCGCTGGTTGAGCAGCCGGTCGGTGAAGATATGCCCGCGGTCGAGATCGGCGGCGAGCTGGATCTCGTCGATGGCGCAGAAGGACACATCGAGATCGCTCGGCATCGCCTCCACCGTGGCGATCCAGTAGCGCGCCTCCGGGGGCTTGATCTTCTCTTCGCCGGTGATGAGCGCCACCGCATGCTCGCCGGCACGCTCGACCACCCGGTTATAAACCTCGCGCGCGAGAAGCCTGAGCGGCAGCCCGATGATGCCGCTGTCGTGGCCGAGCATCCGCTCGATGGCGAGATGGGTCTTGCCGGTATTGGTCGGACCGAGAACCGCCGTTACGCCACGCGCCCTGACCCTCGGCGGCAGCGTCCGCGCAACCATCACGGATGAAGTCATGAAACCCGATGCCATTGACTGTCGGCCTTTACGGCCTTGGAACCCCGCCGCGCCCCTGGACGGCGCGGCATTCACCTGAAAAGAACAAGGACGCTTGCCTCGAACAGCCTTGCGACTTGCCGGCGACAGCCACCCCCCATCTCCCTCTGTATCACATCGATACGCGGAGGGGCACGCGATGGCGGCATCTTTCGAGAACAGAACGAGTCCAGAACGAACAGCGCCCGAATCGCTGACTCGCTCAGAATCAGGTTTCGTTCATCACGAGATCTGGTGGTGTTGCTGATCGCGGGCCACAAGGCGAATGTAGGAAGGGGCGCGCAGCTTCGCCAGAAGCGGCCGATAACGCGAGGCTTCTCGACCGATGGAACGGTCAGTTCCGCGCCCGCTGCCTCGGAGACACCGGCTGCCCATCCACATTAAAGCTTGTTGCCTCGATCACTGTCGTGCCGATCGGTGTCCGCACGGAGATGCGGTAGGGTATGAAGATATGGGCATCGCCGATCGGCACGAGCCAGGCCTGCATATCCCTGTTCTCTTCCATGAATTTGGTGGCCGAGCGGTCCGGCCGGTGCCCGGCTATCGGCAGATAGCGGGCGTTGCAGACAGCCGCCGGGCCGTTATAGGCCGCGCTGCGCAGCGTCTCGATACGCGCGTAGGAGAGCTTCACGTCGAAGCGGGTGGCGCCGTCGAAGATCGGGATCGTCCGGTCGCAGGCAGCCGTCGCATAGGGTTCGTTGATGGCCGCCGGCATCAAGAGCGCGCTCAGCGGATCGACCACGCCGCGCTTGTTCTGCTCGGTGAGCGGGATGCGGTCGGGCCGCGGCTCGATCGGCGGCTTGATCTCGACCGCCCGCACGCTGCCGCCGGCGAGCGCCATGCGCACCGTCACCGACTTTTCCGAATTGGCCGTCGTGACGGCAAAGCTCGCCGGCAGAATGCGGTTGCCCGAAATGTTGCCGCTGGCGCTTGCAGCCCCCTTGCCGCCGGTGACCATGCCGGCAAGGCCCGTCAGCTTCGACCAGATGTCGAGCTTGTAACGGCCGGCTTCCACATCCGCCTTGATCTCGGCGACGCCGATCTTCAGGCCGAGCAGCGAAATATCGTAATTGGCCTGCACGGAAGCGGCACCGGCCGGCAGGGGGAGAAACAGGGCGAGCGCCAGCGCCGCAAGCCGGTTGCAACCCGCGATCTTGGCACCCGTTGGGTAAAGACGCCGGTTCATAAATCCCACGCTCCCTGGCCGACACAGGCGTTCTCGGCCGCAAATCAGTCCGAATCGTGACGCATCTCAGGCCTTACCGCAACGATCCCGATGCAGATCCTTGACGGTCGCACATCACATCTACTATACACGCGCAACTTTCATCGGACATCGGTGCTCCCGGCCCGGCTTTCGTCGGGCTTGAGCTCGTCGCTCAACAGGCACCATTCAGTTAAGGACCAAGCGTCATGGCGCGCCGCTGCGAATTGACGGGCAAGGCCGTTCTTTCCGGTCATCTCGTGAGCCACTCGAACCGTAAGACCAAGCGGAAGTTTCTGCCGAATCTGGTCAATGTGACGCTGCAGTCGGACGTGCTGAAGCGCAGCGTGAGGCTGCGCATCGCCGCCTCCGCCCTGCGCTCGGTGGAACACCGCGGCGGGCTCGACGGCTTCCTCGCCAAGGCCCCCGAGGCGGAACTGTCGCAGAACGTGCGCGTGCTGAAGCGCGAGATCGCGAAGAAGACCGCCGAAGCCGCCGCGAGCTGAGCTTTCGCCGGCGTCTCTTCGATCATCGATCATGATTCGATCCATCGCGTCGGCCTTCGGTCGGCGCGATTTGTCGTGTCGGGCTGGACGTCGGACCATCGCATGAGCCAGAACATTCCATGAGCTATCTGGCAAAGCTCGTTTCGCAGCTCTGGCTGCCGGTGGCGGCGATGGCTCTCGTCGTCCTGCTGTCGAATGTGGCGGTGCAATATCCGTTCACGCCGTTCGGCCTCGGCGATTATCTCACCTGGGGCGCTTTCACCTATCCGGTGTCCTTCCTCGTCACCGATCTCACGAATCGTCGCTATGGGGCGAGCCTCGCCCGGCGGCTCGTGGTGGTCGGGTTTCTCGTCGCGGTGGCCGCCTCGATCGTCGCCGCCACGCCGCGCATCGCGATGGCCTCCGGCGCCGCCTTCCTCGTCGGCCAGCTTCTCGACATCACGGTATTCAACCGGCTGCGGCGGCTTGCCTGGTGGCGAGCGCCACTGCTCGGCAGCCTTTTCGGCTCGGCGCTCGATACGGTGCTGTTCTTTTCGCTCGCCTTCGCCGGCGTGGTCACCGAGGTCAGCACCTATGGCATCGCTGGCTTTGCCGTGACAGCACCGGTCTGGATGGCCTGGGGCGTCAGCGATTTCATCGTCAAGGTGGCGATGGCGCTTCTCATGCTGCTGCCCTACGGCGCGCTGCTCAGCATCGTCCTGCCGGCGGAACGGCTCCAGCGGGCGCGCTGATCACGGCACGGCGACGTGGCCCGGCGCCGCAGTGCTCGGCGGGAGGCGCGCCTCCTCAGGCGGATCGAGCGCGAATTCCAAGAGCACCGTCCGCTGAAACATGGAAAAATTGTCGTCCGAGATCAGCGTGATGATGGTCTCGCGGTCGGCATTCCGATAGGCGGCCAAGCCTTCCATATTGTCGACCGGTGTGCCGCCGTCGGCCGTCAGCAGCACCTCACCGTCCAGCACGGCGCCCGGCTCGAGCGTGCGACCATCGATGAGGCGAAGGCGCATGGCGAGGCTGAAGGGCGGCACATAGCGCCGCTCCAGAATGAGGAGATCGCCGCCGGGCAGGAAGGCGAGGTCCGTGACGGCAAAGCCATCCCGACGCAGGACGCGGAAGCTGCCCTTGTGCGATCCGGTCAGGATGAAGCCGTCGGGGCCACCCGTCCGGGGCGGCTCCTCGGCAATACCGACCAGCGCACCGGCCACTGAGCTGCCTGCCGTCGCAATGCCGAGCGCTTCCAGCCCGCGATTGCGCGGCAGGGCCTTGACCCCCGGCGGCACGGCAATCACGCGGGCGCGGCTCGGCCTCTCGCCGCGTGGCCAATCGAAACGCAGCACCTCCTGCACCCGCTCCACGCCGACATAGGCGCGGCTGCCGCTGATCGCGAGCGATTCCGTGTCGTAGGAGCGCGTCTTGGACAGGGGGTGACCGGCGGCCGAGAGAAACGGCCCCATCACGCCATCGTCCATGCCGACGAGATGGCCGTTGGCATGACGCAGCTGGGCGGTGAGCCAGCGCCCGCGGTCGGAGACCGCGATCAGCTGCTCGCCATCCGGCGAGCGCCACAGGCCGGAGAGGCCGCCGAAAGCTGCGTTCGGCGACCTGAGCGTCAGGCCCCCGCGAAATTCGAGCCGCCCGAAGCGCTGTCGTGAGGGCGTGGCAAGCTCAAAGGAGGTGATCGGCGTCGCCGTGATCGGGACGGCGGTGACGCCGACGAGGTCATCGGAAGCCGCAGAGCCCTTGAGCGAGGCGAGCGCCAGGGCAAAGGCCACGAGGCCGAGCTTGGCCCCGAGGCGCAGGACGCGGCCCGACAGAAGCGGCTTCAGCCTCATGCGCGTGCAAGCCGGCGCGGCTGCGTCCTCCCGCCACGTGGCGAGGCATTCTCCTCGAAGAGCTCGGCAAGTTTCTCCGTCATCACGCCGCCGAGTTCCTCGGCATCGACGATGGTGACGGCCCGCCGGTAATAGCGCGTGACGTCGTGGCCGATACCGATGGCGATGAGCTCGACGGGCGAGCGTTCCTCGATCTCGGTGATGACATGGCGCAGGTGACGTTCCAGGTAATTGCCCGGATTGACCGAGAGGGTGGAGTCGTCGACCGGCGCCCCGTCGGAGATCACCATCAGGATCCGCCGCTGCTCCGGGCGGCCGAGGATGCGCTTATGCGCCCAGTCGAGCGCCTCGCCGTCGATATTCTCCTTGAGCAGGCCCTCGCGCATCATCAGGCCGAGATTGCGCCGCGCACGACGCCAGGGCGCATCGGCCGCCTTGTAGATGATGTGCCGGAGATCGTTCAACCGCCCGGGTGCCGGCGGCTTGCCGGACTGCAACCACATCTCGCGCGACTGCCCGCCCTTCCAGGCACGCGTCGTGAAGCCGAGGATCTCGACCTTGACGCCGCAGCGTTCGAGCGTGCGGGCGAGGATGTCGGCACAGGTCGCCGCAACCGTGATCGGGCGCCCGCGCATCGAGCCGGAATTGTCGATGAGCAGCGTCACGACCGTGTCGCGGAAGGTGGTGTCCTTCTCCCGCTTGAACGACAGCGGCTGGAAGGGATCGGTGACGACGCGCGCCAGCCGCGCCGGATCGAGCATGCCCTCTTCCAGGTCGAACTCCCAGGCTCGGTTCTGCTGGGCGAGAAGGCGCCGCTGCAGGCGATTGGCCAGGCGGGCGACGACGCCCTGCAGGCTGTCGAGCTGCTTGTCGAGATAGGCCCTGAGGCGCGCCAGCTCTTCCGGGTCACAGAGGTCTTCGGCGGCGATCACCTCGTCGAATTTCGCCGTATAGACGCGGTAATCCGGCCCGCGCGGCTCGTTGTGACGTGATGGCGGCGGCCGCCAGGCCTCGCTCGCCTCGTCACTGTCGACGGCCTCGCTCTCCTCCGGCATCTCGCCCTGGGGAGCCTCGGAGGTTTCGCTCTCGCCGTCGAGCTCGTCGCTGGTCTCGTCGGTGACATCGACCTCGGCCTGCTCGGCGCTCTCGTCCTCGCTGCCCTCGCTTTCGCCGCGCTGCTGATTGTCGCCGTCTTCCTTGTCCTCCTCGCTGTCCTCGTCCCGCTCGCCCTCGTTCGAGGCGTCGTCGGCCATGTCGAGGCTCGCGAGCAATTCGCGCACGCCGCGGGCGAATCCGCGCTGGTTTTCGATGCTGCGCAACAGCCGGTCGAGATCGCGGCCGGCTTTCGACTCGATCACCTCGCGCCAGAGATCGACGACCTTGCGGGCGGCCGGCGGCGGTGCGCGCCCCGTCAGCCGTTCGCGCACGAGAAGAGCGACGGCGTCTTCCAGCGGCGCATCGGAGCGGTCGCTGACCTCGGCCAGATTGGCACGCTGGAAGCGGTCCTCCAGCAAGGCTGAGAGATTGTCGCCCACGCCCGTCATGCGACGGGTGCCGATGGCTTCCACCCGGGCCTGCTCCACCGCGTCGAAGACGGCACGCGCCGCCTGCCCTTCGGGCGCGAGCTTGAGGTGCAGCGCGTCATCGTGGCAGGCGAGCCGCAAGGCCATGGCGTCGGCCTGACCGCGCAGCAGGGCCACATCGGCGGGCGTCATGCGCCGCGGCGGCTCCGCGAGGCGGGCGCGTTCGCCGGTCAGCGCCGGCTTGTCCGTGGAGAAGGATACCTCAAGCTCCGGCTTGCGGGCGATGGCCTTGAGGGTTACGGCCACGGCCTGCTTCAGGGGCTCGGTCGGAGTTTCCTTCGCCGCGGGCGGCTTGCGATTGGAGATGGACATCGGGTGCTTTGTCGCAGACTAGGTCAAGGCGACGTTGACGGTCGATTCCGGCAGCTCCTTGCCGAAGCAGCGCTGATAGAATTCGGCCACGAGCGGACGCTCGAGCTCATCGCATTTGTTGAGGAAGGTGAGCCGGAAGGCAAAGGGGATATCGCCGAAGATATCCGCATTCTCCGCCCAGGTGATCACCGTGCGGGGCGACATCACCGTCGAAAGATCGCCGTTGATGAAGGCGTTGCGGGTGAGATCCGCGATGCGCACCATCTTGCTGACGATGTCGCGGCCCTGTTCGGTGCGGTAGTGCGGCGCCTTGGCCACGACGATGTCGACCTCGCGGTCGTGCGGCAGATAGTTCAGGGTCGCGACGATCGACCAGCGGTCCATCTGGCCCTGATTGATCTGCTGCGTGCCGTGATAGAGCCCGGAGGTGTCGCCGAGACCGACCGTATTGGCGGTGGCGAACAGCCGGAAGGACGGGTGCGGACGGATGACGCGGTTCTGGTCGAGCAGCGTCAGGCGACCCGAAAGCTCGAGCACGCGCTGGATGACGAACATCACGTCCGGCCGACCGGCGTCATATTCGTCGAAGACGAGCGCGATATTGTGCTGCAGGGCCCAAGGCAGCATGCCGTCGCGGAACTCGGTGACCTGCTTGTCGTCCCTGACGACGATGGCGTCCTTGCCGACGAGATCGACACGGCTGACATGGCTGTCCAGATTGACGCGCACGCAGGGCCAATTGAGGCGGGCGGCGACCTGCTCGATATGGGTCGATTTGCCCGTGCCGTGATAGCCGGTGATCATCACGCGGCGGTTGCGGGCAAAACCCGCCAGAATGGCGAGCGTCGTCTCCCGGTCGAACAGATAATCCGGGTCGAGATCAGGGACATGCTCGTCGGGCTCGGAAAAGGCGGGCACCTCGAGATCGGTATCGATCCCGAAGACCTGCCGCACGGACAGCTTCATGTCCGGCACGCCAGTATTCAGTTCGGTCGTCGCTTGCATGGATCCTCTCACTTCGTCGCGGCCTCCCGCCGCCCGTGGTCGAGGTCGCACCGCCGCCCTTCCCGCGATGCGACACGCGCCACGACACTCATCGTCTCTCGTCAAGTCGCTGTCGCCGAACCGGGTTCCGGCGCCAGCCCGTCTCGATCGATACAAGCCTCCCGGCAGCGAAGCAAACTGCGCGCCACTCCGCAGCGCAACGGGCCGGGCTTGCCTTCGACGCGCCGGGCGGGGCGCCTCGTCAGCACATGCCTCGTCAGCACATGCCAAGCGACCGCAGCGTGTTGTATGCGCGGATGATAGCCTGAAGCCGGGCCTCGAAGGACCGGTTGCCGCCGTTGGCGTCAGGATGGAAGCGTTTCACCAGAAGCTTGTAGCGCGCCTTTATGGTTGCTGCATCCACTCCCTCGTCGAGGCCGAGCGTATCGAGCGCCTGCAGGGCCGGCCGGCTGAGCCGCGGCCGCACCTCCTCCTCCCGCGCCGGAGCGGTGAAGGCGCGCGCACCGAACAGCCCGAAAGGATCTTCCACATCGCCAGTTGCCTCGGGAGCCTCTGCCGCTCCGCGCCGCCCGCGTCCGGCGGAATTGACTCCCATGGCCCAGGTGGGGCGATGGCCGAGCACGGCTTCCTTCTGGAAGCGGGCGACGGCATCATCGCTCATGCCATTGAAATAGTTATAGGACTGATTGTAGGCGCGGACATGCTCCAAGCAAAAACGCCAGTATTCGTTCTCGCGGCCCCGCCCTTTGGGGGCCCGATGATCGCCGGTGCGGGTGCATCCCGGATGCTCGCAGCCCTGCGTCGTCGATGCCGGCTTCTCGCTGGAAGCACCGACACGGATCCGATCGAAAAGGCGCGAATTCAGGTTCATGACCATTAGACTACGTTTGCGCAGGCTCGGTGGACAAGTGGTTTAACGACACAGCCGGGCTTCGCCGAGCGCATCGGTCCTTAGAAACGAAGAAACGCGGGAGACTCGTGTCGCCGTGGACGATCGATCGCCTTGCAGGCTACGAAGGCCCGAACGCATAGTTCCCAGACATGAGGACGATCATATGGCGCGCGCCGACAGGATCAATGCCAAGCTGACGGCCGAGCTTCGACCGCTCGCTCTCACCGTTGTCGACGAATCACACCTTCATGCCGGCCACGCGGGATGGCGCGAAGGCGGTGAAACCCATTACCGCCTCAATATCGTGTCGGAAGCCTTTACAGGCAAGACGCGACTGGAGCGTCATCGGTTGGTGAATGCGCTTTTGCAGAACGAATTCACGACAGGGCTGCATGCGCTTTCCATCGAGGCCAAGGCGCCCGACGAGGTGCGCTCGTAAACGATCGGAGCGGAGCGGAGCGATGAAGCCTCGCTGATGACCGTGAGAGAGCCTCACCACTTGGCCGGCGGGTGGCGAGGGCATTCGCCTTGTGGTAACCTCTCTCGTGTCAAAGTGCGGGCCTCGCCTGCAACCTGCCGTATTCTGCAGCTAGCAGACCCCATCGGGGCGGACGCCCCGGAAAAGCCGTTCTATTTCAGAACCCGTGGCCGCGTGGCCAGCGGACGGTCTCGAGTGCAGCGAGCGATCTTGGCTTCATGAGCCGGCCTCGCCAGATTCTAAGGTCGAATGATGACGAATGCGATTTCACGCCTGTCCGTTGCCTTCCTATTTCTCGTCACGGCAGCCGTGTCGCAAGCGTTCATCACGCCGGCCAAGGCCAACCCAACCCTCGTCGTCGACATCGCCAGCGGGCGTGTGCTCCACTCGAGCCAGGCGACCGAGCCGTGGTATCCGGCCTCGCTTACCAAACTCCTGACCACCTATATCGTTCTCCAGGAAATCCGGGCGGGCCGGCTGACCCTCGAGACGCCGCTCACCGTATCGGCGCGCGCCGAAGCCGAAGCCCCCTCGAAGATGGGCTTCAAGCCCGGCACGGTGGTGACGGTCGACAACGCGCTCAAGATGATGCTCGTGAAGTCCGCCAACGACCTTGCGGTCGTCTTCGCCGAGGGCGTCAGCGGCTCGGTCGATGCTTTCGTCGAGCGCATGAATCAAACGGCGCAGCAACTCGGCATGCGCGACAGCCATTTCGCCAATCCAAACGGCATGCCGGACGAGCGCCAGCACAGCTCTGCGCGCGATCTCGCCGTGCTGGCCCGGGCGCTCCTCACCGAATTCGCGCCTTATCGCGGCTATTTCGGCATCGGCGCCGTTCAGCTCGGCAAACGCTTGATGCGGAATACCAACGGCCTGATAGGCCGCTATCCCGGCGCGACAGGCATGAAAACGGGCTTTATCTGCTCGTCGGGTTTCAATGTGGTCGCGACGGCCGTGCACGGCCATCGCGAACTGCTCGTGGTCGTGCTCGGCGCGCCCACCGCCGTCCAACGCACCATCCAGGCGGCCGAACTGCTCGATACCGGCTTCTCACAAAGGGGCTGGGGCAGCCAGACACTCGACAGCCTGCCGGTCTCGACGGCAACCGCGCCACCGGACCTGCGCGACGAGATCTGCGGAGCGAACCGCGGCAAATATCTCGCCGATGACGATAACGCTGCGCCGGTCAGTGCCTCGGTCGCGGGCTCGGAAGGGATCAGCCTCTTCGCCGGGCCACGCGTCAACGGCGTCGCCGCGGTTCGCGGTTCCGCTCCCAACCGCCTGGCGCCTCGTGCGAAGACGACGCCGATCGCCGTCTTCGTTGGCGCCACGCCCGGTGACGGACCCGACTCGACCGCGGTTGCGACCGCCGGAAAGGGCAAGGACGCGCAGACTTCCAAGCAGGCTGCGACGGCGAAACCGATCGCCGTGCGCAAGACCGCTAAGGGCGGCCGTCCACCACGCGAGGCAAGCGCCTTCGCCCCCGTGGAGGAGGATGCGAAAATCGGCAACGCACCCATGGCCCTGCAGCGGGCGATCAAGCCGGCGAAGGGCGGGTCCACCAAGAAGGCGTCTGGCAAGGCCAAGTCCGCCAAGTCCGGCAGCGAGAAGGCCACCAAGTCTGAGCTTGCAACCGCCGCAAAGCCGCCCCGCCGTCCCACGGCAAAGTCGCAGAAAAAGCCCACGAAGGCATCGACGCAGCCCCTCAGCCTCGCCCCGCCCACGCCTCCGCGGCGATAAGGGCCATCTCAAAACGGGTGCAAGCGCCCGGCCAAAACGCTACATTGTTACATTAGAGTCGTCTGAGCCTCTGCTCCCGCTGGCGTGGCTCAGACGATCGCGTGCTGGATCGCGCCGCGCTGCGGGCGATCGGATGCCGAGCCGAAGGCCGAGGTCTCAGGTGAACGAATCGACGACGACTGATCGCCAGGGAAGCGAAACGGCTGATCCCTCACGCCGCCATCGCGCACCCACACCCATTCCGCTCACGATCCTCACCGGCTTTCTCGGCGCGGGCAAGACGAGCCTGCTCAATGCCCTCCTCAGCCATGCGGATCTCGCCGATACGGTCGTGATCATCAATGAATTCGGCGAGATCGGGCTCGACCACCTCTTCGTCGAGACCGGCGACGAGGGGCTCATCACGCTCGCTTCCGGCTGCCTGTGCTGCACGATCCGCGGCGATCTGATCACCACGCTCGAGGATCTCCTGCGCCGGCGCGACAACGGCCGCATCACGCCGTTCCGGCGGGTGATGATCGAGACGACGGGTCTCGCCGACCCCGCCCCCGTGCTGCACACGGTGCTCTATCACCCCTATCTGGTGAAGCGATTCTCGGTCGATGGCGTGGTGACGGTGGTCGACGCCGTGAATGGCGAGGCGACCCTCGACAATCACCCGGAAGCGGTGAAGCAGGCGGCGGTCGCCGACCGGCTCGTGCTCACCAAGACCGACCTGCTCGCCGCCGATGATCCCCGCCTCGGCGCGCTGAAGGGGCGTCTGGCCGCTCTCAATCCGGCGGCGCCAATTCTCGTGGCAGCAAAGGGAGAGGCGACGCCCGCCGCGCTGATCGGCATCGGCCTCTATGACGTCGACGGCAAGATCGCCGACGTGCGTGGCTGGCTGCAGGCGGAGGCCTTCGACGACCATCATGACCATGATCACGGGCATGATCACCACCACCACGACCATGCGCACGGTCATGCCCATGCCCATGCCGGCGATCACCACGACGTCAATCGGCACGACGAGCGCATCCGCGCCTTCTGCCTGACGAGCGACAAGCCGATCAGCACCGCCAATCTCGAGATGTTCCTCGATCTGCTGCGGTCGTCGCACGGGCCTGATCTCCTGCGCGTCAAAGGGCTCGTTGCGTTGCGCGAGGATCCGGAGCGGCCGATGGTGATCCACGGTGTGCAGCACGTCTTCCATCCACCGCTGCAGCTGCCGGCCTGGCCGGATGCCGATCATCGCAGCCGTCTCGTTTTCATCCTGCGCGATCTCGATGCGAGCTTCGTGTCCCGACTTTGGACGGCATTTCTCGGCAATCCCGCCATCGACACGCCGGATGTGACGGCGCTCACCGCCAACCCGCTGGCAATCCCGGGCCTGCGCTAGGAAGCTGACAGCCAAAACATCCGCCCGGAAAAGAGCTTGGCTCATCTTTGAGGTGAGGGCCGGAATCGACGCCGCCCGATAGTGGCGGCTCGCTCGACTCTCCTCGCGCTTCGTCCGCCCTGGCACATTTCTTGATCCCTGATGCCCATCGGCGCGGCCATCGCTCAATGCGTCTCATTTCGAGACGCAAGCATGGCAGCCCCTGCACAGCGCGGTTGGGATCGGGATGTCGGATATTTTTCTATCGGTCATCGAGCGGGGGCCTGCGCGGCCCCTCTCCCGCTTCCGCCGCGAGCCTATCCAACTCGTCGAGCCCTCACCGGCCGCCCTGCCGCTGGCTGACGGGGCGTTCACCGTCGAGCAGCGGCCGCTCAGGGCGATGGCCGAGCTCGAAGCGGCCTGGACGGATCTCGCAAGCCGGGTGCTCGAGCCCAATCCCTTCTACGAATATGCCTTTGCGGCCGGCGGCGGACAGCACCTGCCGGAAGGACGTCACGTCACGGCCGTGCTCGTCTGGACGGGCAACGGCGTGACACGCCGCCTCGTCGGCTTTTTCCCGGTCCTTCTGCCGCGCCACAGCTGGCTCGCCGCTCCCGCACGGCTCTGGCGGCCCTCGCTCGTGCCGCTCGGCGTGCCGCTCGTCGATCGCGAGCAGGCTGCGGGTGTCGTCGGCGCTTTTCTCGATCATCTCACGCGCCGCGGCACGCGCGCGGCCGGCGTTCTCTTCCCTGTTGTCGCGGAGGAGGATGCCTTCGCTGCGACGCTCACCGAAGTCGCGCGGGCACGCCAGTTTGCCATGCGGCATTTCGCTCGACACAAGCGGGCGGTTCTGCGCGCTTCCGCCGATGCCGGCTTCATCTCGCTCCGCTCGGCGCGAAAGGTGAAAGAGCTGCGCCGGCAATTGCGCCGGCTCGGCGAAATCGGCCAGGTGAGCTTCACGCATGCGCGCCAGCCGCAAGCCGTGCGCGAGGCTGTGGAATATTTTCTGGCGCTCGAGGCTTCCGGTTGGAAAGCCGCAGCCGGCACGGCGCTGCTGCAGCAGCCGGGGGCTGCCGCCTTCGTGCGGACCATGACGCGCCGGCTCGCCCGCGAAGGCCGCTGCGAGGTCCATCTGCTCCGTCTGGACGAGCGGCCCATTGCCGCCGGCATCGTGCTGCGCAGCGGCAGCAAGGCCTTCTTCTGGAAGATAGCCTATGACGAGGACTTCGCCCGCTTCTCGCCGGGCGTGCAGCTAACGGTTGCGCTCACCGATGCGCAGCTGGCCGACGGCAGCGTGAGCTGCACGGATTCCTGCGCTGTCGCCAATCATCCGATGATCGATCATTTGTGGCGGGATCGCCTGCCGGTCGCCGATATCCTGGTGGCGACGGGAAGCGAGCAATCCATCGCCACACGCCTGCTGATAGCCCGGGAGACGCTGCAGCGGCAACTGCGGGACTTCGGCAAGAAGCTCTACTACCGCTTCAAGGCTCAACCCAAGAAACAGGCGGGATAAAGACTAGGGCGCCTCTCGTTTCCCGCCGCGCTGGGCGGGAACAGAGACGCCAACCGGCCTCAACCGTCCTGTGCTCAGTGAAGGCCGGAATCGCGCAAACGCGTGAGCTGCGCGAGCATGGTCGAGGCGTTGCGCCGCTGCTCGTCGGTCTTGGCCGCGGCGAGCGTTTTTTCCGCACTGGCGATCTCGGCGGCAAGGGCACTCGCGTTGAGCTCTTCGACCGGCACCGCATGATCCGCGAGGATGGCCATCTGGTCGGGCCGCACCTCGGCGAGCCCGCCACGCACGAAGAGCCGGCGGCTCGTGCCGCCACCCTGGTCGATGCTGATGATCCCGGGCTGGAGCAGCGCGATCACCGGCGCGTGGCCGGCCATCACCTGCATCTCGCCGCTCGCGGAGGGAATGATGACGCTGACGATCTCGCCGGAGAAGAGAATCTTCTCAGGCGCAACGAGCTCGAGGGGAAAGGTGGCCATCGCTCAGTCTCTTTCGATCTCGCGCTGATCGCGGAGCCAAACAGCGAGAGCGGCAGTCGCGCTGCCGCTCTCGTTAGGAAGCGTGATCAGGCGGCCTCTGCCGCCAGACGCTGCGCCTTCTCGACCGCCTGCTCGATGGTGCCGACCATGTAGAAGGCAGGCTCCGGCAGATGGTCGTACTGACCTTCGACGAGGCCCTTGAAGCCCTTGATGGTGTCTTCGAGGGCGACGAGCTGGCCCGGCGCGCCGGTGAACACCTCGGCGACATGGAAGGGCTGCGACAGGAAGCGCTCGATCTTGCGGGCGCGCGCCACCGTGAGCTTGTCCTCTTCCGAGAGCTCGTCCATGCCCAGGATCGCGATGATGTCCTGAAGCGCCTTGTAGCGCTGCAGGATCTGCTGCACCTGGCGGGCGACGGCATAATGCTCCTCGCCGACGACGAGCGGCGAGAGCATGCGCGAGGTGGAGTCGAGCGGATCGACCGCCGGATAGATGCCCTTCTCCGCGATCGAGCGCGACAGCACGGTCGTCGCGTCGAGATGCGCGAAGGAGGTCGCGGGCGCCGGGTCGGTCAAGTCGTCGGCCGGCACGTAAATCGCCTGCACCGAGGTGATCGAGCCCTTGGTCGTCGTGGTGATGCGCTCCTGCAGCTGGCCCATGTCGGTGGCGAGCGTCGGCTGGTAGCCCACCGCCGAGGGAATGCGGCCGAGAAGGGCCGACATCTCGGAGCCCGCCTGCGTGAAGCGGAAGATGTTGTCGATGAAGAACAGCACGTCCTGGCCCTGGTCGCGGAAATGCTCGGCGACGGTGAGGCCGGTCAGCGCAACGCGGGCGCGGGCGCCCGGCGGCTCGTTCATCTGGCCGAAGACGAGAGCGCATTTGGAGCCCTCGGTCGAGCCGTTGTTCTCGTGCGGGTCCTTGTTGACGCCCGACTCGATCATCTCGTGATAGAGGTCGTTGCCCTCACGGGTGCGCTCGCCGACGCCGGCGAAGACCGAATAGCCGCCGTGGGCCTTGGCGATGTTGTTGATGAGCTCCTGGATGAGCACCGTCTTGCCGACGCCGGCGCCACCGAACAGGCCGATCTTGCCGCCACGGGCGTAAGGCGCGAGCAGGTCGACCACCTTGATGCCGGTGACCAGGATCTGCGCCTCTGTCGACTGCTCGGAGTAGCTCGGCGCTTCCGCGTGGATCGGGCGGCGCGCCTCGGCAGGCACGGGACCGGCTTCGTCCACCGGCTCGCCGATGACGTTCATGATGCGCCCGAGGGTGCCGGCGCCGACCGGCACCTGGATCGGCGCGCCGGTGTCGGTCACGGCCTGGCCGCGCACGAGGCCTTCCGTCGTGTCCATCGCGATGCAGCGCACGGTGGATTCGCCGAGCTGCTGCGCCACTTCGAGCACGAGGCGGTTGCCGTGGTTGTCGGTCTCCAGGGCGTTCAGGATCTCCGGCAGATGACCCTCGAACTGCACGTCCACGACGGCGCCGATGACCTGGGTGACACGTCCGTTAATAGCCATGGGAAGCTCCCGTCCGAGCCCGTCCGGGCCTCTTCAACTCACAATCGGCGCCACCAGCCTCAGGACCGGCGGCGTATTCGTCAAAACCCAGCGGCTGCTGCCCGCGTCCGCTCATGGGGACCGGCGCGACATGCCTCGCATTCCCCGCCATCACACCGCCTCGGCCCCGGAGATGATCTCGATCAGTTCCTTCGTGATCATCGCCTGACGCGACCGGTTGTAGAGCTGGGTCTGCTTCTTGATCATCTCGCCCGCGTTGCGCGTGGCGTTGTCCATCGCCGACATCTGCGCGCCGTAGAAGGACGCGTTGTTCTCGAGCAGCGCCCCGAAGATCTGGACGGCGAGATTGCGCGGCAGAAAGGTCTGGAGGATCTCTTCCTCGTCCGGCTCGTAATCATAGACGAGCGTGCCGACGTCGCTGGTGGCTGCCTCGGCCGCGCCCACATCCGCCGGGATGAGCTGCTGAGCGGTCGGGATCTGCGCGATCACCGAGCGGAAGCGGGAATAGAACAGGGTTGCGACGTCGAACTTGCCCTCGTTGAAGAGCTTCACGATCTTCTGGGCAATGTCGTCGGCATGTTCGAAGCCGAGCTGCCGAACGGACCGCAGCTCCACGAAGTCCATGATGTCCTTCGGGAATAGCCGACGCAGCTGCTCGTAGCCCTTCTTGCCCACGCAGAAGAACTTGACCCGCCGGCCCTCGGCGATGAGGGCATTGGCACGCTCGCGGGCGAGCCGCACGATGGCCGAGTTGAAGGCGCCGCACAGGCCACGCTCGGCCGTGCAGACGATGAGCAGATGCGTCTCCTGCGAGCCCGTGCCGACGAGGAGCCGCGGCCCCCCTTGATGCGACGGCATTGAACTGGCGAGATTAGCCAGGAGCTGCGACATGCGCTGCGAGAACGGCCGCGCCGCCTCCGCAGCCGTCTGGGCGCGACGAAGCTTCGCCGCGGCCACCATCTGCATGGCCTTGGTGATCTTCTGCGTCGCCTTGACGGAGGCGATCCGGTTGCGAAGGTCTTTTAAGCTCGGCATCGCTCTACCTGGGACATGGCGCCGACGGCCGCCCCTCCCCCTTGTGGGGAGGGGAAGGGGTGGGGGTGGTGCAGCGCACTGCCTTACGCGAAGGTCTTGGCGAAATCTTCCACGGCGCTCTTCAGCTTCGCCGCGGTGTCATCGGACAAGTCCTTCGACGTGCGGATCGCTTCGAGGATTTCCGGGTGCTTGCTGCGGACGGTCCCGAGCAGCCCGTCCTCGAAGGCGCGCACCCGGTTGACCGCCAGCGGATCGAGATAGCCGTTCACGCCGGCATAGATCACGACCACCTGCTCTTCCATGGTGAGCGGCGAGAACTGCGACTGCTTCAGAAGCTCGGTGAGGCGCGCGCCGCGGTTCAGGAGGCGCTGGGTCGCGGCGTCGAGATCCGATCCGAACTGGGCGAAGGAGGCCATCTCGCGATACTGGGCGAGTTCGCCCTTGATGCGCCCGGCGACCTTCTTCATCGCCTTCGTCTGGGCGGAGGAGCCGACGCGCGACACCGAGAGGCCGACGTTAACCGCAGGCCGGATGCCCTGGTAGAAGAGGTCCGTCTCCAGGAAGATCTGGCCGTCGGTGATCGAGATGACGTTCGTCGGAATATAGGCCGACACGTCGTTGGCCTGCGTCTCGATGACCGGCAGCGCCGTCAGCGAGCCATTGCCGCTCGCGTCGCTCATCTTGGCGGCGCGCTCGAGCAGGCGTGAATGCAGGTAGAACACGTCGCCCGGATATGCTTCGCGGCCCGGCGGGCGGCGCAGCAGCAGCGACATCTGGCGATAGGCGACGGCCTGCTTGGACAAGTCGTCATAGATGATCACGGCATGCATGCCGTTGTCGCGGAAGAACTCGCCCATGGCGCAGCCGGAGAAGGGCGCCAGGAACTGCATCGGCGCCGGATCGGACGCGGTGGCGGCGACGATGATCGAATATTCCAGCGCCCCCTGCTCTTCGAGCACCTTCACGAACTGGGCGACGGTCGAGCGCTTCTGGCCGACGGCGACATAGACGCAATAGAGTTTCTGGCTCTCGTCATTGCCGGAGTTCAGCGGCTTCTGGTTGAGGATCGTATCGAGCGCAACCGCCGTCTTGCCGGTCTGGCGGTCGCCGATGATGAGCTCGCGCTGGCCGCGGCCGATCGGGATGAGCGCGTCGATGGCCTTGAGGCCCGTCGCCATCGGCTCGTGCACCGACTTGCGCGGAATGATGCCCGGCGCCTTCACGTCGACGCGGCGGCGCTCGCTGGACACGATCGGGCCTTTGCCGTCGATCGGATTGCCGAGGGCATCGACCACGCGGCCGAGCAGACCCTTACCGACCGGCACGTCCACGATGGCGCCGGTGCGCTTCACCGTCTGGCCTTCGGCGATCTCGCGGTCGGAGCCGAAGACGACGACGCCGACATTGTCGAGCTCGAGATTGAGCGCCATGCCGCGGACGCCGGACTCGAACTCCACCATCTCACCGGCCTGGACATTGTCGAGGCCGAAGCAGCGGGCGATGCCGTCACCGACCGACAGAACCTGGCCGACTTCCGTGACCTCGGCCTCCTGGCCGAAATTCTTGATTTGCTCTTTGAGGATTGCGGAAATTTCCGCGGCGCGGATGTCCATCAGCCGACCTCTTTCAACGCGAGACGGATCGAATTCAATTTGGAGCGCAGGCTGGCATCGATCATGCGGCTGCCGAGCTTGACGATGAGGCCGCCGATGATGGCGGGATTGATCTTGACGTCGAGGGCGATCTCGCTCCCCGCGACTTCGCGCAGGGCGGACTTGATGTCCTCCACCCGCTTGGGCGACGGCTGTTCAGCCAACGTCACTTCGGCACCGACGATGCCCTTCTTCTCAGCGACCATCGCCTTATAGGCCTTGATCATAGCAGGAAGAACGAAAAGCCGGCGCTTGGCGGCAACGAGGCGAATGAAGTTGCCGGCCGCCCCCGTGATGCCCGCCTTGGCGAGCACTGCCGTGACCGCCTTTTCCTGCTCCTCGGCGGAGAAGACGGGGCTCCGGACGAGGCGCGCCAGATCCGGGCTCTCGGCGATCAGACCCGCGAAACGATCGAGGTCGGCGTCGACGGAATCAACCGTCTTCTCTTCCTCAGCGAGGTCGAGCAACGCCTTCGCATAGCGTTCCGCGACACCGGACACCATGGAACCGCCGTGAGCCACCGGGCCTCTCTTTCGTTAAGGGGGCGCTCGTCACCGAGTTCGTCGGCGGCGCCTGACCCCGTTTGCGATCTTCGGGTAGGGCAGGAACGAGGGTCTGGCCCTCATCCCAAGGCGGGGGTGCACTAACATATGGGCGCCGGCCGTGCAACAGAGGCGGGCACACTTTCGCCGCCTTTCCCGCTCGTGGCGCAGCCGGTGCGGCTGTGTCGCGCATTGCGCCCATGTGCCCGCCGGCATGGATTGTGCTAGCAAGAGCGTTCAGCTCTTTCGCGAGGAGGATTGCCCTAATGCCGAACGTCGAGCGCATTGCCGGACTGAAGGACGACGTCGTCAGCTGGCGGCGAGACTTCCATTCTCATCCGGAGCTCCTCTACGACGTCGTGCGCACGGCGGGCATCGTTGCGGAGAAGCTGAAAGCCTTCGGCTGCGACGAGGTGGTCACCGGCATCGGGCGCACGGGCGTGGTCGGCGTCATCCGCGGGCGCGCACCGGGGCGCGTCATGGGCCTGAGGGCCGATATGGACGCCCTGCCGATCGAGGAGGAAACCAACCTCCCCTATCGCTCGACCAAGCCTGGCTTGATGCATGCCTGCGGTCATGACGGCCACACCGCCATGCTGCTCGGCGCCGCACGCTACCTTGCCGAGACGCGGGACTTCGCCGGCACTGCCGTCATCATCTTCCAGCCGGCGGAGGAAGGTGGCGCCGGCGCCAAGGCCATGATCGAGGACGGGCTGCTCGAGCGCTTCGGCATCGAGGAGGTCTACGGCATGCACAACAAGCCGGGCGTGCCGGCTGGCACCTTCGCCATCAACCGCGGCGCCATGCTGGCCGCCGCCGACCGGTTCCGCATTACCGTCGAGGGCAAGGGCGGACATGCCGGGCAACCGCATGATGCGATCGACAGCGTCGTCGCGTCCAGCCAGCTCGTGCTCGCGCTGCAGAGCATCGTGGCGCGCAACGTCGATCCCCTGAAGAACGCCGTGGTCTCGGTGACCACCATCAACGGCGGCGACGCCTTCAACGTGCTGCCGCAGCGGGTGGTGCTCACCGGAACGGTGCGCAGCCTCGACCCCGTTGTCCGCGACCTCTGCGAAGAGCGCCTGACGGCGATCGCCCGCACGGTGCCGGCTGCCTTCGGCGCCGAGGGGACGGTGGAATACTGGCGCGGCTATCCGGTGACCATCAACGACCCGGAGCGGGCACGCTTCGCGACCGAAGTCGCGGCCTCCGTGGCCGGCGCCGACCAGGTGGATACCGCCTTCGAACCGATCATGGGCGCGGAGGACTTCTCCTTCATGCTCGAGCAGCGGCCGGGCGCCTTCATCTTCATCGGCAATGGCGATTCCGCCGGGCTGCATCACCCGCGTTACAATTTCAACGATGACATCCTCACCACCGGCATCAGCTATTGGGTGAGACTCGTGGAACAGGGCCAGTCCCGGGATGCAGCTGCGACGTAAGTCGCAGCTGTTGCTGCATTTTGCGAACAGCTTGAAGTAATTACTCTTATTATTCTCATGAGTTTCATTCGTGATATTTTGTGAATAGTCTGACAGATTGAATCAAAATGCTTCGCATTGAATTTCGAGAGAGTTCACATGCAGAAGCCAGAGATCATTTTCAACGACCAGACTGATTCCGTTTCGGCCGAAAAAAGAGAGAGAATCGAGCTCGGCCTGAGCCAAGCCTATGAAGAATGGCTTTCCCTCATTCCGGGCTCGCACGCGCTCCAGATCCAGGTGAACGTCGTGGCGGATGCAAGGCCGCAGTTCGCCCTCGTCAGAAGCACGCAGGCCAAGATCGTCGCCAGGAACAAGGATGGCGGCGATGTCCTGATGCCATCAGCCGGCTACAAGGCTATCACCGGCACCGACGACCACCCGTCCGACCCGGACATCGTCATCGATCTTTACGAGCGCCATTTCGACAAATTGGCCTGGAACGACGAGCAGCTCACCGGTTCGGACCTCATGGATCCGAAATTCATCTTCCGACATGCGCTCGCGCAGGGCCTTTTCATGCGCCGCGCTTCGACGGACCCGAAGAATTCCGACAAGACGACGTGGGATCTTAATATCGAAAAAATTGAAGGAAAATTTTACTTTAAGGGAACTCATGCAGAAAATGCCGCCGGCGCAGCTGTTTCACTTCCCGTTTCACATAGCTTTCTGCTACCAATCGGAAATGAGGCCGCCGACCAGTCTGGTTTACACCAATTTTCACGAGAAATTCTGTCAGACTGCGGCTTTCCTACGGATCTTTCCGACGGCATTACATTTGGCCGCCGCCACCGAGGAGAAGTGGACATGGGCGAAGGCTTCGATACGGCAACACGCGAGGGTCAGTATAAGGAATTTCTCATATCCCGCGACACCGCCAATTTCGCATGGGACGAAGAGGCAAAAGTGCTTCGCTGGGAGGGGGAAGTCTCTCCATGGAGGGTTGTTCACAAGATAACCGGCTATGAGCTCACCTTCGCAAACGCGGAGCGATTGCGTTTCGAGGACAAGGTCGTCGCACTTGACATCGACGGTAATGCGGGCCTGGTCTACAGCGTGCTAAAGACAGCCCTTGGTCGCGAACCCGACGAGACGGAACTCGCTCGCTGGGTCAAGGTCGTCGACGCCCTCGGCGACGAAGCGAGTAACGGCGGGCTGGACAAGAGGCTCTTGCAGGTTCTCTGGGACGACGGCGTCGTCCAGCGCAACTACGGCCTGGACGAACTCCCGTCCGACTTCATGGCCAATCCAGCCGTTCGCGAGCAGTTGACCACCCGCTTCATCGCGGCGGTCTATTGGGAGGCGTTGAACCGCAAGGTCGTCGAAAAGGACGGGATCACGGATTTAGAAGGACGGGATTTCTGGCTCAATTGGATCAATGGCAAGATCGAGCCGGTCATCGAGACCGGGCCAGATGAGGGCCGAGTTCTGGAAGTCTACCGCGATTTCCTACGCGAAATCCTGCAATGCGACGAACTCACGGTTCGAACCGAAAAGGAGACCGTCGGCCTGACGGGGATCAACCTCGATCTCGCTGCCTATCTCAATCCCGACCTTTAGTGCCGCGACCACGCCTTAAAGGAAGCTCTGCGGATCGACGTCGATCGTCACGCGGATGCGCTGCGGCGGGCGCGGCGCGCGCGCCAGCCATGCCCGCAGATAGCCCTGCAGGTCGGCCTCGCGGCTGGCACGCACCAGAAGGCGGAAGCGGTAGCGTCCGCGCACCAGCGCGAGCGGCGCCTCCGCCGGGCCGAGCACATGGATGCCGGGCGGCGTCTCGGCCGTGCGGGCGAGCACACGGGCATGCGCCTCCGCCTCCCCGCGGTCTGGCGCGGCAACGATGATGCCGGCAAGCCGCCCGAAGGGTGGCAGGCCCGCCGCCTCGCGCGCGGCGATTTCTTCCGCATAGAAGCGGGCACTGTCGCCCGACAGAAGCGCCTTCAGCACGGGATGCTCGGGCGCGAAGGTCTGGATAAGCGCCCGCCCCGGCCTGTCGCCGCGCCCTGCCCGGCCGGTTACCTGCTGCAGCAGCTGGAACGTACGCTCGGCAGCGCGCGGATCGCCATTGGCGAGGCCGATATCGGCGTCGATCACGCCGACCAGCGTCAGCCCCGGAAAGTTGTGGCCCTTGGCGACGAGCTGCGTGCCGATGACGATGGCGAATTCGCCCTCCGCCACGGCCTGCAATTCGGCGCGCATACGCTCCGTGCCGCCGGGCATGTCGCTCGACAGCACGATGCGGCGCTGGTCCGGAAAGAGCTCGGCGACCTCATCGGCGAGCCGCTCGACCCCGGGCCCGCAGGCGGCGAGCGCATCGAAAGTTCCGCAGGCGGGGCAGGCGTCCGGCTTCCGTTCCACATGGCCGCAATGGTGGCAGACGAGGGCGCGGCGAAAGCGATGCTCTACGAGCCAGGTCGAACAATTCGGGCATTGGAAGCGGTGGCCGCAGGCCCGACATACCGTAAGCGGCGCATAGCCGCGACGGTTGAGGAAGAGGAGCGCCTGCTCGCCCCTCTCCAGCGTCTCGCGCATGGCGGCGACGAGCGGCGGCGAGAGCCAATGGTCGCGCGGCGCCGGATGCCGGCGCAGGTCGATGGCGGCGATCGCCGGCAGGACGCGGCCACCGAAGCGCTCCGGCAGCGCCAGATGACGATAGCGCCCGGAGGCGGCATTGACCCGTGACTCGATCGACGGCGTCGCCGAGGCGAGCACCACAGGAAAGCCCTCGATGCGGCCACGCACCACCGCCATGTCGCGGGCATGGTAATGGACGCCGTCCTCCTGCTTGTAGGCCGTCTCGTGCTCCTCATCGACGACCACGAGGCCGAGGTCCCGGAAAGGCAGGAAGAGCGCCGAACGTGCGCCGACGACCACCCTCGCCTCGCCCGAGGCGACCGCGAGGTGGAGGCGCTCGCGCCGCCGCGTCGACACGCCGGAGTGCCATTCGGCCGGCTTGACGCCGAAGCGGCTGGCGAAGCGCTCCAAGAACTGGGCCGTGAGCGCGATTTCCGGCATGAGGATCAGCGCCTGCCTGCCCTGGCGCAGGGCCTCGGCGACCGCCTCGAAATAGACTTCCGTCTTGCCCGAGCCTGTGACGCCCTCGACCAAGGTCACCGCGAATTGCTGTGCGGCGACGCTCGCCCGCAGCGCAGCCGCGGCCGCCGCCTGGTCCGGCGACAGGGTGGCCCCGGGATGCTCCGGGTCGGGCAGCAGGGCGACGGGATCGGGCGGCAGGGCAACCGCCTCCAGTGCCCCCTCATCGATGAGGCCGTTCACCACCGCCTGGCTGGCGGCTGCAGCCTCGGCCAGCTCGCGCTTGGAAAAGACGAGCCCGCCCTCGGCCGCGGCGATCACCCGCGCCCGCGCCGGCGTCATGCGTTTGGGAAGACTTCCGGTGAGGCGAACGCCGACGCGCACCGGCTCCGGCCGGCCGGGGTCAGGAATGCGCAGGGCGAGCCTGAGCGCCAAGCCACGCGGCGCGACCGTATACCAGGCGATCCACTCGACGAGCTTGCGCAGCGCCGGGCCGAGCGGGGTGGTGTCGACCTTGCCGACGACGCTCTTCAGATTGCCGCCGTCGCCGCCGCGCGTCGTCCAGACGACGCCGACCGTCTCGCGCGGCCCGAGCGGCACCACGACCACATCGCCCGGCGCGAGCTGCTGGCCGGGCGGCACCCTGTAGGAATAGGCGGTGTCGAGCGCCACCGGCACCAGCACGTCGGCGATCCCGCCGCCGTCGCCGGCCGGGGCCTGCCGACCCATGATGCTCGCCTCGCTCATGTCCCGAGGCATAGCATCCGCGCAGGTGATGTCCACCGCCTCGCTGTTCACCCCGGATTAGGACTGGGCGCGCATCATCAGCGGCGATGACCAAGCCCGCTCTTTCCGAAAGCCCGGCCGAATCGGCCCTCCCCCTCCTCGAGGCCAGCCAGAGCTGGCTCGCCTATCTCGTCACGGAACGGCGGTTGTCGCCCAATACCGTGGAGGCCTATGGCCGGGACCTCCGGCAGTTCCTGGCTTTTCTCACGGAATATCAAGGGGAGCTGCCGACCCTGCAAAGCATGGTCGCGCTCGGCCCGGCGGATCTGCGTGCCTTTCTCGCCGCGCGGCGGCGCGAGGGCATCGGCAGCCACTCCCTCATGCGCCAGCTCGCGGCGCTGCGCTCCTTTGCGCGACACCTCGATCGCAGCGGCTTGGGCAATGCGGCGGCCTTCGCGGCCATCCGCGGGCCGAAGGTCAAGAAGAACCTGCCGCGGCCGCTCGCCATCGCCTCGGCGCGCGCCGTGACCGACGCCGACAGCCGCGCCAGCGAGGACAAGGAGCCCTGGATCCTCGCCCGCGATGCAGCCGTCTTCGCGCTACTCTATGGCTCGGGCCTGCGGATCGGCGAGGCGCTCGGAATTCTCCGCAAGGACGCACCCATCGAGGGCCGCAACGAGGTGACCGTGACCGGCAAGGGCAACAAGACCCGGACGGTGCCGGTGCTGCCACAGGTCTCGGCCGCGATCGCCGATTATATCGCGCACTGTCCCTATGCCCTTGCGCCCGAGGGGCCGCTCTTCGTCGGCGCCAAAGGGGGGCCGCTGTCGCCGCGCATCATCCAGCTCGCCATGGAGGGCCTGCGCGGTGCCCTCGGCCTACCGGAGACGGCGACGCCACATGCGCTGCGGCATTCCTTCGCCACGCATCTCCTCGGCCGCGGCGGCGATCTGCGCGCCATCCAGGAACTCTTGGGCCACGCCTCGCTCTCGACGACGCAGAACTACACCAAGGTCGATGCCGCGCGACTCATGGCTGCCTACGACGCCGCCCATCCGCGCGCCTAGCCCCGGGAGAGACTTCGCCGCAGAAAGCACATCGGCCGGCAAGCTCCCGCTGGGAACGCGCCGGCCGGTCGTCGTCAGAACGTCTCAGCCGCCAGCTCGAACAAAGGAAGCTCGAATGGGCGGGAGAGTGATCCCTACGTGATTACATCGCCTTGCGTGGGCCCCAACGGGCCGAAACCGATCAATGTTTGCGCATCGTTCTCGACGGCCAGATATGTTCCTCTTCCGTACAGATTTTTAATGTAAAACAAATGACCATTTTCGACACCGGGGACATCGACGGCGAGCTGGTAGGCTTCATTGAGTTCCGGTGCCTTTTTGCCCCTACCGCCGTCGGGACCCTCAAAATACTCCACGCTGCCTAGGAGCTTAGAATCGATCGCGGTCTGAACATCCTCGCTGACAAAGCCCTTCGTGTCGAAGCCGAATTTCAGTTTATCGATACCAGGCTTGAAACCTTCAATTAATTCATAATCTTTCCCACATTGACGAAGGGCACCACCGACAGTCGAATCTTCGGGGTACGACAAGACAATAGTTGTTGGGTTCGCGGGCACTTTAAGTGGCGCACCTATTTGCAACGTTTCGCCAGCCGACGTCGAAGGCGCGGAGTTCTTGTGGTGCTCGTCATTCCCTTGATTTCTGTCCTGATTGATTGATGCGGAAGCAGGTGTTGGATTGATCTCGGTCATAATCGATACTCACCTTGTGATGCACCCCGCACGCATGATGCACCAATCCTCAAATACCAATAACGCACAGGCTGAATATTCGATCGCAGCATCCGCATATCTGGCGGCTATATGACTCATAGAATCAATATTCTGCCTTGAACGCCCGCCCGCTGGAAACAAAATTGAATATACCGGAAATCGTTATACTGCATCATAGTCCGACTGTCGTATGAACGCAGATACTGCGTCGCCGTTCGCCACTTGCACAGATCATTATAGTAAATATCCCGGATAATAATAATTTAAATTGGTGCATATTAGCATCATTTTATCGGAAACTCTTGCGAGGCATGCATTGCAAAACATGTAAGGTCATGATCATTACCGGAAAACACGAAGAGTCCGGCTAGCTGCGAGCTCGCACCACAACGTTCCCTTTGGCACAGCTTTCGCCGACCGGACGCGCCCACGACATCGAATGAGTTGGATTCACCGTCAGGCGATCTCTCACATAGGAGTTCGCCCGTCGGACTTGGCCCAGGTCAAAGCCCGCGCGGCTGCTCACGGCTTACGATACCTCGCAACCGCGCCCACTTCATTCCGTCCCGTAGAGCTCCTTGGCGCGGAGGCGCAGCTCATCGTTCGACAGATCCTGGATATGGGTTGCGATCCACCAGATATGGCCGAAGGGGTCCTTCAGCTTGGCACCCCGATCGCCATAGAACTGATCCTCGACGGGCTTGAGGATGGTGGCGCCTGCGGCCTCGGCCTTGGCCACCGTCGCATCCGCATCCTCCACATAGAGGTGCAGCACCACCGGCGAGCCGCCGATGGTCTCCGGGCTCAAGGCGCCATAGTCGGGATATTCGTCGCAAAGCATGACGTGCCCCTTGCCGATCGCGAGCTCCGCATGGCCGATCTTGCCGGACGGATCTCGCAGCGCGAGCACTTCGGTCGCCCCGAAGACCTCCTTGTAGAACTGGATGGCATCCGTGCCGCGGCTCACGCAGAGGTAAGGGGTTGGTGCGCCATTGTCGGGAACAGGCTTGGCGGTCATGTCGTCTCCTCCTCACACTTTTTTGCACACTATCGCGTGATCAAAGCGTTCTTAGGGCAGGAACGGGTCCCGCCAAGGCTTGTCCTCGTCGTGATCACGTGTAGCCTGGAAAGGCTCGAGACCTGAGAGCAACCGACAGGGAGACAGACGATGCGTTCTTTGATCCTCGCCTTGACCCTCGTAGCGTCCACAGCCTTCGCCACCGCCGCTTTTGCGGATTGTGGCCCGAAGCATACCTCGTCGATCCAGGACCAGACGTCGGCAAAGACGTCCGAGGCCTGAACGACGTCGAGACCACTGACCTCCAAATGAGAACGCAGTCGCCTTCGAGAAGGTGACTGCGTTTTTTTTTGGGGGGCTGTCGCTCGCCGCGCGCTCACATGTGAATGGCGCGCTTCTCCACAGCCATGGCTGCTTCCTTCACCGCCTCCGAGCGGGTGGGATGGGCATGGCAGGTGCGGGCGAGATCCTCGGACGAGCCGCCGAACTCCATGAGCACCGCCGCCTCGTGGATCATCTCACCAGCCTCCGGGCCGACGATATGGCAGCCGAGCACGCGGTCAGTCTTGGCATCCGCCAGGAATTTCACGAAGCCGTCGGTCGTATGGTTCACCTTGGCGCGGCCGTTGGCGGTGAAGGGGAACTTGCCGACATTGTAGGCGATGCCGGCCTCCTTCAGCTCCTCCTCGGTGCGACCGACGGAGGCGACCTCCGGAGAGGTATAGATCACGTTCGGAATGACGTCGTAGTTCACATGGCCCGCCTTGCCGGCGAGGACTTCAGCAACCGCCACGCCCTCGTCCTCGGCCTTGTGGGCGAGCATGGGGCCGGCGATGACGTCGCCGATGGCATAGATGCCGGGCACGGTCGTGCGATAATGGACGTCGACGGGAATGCGGCCGCGCTTGTCGGTCTCGATGCCGAGCTCGGCGAGCCCGAGCCCTTCCGTGTAGGGCGTGCGGCCGATCGCAACGAGCACGACGTCGGCGTCGAGCGTCTCCGCCGCGCCCCCGGCCGAGGGCTCCACGGTGACTTTGGTGCCGCCCTTCCCGGTCTCCACCTTCGTCACCTTCGTCGAGAGCTTGAAGGCAAAGCCCTGCTTCGAGAGGATGCGCTGGAACTGCTTGGCGACCTCGCTATCCATGCCCGGCAGGATGCGATCGAGATACTCGACCACCGTCACTTCGGACCCGAGACGCCGCCAGACCGAGCCGAGCTCCAGCCCGATGACGCCCGCGCCGACGACGAGAAGCTTCTTCGGCACGCTGGCGAGTTCGAGCGCGCCGGTCGAGGACACCACGACCTTCTCGTCGATCGTGACGCCCGGGAGCTTGGCGACGTCCGAGCCAGTGGCGATGACGATGTTCTTCGTCTCCACCGTCTGCTTCGAACCGTCCTCGGCCGTGACCTCGATCTTGCCGGCAGCTGCGATGCGACCCACACCGAAGAAGACATCGACCTTGTTCTTCTTCAGGAGGAATTCGACGCCTTTGACATTGCCGTCGACGCCTTCCTGCTTGAAGGCCAGCATCTGGGCGACATCGAGCTTCGGCGTATCGATGCCGATGCCCATGCCGGCAAAGGCGTGTACCGCCTCCTCGAATTTCTCCGAGGCATAGAGCAGCGCCTTCGAGGGGATGCAGCCGACGTTGAGGCAGGTGCCGCCGTGGGTCTTGCGTTTCTCGACGACGGCCGTCTTCAGCCCGAGCTGTGCGGCACGGATCGCGCAGACATAGCCGCCCGGACCGGTACCAATGACGACGAGATCGTAAGCGTCAGCCATTTCGAACGTCTTTCCTTGTTTTGAAACCGGGGGAAGCGGCCCACCCGCTAGCGTCCGCCGGACACGTCGATCGTTGTGCCGGTGACGTAGCTGGCCTTGTCGGAGAGCAGCCAGAGAATGGCGTCTGCTACCTCGTCCGCGGTGCCCGCCCTCTTCATCGGCAGGCTCTCGCTCAGCCGCGCGACCCGGTCGGGGTCACCGCCGCTCGCGTGGATCTCCGTATCGATGATGCCGGGCCGGACACCGACGACCCGAATGCCCTCGTCGGCGACTTCGAGGGCGAGCCCGCGGGTGAAGCTGTCGATCGCGCCCTTGGAGGCCGCATAGTCCACGTACCAGTTCGGCCCGCCGAGCACGGCCGCCCGCGAGGAGACATTGACGATGACGCCGCCCCGCCCGCCACGCTGCGTCGACATCCGCCTCACCGCCTCGCGCGCGCAGAGAAGGCTGCCGACCACATTGGCGGCCATGAGGCGGGTGATACGGTCGGCCGAGATGTCGACGAGGCGCGCCGACTGGTCGACAATGCCGGCATTGTTGACGAGGCCGGCGAGCGGCCCGAGAGCATCGGCTGCGCCGAAGAGCGCCAGCACATCCGCCTCCCGGCCAACGTCGCCCTGGACGGCGAGCGCCCTGCCGCCTGCTTCTCCGATGGCCTCGACGACCGCCTCGGCGGCGGTCGCGTTGGCGAGATAATTCACGACGACATGGTAGCCGGCGGCGCCGGCCTGAAGCGCTGCCGCGCGACCGATACCCCGGCTGCCGCCGGTGACAATCAACACGTCACCCATGGAGAAGCCTTTCGGAGAGCCTTTCGCGCAGAGCGCCGCGCCCGGCCGGAAGAGCCCGACCGGGACTATCGACGATCAAAGATCGAGGACGAGCCGCGCCGGATCCTCGAGATTTTCCTTGATGCGCACGAGGAAAGTCACCGCCTCCTTGCCGTCGACGATGCGGTGGTCATAGGAGACCGCGAGATACATCATCGGCCGCGCGACGATCTGGCCGTTCTTGACCACCGGGCGCTCCTCGATGCGATGCATGCCGAGGATGGCCGACTGCGGCGCATTGAGGATCGGCGTCGAAAGGAGCGAGCCGTAGACGCCGCCGTTCGAGATGGTGAAGGTGCCGCCCTGCATCTCCTCGATCGTCAGCTGGCCGTCGCGGGCGCGGCGTCCGAACTCGGCGATCTTCTTTTCGATATCGGCGATCGAGAGCTGGTCGGCATCGCGCACTACCGGCACCACGAGGCCCTTCTCGGTGCCGACGGCAACGCCGATGTGGTAGTAATTCTTGTAGATGATGTCGGTGCCGTCGATCTCGGCATTGACGGCCGGCAATTCCTTCAGCGCCTGCACGCAGGCCTTCACGAAGAAGCCCATGAAGCCGAGCTTCACGCCGTGCTTCTTCTCGAAGACGTCCTTGTACTGGCTGCGCATCGCCATGACCGCGGACATGTCCACGTCGTTGAACGTGGTGAGCATGGCGGCATTGGCCTGCGCCTCCTTGAGCCGCCGGGCGATCGTCTGCCGGAGCTTCGTCATGCGCACGCGCTCCTCGCGCGAGGCATCATCCTGCGCGGAGGGAGCCCTGGCCTGCACCGCGGGCGCCGCCTGCGGGGCCACCGCGCCGCTGGCGCCGGTTGCAAGCGCCGCCAGCATGTCGCCCTTGGTCGCCCGGCCATCCTTGCCGCTGCCCGCCACGTTGTCGGCATCGAGACCGGTTTCGGCCGCGATCCGCTCGACGGCCGGGCCGTTGGCGCCCTTGCGGGCCTTGGGCTCTTCGGCAGCGGCTTGAGGCGCAGGTGCAGGTTTCGGCGCGGGAGCTGGTGCAGGTGCGGCCTGAGCCGCCGGCTTTTCAGCCGACTTCTCGACAGGCCTCTCGGCGGGCTTGGCGCCTGCCGCCCCGTCGCCGACGGAGCCGAGCAGGGCGCCGACGCCGACCGTATCGCCTTCCTTGGCGGTGATTTCGGCGAGCACGCCGGCGGCCGGCGCATTCACCTCGAGCGTGACCTTGTCGGTCTCGAGCTCGACCAGCGGCTCATCAGCCTGCACAGCCTCGCCCTGCTTTTTGAACCACCGGCCGATGGTGGCCTCGGTCACGGATTCGCCTAATGTCGGCACACGGATTTCGGTCGCCATTCTGTTCGCCCCCTGAGGGACCTCCTTCAAACTATCGGCTCGGCCGCCGGGTATCAGCCCCGGCGCAAGATAAGTGACGGAACGGGCAACACATCATAGCTGAAGCCCAAGTCCGCCGCGATGGCCGGATCGGCTCGCAGAAGAGCCTGAGCGGCCGGCTCGTCCTCGACCTCCTCGACCTCCATGCCCCACGTGCCCGCGGGATCGAAGACCGGTCTGACCACGATCGCCGCACCGGCGTCTGCCTGCCCCTGCCAAAAAGCTGCGTGTTCCTTCATCCGCGCCATCTCCGCTTCGCTCGCGTCGAAGGGAAAGGTGGGACGGGGGCTCCGCAGCCGCAGCAGGAAATAGGCCATGACACCTCCTCAGCCGGCGAAGGCCTCGTCCAGGAAAGCCTGGAGTTGCGCCAAATGCTTCGACATCTGCCCGACCGCCGTCGAGGCCGAAGCCGCGCGCCCGACATAACGCGGCCGCTTCACCTTGCCGCCCGAATGGTCGAGCACCCATTCGAGATAAGGTTCGACGAAGTTCCAGGCGCCCATGTTCTTCGGCTCTTCCTGGCACCAGACCACATCGGCGTTGCGGAAGCGCGACAGGATGTTGGCGAGCGTCTTCGCCGGGAACGGATAGAGCTGCTCGACGCGCAGCAGGAACACGTCGTCGATGCCGCGCTTCTCGCGCTCCTCATAGAGATCGTAATAGACCTTGCCGGTCGAGATCACGACCCGGCGGATCTTCTCGTCCTTGACGAGCTTGATCTTTTCCTTCGGCAGCCGCTCGGCGTCATCGCGCAGGATGCGGTGGAAGCTCGTCTCGTCGGCCAGTTCCGTGAGCGAGGACACGCAGCGCTTGTGGCGCAGCAGCGACTTCGGCGTCATCAGAATGAGCGGCTTGCGGAACTCGCGCTTCAACTGCCGGCGCAGGATGTGGAAATAATTGGCCGGCGTTGTGCAGTTCGCGACCTGCATATTGTCTTCGGCGCACATCTGCAGAAAGCGTTCCAAACGCGCCGAGGAATGCTCCGGCCCCTGGCCCTCATAGCCGTGCGGCAGAAGCAGCACGAGCCCGGACATCCTGAGCCATTTGCGCTCGCCCGAGGAGATGAACTGGTCGATCACCACCTGCGCGCCATTGGCGAAGTCGCCGAACTGCGCCTCCCAGAGCGTGAGCGCATTCGGCTCGGCCAGGCTGTAACCGTATTCGAAGCCGAGCACCGCCTCTTCCGAGAGCATCGAATTGATGACCTCGAAGCGGGGTTGGCCCTCGCCGACATTGTTGAGCGGTGTGAAGCGCTCCTCGCTCTCCTGGTCGAGCAGGACGGAATGGCGCTGGCTGAAGGTGCCGCGCTCCACGTCCTGACCCGATAGGCGCACGGGATGGCCTTCAAGCAGAAGCGAGCCGAAGGCCAGCGCCTCTCCGGTCGCCCAATCGATGCCCTCGCCGCTCTGGATGGTCTTGCGACGGTTGTCGAGAAAGCGCTGGATGGTGCGATGCAGGCGGAAGCCCTCGGGCACCGTCGTCAGTCGCTCGCCCATGGTCTTCAGGGTGGCAGCCGTCAGCCCGGTCGCACCGCGACGGGGATCGTCGGCGTCCTCGCGCACGGCCTTCAGGCCCGACCAGCGCCCGTCCAGCCAATCGGCCTTGTTGGGCCGGTAGGTCTGGGCCGCCTCGAATTCCTCTTCGAGCCTGGAGCGCCAGGCGGCCTTGGCCTCGTCGACCTCGCTCTCGGCGAGCACGCCTTCGCTCACCAGCTTCTTGCCGTAGAGCTCGAGCGTCGACGGATGCTGCCGGATCTTCTTGTACATGATCGGCTGCGTGAAGGCCGGCTCGTCGCCCTCGTTGTGACCGAAGCGGCGGTAGCAGAACATGTCGATGACGACCGGCTTGTGGAATTTCTGCCGGAACTCGATCGCGATCTTGGCGGCGAAGGTCACCGCCTCCGGGTCGTCGCCATTCACATGAAAGACCGGCGCCTCCACCATCTTCGCCACATCCGACGGATAGGGCGAGGTGCGCGCATAGCGCGGATTGGTGGTGAAGCCGATCTGGTTGTTGATGATGAAATGCAGCGAACCGCCGGTGCGGTGGCCCTTGAGGCCGGAGAGGCCGAGGCATTCTGCCACCACGCCCTGGCCGGCGAAAGCCGCATCGCCATGGATCAGCAGCGGCAGCACCTTCGAGCGCTCGATGGTGTCGGCGAGCTGGTCCTGCTTGGCGCGCACCTTGCCGAGCACCACGGGATCGACGATCTCGAGATGCGAGGGATTGGCGGTCAGCGACAGATGCACCCGGTTGCCGTCGAACTCGCGGTCCGAGGAGGCGCCGAGGTGATACTTCACGTCGCCCGAGCCTTCCACATCATCGGGGGCGAAGGAGCCGCCCTTGAACTCGTGGAAGATGGCGCGATGCGGCTTGCCCATGACTTGGGCGAGCACATTGAGGCGGCCGCGGTGGGCCATGCCGAGGGAGATGTCGCGCACGCCGAGCGCACCACCGCGCTTGATGATCTGCTCGAGCGCCGGAATCATCGATTCACCGCCGTCGAGGCCGAAGCGCTTTGTGCCCGTATATTTCACGTCGAGGAACTTCTCGAAGCCTTCGGCCTCGATCAGCTTGTTGAAGATCGCGCGCTTGCCCTCGCGGGTGAAGGTGATCTCCTTGTCCGGGCCCTCGATGCGCTCCTGGATCCAGGCCTTCTCGGTCGGATCGGAGATATGCATGAACTCGACGCCGAGCGTCTGGCAATAGGTGCGCCGCAGGATCACCAGCATCTCGTTGATGGTGGCGAATTCGAGCCCGAGCACGTTGTCGATGAAGATCTTGCGGTCGAGGTCGCCGGGGCCGAAGCCGTATGTGGAGGGATGCAGCTCCTCGTGGTCGCCGCGCGGCTCCAGATGCAGCGGATCGAGATCGGCATGCAGGTGCCCGCGCATGCGATAGGCGCGGATCATCATGATGGCGCGCACGCTGTCGCGCGTCGCCTGCGCGACTTCCGCCTGGGTGAGCTCGACACCCTTCGTCTGGGCTTTGCCCTTGATCTTGTCGCCGATCACCTTCTCGACGCCGGCCCAATTGCCGTCGAGCGCCGAGACCATTTCGCCGTTTGCCGCGATCGGCCAGTTTGGCCGCTTCCAGGAGGCGCCGCGCGCGTTCTTGGCGATCAGCGAGCCTTCGTCCTTCAGCCCTGAGAAGAAGGCCTGCCACTGCTCGTCGACAGACGCCGGATTCTGCTGGTAGCGGGCATAGAGTTCCTCCAGATAGGCGGCGTTGCCGCCATAGAGGAAGGAGGTCTGAGCAAAAAGATCGTTCACGTCCTGGCGTGCCATGGTCTTCAAATCCCGACCGGGACTCCCGCCTGCTGCATAGCCGGCAGAAGCACACTGCGGCGTTCCCGCCGCTTCTCTCGCCGCAACCCGGTTTCGCGACGGGAGGGAAGCGCTCGCGGCGCTCCCGTTTCATTAATGGTGGCCCAGCACCCGCCGGACATATGGCGATCAGATCGCCTTATTCCCAGAAGGTTTCCGGATCCTTTCCCGTAACGTCCTCGACCATGGCTTTCGCGGATGGGGATCACGCGCCCGAACTCGGGCGCGCGCGCCTCAGCCCTTGAGAACCTCGACCAAGGTCTTGCCGAGCCGCGCCGGTGAGGGCGACACGCGGATGCCCGCCGCCTCCATCGCCGCGATCTTGTCCTCGGCGCCGCCTTTACCACCCGAAATGATGGCGCCAGCATGACCCATGCGGCGACCGGGCGGTGCCGTGCGGCCCGCGATGAAGCCGACCATCGGCTTCGCCCGGCCCTTTTTAGCCTCGCGGGCGATGAATTCCGCCGCGTCCTCTTCCGCGGAGCCGCCGATCTCGCCGATCATCACGATCGACTCCGTCGCCGGATCGGAGAGGAACATATCGAGCACCTCGATGAATTCCGTGCCCTTGACGGGATCGCCGCCGATGCCGACCGCCGTCGTCTGGCCGAGGCCTTCCTGGGTGGTCTGAAACACCGCCTCGTAGGTCAGCGTGCCCGAGCGCGAAACGATGCCGACCGAGCCGCGGCGGAAGATATTGCCGGGCATGATGCCGATCTTCGATTCGCCCGCCGTCACGACGCCCGGGCAGTTCGGCCCGATGAGGCGCGACTTCGAGCCGTCGAGGGCGCGCTTCACCTTCACCATGTCGAGCACCGGAATGCCCTCGGTGATGCAGACGATCAGCGGGATCTCGGCGTCGATGGCCTCGCAGATCGCATCCGCCGCGCCGGCCGGCGGGACATAGACGACGCTCGCGTCGCAGCCCGTCTTCTCGCGCGCCTCACGCACGGTGTCGAACACCGGCAGGCCGAGGTGCCTTGCGCCGCCCTTGCCGGGCGAGGTGCCGCCGACGAGCTGCGTGCCGTAAGCGATGGCCTGTTCCGAATGGAACGTGCCGTTCTTGCCGGTGAAGCCCTGGGTGATGACCTTGGTGTTCTTGTCGATGAGAATGGACATCAGTGGGTTCCCTTCACGGCGCCGACGATCTTCTGCGCCGCATCATCGAGGTCATCGGCGGGAATGACGTTGAGGCCGGATTCGCGCAGGATCGCCTTGCCCTCCTCGACATTGGTGCCTTCGAGCCTGACCACCAGCGGCACCTGGAGGCCAACCGCCTTCACCGCCGCGATGACGCCGCGGGCGATGACGTCGCATTTCATGATGCCGCCGAAGATGTTGACGAGGATGCCCTTCACATTCGGATCAGAGGTGATGATCTTGAAGGCCGCCGTCACCTTCTCCTCGGAGGCACCGCCGCCGACGTCGAGGAAGTTCGCCGGCTCCTCGCCGTAGAGCTTGATGATGTCGAGCGTCGCCATGGCGAGGCCGGCGCCGTTGACCATGCAGCCGATGGTGCCGTCGAGCGCGATATAGGCGAGGTCGTATTTGGAAGCCTCGATCTCCTTCTCGTCCTCTTCGGTGACGTCGCGCAGCGCGACGACATCGGGGTGCCGGTAGAGGGCATTGGAATCGAAGGAAATCTTGGCGTCGAGACAGCGGAGCTGGCCGTCCTTGGTGACGATCAGCGGGTTGATCTCGAGCATCGCCATGTCCCTGGCGACGAAGGCCGTATAGAGCTTCTCGATGAGCTGGCCGGCCTGCTTGGCGGGATCGCCGGTGAGGCCGAGCGTCTGCGCAACGGTGCGGCCGTGATGCGGCATCACGCCGGTCGCGGGATCGATCGAGAAGGTCAGGATCTTCTCCGGCGTCTTGTGGGCGACCTCCTCGATATCCATGCCGCCTTCGGTCGAGACGACGAAGGCGACGCGCCCGGTCGAGCGGTCGACGAGCGCCGAGAGATAGAACTCGCTCTCGATATCCGACCCGTCCTCGATATAGATGCGGTTGACCTGCTTGCCGGCGGGGCCGGTCTGCACCGTCACCAGCGTCTTGCCGAGCATCTGGCCGACGAGGGTCTTGACTTCCTCGACCGACTTGGCAAGGCGCACGCCGCCCTTCTCGCCGGCCTCGGGCTCCTTGAACTTGCCCTTGCCGCGGCCGCCGGCATGGATCTGGCTCTTCACCACCCACAGCGGGCCGCCGAGCTCCCTGGCAGCGGCTTCGGCCTCATCGGCCGAGAAGACCGCGCGGCCGGCGGACACGGGAGCGCCAAACTCCTTGAGGACGGCTTTGGCTTGATATTCGTGAATGTTCACGGGCTCTCTCCGAATTATCCCGCGGGAAATATGATCGATAGCCTGCTGATCGGTGCGAAATAGGGCGCGGGCGCTACTGGAGCGTCAGCATGTTCCACCACGTCACGATCGAAGCCCTGAAGGCCGCCCGCACCGCAATCGACCTATCCCCCCTCCTCGCGGAAGATGCTTCAGCACTGGCGGCAGGATCCGTACGGGCCCGGACCTCAGTCCTTGAACGCCGGATTGATGCCCTTGCAGGCTTCGACGAGGCTCTCGACCGCGGCGACCGACTTGCCGAAAGCCGCTTTCTCGTCACCGTTGAGCTCAATCTCGACGATCCGCTCGACGCCGTTCTCGCCAATGACGATCGGCACGCCGACGAACATGTCCTTCACACCGTACTGGCCGCTGAGATGAGCGGCGGCCGGCAGCACGCGGCGCTTGTCCTTCAGATAGCTTTCGGCCATGGCGATGGCGGAGGCCGCCGGCGCATAGAAAGCGGAGCCCGTCTTCAGCAGGTTGACGATCTCGCCGCCGCCCTTGCGGGTGCGCTCGACGATCGCATCAAGCTTCTCCTGGGTCGTCCAGCCGAGCTTCACGAGATCGGGCAGCGGAATGCCGGCGACCGTCGAGTAGCGCACGAGCGGCACCATGTCGTCGCCGTGGCCGCCCAGCACGAAGGCGGTGACATCCTCCACCGACACCTTGAACTCCTCCGCCAGGAAGTAGCGGAAGCGGGCGGAGTCCAGCACGCCAGCCATGCCGACGATCTTGTTTTTCGGCAGCCCGGAGGCCTTCTGCAGCGCCCAGACCATGGCGTCGAGGGGGTTGGTGATGCAGATGACGAAAGCGTTGGGGGCGTGTTCCCTGATGCCCTGGCCAACCGCGTCCATGACCTTGAGATTGATGCCGAGAAGATCGTCGCGGCTCATGCCGGGCTTGCGCGGAACGCCCGCCGTGACGATGATGACGTCGGCGCCCGCAATATCCGCATAGGACTGCGTGCCGCTGAAGGCCGCATCGAAGCCGCCGACAGGCGATGACTCGGCAATGTCGAGCGCCTTGCCCTGGGGAGTACCTTCGGCGATATCGAAGAGGACGACGTCACCGAGTTCCTTGAGACCGACGAGATGCGCGAGCGTGCCGCCGATCTGGCCTGCGCCGATCAGAGCAATCTTCTTACGGGCCATGGAAAACGTCCTTGGACAGTGGGTGGGGGTGCCCCCCGGAAACCTTGGCTTCTTTGCCCCAAAGGCTAGACTGCTTCAAGTCAAGGTTGGCGCTACGGTGAACACCGGCGATCGAACGGCCTTCCCGGCCGCGCTCCCATCGGTGCCGGACGGCATATAAAACGACTTTAATGACAAATGCTTATCAGTGCCGCCGAAAACGGACCGGCTCCTGCATGACAGCCTCGTCGTTCTGTTACAGATCTCCGATTCTGTAATTTCCGTGGCCTCGGCGAGGCTTCGCCCCCGCTCAGATCAGCCCCACCGAAAGGGCTCTGAGCGCCACCCGCACCACAGCCGCCAGCCGGCGGTCGAGGACGTCGCGCGCCAGTCCGGCGTCGGCCAGAACGGCCGCCGGATGGGTGAAGCGGTAGAGCACGTCCGTGAGGAAGGACAGCGCCCGGTCGCGATCACGCGGTTCGAAGGCGCCCGTCGTGATGCCCTCGTCGACCACACGCTCCACCAGCATGCGGATGCGGCCCCGGTGACGCCGGGCGACGGCGCGATTAGCCTCCACTGCGCTCACATAGAGCCGGAAGACCGGACCGTCGCGCTCCAGGAGATCGCGGTAGACGCGGGCGAGATCGAGCACCAGCCGTTCGAGCTTGTCATCGGCGGGATCGGGCGCACTGGCGATGTCGGCGAGCACGGCTTCGATCGGCTTCAGGGCCTCGCCAACCACCGCATCGATCAGCGCCTGCTTGGAGGGAAAATAGCGATAGACATTGGCATGCGTCATGCCGGCCGCCTGGGCCACGCCGACAACCGTGACCCGGCCGGGGCCGAGGCGTCGCACGTGGTCCGTGGCGATGGTGATCAGCCGGGCGTCGATCCGGTCCGCCATAGGGACGGGCGGCCGGCGCGGCGGGCTCATGTCTCCACGAGGCCGGTGCTGTCGCCGGACCCGGCGGTGTGACCCCGCCCATGCGGCGCGGACAGATACTCTTCCGAGCGCATCTCGATGAGCCGCGACACCGTGCGCGCGAATTCGAAGGCTTCGCGGCCCTCGTCCACCTCGTAGAGATGCTGCGGTTCAGCGGCGGCCGAGGCGACGAGCTTCACATGCCGATCGTAGAGCGTGTCCACCAGGGTGATCAGGCGCTTGGCCTCGTTGCGGCGCGCAAAGTCCAGCACCGGGATGTCTTCGAGCAGGATGGTGTGGAAGCGCTCGGCGAGCGCCAGATAGTCGGCCGCGCCGAGCGGCTTGGCGCAGAGATCCGCGAAGGAGAAGCGGGCGACGCCGCCGGCGGCGCATGGCACATCGAGCGGATGGCCCTTGACGGTGAGCTGGAGCGGCGTCCCGTGCGAGCCGGCGAGGCGGTGGAAGAGCTCATCCAGCTGCCTATGCGCCGCCGCATCGGCAGGAACGAGGAAAACAGGGCTGCCGGCGAGCTTCTCCAGCCGGAAATCCGTGCGCGACTGCAACTGCACGACCTCCATGCGCTCCTGCAAAAGCGCAATGAAGGGCAGGAAGAGCGCGCGGTTCAGACCATCCTCATAGAGGCGGTCAGGCTCGACATTCGACGTCGCGACCACAACGACGCCGCGCGCGAAGAGCGCCGTGAACAGCCGCCCGAGGATCATGGCATCGGCGATGTCGGTCACCGCGAATTCGTCGAAGCAGAGCAGCGTCGCTTCGGCGGCGAGCGCCGCCGCCACATGCGGAATGGGGTCGGTATCCTTTTCCTCGCCGCGCTTGACGCGCTGGCGGAAGGCGAAGATGCGCTCGTGCACGTCGCCCATGAAGGCGTGGAAATGCACGCGCCGCTTCAGCGGCACGGATGCGGCCTCGAAGAAGAGGTCCATCAGCATGGTCTTGCCGCGGCCGACCGAGCCCCAGATGTAGAGGCCCCGCGGCGCTTCGGCCTCCCGATCGCGCCGGCCGATGAGCCAACCGAGCGGCCCCTTGGGCGCGAGCTTTTTCTCCGCCTCGGCGAGCGCCGCGACGAGATCGTCCAGTCGGGCGATCAGCGCCCCCTGGGCGGGATCGCGCTCGATGGCGCCCGTTGCCACCAGGGCGTCGTAGCGCGCCGCAACGGAACGGCGATCGGCTTCAGCGGGATGGGGAGCGTGCGCGGTCACGGCGAAGGCAATATCCGCTCGCGCTGTCGCGCACAATCGCGATAACGCGCATTTGCAGATGCTTCGCCGGACATATGGCCAGCCACTTGCGTCGTCTTGACCATGGACTTTGACAGCCGACCAGCTTATGCGGAGCGTGCATGCTGCGCCGCCTCTACGATTGGACCTTATCGCTCGCCGGGAGCCCGCGCGCCGTATGGGCGCTGGCGGCGATCTCCTTTGCCGAGAGCTCGTTCTTTCCGGTGCCGCCGGACGTGCTCCTGGTGCCGATGGCGCTTGCGCGGCCGGAGCGCTCCTTCCTCTATGCCGGCATATGCACGATCAGCTCGGTCATAGGCGGCCTCTTCGGCTATGCCATCGGCGCGCTGCTCTATGACACGCTCGGCCACTGGATCATCCAGGCCTATGGCTATGGCCAGAACGTGGAGGCCTTTCGCGAGGCCTATGCCAGCTATGGCGAGTGGATCATCCTGATCAAGGGCCTTACGCCCATTCCCTACAAGCTCGTGACCATCACCTCCGGCTTCGCCGGCTATAATCTTCTTTGGTTCACGATCCTTTCAATCATCACGCGCGGCGCGCGGTTCTATATTCTCGCGGTCCTTCTCAGGCGCTTCGGTGCGCCGGCCAAGGAGATTTTGGAACGGAACCTCGGCCTTGCCGCCGTTCTGCTCGTGGCGACCGTCGTCGGCGGTTTCGCCGCCGTCCGCTTCATCTTCTGAGAGGCCATAACGGCCTCGATAGAGCCTGCTGATGCCCCCTGCCAAGAGCCCAAGTCTGAGCCCAAATCTGAGCCCACGTCTGCTCGCCGCGCTCGTTCTGGTCATTTCGCTTGCGCTGATCGGCGGCGCCTTCTTTTTCGAATATGGCCTCGGGCTCATGCCCTGCGAACTCTGCCTGAAGCAGCGCATCCCCTATTACGTCGCCATGCCGCTCGCCCTCGCGATGGCCTTGCTGCCAGACCGCCCGGGGAGCTTTGCCGCCCTCCGGGGTGTCGGCTTCGGCGCGCTCGTCGTCATCTTCCTCATCGGCGCGGGGCTCGGCATCTATCACAGCGGCGTCGAGTGGCATTTCTGGGCGGGGCCTGCGGACTGCACCGGGCCGCTCGGCGCGAATGCCGGGATCAATGATTTCCTGAAGAGCCTGCAAACGACGCGCGTCGTGCGCTGCGACGAGGCGGCGTGGCGCTTCCTCGGGCTCTCGCTCGCCGGCTGGAACGTCATCGCCTCGCTCGGACTCAGCCTTCTCGCCGGCCTCGGGCTCGCCCGGTCCGGCGCGGGCCGCGCCAAAACCGCCGCGGCCGCCTGACGGAGGCGACCGAGGCCCCGGTCGCCGCCCCGGCAGGCTTCTCAACAGGCCGGATTCAGCAACGGGCTGGACTTCGACCTCACCCTCATGGCAGATACGCCGCGAGCTGACCTGGGCCGTCCTCAAGATGGGCCCGGCGGCTCATGCGGGCGTGGCGGAACTGGTAGACGCGCCGGACTCAAAATCCGGTTCTGGTGACAGAGTGTCGGTTCGATTCCGACCGCCCGCACCATCCTTCCTATCCTTTTGTCCTCCCAGCGCTGTTCTTATCCCGGGCGACGGACCGTGCGCGCCGGGCTCTGCGCGTCGCCGTACGACAGCTGGTGTAGGCTCTTGCGATCCCGTCATCCACAAAGACGGATTGTCCTTCCTTCGGAAGCTAGACTAGAAACTTATGGGATAGCCTCCGCGGCTCCTGAGGACAGATGCTCGGACGGCCTTCGCACAAGGTTGCCTTGCAAGGGAGGTTGCTATGAAGGCGTCATCGGTGAGTTTCATTGGAGCCGTCGTGCTGGCGCTGGTTGGAATGGTATGGGGCATCGTCATGGCCGCCTCACAGGATCATTCCACGATGCCGGCGCATGCCCATCTCAATCTCCTCGGATGGGTATCGCTTTTCCTGTTCGGGCTCTTCTACCATCTGCATCCGGCCATCGACCTGAGCCGGCTCGCCGTGCTGCAGGTCTGGGCCTGGATCGTGGGGACCGTTGTCCTGACGATCGGCGTCGCGCTCGTGCACACCGGCAATGCCCTCGGCGATCCGATCGCGGCCGTCTCGTCGCTCGTCGTCGTCGCTGCCATGGCCCTGTTCGGCTGGATCATCCTTCGACGGGAGCAGATCGGGGTGATCGCCAGGCCGCTCCCCGCGGAATAACCGGCCTTCAAATCTGGAGGGATCGGGGCGGCCGTTCGGCTGCCCCGTAGCCCATTTTGCGCATCAACGGCGGATCATCCGCCGCACTCCCCGGAACAAAGTGCCCTTCGCCACGTTTGCAAGCTTGGGCTTACCTGCCCGACCCGCAGGCGCAATGTGGCGGGTCATTCGCGGGGGAGAAATGACTTGCCGGCATCGCGAATGAGGGCGCCGTGACCGTCTTTCTGCTCGTGCGGCATGCCGCCCAGGATGACGTGGGCCGTGTCCTCGCGGGACGCATGCCCGGCGTGCATCTCGGCCCTGCCGGCCGCGCCCAGGCGGCCGCGCTCGGCGACCGGCTGAAGCGCGAGCCGATCCACGCCATTCACACGAGCCCACGCGAGCGCACGCGTGAAACGGCGGACGCGATCGCCTCTGCGGCAGGTCTTCCCGAGCCCATCATCGTCGAGGCACTCGACGAGATCGACTTCGGCGCCTGGTCCGGCCAGAGCTTCGATGCTCTCAACGACGACCCGGATTTCCGGCGCTGGAACGCGACGCGCAGCCTTGCCCGCACGCCGGGTGGCGAGAGCATGCTCGACGTGCAGCGGCGCGTCCTCGCCCATATGGAACGCGCTTCAGCCGAAGCCGGCGAGCGCACGATCGTGCTCGTCAGCCATGCCGACGTCATCAAGGCCATCGTTGCCCACGTGCTCGGCCTCTCCGTCGATGCGTGGTGGCGCTTCGAGATCAGCCCCGCCTCCGTCACCCGGCTCGTGATGGCCGACTGGGGCGCAAAGCTCGTCCAGCTGAACGAGACGGTCCCGTGAGAGCCCGTCGATCATGACTGCAGTATTCGGGAGAAGCCGATGAAGATGTCGACCAAGGAGATTGCCGAGCGCGTGCAAGCGCTCGGCCCCTGGTTTCACAATCTCGAACTGAGCGGTGTAATGACCGCGCCGGATCACTTCCTCGGTGATTATCCGCGCGTCAAATGGCAACGCTTTGCGGATGCGATCCCGGCAGACCTCACCGGCAAAAGCGTGCTCGACATCGGCTGCAACGGCGGCTTCTACTCGCTCGAGATGAAACGGCGGGGGGCTCAACGCGTGCTCGGCGTCGATTTCGACGACGGCTATCTCGACCAGGCGCGCTTTGCGGCGGAGGTCGCGGGCCTCGACATCGAATTCGCGAAGCTTTCGGTCTACGATGTTGCTTCGCTCAAGGAACGCTTCGACCTCGTTCTCTTCATGGGCGTGCTCTATCACCTGCGCCATCCGCTGCTCGCGCTGGATCTCATCCGCGAACATGTGGTCGGCGATCTCATGGTGTTCCAATCCATGCAGCGCGGCAGCGAGCAAATCGACGAGGTGGCGGAAGATCACAGGTTCTGGGACACGGAGCTGTTCGACAGCCCGGGTTTCCCCAAGATGCATTTCATCGAGCATCGTTATGCGGAGGATCCGACGAACTGGTGGGTGCCGAACCGCGCCTGCGTGGAGGCGATGCTGCGCTCATCCGGCTTCGACATCCTCAGCCATCCGGAGGATGAAGTTTATGTTTGTCGCGCGGCCGGAAGGCCTGCCGGCGAGGGGGCAGTCTATCCAGCACGGGGTGCAGCATGATCGAAGCGGCGATGATCTGGAACGAGCCGAACAACAAGTCCCACTGGGATCCGGAGCTCGATCCCGACTGGGCGCTGTTCGCCGACATGACCATCAAGGCGGCACAGGCGATCCGGGCGGAGAACCCCGCCATTCCCCGCGTGCTCGGCGGAATCTCGCCGATCGACCCGGCCTTCATCGCCAATATGAGAGGCCGCGGCGTCCTCGACGAAATGGAGGCGGTGGCCGTGCACGGCTTCCCGCTCGACTGGAACCTCTGGCAGATCCACGAGTGGCCCGCCAAGCTCGACGAGATCCGTACGGTGACGGACCTGCCGATCTGGGTGAGCGAGGTCGGCATCTCCACCTTCGGTGCCGAGGAGGTGCAGATTTGGGGGCTGAAGCGCACGGCCGAACTCCTCATCGGCCGGGCACCACGCATCCACTGGTACAGCCTTTACGACCTGCCGATGGAATGGGGGGCCACGACGCGCCACAAGGAGGCGGAAGGCTCCTCCTACTACCGCCATTTTCACATGGGCCTGATCCGCGCCGACGGCAGGCCGAAGCCGTCACTCGAAGACTTCGCGCAGTACACGCCCAACATGGGGCTGGTGCAGTGGTTCCATTTCGAGGACCCGAGGCTCGACGACGCCGTTGCCTGGATGAAGCACCTCGGCGTCACCTATCTGCGCACCGGCCTTTCCTGGGCGGATTCCTTCCGTCCCAATGCCGATGCCTGGTTTGACCGGATGATGGACGCGCTCGCCGATTTCGACGTGACGGTGACCTTCTGCTTCACGCCGGAGCATCGGGGGCTCGCCCCGCACCACACGAGCCCGCCGGCGGTGCCCGAGGAATTCGCCGAGTTCTGCGCGACGATGATCCGCCGTTATGGCAGCGGCGCGCGCCAGGCGATGCCGACGGCGGCAGCAGCGAGGGTGTAAGGTAAGCGGCGCGCTGGCGCGATCCCCCCCTTGAGGGGGAGGTGCCAGCCGTAGGCTGGCGGAGGGGGTCTCCTGGCCAGCGTCGACTGACCCCACCCGGCTCCGAGCTTTGCTCGGATCCACCCTCCTCTTGAGGGAGGGATCACGTGCCGATCTTACATGCGGTAGCTCTGCTGCTTGCGGAAACGGCCGAGGATTGCGCCAGGCGACCTCCCCGACTTGCCCGAGGCGAAGCATCGTCTCACCGCCCATAGAGCCGGTCGAGGACGCGGGCGACGGTGACGATCCGCTCGGCCTCCGGGTCGAAACGCCCGTCGCGCACGAGACGCAGCGCCCAGTCCGCCGCGGCGCGGCCGCCCCAGGCATCGGGCGGGCTCACCAGGCGTTCGCGCGCCGTGCCGCGGTTGAGCTCCGCCGTGAAATCGTAGAAGGAGCCGTCGACATTGCGGAATGAGGCGCCGGCCTTCGTGCCCATGACGTCTGCGGTGATCACCGCATCGCGCCCGGCATGGAGCCGCCAGGACGTGGCGAGCCGCACGACCGTGCCCGTGCCGAGCGTCAGGGTCGCGACCGCATAGTCCTCGACCTGACCGGCATTCGCGGCGAGCGGCTCGCCACCGGCGAAGAGATGGCCGGAGGCCTCCGTCACCTCGGGGAAGTCGAGCAGCCAGAGCGCGAGATCGACGAGATGGACGCCGAGATCCATCAGGCAGCCACCGCCCGACAGCGCGGGGTCGTAAAACCACGGCTTGTCCGGGCCATAGGCATTGTGGAAGACGAGATCGATGCCGAAGATCTGCCCGAGTTCGCCGGCGCGCACGCTTTCGCGGATGCGCCGAAAGGCTTCGGTGTGGCGATAGGAGAAATCGACCCCGAGCAGCCGGTCGGCGCGGCGCGCGGCCGCGACCACCGCCTCTACCTCCGCGGCCGTGCGGCCAAGGGGCTTCTGGCAGAACACCGCGATGCCCTTCTCCAGCGCGGCGATGCTCTGCGCGGCATGGAGCGCGCTCGGCGTCGCGATCACCACGCCGTCGAGATCGGCCCGCAGCAAATCCTCCAGTGATCCGACGACTTCGGCCTCCGGGGCGAGCCGGGTGGCCTCGGCCGCCATATCCGCATGCGGTTCGGCGATGGCCGCCGCCTCGACCGCGCCGGTCTCCAGCATGGCCTGCATGCGGTGCCGGCCGATCCAGCCGACGCCGAGGAAACCGAGGCGCGGGCGAGCGAGCGAGGACTGGGGCTTTTGCGCAAGAGCTTCCATTACGGGATCACCACGGCCTTGAGGAATCTATCGGGGCGGTCGCGCGTCGCATCGAGCGCTTCGGCGAGCCGCGCGAGCGGAAAGCGGTGGGTGATGAAATCATCCGGGTCGAGCCGGCCGGCGGCAACCGCATCGACCGCCTCGCGAATGCCCGCGACGTAAACGGCGCGGTCGCGCTCATGGGCATTGATCACGTCGAGCCCGCGCCAGTTCCACAGCCACATATTGACCTGCCGCGGCCCGTCCTGATGGTAGCCGGCGACGACCAGCCGGCCGCGCTCGCGCGTGAGCTCTGCGGAGAGGTCGAGCGGCCATTGCTTGCCGGTCGCCTCGATGACGCGATCGCAGAAGCGCCCGCCGGTCAGGTCACTGACTTGCGCAATGATCCGCTGGTGGTCGTCCATGGGGATCAGTTCCGCCGCGCCCATCCGGCGCGCGGTCTCCAGCGCGAAGGGCCGCCGGGAGACGGCAATGACGCGCGCCCCGGCATCGCTCGCGAGCTTCGTCAGGACGGCGCCCAGAAAACCGGCGCCGACGATGGCGACCGTTTGGCCCGCCTCGATCTCCGCCCGGCGGAAGATGTTCATGGCGCAGCCGAAGGGCTCGCCCGGAAAAGGCTTGCCATCGAGCGCCGCGGGCAGCGGCACCACCGCATCCGCATCGGCGATGTCGTATTGCGCATAGCTCTTATAGGAGATGGCCGCGACGCGGTCGCCGGGCGCGAGGCCGGTGACGCCCTCGCCCAGCGCATCGATGATGCCCCAGCCTTCGTGGCCGAGGTCGCCGGGGCCAGTGGGGAAATTCATCCATTCCGGCCCCGCCCAGGGCACGAGATTGGAGGCGCAGACACCGCAGCCCTCGAGCCTGATACGCACTTGGCCGGGGCCGGGCTGCGGCCGTGCAACGTCCGCAATTTCGAGCACGCCCGGGCCGGTGACGACCGCGGCGCGCATGCCGGTCGGGCTATCACCCGCTTGGCGCCTCGCCCCTTCTTCGGCGGCTTCTTGCAATGACGATCGATCGCAACGGATGTCCGTGCTGTCCACGCAGCCTCCCCCCGAGTGTTGCCGTGACGCGGCAGCGCCGGGCGGCGCCGCCATGAAGCATAACGCAGAGCTTAGGTCCTTGTTCCGGGCTCGAGCCTGGCCGTTGCGCATGGGCGGGAGCGCTCGCGCCGCAGAGCGCCCACAGGGCCGAAATCTGGCCTGCGGCAACGACTTATACTATTCGCCGGAACCGTAGCACTGCAAGGATCGACAGCTCTTCAGAATAGCCAAGTCTAGGCTCTCAGCGGCCAAGCTGAAGAATATCCTCGTAGCTGGCTACCAACTCGGAACCTTCTTCGTAGCTGCAAGTTAGGTGCTTTGTAGCCACGCTTGATGTGTCGGTTGGGCCAGCAGGAGTCTCCTCATGTCCCAAGGAAAGACGACAACGGATCACAAGGCCATTCGCAGTTGGGCCGAAGCGCGGGGTGGGCGTCCGGCGCGCGTCAAGGGGACGGGCAAGGGAGATGACCCGGGGATTCTGCGAATCGACTTCGGTGAGCCGGACGAAAGCTTGGAAGAGATCTCCTGGGAGGAATTCTTTGAAAAGTTCGAGGACAACGAACTCGCATTACTTTTCCAGGACGAAGGCGAAAGCCGTTTCAACAAGCTCGTTCACCGCAAGCAATCCTAACCCGAGGCATCCATGACGACCGTTCTCGTGACCGGTGGCGCCGGCTTCATCGGCTGCCACGTTGCTTCCTCTTTGCTGAAGCGCGGCTATCGCGTGCGTGTTCTCGACAGCCTGATCGAGCAGGTGCACCAGGGCACCATGCCGCTGCGTTTGCCGGCTGACGTGGAGTTCATCGAAGGCGACGTCCGCGATGCGCAAGCCGTCGGCCGCGCGCTCAAGGGCGTCGATCGTGTCGTGCACCTCGCCGCCGAGGTGGGCGTCGGCCAGAGCATGTATGCCATCGACCGCTATGTCGCGGTCAACGACTACGGCACGGCCGTCGTCTTCCAGCAGCTCATCGACAATCCGGTCGAACGCGTCGTCGTCGCCTCGTCCATGAGCATCTACGGCGAGGGGCTCTACGAGACCGCGGACGGCGCCCCTTTCGAAACCGCAGAACGCACGGCGATCACCCCTGGTTCCTGGGATCCGGTCGATGCCGAGGGACGGCCGCTCAAGCCCATGGCGACGCCCGAGTGGAAGCGCCCGGCGCTCGCCTCGGTCTATGCGCTCACGAAATATGTGCAGGAGCGGCTGACGCTCAATGTCTGCGCCGCCTACGGCATGGAGGGCGTGGCGCTCCGCCTCTTCAATGTCTATGGGCCGGGACAGGCGCTCTCGAACCCCTATACGGGCGTTCTCGCCATTTTCGCCTCGCGCCTCCTCAACGGCAAACCGCCGCTCGTCTTCGAGGACGGCAGGCAACGCCGCGACTTCGTGCATGTCTCGGACGTGGCGGAAGCCTTTGCGGTGGCGCTCGAACACCCGGCTGCGGCGGGCCAGGTCTACAACATCGGCAGCGGCGAGCACCGCACGGTGGTCGAGGTCGCCGAGCTCCTCGCCCGCAGCATGGGCCGCGAGGAGATCACGCCGGAGGTAACAGGCAAGGCGCGCACCGGCGATATCCGCCATTGCTTCGCCGATATCTCCAAGGCGGAGCGCGAGCTCGGCTTCCGCGCGCGGCAGGACTTCGGCGAGGGACTTGCCGAACTCGCTTCCTGGGTCGCCCAGCAGGAAGCGACCGACCGCGCCGAGGAAGCGCGGCGCGAACTCGAAGCGCGGGGGTTGGTGGCATGAGCGCGCAGGGCTCGGCACCGACCGCAAGGCCCGTGCTGGTCACGGGCGGCGCGGGCTTCATCGGGGCAAATCTCGCCGATCGCCTCGCCACCGACGGGCATCGCGTCCATATCTTCGACGCCCTCGCCCGACCGGGCGTGGAGCGCAACGTCGACTGGCTGAAGGCACGCCACCCCGACCGGATCACGGTGACCGTCGCCGACATCCGCGACGCAGGCGCCGTCGCCGAGGCGGCGCGCAATGCCGCCGCCGTCTTCCATTTCGCCGCGCAGGTGGCGGTGACGACGAGCCTCGTCGATCCGCGCGAGGACTTCGACGTCAACCTGCAGGGCACGATCAATATCCTCGAAGCACTGCGCCGGCGCGGCGACGGGACCCCGCTCATCTTCGCCAGCACCAACAAGGTCTATGGCGATCTCGCCGATATCGACCTGGCAGTCAGGGACGAGGCCTATCTGCCGGCCGACGACGCCCTGCGCGCGCGCGGCATCTCGGAGGAGCGGCCGCTCGATTTCCACACGCCCTACGGCTGCTCCAAGGGCGCCGCCGACCAATATGTGCTCGACTATTCCCGCTCCTTCGGCGTGCCGACCGCCGTGATGCGCATGAGCTGCATCTACGGCCCGCGGCAGATGGGCACGGAAGACCAGGGCTGGGTCGCGCATTTCCTTATCCGCGCCCTCGCGGGCGAGCCGATCTCGATTTATGGCGACGGCCGGCAGGTGCGCGACATCCTCTTCATCGACGACGCCATCGAGGCCTATATCCAGGCTTGGCGGCAGATCGAGCGCGTCACAGGCTGCGCCTTCAATCTCGGCGGCGGTCCGGCGAATGCCGTGAGCCTGCTGCAGGTGATCGGCGAGATCGAGGCGCTGACCGGCGCCAAAATCGACGCGGGCTTTCATCCCTGGCGGGCGGGCGACCAGCGCTATTACGTCTCGGACACCCGTCGCGTGCGCGAGGCGCTCGGCCTCGCCACACCGGTTCCCTGGCGCGCGGGCCTTGCTCGGCTCGCGCAATGGCTGAAGGCCGAGGCGCTGCCGGGCAGTCTCGCTGCACGCGTGTCGCGGCCCGCAGCGGTTGATACGGGCTTCAGTCAGCCCGCTCCGGAGCCGATCGCCGCCGCCCCACGGCGCATGGTGGGGGCCTGACGATGCCGCCTCGCCATGACGCGCCGCTGAAGCTCCTGATGACGGCCGACGCGGTCGGCGGCGTCTTCCAATATGCGCTTGATCTCGCCTCCGGGCTTCATGCGCATGGCATCACGACGACGCTCGCCGTGATGGGACCGGCGATGCAGCCTGCGCAGGCGGTGGCTGCGCTCGAAGTGCCCGGCCTCACCATTCTCGATACCCGCCTGCCGCTGGACTGGCTGGCGGAGGATGCGCACAGCGTCGGCGAAGCGGCTCATGCGCTGGCGCGCATCGCTCGCCAGCGCGGAGCCGATCTCGTCCAGGTCAATACGCCGGCGCTCGCCGACGGTCCCTTCGCAGTGCCGGTGGTTGCCGCCGCCCATTCCTGTCTCGCAACCTGGTGGGCTGCGGTGAAGGAAGGGCCGCTGCCCTACGACTTCCGCTGGCGGACCGATCTCATGGCGCGCGGCCTGAAGGCGGCGCATACGGTCGTCGCGCCGAGCCGAGCCTATGCCCAGATGCTCGCGGACGCCTATGGCATCGAAGCGCTCCCCGTTTCCAACGGCCGGGCGGAGGCTTCCGCCGTCGTACCGCCGGATACGGCAGCGCAGGCCTTTACCGCCGGGCGGCTCTGGGACGAGGGCAAGAATGTCGCGACCCTCGATGCCGCCGCGGCGCTGACGGCGGTGCCGATCCGTACCGCCGGGCCGCTCGCTGGTCCCAACGGCGCTCAGGTGACGTTCCGCCATCTCAGCTGGGCGGGCGTGCTCGACGACCGCGGCATGCGCGCGGAACTCGCCAATCGTCCGATCTTCGTCTCGGCGGCGCTCTACGAACCATTTGGCCTGACCGTGCTCGAAGCGGCGCAAGCCGGCTGTCCGCTCGTCCTGTCCGACATCCCGACCTTCCGCGAGCTGTGGAACGGCGCCGCCGTCTTCGTGCCGCCGCGCGATGCGCAGGGCTTCGCCGCGGCGTTGACCCGGCTCGCTGCCGACGAACAGGAACGCGCCGCCCTCGGGGCGACCGCCGTGGCGCGCGCCACCCGCTACGGCATCACCCGGATGGCGAGCGCCATGGCGGAGATCTACGGCGCGTTGATCAACGGGATCACCACCACGGGGGCGAAGGAAGCCGCTGCATGAGGATCGTCTATTTCACCCATTCCCTGACGTCCTGCTGGAACCACGGCAACGCGCATTTCCTGCGCGGCGTGCTGCGCGAGCTCATGGCGCTCGGCCACGACGTTGCCGTCTTCGAGCCGGACGAGGCATGGAGCCTGACGAATCTCCTGCGCGACCATGGCGAAGCCGGGCTTCGCCCGTTCAAGCGCGCCTATCCCGAGCTCTCGTCGGAGATTTACGGCGCCGAGGCGGATCCCGCCGCCCTGGTCGACGGCGCCGATCTCGTCGTCGTGCACGAGTGGAACGACCCGGCGCTCGTCGCGGCCCTCGGCCGGCTCAGGCGACAGGGCGCAGCCTTTACGCTCCTCTTCCACGATACGCACCACCGCGCCGTCAGTGATCCCGACGCGATCCGCGCCTTCGACCTCGACGGCTACGACGGCGTGCTCGCCTTCGGCGAATCCCTCGCCGAGGTTTATCGCCGCTGGGGCTGGGGCGAGCGCGTCTTCGTCTGGCACGAGGCGGCAGATGTCAGGCTGTTTCACCCGCCGGCGGAGGAAGGTGCGCGCGCGGGGCTCGTCTGGATCGGCAATTGGGGCGATGGCGAGCGCACGGCGGAGCTCGAGGACTTTCTCTTCGCACCCGCCGCGGCGGCGGAGCTGCCGCTCACGATCTACGGCGTTCGCTATCCGGAGGAGGCGCTCGCGCTGCTCGCCCGCTACGGCGCGACCTACAAGGGCTGGCTCGCCAATGCGCGTGCGCCGGAGATCTTCGCACAGCATCTCGCGACCGTGCATGTGCCGCGGCGCTACTATGCCTCGATCCTGCCGGGCATTCCGACGATCCGCGTCTTCGAGGCCCTCGCTTCGGGCATTCCGCTCGTCTCCGCGCCCTGGGAGGACAACGAAAACCTCTTCTCACCCGGCCGCGACTTCCTCGTCGCCCGCAACGGCGAGGACATGGCGGGTCATCTCACGGCGCTACGCGACGACCCGGATCTGCGCGCCGGCCTTGCCGCGCAGGGGCTCGCCACCATCCGTTCCCGCCACACCTGCGCCCATCGCGCCGAGGAGCTCATGGCGATCTTCGAACGGCTTACACACCCGAAGATCGTCTCTCTGGATCAGCGGGAGCTTGAAGGCGAGCGGAACGCCTCCCCCCACCTCCCCCTCGAGGGGGGAGGTCGACGCGGTGAAGCCGCGTCGGGAGGGGGTGACAGGTCATCACCCCACCCCGACGAGCCTCCGGCTCGTCGACCCTCCCCCTCAAGGGGAGGGTTGGAACCCGCACACGGCATTGGAAGTCCCGCGGAGATCGCCCAATGAATATCGCCTTTTACGGTTCGAGCTTACTGTCCTCCTACTGGAACGGCGCGGCCACCTACTATCGCGGGCTCCTCAGCGATCTCGCCCGGCGCGGCTATGGCATCACCTTCTACGAGCCCGATGCCTTCGATCGCCAGCAGCATCGCGATATCGAGCCGCCGGACTGGGCGAAGGTCGTCGTCTACCCGGCGACCGAGGACGGCGTGCGCCGCGTCATCGCCGAGGCGGCCAAGGCCGATGTTGTCGTGAAGGCGAGCGGCGTCGGCGTCTTCGACGACGTGCTGATCGAGGGCGTGGTCGCCGCCTCGCGGCCGGAGGCCATCCGCATCTTCTGGGATGTCGACGCGCCGGCGACGCTCGCCGAACTCGCCGGGTCACCCGATCATCCGCTGCACCGGGCGATGTCCTCGCTCGATCTCGTCCTGACCTATGGCGGCGGTCCGCCGGTCGTCGAGGCCTATGAAAAGTTCGGCGCGGCGCGTTGCGTGCCGATCTACAACGCGCTCGATCCTTCGACGCATCATCCGGTCACGCCCGAGCCGCGCTTCAAGGCGGACCTCGCCTTCCTCGGCAATCGCCTGCCGGACCGTGAGGAGCGGGTGACGCAATTCTTCCTGATGCCGGCGGCCCGGCTTCGGAACCGCGCCTTCCTCATCGGCGGCAACGGCTGGGAAACCCGCGCCATGCCGCCCAATGTGCGGGCGCTCGGCCATGTCTATACGCGCGAGCACAACGCCTTCAACTGCACACCGCTCGCGGTGCTCAACATTGCCCGTGACAGCATGGCGAGCAACGGCTTCTCGCCGGCGACGCGCGTGTTCGAGGCGGCCGGCGCCGGAGCCTGCCTGATTACCGATGCCTGGGAGGGGATCGAGCTGTTCCTCCAGCCGGAGACGGAGGTGCTCGTTGCGCGCGACGGGCTCGACGTAGCCCATCACCTGGAAGCGCTGACGCCGGAGCGGGCGGGCGCCATCGGCGAAGCCGCCTGCCGGCGCATCCGCGCCGAGCACACCTATGAACGTCGCGGCGCCGAGGTCGACGCGATCCTCAAGGAAACGGCGGGTGCCAAGCGGGAGAGAGCGCATGACGCGGCTTGATCTCGTCGTCCTCGGCCTCAGCTTGTCGTCCTCCTGGGGCAATGGCCATGCAACGACGTTTCGCGCCCTGCTCAAGGCCTTCGCCGCGCGCGGCCACCGCGTGCTCTTCCTGGAGCGCGACCAGCCCTGGTATGCGGCGCATCGCGATCTGCCGGACCCGGACTTCTGCGAGCTCGTTCTCTATGACGACCTCGCCGGGCTCGACGCCCACCGCGATCGGATCGCGGGGGCGGATGCGGTGATGGTCGGCTCCTACGTGCCGGAGGGCATCGCCGCCGGCGCCTATGTGCAGGAGCATGCGGAGGGCGTCACCGCCTTCTACGACATCGACACGCCGGTGACGCTCGCCAATCTCGCGAAAGGCAAGTGCGATTATCTCACCGCCGATCTCATCCGCGGCTACGACCTCAATCTCTCCTTCACCGGCGGACCTGTGCTCGACCAGCTGATGACGCGCTACGGCTCGCCGGCCGCGCGCGCTCTATATTGCTCGGTCGACGAGAGCGCCTATGCACCGACCGGCATCGCGCCGCGCTACGACCTCGGCTATCTCGGCACCTATTCGCCCGACCGCCAACCGACCCTGGAGCGGCTGCTCATCGAGCCGGCGCGGCGCGCGCCGCATCTCTCCTTCATCGTCGGTGGCCCGCAATATCCGGCTGACATCGATTGGCCAGCCAATGTGACGCGCGTCGACCATGTGCCGCCGGACGCCCATCCCGATTTCTACAACGCCTGTCGGTTCACGCTGAACGTGACACGCGCCGACATGATTCGAGCGGGCTACAGCCCGAGCGTGCGCCTGTTCGAGGCTGCCGCCTGCGGCACGCCCATCGTCTCCGACCGCTGGGCCGGGCTCGACACGCTGTTCATACCCGGGCGCGAGATCACCCTCGCCGATGAGCCTGAGGATGTGCTCGAACTGCTGACCGGCACGAGCGAGACGGCCCGCGCGAGCCAGGCGAAAGCAGCGCGCGAGCGCGTGTTGAAGGCGCATACGGCCGGACAGCGCGCCGCCGAGTTCGAAGGCTTCCTGGGCGAGGCGATCAAGGCCCGCGCCACAGCCTCGCGATCATCGGATTTCTCGGACAGCCGCCCGCCCGCGAGGGCCTTGGCATCCTGACCAACACGACGCGCCGAAGCGGCGGCCCACAACCTGAAAGAGGGTATAAGTATGGACAACAGAAAAGAGGACATCGCCCTCATTGCAGGCGGAGCGGGCTTCATAGGCTCGCACCTTACCGATGCGTTGCTCGCGCGTGGGCTCCGCGTCATCTGCATCGACAACTTTCAGACCGGCCGCCTTCAGAACCTCCGGCATCTCGAACATGAGCCACGCTTCGATCTGATCGACGGCGACGTCATAGATCCTTTGCCGGCAAATTTGCTGCGTAACCGGTCGATCTCTTTCGTGCTCAATCTGGCCTGCGCGGCCTCGCCGCCCCACTACCAGGCGGACCCAGAACACACGCTGATCACGAGCGTGGTCGGCACCCGACATCTCTTGCGGCTTGCCGAGGCCAGGGGCGCACGCTTCCTGCTCGCTTCGACAAGCGAGGTCTATGGCGATCCAGAAGTCCATCCGCAGCGGGAAAGCTATTGGGGCCACGTTAATCCGACCGGGCCACGCGCCTGCTATGACGAAGGCAAGCGGGCGGCTGAGACGCTCACCTTCGACTTTCTGCGCGCCAAGCGCGCCGATGTGCGGGTGGCGCGCATCTTCAACACTTATGGGCCGCGCATGCGCGCCGACGACGGCCGGGTCGTCTCCAACGTGATCACGCAGGCCTTGTCGGGCGACGACATCACGATGTACGGCAGCGGCGAGCAGACCCGCTCCTTCTGCTATGTCGACGATCTCGTCGAGGGGCTCGTCCGGCTCCTGACCTATGACGGCGAGTTCCGCGGCGCCATCAATCTCGGCAATCCTGCAGAGATGAAGGTGCACGAACTCGCCGAACAGATCGTGGAGATGACGGGGACGCGTTCCTCCATCACCTTCCGGCCGCTGCCGGTCGACGATCCGCGCCGGCGCCGGCCCGACATCACGCTGGCGCAGAAGGTGCTCGACTGGGCGCCGCGCGTGCCGCTGACGGTCGGACTGGAAAAGACGATCGCGCATTTCGAGGAGGAGGCGCGCGTGGCAGCCCGCCTGCCGCTCGAAAAGAAGACGGCACCCGGACGCAAGCGCCGGGTCGGCGGCACTGCGGGTGCGGCAGCGCATTGAACGCGCGCAGCGCAACTGCGCTCGAGCGGACGCTTCTGCAGCCCCATGACGATCCGGCTCAGCTCGGCTCTGGCCAGCGATCGTATCGGAGTGTCACATGCAGAAGCGTATCGCGACCTGTCGCTGCGGTCAGCTTCGGGCCATCTGTGAAGGAGAGCCCGTCCGCATTTCCGTCTGCCACTGCTTGGAGTGTCAGAAGCGGAGCGGCGGGCCGTTCGCCGCCCAGGCGCGATGGCCGGAGGCGCAAGTTGCCATCCTGGGTCGGGCGAAGGTTTGGGAACGCGTTGCGGACAGCGGCCGCCGGGCGAGCTATCGGTTCTGCAGCGATTGCGGCTCAACCGTCGCCTATTTCAACGAAGGCTGGCCCGGCCTGGTCGCCGTCCCCATCGGCGCTTTCGCCGACCCCAGCTTTCCCGCCCCTAAGTTCTCGGTTTATGAACAGCGCAAGCACTCTTGGGTGGCAGTACTCGGCGACGGCGTCGAACACTCATCAACGCCGAGCGTCGTGCGCGTTCCCGACGCAAGCTAAAGTATAGATTTTCTGCGCCGTATAGCGGACGAGTATCGCTGAGCGGGTCCAGGTGAATCGTTGAGAAGAGACCGGCATCGTGTCGATGCCTAACTCGGCTTTTCGCACCCTTGTCGCGCCGGTGCTCACTCGGCAGCGCGGACGCTGTCCAGACCCTCGATGAACTGACGCGTACGCTCGTAGGCCTCGGCGTCGGTAAACTGCTGCGGCGGCGATTTCATGAAATAGCTCGAGGGGGCGATCAGCGGTCCCCCCTCCCCCCGATCCATGGCGAGCTTCACGCAGCGGATGGCGTCGATGACGACGCCCGCGGAATTCGGCGAATCCCACACTTCGAGCTTCACTTCGGCGCTCAGCGGCACGCCGCCGAAGGCGGTGCCCTCGAGGCGGATGTAAGCCATCTTGCGGTCGGTCAGCCAGGGCACATAGTCGCTCGGCCCGACATGGACGTCGCCGGCCGGCAGGGGCACGTCGAGCTGGCTGGTCACGGCCTGCGTCTTCGAGATTTTCTTGGACGTCAGCCGCTCACGCTCCAACATATTCTGGAAATCGGCATTGCCGCCGAAGTTGAGCTGGTAAGTGCGGTCGAGGCGCACCCCCCGCTCACGGAAGAGATTGGCGAGAACGCGGTGAACGATGGTGGCCCCCACCTGGCTCTTGATGTCGTCGCCGATGATGGGAAGCCCGCGCGCCCGGAACCGCTCCTGCCACTCGGGCTTGGAGGCGATGAACACCGGCAGGCAGTTCACGACGCCGCAGCCGGCCTCCAGCGCGCGCTCCATGTACCATTCATTAGCCAGCTGCGAACCCACGGGCAGATAGGACACGAGAACGTCGGTGCGGGTCTCGCGCAGGATGCGGGCGACATCGGCCGGCTCGCCCTCGGCCTCGATGATCTCGTCGGTCATATATTTGCCGATGCCGTCGAGCGTCGCCCCGCGTTGCACGGTGACGCCGAGCGGTTCGACCTTGGCGAATTCATAGGTATTATTCGGCCGTTGACGAATAGCTTCGGCGACATCTTTGCCGACCTTGGCGGCGGAAACGTCGAAAGCGGCTGAAACCTCGATATCGGAGATGTGGTAGCCGCCGATGGTGGCGTGCATCAGACCCGGCACCGGCTCGTTGCCGAAGGCCTCGCGGTAGTGGGTCAAACCCTGAACCAAGGAGGACGCACAGTTGCCGACCCCGACGATCCCGACACGCAGTTTTCTTCCGGGCAAGGTCGACCTCCTCAGATTTGCCGTGACTTTTGGCGTGAACCAAAGTCATTCGGATGGATTATAGGTGCGAAAGCTGTTGCCACGACTGCGGCTGCAGGCTTTCGCGACAGTCCATGCGGGACAACGCAGACCCATCATCTTTGTTCCTGCCCAGATGAAGTTTCCGGGCGGGTATTCGCTTGCGCCTCACGCGAAAACGCCCGTCGCCTCGCCGGCGAGCTGGGGCGAGAGGCCGAGGCGAGCGGCGCAGGCAGCGCCGATATCGGCGAAGCTCCGTCTCGTCCCCATCACGCCGGGCCGCAGCTCCTGCCCGAAAGCAAGAACCGGCACCTGTTCCCGCGTATGGTCCGTTCCGCTCCAGGTCGGATCGCAGCCATGATCGGCGGTGACCACGAGGAGATCGTCGGGTCGCAGCCGCATCATCAGCCGGCCAAGATCGGCGTCGAACGCCTCGAGCGCTGCCGCATAGCCGGCGGTGTCGCGCCGGTGGCCGTAGAGCGTGTCGAAGTCGATGAGATTGACGAAAACGAAGCCGCCGTCCGCAACCTCGTCGAGCAGCTCGATGGTCGCCTGCATCAGGGCGGCATTGCCGCTTCCCTTCACCTCCCGGCCGGTGCCCGCATGGGCGAAGATGTCGCCGATCTTGCCGACGGAGACGACATCGCGGCCGGCCTCGCTCGCCACCGAAAGGAGTGTCGGCCCCGGCGGCGGAACGGCATAGTCGCGGCGGCGCGCGGTGCGCGTGAAGTCACCGGGCGCGCCGATGAACGGCCGGGCGATGACCCGGCCGATCATGAGCGGGTCAACCAGTTCTCGTGCGATGGCGCAGACCGCGTAGAGGCGCTCCAGGCCGAAGCTCTCCTCATGGGCGGCGATCTGGAAGACGCTGTCGGCCGAGGTATAGCAGATCGGCTTGCCCGTGCGCATGTGCGCGGCGCCGAGCGCGGCGATGATCTCGGTGCCCGAGGCATGGCAATTGCCGAGGACGCCGGGAAGCCCGGCGCGCCGGCAGAGATCGGCAATGAGCGTCTCGGGAAAGGCCGGCTCGCTTTTCGGAAAATAGCCCCAGTCGAAGGGGACGGGCAGGCCGGCGATTTCCCAATGGCCGGACGGCGTGTCCTTGCCCTTGGAGATCTCGATCGCCGCGCCGAAACGGCCGATCGGCGCGCCGGCGATGTCGAGGCCCGGCGGCACGCGCCCCATCGCCAGCCGGCAGGCATGGCCCAGGCCGAGCGCCGTCAGATTGGGCAGGCGCAGCGGCTCGCCCCGCCCGGTCGCGCAGTAATCGGCGATGTGGCCGATGGTGTCGGCGCCGGCATCGCCGTAGCGGTCCGCGTCGGGCGCGGCACCGATGCCGACGGAATCCATGACGATCAGGATGATCCGCGCCATTCCCCTCTCCTTACGGCAGCCGTTCGAGATCGAACAGCGCGCCGTCCCAATGGCGGAAGCGCCGCTCACCCGCGCGCAGGAGGCGGAAGCCGAGCCGGCCGGCGAGATCCGCCAGCTCCGCGCGATCGGCCGCTTGGTCGCCGCGATAGGAGTAGTTGAGGATGACGAGCCGGCCGCCCGGCCGCAGCACGCGCTTGATCTCGCGCATATTCGCCGCGACGACGTCAGGTCCCGCCGCCACGACATAGGGAAAGCTGTCGACTGCGAGCGCCAGATCGAAAGCAGCCGCCGCAAGGCCGGCAAAGTCACGACCGTTCCCTTGGACGAGCCGCGCATTGCCCAACCGGGCCGCCCGGCGGCGCGCCTCGGCGAGCATCCGCGGCGAGACGTCGAGGCCGGTGACCTGCGCCACATGGGGCGCAAGCGCTGCGACGAAGCGGCCGATGCCGCAGCCGATATCGAGCACATGGCCCTCCGGCCGCACCAGCCCCAGGGCACGCAGTGCCCCCACCACCTCGTCGGTCGCGGCGGCGAGGAGATCGGGGCGGCCGAGACTGTAGAGCGCGACGCTCGCCTCCGGCGAGATCGCCGCCGCCGTGTCGAAGGCCTTCGCCCAGCGCGCCACGTCATCGGTCTCGGCCGGCTCCTCCTCGCTTGTGCGCGCCACCCTCTTCACCAGCGTGAAGGCCTCTGGCGTCGTGCGCCACAGGCGCTCCACCCTTCGGAGCCGCTCGCGCGCGGGCCCCTCGGAAGCGGCGATCGCCTGCGCAAGCGCCGCACGGGCCGTGTCCTCGTCGCCCGCAAGGCAGAGCCGCATGAGGGCGATGCCGGCCGGGATCGCGCCGCCGGCACAGCCTGCGAGGGTCGCGGCAAGGTCCTCAGGCATCGGCATAGGCCGGTGCGGGACGGAAGACACGGCGCCGGCTTAGACGGTCGACCGCACCCCATTCGTATTTGTAGCCTTCCCGTCCGCGCAGGAAGTGGAACTCGCGCCGGCCCTCGCTCAGGGCACGGTCGAGCGCATGGCCGATGAGCAGCGTGCCCGGGCTGACGAAAGCCTGGGCGGGATCGAAACCGCCGATATAGGCATAGGAGCGGCTGCGGTCCTTGAGCCCGTAATAGACGCCGACGATGTCGCCGCCGATCCGGCAGACGAGAAGCTCGAGGAGGCCGGCGCGGTCGAGCTCCGGCAGCGCCCGCTGGTGGAAGAGACGCACGCGCGGGTCGGCGAGCACGCCGCCGCCGCGCTCCTCCCAGCGCAGGCCGTGAAGCTCGACGAGCGCGGCAAAGGCCTCCGCGAGACCGGCGCCGTGACAGCAGCTGATGCTGCCGCCACCGAGACGCCGGGCACGGTTGCGCGCCATGCGCAGCTTCCGCCATTTGCGCGCGGGAATGACCGAAGAGAGGTCGACCGCGCCAGCCGGCAGCGGCAGCACGGGGCAGACTTGGCCCGGTTCGATCGTCGTATCGGCATCCGGGGAAAGTCCAAAGGCCTGCGCCTCGGGGGGCAGATCCGGCATCTCCCATTCGGCCATGCCCGCGCCGAGCCCGCGCGCGATCTCCGCATCGAGCGCGACCGTAACCGGCGCGGCGTATTTCGGATCGATCAGCACGTCGAGATAGTCGCTCGCCGCAATGCCGATGGGGAGTGCGCGCCGCTCGGGATCGACATAGAAGGGCGCGAGGCCGACAAGCTCGCCCCGGCGTCTGAGCGTCACCACATGCAGGCGGCCGGGGGCGAAGGCTTCCCACCAGGGCATCGCCCAGGCAGGCGACTGGAAGGGCGTCGCCGAAGCCGACCGGCCCCAGAGATCCCACCACTCCGGTTCGAGGGCGCGCAGATCGGCTTCACTGTCGACGACAGCCGTCTCGATCATGCGGCATCCCCGAGCCGCGGCGCGCCTGCGCGCGCCAGGGTGCGATAAAGATCGAAATAGCGCGCGATCATCTGATGATGGGAGAAGCGCCGCTGGGCCTCGGCGCGACAGACCGCCGGGTCGATCTCACTGGTGCGCAGGATGGCGGCCGCCATCGCCGCCGTATCCTCCACGAGGAACCCCGTCCGCCCATGGGCGATGGTCTCTGGGAGAGCACCGCGCGCGAGAGCCACCACCGGCGTGCCCGCCGCCATGGCCTCACGCGCGACGAGCGAGCTCGTCTCCGGCACTGTTGAGGCGACGATCACGCAGCGTGCGGCGGCGAGAAGCCGACGCTTGCGCGCGCCGCCCACCGGGCCGATGTAGCGCCGGAGGCCATCGAGCCGCGGCGCGACCTCCTCCTCGAAGTAGCGGCGGTGCTCGGCATAGGGAAAGACCTCGCCGGCAATGATGAGCGGCACGCCCGCTTCCCGCGCTGCGTCGAGGGCGAGATGTACGCCCTTCTCCGGGCAGATGCGGGCGAGCATGAGGGCGAAGCCGCGCTTCGCATGCCGCCCGGAATAGGCGTCGATATCGATGCCGTTCTCGATGGGCGGCAGCGGCCAGACCCGGCCGCCATCCCTGTGCTGGGCAGCCGACACGCCGTGGACATAGGTGCGCGGCCGCCACGGACGAAGCGCCTCGGGCGGATACCAGGCGATCGGCAGATGCAAGGTTGCCAGAACCGGCGGGCCCGCCGGCGGCAGATAGGCGTGAAAATCGATGCCGTGCATATGCACGATGTCGACGCGCCGGCGCGCGGTTTCACGCGCGAGCGCCGCCGCATAGGCCGCGTGGATGCGCGCGCGGGCGGCCTCGTCGATCTCTCCCTCGGCAGTCGGCATCCCGATCAGCGTGCCGGCGACGGTGGAGCCCTCGGCGGCCATAACGAGCGAGCGATGGCCGGCCGCCACCAGCCCCCGGTCGAGCATGGCGAGCACCTGTTCGGCGCCACCGGCCGTATCCGGACCCACCGGCGCGAAAGGAAAGGCGACACTGAGAACGGTCAGGCCCATGCTGCGGCTTCCATCGCGAGCGCATCGCGGGCCTCGCGCACCAGGCCTGGCCAGTCGGGCGGCGACAGCCCCCAGTCATATTGCGCGTAGAGCACCCGCCCGCCGTTCGGCAGCGATGCGAAGTGATAGGCGCCGGCCTGCCGGAAGCGCTCGAACTCCAGCGAGAACGGGCGCAGCGTCTCGTGCTGGGTGGCATGGCAGGCCACCATGCGGGCCTTGCAGTCACGCTCGGCCGCATCGAGAAAGAGCACGCAATTCTCGTCGCCGTCGCAGAATTCCTGCCGGGACATGCCGCCCTTGCCGAGATGGTAGAAGGGCATTTCAATGATCTCGAGCGCGTCCCGGTCGCGGAGGCGTGCTGCCGCATGCACTGAGAAGGCGGTTGCGTCGTGGTCGGGATGGCCGCCCTCGAAGGCATGGGTCAGAACGGTCGAGATCCCGTGCGCAGCAAAGAATTCGGTGAGCGCCCGAGTGACCGCCGGCATGTTGCGGCATGCCTCCTGGTCGGGAATGCCGAGCCACGTGACGGCCTGGGGCGGCACGCCGGCCATGGCGAGCGCGGCGAGAAGCTCCGCCTTGCGGGCTTGCGCATAGGCACGAGCGTCCGGGAAGCCATAGCGCCCGGCGTCGGCGAGATTGCGCGGCGCGCCGTCGGTGACGACGACGACCCGGACGCCCTTGAGGCGGGCAAGAAGCGCGCCGCAGCCGAGCGTCTCGTCGTCGGGATGCGCAACGACGATCGCCACATGACGCCCATCAAGGGGCTGGCGGGTCATATGCGCGATGGCTGCGAGGAAGCCGGGCTCGCCGCTCATGCCGGATCGACCATGCATGGCCTACTCCCGCGGCGTGGCGGACAGCGGCCGCCGCGGCAGAGGCCCGGCCGATCGCGGTTCGCCGCGCCGGCCAGCCGCGGCGATACCGGGCGCAGGCCCAAGCCGCATGTCGGCGGCCTCCGATAGAAGCCCGATCGCGGAGCGATAGCCGTTGAACGTACCCACATCGACATAGGCTTCGCCGGCCTTGATGCCGACAGCCTCGCCGCCGGCGGCGATATAGGCGTTGACCAGCGTTCCGATGAACTCATCCGCCTTGTCGCGGGCCAGCCAGAGGTCGTGGAGCGCGTGCAGCACCCAGCCGGAGAGCTTGAAGGCGCCCCAGATCCAGTTGGACGAGGCATCCTGACGCTTCACCTGGATTTCACGCACCCGGCCGTCGTCATCGAGCACCACGGCGTCGAAGAACTGCGGCTGGTCCACCGGAAAGAGCAGGAAGGAAAGGCCGCCGTCCGGCAGCGCCGCGAAGCCCTCCTTCGGGAACCAGACCGTGTCCGGCAGGCCGACCAGCACCTCCTCGTCGGCTGCGATGAGCGGGGCAGCCCGAAAGATCGCATCGCACAGACCCTCGGCCGCGGGCTGCACGACATAAACGGTGGCGACGCCGCGCTGGCCGGAGCCGTAATATTCCATGATGTCCGACTTACCGGGTGAGATCACGAAGGCGATCTTCTCGGCACCACCGAGCATCATGCGCTCCACGAGATATTCGCTCACCGCGCAGGGCCGCTCGACGCCCTGGTCTACCCGGCTGCCGACCGGCAGCAGTTCCTTCGAGAAGGCGAGCGGCTGGATGCGGCTGCCGCGTCCCGCGGCTGGAATGATTCCCCACATGTCAGGCCTCCTCGGTGAGGGGTTGCTCAATTCGCGGCGCGCTCGCGATGAGGCGCTCGAACTCAGCCGCCCTATGATCGGATGTATGTTCGGTCAGCACGCGCTCGCGGGCGCGGCCGGCGATGCGCGCAAGATCCTCCGGCGAACGGTCGAGTGCCGCGAGCACGTCCTCGGAGGTGCGGGCGAGCAGGATCTCGTCGCCGGGTGTGAAGAAATCGGAGATGCCCGGCCAGACGTCGCTGATCAGCGGTGCGCCACAGGCGGCGGCCTCGAACAGCCGCCCCGAGGGGCACCAGCCCATGTCCGCCATGGCGCGGCGGGTGACATTCAGCGTCAGCCGGGACGAGGAAAAGAAGGCGGGGTGATCCTGCGGCGGCAGGTGACGGACAAAGAAGACATTGTCCGTCCACGGAAACTCCGCCGGATATTGCGCGCCGCCGATGATGAAGCGGGCGTCCGGGCGCAGTCGCGCCGGCTCGATGAGGAAGCGTTGCACGCCGTCCTGCCGGTCGGCGGCGTAGGTGCCGAGATAGGAGAGATCGCCGGCGAACTCGGCGCGCGGCGGCGCCGGACGATGCACCCGCGGATCGACATGGCCGTAGAGCGGCACGGCGCGGCGGGCGCCGAGGCGCTCGACCAGTCCCGTCAGGGCCTCGCCCCCGGTATAGCTCAGCACCAGGTCGAAATCGGCGAGGCCGCGCGGTCCGATATAGCTGGGCGGCTCGCCTTCCGCGAAGGCGGCGAGCGTGACCGGCGTGTCGAGATCATAGAAGATCTTGAGCGCCCGCGGCGTCTCGGCGATGAGCTCTGCTGCCGACACCGCCTCCGGGCAGTAGGAGGTGACGATGGCAATGTCCGCATCGCGCAGGCTGCGTGATGCCTGCTGCCGGACACCAGCCCAATCGTCGAAAAGGATGAGTTCGCCGCCGTCGATCGCATGAAGATCGCGCGCGCCGGCATAATAGGGCACGTCCCGTTCGAAGAATACGACATCCCAGCCCCGCCGCACCAAGGCTCCAACGAGCCCCCGCCAGAGCGTTGCATGACCATTGCCCCAGGACGAGCTGATGGTCAGGCCGAAGATGACGATCTTCATACGACCTCCCTGGCACGGGGTGCGCGGATCGCCCAGCGGGCCGGCGGCGCGCCGCGGCTGCTCGGGACTTGGGGCAGGGCTTGGGGCGAGCCTTGGGGCGGGACTTGCGAAAAGCCGGGCCTTGCAGGCGGCCACTCTCGTGGTCCGAGATCGCACCCGCCGCGCATCACCGGCGCAAATCCCCATGTGAAGGAGAGGCTGGAAGCGCCCTTCCGGCCTTTCGACATTTTGGCATTTTATGGCGGTGAGGCAGACGCTTCACGCCGGCTTTTGTGAGCGCGCGCACGCGGTTACTCCCAGACCAAGCAGCAACTCGACAGCAGCCGAAATGGTTCCCGCAGACAGGCGGAAACAAAGCTTGGGTTGGGCCGTTCTTTCCCGGCAGGGGAAGGCGTGAAGACCGAGGACGAGACGGGGCTTGCCAGCACCGGAGCCAATCGACCCTTCGCGCTCGAAACGTTGTATCGCTGAGACGAAGCAGAGCCGGACAATCTTGCTGAATGACCCGTCGCGCCAAGACATAGGGGACGGCGCGCCCCACGCTCGCGCGCTCGACCGCACCCGGTTGGAACCAGGCCGCAACGTGTGGCGGGTGGAGGCGGCCCGGCGCGCCGCCGTGCTGGTGGACGGCGCGGCCTATTTCGGCGCGCTGCGCGAGGCCATGCTCCAGGCGCGCGAAACGATCCATATCGTCGGCTGGGACCTCGACAGCCAGATGCGGCTCGTCGGTCCGACGGGATCGGCGGACGACGGCCTGCCTGAGGCGCTGGTGGCCTTTCTCACAGCCCTCGTGAAGCGCAATCCCAAGCTCAGGGTGCGCCTGCTGCTGTGGGATTATTCCGTGGTCTTCTCCTTCGAACGCGAGCTTGCGCCCGTTTACTCGCTCTTCTGGAAGACACCGCCGCAAATCGACCTCTGCCTCGACGACGTGCTGCCGATCGGCGCGTCCCATCACCAGAAGCTCGTGATCATCGACGATAAGCTCGCCTTTGCCGGCGGCCTCGATCTGACCCGGCGGCGGTGGGACACGCCCGAGCATCGTCCGGACAATCCGTTGCGCACCGACCCGCGCGGTGTCCGCTACCCGCCTTTTCACGACGTGCAGATGGTCGTGGACGGCGATGCGGCGGCGGCGCTCGGAGAGCTCATGCGCGAGCGCTGGGCGCGCGCGGCCTGTGAGAACATTCCACCGCGCAATGAAGATCCGAACCATCGTCCCTGGCCGGGCTCCGTCGAGCCCATCCTGCGCGACGTCGAGATCGGCATCGCGCGCACGCAACCTCGCTTTGGCGAGGAGCCCGAAATCCGCGAAGTGGAGGCCCTTTACGCCGATATGGTCAGCGCGGCCGAGCGCAGCCTCTATATCGAGAATCAGTTCCTCACCTGCGAGCGCACGGCCGAGCGACTGGCGGCACAGCTCGCTGAGCGGCCGGAGCTCGAGGTCGTCATCATCGTGCCCAAGGCCTATGCGAGCTGGATCGAACAGCAGAGCATGCTGGGAGGCCGTATGCGCTTCATGGAGATCCTGCGGCGGGCGGGGGTCACCGACCAGGTGCGGCTTCTCTATCCGGAGGTCGAGGCCGACGGGGAGACAACGCCCGTCATGGTCCATTCCAAGCTGATGATCGTCGACGACCGCATGTTGCGGGTCGGCTCGTCAAACCTGTGCAACCGGTCCATGGGCCTCGACACCGAATGCGACCTCGTGGTGATTGCACAAGGCCCGGAGGAAGATGCCACGCGTGCGGCGATCCGCACGATCCGCGACCGGCTGCTCGCGGAACATGCGGGCGCCGAGGCCGCCGAACTCGGCGTGTCTATCGCGGAGACCGGCTCGGTCTTTGCGGGGCTCGATGCGCAATCGGTCGATCATCGCCGCCTCGTCCCGGTCACCGACAAGCCGAGCGATATCGACGTCGCCTTCGACGCGATCGCCGACCCCATCGAACCGCTCTACGACAACGAAACGGCACCGAGCGGTAAGTCCTGGCGACGCATGCTGCCCATGGGGCTGAAGATCGGTGCCGTGCTCGCGGCGGTGCTCCTCATTCTTCTCGCCTGGCAATATTCCCCCTTCGCGGAGCCAACGCGGCTCGCGCAGGCGCTCCAGTCCATCGCCGAGCGGCCTTGGGGACCGGCCGCGGTGATCGTCACCTTCGTGCTGACAGGCTTTGTGGCCTTTCCCGTCACGGTGCTGATGCTCGCCACCATGGCCGTCTTCACCGGATGGCAAGGCGCCTTGCTCGCCGGCGTCGGCGCGATGACGAGCGCGGTCGCCACCTATCTCGTTGGCCGTCTGGTCGGAGCCTCGAAGCTGCGCCGCTACATGGGCCCGCGCATCAACCGGATACGCCGGCACCTCGTCAATCACGGCATCCTGACGATCGCTACCATTCGCATGGTGCCGATCGCGCCCTTCACCTTCGTCAATCTCGTGGCCGGCGCCGTCGAAGTCCGCATCGTCGACTATATCGCCGGTACCTTGCTCGGGCTTCTGCCCGGCCTCGTCGTTATGTCGGCGCTCGGGCGCCAGCTCGTCGCGCTGATCAGCAATCCGTCGGCGGCGGACGCGGCCATGCTGGCCGGCTTCTTCCTGTTGTGGCTTCTTCTGTCGCTCTGCCTGCAGTTCTTCGTCAGCCGCTATCGGGAGCCCGCCCGGTGACCCTGCCGCGCGACGAGCGCACCATCCGGCTGATGACCTGGAACATCCACAGGGGTGTGGGCCCGGACGGGCGCTTCGAGCTCGAGCGAATCGCTGCGCTCATCGGCCGGCATGCCCCCGATATCGTTGCGCTGCAGGAAGTCGACACGCGCGGGCGCGATCCGGCCTGTCTCGCCCCGCTCACAGCTCTTCATGCGGAGAACGGGCATGTCGCCGAGGCACGCACGATCACCGCACCCGACGGTCATTATGGTCATTCGGTCTTCAGCCGCTGGCAGATCCGCAATGTCACGCTGCACGACCTTTCCATGGGACGACGGGAGCCGCGCTCGGCCATCGAGACGGTGATCGAGACCGAGCAGGGAGACCTGCATCTGGTCGCCGTTCACCTCGGGCTCGCGATCACCGAGCGCCGCCGCCAGGCGAAGATGCTGACGTCCATGGCCTTGGAACAGGAAGGCCTCGCGACGGTGATGCTGGGCGACTTCAACGACTGGTTCTCATTCGGCAAAGTGCGCAGCACGCTCGCCGCGGTGCTGCCGGAACGGACGATGCTCGCGACCTTTCCCGCCCGATGGCCGCGGCTCCGGCTGGACCGGGTCTATTGCCGCCTGCCCTGCCGGCTGGTGCGCTGCTGGACCGACACGGACGCGCGGCAGTGCTCGGACCATCTGCCCGTCATCGCCGAGATCCGCATCCTGAAGGCGGACGAGGCTATTTCCGCAGCGCGTCCGGGCGGATCATCTCGAACATGACCTCGGGAGAGATCTGCGCATAGCCGCCGACCCCACCCGCTCGCAGAATCGGCAGAGCGGCGGCCGTGTCATAGACGCCATCCTTCAATAGCCCGTCATCGATGTGAACGCCCACGACCTCGCCGAGTGTGAGCCAAGACTCGACAGGCTCGCCGGCCGCCGACTTGAGCTGGATGATGTCGACCTTGACGCATTCCATGGCGACCGGGCTCTCCGCCACACGCGGCACGTCGACGAGACGGCAGGCCGCCGGCGTGAGGCCGGCCAGCGCGAATTCGTCGACGGAGGCCGGCAGCGTGGTGGAGGTCACATTCATGGCCGTCGCCAAGCGGCGGGTCGCTAGGTTCCAGACGAATTGACCGGTCTCGCCGATGTTGCGGACGGTGTCCTTCCGGCCCGTGGAGGAAAAGCCGATGATCGGCGGCTTATAGTTGAAGGCGTTGAAGAAGCTGTAGGGCGCGAGATTGAGCACGCCGTCCTTGGCACGCGACGCGATCCAGCCGATCGGCCGCGGGCCGATGATCGCATTGAAGGGATCGTGAGGCAGCCCATGGCCGCGCGACGGCTCGTAGAAATACATGTCTCGAGAAGACCTGTTTGGCCACCACCTGGCTCAGGCGGAGCTGGACACCGGGCTCTGGGTCAGGAGCGCGTAGAGCGCGGAGGCATCACGCGTGGCGCGGATGCTGTCGACGAGCCCCGGCTCGCGCAATAGCCGGGCGATGCGCGCCAGCGCCTTCAGATGGTCGGCGCCGGCGGTCTCCGGCGCGAGCAGCAGGAAGATGATGTCGACGGGCTGCCCGTCGAGCGCCTCGAAATCGATCGGCCGCTCGAGCCGCGCCATCAGTCCGAAGAGCCGGTCCATGCGGGCGAGCTTGCCGTGGGGAATCGCAATACCGTCGCCGATGCCGGTCGAGCCGAGGCGCTCGCGTTGCAACAGCGTCTCGAAGACTTCGCGCTCGTCCAGGCCCAAAAGCCGGCCGGCATGCGTCGCCACTTCCTGGAGAGCCTGTTTCTTGCCGTTGACCTTGAGGGACGGCAACACGGCATTGGGAGATATGATTTCGGTCAGAGCCATCGTCTTGAGTACGTGCGGCAAAAGCCGCCCCCGCGAGAGCGTTGTGGAACGGCCCAATTGGGCCGATACGACTTCAGGCCTGTTCCTCGAAACACCGTCCGCGCGGATGCCACCGCGGCTCGTGTCCATGAGGATATACGACGTTGCGAAGACCACCGCTAGAGCATGTCCGGGACAAATGAGCGGCACGTCCGGCCCCGGTGAAGCTTCCAACCGCTTGGTGGCCATGGAGACGAAGGCGCTGCATCGGCTTCCGGAACCGGCGGCGTGCGCTCGCATCCTGTGCATCAAGCCTGTGCACAATCGGCGATTTCATTGATTCCCTCCCCTGGCGCATCGCGGCCATCGCCTAGTCGCGATTCCGGGCGGCAGTGGTAGAAAGCCGGCCCCGCGGTGTCAACGCGCGCCAGACAATCGCAGGATGCTACCTATTGACTATAAGCGTCCTGGTTGCGGCGCCGGCGCTCCACAGATGACGGAATGCGCAAGGACTCGCGATATTTGGCCACCGTCCGCCGGGCGATGTCGATGCCGCTGTCGCGCAGCTTCTGGACTATCGCATCATCGGACAGCACATCATTCGACGTTTCCTGATCGATCATCTGCTTGATGCGGTGCCGCACCGCTTCGGCGGAGTGGCTTTCCCCACCGGGAACGCCGGCGATCGCCGCCGAGAAGAAATATTTCATGGGGAAGACACCGCGACTCGTGCCGATCGCCTTGTTGGAGGTGACACGCGACACGGTCGATTCGTGCAGGCCGATCGCGTCGGCGATGGTTTTGAGGTTCAGTGGCCGCAGATGCTCGGCCCCATAGGCGAAGAAGCTATCCTGCTGGCGCACGATCTCCGAGGCGACCTTGAGGATGGTCTTGGCGCGCTGCTCGAGGCTGCGCTGCAGCCAGGTGGCGTTCTGCAGGCAATCGGCGAGATAGGCCTTGTCGGCCTCGCTGCGGGTATGGCGCGAGACCTTGGCGTGATAGCTCTGGTTGACCAGCACGCGCGGCAGCGTCTCGCTGTTGAGATCGATGAGCCAGCTGCCGTCGGGCGCCGCGCGGACGAAGACGTCCGGCACGAGGGGCTGCAGGGGAGCATGGCCGAAGGCGCGGCCGGGCTTGGGGTCGAGCCGCCGGATTTCAGCGAGCATATCGGCGATGTCTTCGTCGTTGACGCCGCAGACGCGCCTCAAGGCGGCGATGTCACGCCGTGCCACGAGCGCCAGATTGGCGACGAGCGACTGCATTGCCGGATCGAAGCGATCGCGCTCCATTAGCTGGATGCTGAGACATTCGGCGAGGTTTCGCGCGCCGACACCGGACGGATCGAAGCCGTGGATGCGTTTGAGCACCAGTTCGATGCGGGCGATGTCGAGGCCGAGCCGCTCGGTGATCGCTTCGAGCGACTCGGTGAGATAGCCGTTCTCATCGATGGCATCGATTATGAAGCGCCCGATGAGCAGCGACACCGGATCGGTGGTGGCGAGGTCGAGCTGGGCGTTGAGATGGCTGTGAAGCGTCACCTCCTCGGTGAGCGTCGCTTCGAAACCGGCATCGATATCGTCGAAGCCGCCGCCGCCGCTGACGCCGCTCCATAAGGACGAGGTAATGGGCAACTGGTCCCCGGTCCCAGGTCCCTCCACAGACCGTATGGGCGCGTCGTCCTGAAAGACATTGTCGAAAGTGGTGCCGAAATCCGCCTCGATCGCCTCACGTTCCATCGTCGTCTCGGACGCCGCCCAGTCGGCCGGCTCGTCCGGTGCGTTTTGCGGCCCCTCGTCCGCCCGGGCGTCGGGCCGGCGGTCTTCGGCATCGAAAGTCTCGTCCGGGCCATCATCGGCCCGTTCGAGCAGCGGGTTGGTCTCGAGCTCGGCCTCCACATGGGCCATCAACTCGAAATGCGACAGCTGCAGCAGTTTGATCGCCTGCAGAAGCTGCGGCGTCATCACCAGGGATTGTCCCTGGCGCAATTCCAATCTGTGAGAAAGAGCCATCGCTGACGCCTGCGCCCCCCACCGGCCGGCACAATTCTTGCGTCAATCTCTATCCGGTTGCGCTCGTCACGTCAAAGGCGCGTGACATGCACGGCAGGCCCTCGCCGCTGCGCCGGCTGCATTCTTGAGCGCAGAGAAGATTTCTCGGAGTCGTTTCCGCTAAAGCTGAAAATCCTCGCCGAGATAAAGGCGCCGGACGTCCCGGTCGGCGATAATGGCTTGAGGCGTGCCTTCGGTCAGCACGCGGCCCGAGTGGATGATATAGGCCCTGTCGATCAGGCCGAGCGTCTCGCGCACGTTGTGGTCGGTAATCAGCACGCCGATGCCGCGGCGAGTGAGGTGGCGCACGAGGTTCTGAATGTCGCCGACAGCGATCGGGTCGATGCCGGCGAAAGGCTCGTCGAGGAGCATGAAGGAGGGATCGCCGGCCAGCGCCCGGGCGATTTCGCAGCGCCGACGCTCACCACCGGACAGGGCGATCGAGGGTGACCGGCGCAGGCGGGCGATGTCGAACTCTTCCAGGAGCTCGTTGAGTTTGCGCTCACGCTCCTTGCGGTTCGGCTCGACCACCTCGAGCACGGCGCGGATGTTCTCCTCGACGGTGAGGCCCCGGAAGATCGAAGCCTCCTGCGGCAGATAGCCGATGCCGAGCCGCGCGCGCCGGTACATCGGCAGCTGCGTGATGTCGTGGCCGTCGAGCGTGATGACGCCGCGGTCGGCCCCGACGAGGCCGGTGATCATGTAGAAGATTGTGGTCTTGCCGGCGCCGTTCGGGCCGAGAAGGCCGACAGCCTCGCCGTTGCGCAAATGAAGCGTCGCGTCCTGCACCACGGCGCGACCGCGGTAGCTCTTCTGCAGGCCGTGGACGGATAGAACGCCTGGACCGGCGATCGACCGCCAGCCGCCGCCCTGATCGGCAGCTTCCGCCCCCGATGCGTCGTAACCTTCGCCATAGCGGTCCTGCGCCGGCTGGTTCCGGAATTTGGCGACTGGCTGGTCCATCAAGAGATCCATCGGAACACGTCGGCCTCGGCACGTCCGAGAGGCGTACAGCGCTGCATCGCGGGCGAGTTGTGGTCGATCATCCTCAAACGAGCTCAGCGGCGTGGGGCAGCGCCCGGCCGCGCTTGTGCCGGAGTGTTGCTGCCGGGCACGAAGACGCCCTGGACACGGCCGCCGGGCCGTGACTCGCAGTTAGCGATGCTCGTGTCGAGATTATACACGATGCGGTGGCATTGCTGCACGTTCGGCCCCTGGCTCAAGGTTACGCGTCCGGTGAGCACGACCTTGTTGTCGCCGCGGTCGAACACGGCTTCGTCGCCGGTTGCCGTCTGTTCCTTGGAGACCACGGTCACCGGCCCCTTGCAATCGAGCCGGCGAACATTGCTGTTGTCGGTGCCGGGCGGCGCTGAAGGCTGCTGCTGCGCTCCGCCCATGGCGCTCTGCTCGTAATAGACGTTCAGGAGCGAGCAGCGCATGGTGGTGTCGCCCTGCACGGCAATCACATTGCCGGTGAAGGTGGCGCGCTGCTCCTTGTCGAAGATGTCAAGCCGATCGGCGTCGATCTTGATCGGCTCCTTGTTGTTGCCGAGACCGCCGAGCGGCGAATTGCGCTGGGGCGGGGTCTGGGCGAGGGCGGCGCCGGCCGCGACCATCGCCATGGTCACAGCCAGGGCGAAGCAGACATGCGGGACAAGGCGGGGCTTCATTTTTGTCTCAGGATCTCGGTTTGACGGGACCGGCTTTGGCCTGTTCGGCATCCATGATGGCCCGCACTCGCCCTTCGAAGACGATGCGCTTGCCGTTGTCATCGATGTCAAGCCTATCCGCCTTAATGGATCCGTTGCCAATGTCCACCGTTACCGGCTCGGTCGAGCTCACCTTGCCGCCTTTGAAGTCCACCGAGGCGGTGGTGAGATGCGCATTATAGCCCGTGTCGGTGCGAACATTCACCCGGCCGGCGAGCTCCAACTTCTCGGTCTGCGAATTGTAGACGCCCGTCGTCGCCTCGATATGGGCGAGGGCGTTGTTTTCGAGCGTGACTTGCCCGCGGATCTCGTTGAGCTCCACCAGATTGGGCTTGAGCGCGTCTTGGGAGGCGGAGGCCGCCGTCATCTCGTAGGGTCGCGAGCCGGCGCGATAGCCCCGAAGCTTCGGCGCGTCCATGGTGATCTTGGTGCCGGAGAGGCTCATCGGCCCGACCGTCAAGCCGCCCAACCGGCCGAATGGGTCGAAGAATCCGACGAACACCACCAGGGCTGTGGCGATCGCCGATCCGATGGGAATGGCCTTCTTCAGGAACCTGACGCGCATGGAATGGCGCACCGCCGCGCGGTAGGCGCGATCGGCAGGCGTCTTGGCCGGCATCCCGTCCATGACCGGGTTCATTCTCAAGGTCGTCTGGTCCATCATTCGTGAACTCGTACAGCCACACCTAAGTACCGGAAGCGCATGGCAAAGTTGTGACCCCGGCCGTGGGCGTCCTGTGCCGCCTCAGCTATGAGCGAAGATGTCAACCTCGTTCCAGCCCAGCAGATCGAGACGTGCACGCGTCGGCAGGAAGCCGAAGCAGGCGGCGGCGATGTCGGTACGCCCTTCCCGCGCCAGAAGAAGATCGAGCTTTTCCTTCAAGCCGTGCAGGTGAAGAACGTCCGACGCCGCATAAGCCACCTGCGCATCGGTGAGCTTTTCGGCGCCCCAATCCGAGGATTGCTGCTGCTTGGAGATATCGACGCCGAGCATTTCTCGCAAGAGATCCTTCAGGCCGTGCCGATCGGTATAGGTACGCGTCAGTTTGGACGCGATCTTGGTGCAATAGACCGGTCCCGGCATGACACCCAGATAGTGATAAAGTACGGCGATATCAAAGCGGGCGAAGTGAAAGATTTTGAGAACGCCGGGATCGCCGAGAAGCCGGATGAGATTGGCCGGCGGCGGACCGTCACGCGGGATCTGCACGACCTCGGCGGTGCCGTCTCCCCGCGACAGCTGCACGACGCAGAGCCGGTCGCGGAGAGGGTTGAGCCCAAGGGTCTCGGTATCGACGGCGACCGCGGCCCCGAAATCGAGACCGGCCGGAAGATCCCCACGATGCAGACGAATGCTCATTCAAGCCTCTAAACAACAAAAACAATGCTGAAAGTGAAACGGACCAGCGCCAGCAGCGGGTCAGTGCGCCACGTGTCGCGCGGATCCGCAATCCCACCCCCGAAACGCGACCGCGACCTCACGTCACCCCCGTCGAGCGACCTTTAGCATCCGGGGCGCCGACGCGACAAGCAAGCGTTATACCAAGCCTCAAGCCCGAGGGATGGTGGCCTCGATGGCCGCCGATCCGTTCGGCCCAGCGCCGCAGTTCTTGAGCACATTATGAAGCCTGCCCCCCATGGCGGCTGCATCCTTTTCGGCACAATCGGCTAGCCCTGATAACATTTGTTATCGCGGCCGTTTGGGCGTTACCGCAGGGTGGCCTTCTGCAAGGAAGGTTGCGATGCGTAAAGACCCGTCCATGGAAGGCGCGATCCGAAAAGTGATCGACCAATATCTCGAGTCATGGCAGCCCGCGAACGTGCCGGTTTCAACCGGCCAGGCGCTCATCACGATCCGCGCCGCACTACCTGATTGCAGCCTGTCGGACGATGACTTGATGAAGCTCGTCGCGGCGACGGCGATCCGGAAGGGGCGGAACGTCGCCTTCGACAATTCAGGCGCGTCCAAGGCGAGCTGATAGCGCTTCGGCACCACGGCGCCTGGCTTCGGCACGGTGACGGCCGAGTGCCGCCAACCGCCACAAGCGCCCGATCAGCGCGGCTCGTTTTCCAGATTGAGATAGGTCGGGTCGAATTCGCCGACGCGCTGCAGACTGACCCAGTCCAGAATTCGGATTTCTTCGCCCTCCCAGATGATCAAGCCCCTGCGGCGGAGCTCCTGAATCGTGCGGTTGACGTGCACGACCGAGAGCCCCATCGCATCGCTGAGTTCAGCCTGGCTGATCGGCAGCCGGAAGTTGAAGCCTTCCGTCATGCCGATGACCTGCAGCCGGACAAAGAGCTCGCACAGGAAATGCGCGATCTGGCCGACCGAGGTGAGACGCCCCGAGGCCACCAACCACTGCCGGAAGACAGCGGCGTCCGTGACGGTGAGCAGCCACAGCATTCGCGTGAAATGAGGCTCCGTCTGGGTCAATTCCTTCAGGTATTCGTGCGGAACCGTTGCGATCATGCAGTCGGTCAGGGCCACGACGCTGTGATCGAGTCGGGCGAGCAACAGACTGTGCAGATCGATGAACTCTCCAGGGATATGGATGGCCGTTATCTGGCGCCTACCATCGCCGAGCACGTTGTAGCGGGCCGAGAACCCGGACAGTACCAGGCAGCTCTCGGTGGGCCGATCCCCTTCACGGACAATGTCGCGGTTGGCGGCAACCCGGCGCTGACGACGGGACATGGCCTCGACAATGCTTCGCTCGGCATCGGACAGCCGGTCTCGACGTTCGAGATTGAGCAGGAATGGATTCGTCACGGCACGGCTCCTCCAAGCTCTGCAAGACCCCCAACAGACGGCTCACGTGGCGCCACCGCGCCCTCTAATCGCGAGGACCGTCGCCGGCACGGCTGCCTAAAGCTCACGGCGGGCGGAGATGAGACCGTCCCGGCCGCATCCGCTTCAAGCTTTAGCTTAACCTTTCGTGGCACTGCCATCAATGTAGCACCAGTCCATTCGATCACTCACGGCGGGTGCCGTCATCGCGACTCGAACTGCAAGCTTAGGTAGGTCGGATCGAATTCGGCCACCTCCATCAGTCGCGTGAGATTTAAGATCGTCACGGTATGGCTGCTCCAGGCGACCAGCTTCTGGCGGCGCAAATGTTGCAGCACACGGTTGAAGTGAACGACCGAGATACCGAGGACGTCGGCCAGCTCGACTTGGGACAGCGGCAGATGAAAACTGTTGCCGTCCGTCCGTTGAACGATCTGCAGCCGCACGAATAATTCGCAAATAAAGTGGGCGAGATGGGCCGTTTTCTTGCGGCGTCCCATGGCGACGAGCCATTCCCGGTGAATGGCGCCGTCGATCAGCGTCTCCAACCAGAGAAGCCGCGTCAAATGGGGCGAGCTCTCGGTGATCCTGCGAAGCGCATCATGCTCCGCCATGGCGACCCGGCAGGGCGACAGCGCCACGACGCCGTGATCCATCTTTTTCAGAATAAAGCCGTGCAAATCGACGAAATCGCCAGGGATATGAACGGCCGTAATCTGCCGTCGGCCATCGGCCAGCACCTTGTAACGGGCGGCCATGCCGTCGAGAATCACGGATGTATGTGTGGGGCGACTATTGATCGAGACGATATCCTGGTCGACGGAGAAGACCCTTTCCCGGGTAAAAGCCCGCATCAGCAAATCCTTCTCCTGTGCGGGAATGCTGTCGTGCTGTCCTAAATTCAATAGAAGTGCATGCGACATACAAAGATCCAGCGGTCGGAGCGACACAACCGATCGCCGAGGTCGAGTGCCTGGGAGAGAAGGGTGCGCAAAGTTATCGCGTAAGAACTCACTTCGCGGCGCGCACTTACATATGTTATCGTTTCGTCCGGCACGCGCAGAAATCGCGCGTTAGACACCACCTTGACTCCCTTGTGATTTTTCCAGTCCTGCTGCGTGGGCGAAGCGTTGTCGACTGCGGGTGGGGCGCTGCGGCACTTGAAACGCCGGCCACCGGACTTTTCGCCCAGCAGTGCAAGCCGACGATCGCCCTCAGCATCCGTTCACCCTCGTCCGGCATGCGCCTTGACCGGTTGGGCGGTTGCCCCAAACTCTTCACGGGCCGCAGCCACCGACCGAAAGCCGTGGGGGCACGACAGCAAGGGATGAGCATGATGACGATCCGGCAATTCCTGGTTGCCGCTGTGGTCTGCGCGGCGACTGCCATCGCGGCACTGGCCTATCCGCCGGAAGCCTCTGCCGAGACCTGCCCCGATCAGCAGCCATTTGAGACATGGCTCGGCCAGTTCCGGCGCGATGCGGCCACTGTCGATATTCCGGAGAGAGCGCTCGGGGCCCTCGACGGGCTAACCTATGATCCGCGCGTCATCGCCCGTGATCGCGGCCAAGGCGTCTTCCAGCAGAGCTTCCTGCAGTTTTCCGATCGGATGGTCTCGGCCGACCGCTTGCAGCGCGGCGGCCGCTTCATCAAATCCGAGGGCCAGCTCTTCGAGCATATCACCGAAACTTACGGCGTCCCCGCTCCGGTCATTGTCGCGCTCTGGGGCCTCGAGACCGACTTCGGCGCCAACATGGGGACGATGGCGACGCTGAGATCGCTCGCCACGCTCGCCTATGACTGCCGGCGGCCGGAGATGTTTCGCGGCGAGCTACGCGATGCCCTCAAGATCATCGCCAGGGGCGATCTGACGGCCGACCAGATGCGCGGCGCCTGGGCTGGCGAACTCGGCCAGTTCCAATTCATGCCGTCCTATTATCTCGCCTATGGCGTCGACGAGGATGGCGACGGCCGCCGCGATCTTCTGCACAGCCGCGCCGACGCGCTCGCTTCGGCTGCCAATCTGCTCGTGGCCCATGGCTGGCGCCGCGGCGAGCCCTGGCTGGTGGAGGTCAACGTCCCGGCGAACCTCGATTGGACGCAGGCGGATCTCGCCGTCAGGCATCCGCAGTCGACCTGGGCGGAATGGGGTGTGCGCCTGCCGAACGGCCAGCCGCTGCCGCCGAGCGAGCTCCAGGCCTCGCTTCTGCTGCCGCTCGGACGCATGGGACCGGCCTTTCTGGCCTATGAAAATTTCGGCGTTTTCCTGACGTGGAACAAGTCGCTCGTCTATTCGACGACGGCGGCTTATCTCGCCACGCGGCTTGCCGGCGCGCCGCGGCTCGGACGCGGGCGCGGCGAGGTCGTGCCGCTCGGGACGCACGAGTTGACCGAACTGCAGCGCCTGCTTGCCGCCCGCGGGCTCGACAGCGGGCCACCCGACGGCAAGCTGGGCCTAGCGACGCGTGCGGCCGTCAGAGCCGCGCAGTTGCGCTACGGCCTGCCGGCCGATTCCTACCCGACGCCAGAGCTTTTGGAGCGCCTGCGGCAGCCCTGATCGAACACGGCTAGCGCGGCCCGGCAGGGCCCCGTCCGGCGGCGAGCAAGTCACGGATTTCCGTCAGCAGTTTCACATCGGCCGGTGCCTCCGCCGGCTTTTGTTCGGTGATTTCGCGACGCCGAAGCCTGTTGATGGCCTTGACCACCAGGAAGAGCACCCAGGCGACGATGAGAAAATTGATAGCGACGGTGACGAAATTGCCCCAGGCGAGCACCGCGCCCTGCTGCCGCGCTTCGGCCAGGCTCGTCGCCGTGACGGTGCCGCTCAAGGGAATGAAATAATTCGCGAAATTGAAGCCGCCGCCTGTGATGGCGCCGAGTATCGGATTGAAAAGGTCGTTGACGAGAGATTCGACGATCCGGCTGAACGCCGCGCCGATGATCACGCCAATCGCGAGGTCGACGACATTGCCCTTGAGAGCGAATTCACGAAATTCCCTGACGATCGCCATGTGCAGACCCTTCCTTACCGAGACGAGTGACAAGCGCAGTACGTAATGACCTGCCGATCCACCGGTGACGAGGCCAGATCTCAGCTCTCTCCCAAGCAGTGGCTGCGAAAGCCGAACGACCGCACCGTTCTTCTCTTACGCGCACGACGCATCGGAGGTTCTTCTCGACCGATTCGCGACATTATGAACAGCCAGGGAACGAATGACTACCACCTGCAATCGCTTTCGCGCCCGGCACACACCTTCGAAGCCTCCGAGAGCGGCGTCGCTGCATCGCAATGGGGGCTGTTGCATTATCCGGAATTTCGAGCAATTTGCTGTGGTTAAACACAATACGATGTGGGAAGCGCCTTTAAGCCGATGTGCACAGACCCGAGGGCTTGGCCATGATCGCCGATTGGGCGGTCGCCCTATCCGCGCTGGTCTATCTGTGCGGCCTCTTCGCGATCGCACGCGCCGGCACCCTGTTCGGCGGCGGTCTTCTCGCCGGGCGTTCAGGCGCGGTCGTTTATGCGCTTGCGCTCGCCGTCTACTGCACGTCTTGGACCTTCTTCGGCGGCGTCGGGCTCGCTGAAAAGTCCGGCTTCGACTTCCTGACGATCTATATCGGTCCGATCCTCGTCATCGGCCTCGGCGCCCCGCTGGTGATGCGGATCGTGCGGCTCGCCAAATCGCAGAACATCACGACGATCGCCGATTTCGTCGCGGCGCGCTACGGCAAGAACGATCGCATCGCGGCCTTCGTGGCGCTGATCGCGGTCGTCGGCACGGTGCCCTATATCGCGCTCCAGCTCAAAGCCGTGTCGAACTCGCTCGGCGTCTTCCTGGATGCGACCCGCTCCGCGGGCTGGTCTTCACCGCCGATCTTCGGGGATCTCGCCTTCGTCGTCGCCTGCGTGCTCGCGGCCTTTGCGGTCGCCTTTGGTACCCGGCAGATCGACGCGACCAAGCCGCAGAACGGTCTGGTGCTCGCGATTGCTGCCGAATCCGCCATCAAGCTCGTCGCCTTCCTCACCGTCGGACTCTTCGTCACCTATTGGATGTTCGACGGCGTCGCCGACATCCTCACGCGCGCCGCCGCGCATCGGCCGGATGGTCGCATCGTGGCTGGAACGTCGGATCCCCTGTCCTTCCTCACCATGGTGCTGCTGTCGAGCGCCGCAGCGCTGCTGCTGCCGCGGCAGTTCCACATGGCAATCGTCGAGAACCGCAATCTCGGCGACGTGAAGGTCGCGGCCTGGCTCTTTCCGCTCTATCTCGTGCTCATCAATCTCTTCGTGCTGCCGCTGACGCTTGCGGGCGAGATCAGCTTCCCCGCGGGCACGGTCGATCGCGACATGACGGTGCTCGCCCTGCCCTTGTCGGTCGATTCCGGGGTGATCGCGCTCATTGCCTTCATCGGCGGCCTCTCGGCGGCGACCGCCATGGTGATCGTCGATTCGGTAGCGCTTGCGATCATGATTTCCAACGACATCGTAATGCCGATCGTGCTGCGGCGGCGGACGTGGACACGCCGTCGGTCCGGCGACATGGATCTGGCCTCGGCCCCGGGCGAAGGCACGGGCGATCTCGGCACCTTCGTGCTGACCGTGCGGCGGGTCGCCATCGTCGCCGTCATCCTCCTCGGCTATGCCTATTTCCGCATGGCCGGCGATGCGCAGCTCGCGGCGATCGGCTTCCTCTCCTTCGCGGCCGTCGCGCAGATCGCGCCATCCTTCTTCGGAGGCCTGTTCTGGCGGCGGGCCACTGCGCGCGGCGCAGGTGCAGGCCTCGCCCTTGGATTTGCCGCATGGGGCTATACGCTCTTTCTGCCCAGCCTCGCGCCCGCGGAAGGGGTGCTCGCATCGCTTATCGCCGACGGTCCCTTCGGCATTGCGGCGCTCCGGCCGACGGCCCTGTTCGGAACCGATTTCCCGGTGCTCACCCATGGCGTGCTGTGGAGCCTGGCGCTCAATATCGTGGCCTATATCGGCTTCTCGCTGCTGCGACCAGCGAGTGCCCTGGAGCTTCTGCAGGCCAAGGTCTTCACCGGCAAGCGCCAGCAGCCGGGTGCGACGCTGACGCAAAACCTGCGCCTGCGCCGCTCGTCTGTGAGCGTTGCCGAACTCCGCGCGACGGTCGCGCGCTATCTCGGCGCCGAGCGGGCGGACCATTCCTTCGCCGCCTTCACGACGGCGCGCGGCGGGCCGCTCACGGACGACAGCGAGGCGGATCTCCACCTTCTGCGCCAGGCGGAGCATCTTCTGGCCTCGGCCATCGGCGCAGCTTCCTCGCGCCTCGTGCTGTCGCTGCTTCTCAGGCGCAATGTGTCGGCCACCGCCGCCCTGAAGCTGCTCGACGACGCCTCGGCCGCTATCCAATACAACCGCGACCTGCTGCAGCACGGGCTCGATCACGCGAGCCAGGGCATCACCGTGTTCGACAAGGACCTGCGGCTGATGTGCTGGAACAGGGCATTCTGCGACCTCTACGACCTGCCGCCCCATCTCGTGCGCGTCGGCGTCGGCCTCGACGAGATCGTGCGCTTCAATATCGAGCGCGGCGCCTATGGCGATGGCCAGCCGGAACAGCTCCTGGCGGCGCGTCTGGAAACCCTGGTGAGCGACCCCGGGCCGATGCGGCTCAGGCTGTACCCCAAGGGCAATGTCATCGAGATCCGCTCCAACCAGCTACCGGATGGCGGCCTCGTCACGACCTATACCGACATCACCGAGACGGTCGCCGCCGAGGAGGAGCTTGCGCGCGCCAACGAGACCTTGGAACGGCGCGTCAGGGAGCGCACCGAGGAGCTCGAGCAGCTGAACGACGCGCTCGTGCGCGCTAAGGGCGAAGCCGAGGACGCCAATGCCTCCAAGACGCGCTTTCTGGCGGCGGCGAGCCACGACATCCTGCAGCCGCTCAATGCAGCGCGGCTCTATGCAACGGCGCTCGCCGAGCGCGACCGCCGAGAGAGCGATCCCTCGCTCGCCGAGAATGTGCAGGCCTCGCTCGACACGGTGGAAGAAATTCTCACCGCGCTGCTCGACATCGCCCGGCTCGATGCCGGCGCGCTCCGCGCCGAGCTCACGAATTTTCAGATCGACGACCTGATGAGCCAGCTCCATCGGGAGTTCGAGCCCATGGCGCAGGAGAAGGGCGTCGCGCTGACCTTCGTGCGCTCGTCGCTCGCGGTGCGGTCGGACCGGCGGCTCCTGCGCCGGCTCCTGCAGAACCTCGTTTCCAACGCCATCAAATACACGCCCACAGGGCGCGTGCTCGTCGGCTGCCGGCGCACCGCTCGCGGCACCCTGCGGGTCGAGGTCTGGGACACCGGGCTCGGCATCCCCGCGTCGCAACACCGCGTGATCTTTCGCGAGTTCCAGCGCCTCGATGCGGCGCAGGCGACACGCGGGCTCGGGCTCGGCCTGTCGATCGTCGAGCGCATCGCCCGCGTCCTCCATCACCCCGTCACCTTGCGCTCGCGTCCCGGCCAGGGGTCGATGTTCAGCGTCGAGGTGGCGCTTGCCAGCGAGCCTCCGCTCGCCGTTGCGGCAACCGGGGCACCGATCTCGGGCACGGCGCGGCTCAACGACTTCGCTGTGCTCGCCATCGACAATGAGCCAATCGTCGCGGACGGCATGCGCGTGCTCTTCACGAGCTGGGGCTGTCGCGTCGCGACCGCCGACGGGTTGACGTCCGCCATGGCGGAGGTCGATGGCGGCTTCTCACCCGACGTGCTGGTGGCCGATTATCACCTGGACGAGGGCGATGGCATCGCCGCCATCCTCGCCCTGCGCGAGAAGCTCGGCCGCAATCTGCCGGGCGTGCTCGTCACCGCCGACCGCTCGCAGGAGGTGCGCAACCGCGCCCGGGCGGAGGGCGTGCATCTCCTGGAGAAGCCGCTCAAGCCGGCGGCCCTGCGCGCGCTCTTCGTGCATTGGCGCGCCGCGGCCGCGATCGCGGCGGAATAAGCTGGTCGACGAGCGTCGTTCCGGGACCGCGCGGTGCAGGGGTGCCCCGGAACAACCGGCGAGCTGATCAGGCCGCCTGCCCCAGATCGCCTGCCGGTCCATAGAAGCGCGCGCCGGTCTTCGCCATCTCCAGGAGGAGCGCGCCGGGCCGGAAACGTGGGCCGTGCACATCGGCGAGCCGCTGCGCGAGGCCGACGAAGGTCGCCGCGCCCATGCCGTCGATATAGGACAGGGGGCCGCCCGTGAACGGCGCGAAGCCGAAGCCAAGGATCGCCCCGACATCACCTTCGCGCGGGTCCGTCAGCACCTTCTCTTCCATGGCGCGCGCCGCCTCGAGCGCCTGCACGACGAGGAAGCGCTGCTTCAAGACCGCGACATCGACCCCATCCGGATCGCGCGGCATCGTCTGGAAGTCGCGCAGTCCCGGCCAGAGGCGCTTCGGCCCGCCCTCGGGGTAGTCGTAGAAACCTTTGCCGTTCTTGCGGCCCAAGCGCGCTTCGCCCTCGACCATGCGGACGAGCAAGGCCTCCTGTGCCGGGTCGACGGCATCCGGCCCGACCTGCTCCTTGGTGGCCTTGAGGATACGCAGGGCGAGATCGAGCGCCACCTCGTCGTTCAAGGCGAGCGGACCGACCGGCATGCCGGCCTGACGGGCGACATTCTCGATCATCGCGGGGGGAATGCCCTCGCCGAGCATGAGATGTCCTTCGCGGACATAGGCGAGCACGCAGCGGTTGGCGTAAAAGCCGCGGGCGTCGTTGACGACGATCGGCGTCTTCTTGAGGGCGCGAACGAAATCGAGCGCAACCGCCAGAGCCTTCTCGCCGGTCTGAGCGCCGCGGATGACCTCCACGAGCAGCATCTTCTCGACGGGCGAGAAGAAATGAATGCCGACGAAACGCTCGGGCGCCTTCACATGCTGCGCGAGCCCGCCGATCGGCAAAGTGGAGGTGTTGGTAGCGAGGATCGCCCCCTCCTTCAGCACCGCGTCAACCTGCGCGAGCACCTCGGCCTTGACGCGCGGGTCCTCGAAGACCGCCTCGACGACGAGGTCGCAATCCTTGAGCGCGGCATAATCGGCGGCCGCGGTGATCCGGGCGAGAAGCTGGTCGCGGTCGGCCGTCTTGGCGCGGCCCTTCATGATCTGGTCGGACATGAGCTTGTGCGACAGGCCCTTGCCCTTCTCGGCCGTCTCCTGGTCGCGGTCGACGAGCACGACATTCATGCCGGCGAGCGCCGTGACATAGGCGATGCCGGCGCCCATGAAGCCGGCACCGACGATGCCGACGGTCGCTGGCTTTGCGGGCGGCAGGCCACGCGGACGCCGCGCGCCCTTGTCGAGCTCCTGTTTCGACAGAAAGAGCGTGCGGATCATGGCCGCGGCGACGGGCGAGCGCAGGACGGCCGCAAAATAGCGGCTCTCGACCCTGAGCGCCTGATCCATAGGAAGTTGGAGGCCTTCATAGACGGCCTGCAAGAGGGCGCGGGCGGCGGGGTAATTGTCCTGCGTCTCACGCCGGTAGATGGCATTGGCCGGCGGCCAGATCTGCATGCCGGCGGGCGAATAGACGCGGCCCGAAGGCGGGCGGAAGCCCTGCTCGTCCCAGGGCGCCACGCCCTTGCCGCCGTCGCGGATCCAAGCCTTGGCCGTGTCGACGATCGCCTCGCGCGGCACGACCGCCCCGGCGATGCCGGCCTTCTTGGCGAGCGCCGGGCGGATCTGCTCGCCGCGGGCCATCATTTGAAGCGCATCGGGGGTCGGCATGAGGCGTGGCAGGCGCTGGCTGCCACCGGCGCCTGGAAAGAGCCCGACCTTGATCTCGGGCAGGCCGACGCGCGTCGCATCGGCGTCGGAGAGCACACGATAATGGCAGGCGAGCGCGAGCTCGAAGGCGCCGCCGACGCAGACGCCGTGGATGGCAGCAGCGAAGGGCTTGCCGCAGGTCTCGAGCCGCCGGTAAAGCACCGATAGCCGCCGCGACTCGTCGAAGAACACCTGCATGGCCTCCGCCTCGCCCTTCGTCTTGGCGAGCTCGGCAAAGCCGCGGCCGAGATCCTGCAACATGGAGAGGTCGGCACCGCCGGAAAATGTCTCCTTGCCCGAGGTGATGACGCAGCCCTTGATGGCCGCGTCTTCGACGACTTTGTCGATGATGGTGCCGAGCTCGTCCATCACCGCAACGGTGATGACGTTCATCGAGCGATCCGGCATGTCCCAGGTGGCGAGCGCGATGCCGTCGGCATCGACCTCGAAGCGGAACTGGGTGAGGTTCATATGCTGCCTCCCTGAAACATCGCGGCGGCCAGATCCCTCCCCATGCAACTCGGGTGTTCCCGAGTTGCTCGAAGAGTGTGCAAGTCGGGTAGACCCGACTTGCGAAGGGGAGGGTAGATTCGAGCGGAGCTCGGAGACGCCTGCCCTCGAGGCGAGGGTCCTCCGCGCGGCGGGACCGAGGGCCCCGATGAGGGCAATGGCTGCACCTTACATCCTCTCGATGATGGTCGCGGTGCCCATGCCCGCGCCGATGCAGAGCGTGACGAGCGCCGTCGTCTTCTGCCGCCGCTCCAATTCGTCGAGCACGGTGCCGAGGATCATCGCCCCCGTCGCACCGAGCGGATGGCCCATGGCGATAGCCCCGCCATTCACATTGACGATCGCCGGATCGAGCTGGAACGCCTGCATGTAACGCAGCACCACGGCGGCAAAGGCCTCGTTGACCTCGAAGAGATCGATATCGGCCAGCGTCATGCCGGCGCGGTCGAGAACCTTGCGGGTGACATCGACCGGCCCGGTCAGCATGAAGGCGGGATCGGAGCCGATATTGGCGAAGGCCCGGATGCGGGCGCGCGGTGTGAGGCCCGCCGCCCGGCCTGCCGCGGCGGAGCCGACGAGCACGGCGGCAGCGCCATCGACGATGCCGGAAGAGTTGCCGGCATGATGCACGTGGTCGATTGCTTCGACTTCGGGGTGGGCAGCTATGGCGACCGCATCGAAGCCGCCGAGTTCGCCGATCTGCGTGAAGGAGGGCTTGAGGGCCGAAAGGCTCTCGACCGTCGTGCCCGGACGCATATGCTCGTCGCGGTCGAGGATGGTGAGGCCGTTGACGTCCCTGACCGGAGCGACAGACCGGGCGAAACGCCCATCGCCCCAGGATTCGGCCGCCCGGCGCTGGCTCTCGGCGGCATAGGCGTCGACCTCGGCACGGCTGAAGCCGTAGCGCGTGGCGATGAGGTCTGCCGAGACGCCCTGCGGCATGAAATAGGACTTGATCGCAACTGACGGATCGACCGGCCAGGCCCCGCCGGAAGCGCCGATACCGATGCGGCTCATGGATTCCACCCCACCGCCGATCGCCATCTCGTGCTGGCCGGACATGACCTGGGCCGCCGCCATATTCACCGCGTCGAGCCCGGAGGCGCAGAAGCGGTTAATCTGCATGCCCGGCACGTGGTGGCCGTAATCGGCGGCGAAGACCGCAGCGCGTGCGATGTCGCCGCCCGCCTCGCCGATGGGATCGACGCAGCCGAGGACGACATCGTCGACGAGCCGGGTATCGAGCCCGTTACGCTCCTTGAGCGCGCCGAGCACACCCGCCGCGAGCTGCAACGCCGTCACCTCATGCAGGGCGCCGTCCGGCTTGCCGCGGCCGCGTGGGGTCCGGACATGGTCATAGATGAAAGCATCGGGCATCAGATCTCTCCGTGCAGCGCGGGCCGGCCGCGGTCACTCAGAACATCTCGGCGGGCATTGCCATCACCGCGTCGGCGCCGGCTGTGATGCGGGCATGGCGCGTCGCCGTCTCCGGCAAGAGCCGCTCCATGAAGAAACGGACGCCGACCAGCTTGGCATCCATGGCCGCCGCCTCGCCCGGAGCCGCAGCCTTGCGCTCCGCTGCCGCCTTGGCGATGCGCAGCGACATATAGCCCAGGGCGACGAGGCCGAAGAGATGCATGTAGTCGGTCGCACCGGTGCCGGCATGGTCGGGCCTACCGAGGGCATTGCGCATGAACCACATGGAGGCGTCCTGCAGATGGCCAAGCGACGTCCGCATGTTCTCGACGAAGGGCGCGAGCGCTTCGTTCCCGGCATTCTCGCCGAGAAAGCCGGTGACCTCGCCGATGAAGCCGAGCATGGCACGGCCGGCGTCGCGTGGCAGCTTGCGGCCAACAAGATCCAGCGCCTGGATGCCGTTGGCGCCCTCGTAGAGCATGGCGATGCGCGCGTCGCGCACGAACTGTTCCACGCCGGTTTCGGCGATATAGCCATGGCCGCCGAACACCTGCTGGGCTCGCACCGTGTTATCGAAACCGATATCAGTAAGCACGCCCTTGATGACGGGTGTCAGGAGGCCGAGGTGATCCTCCGCCGCCTGCCGTTCCGCATCGTCGGTCGCCTGGCGAGCCACGTCGGCCTTGAGCGATGTCCAGATGACGAGCGCGCGGGCCGCCTGGTTGAAAGCCTTGATCGTGAGCAGCGTGCGGCGCACGTCCGGGTGGACGATGATGGGATCGGCTGGCTTGTCGGGAAAGGCGGGGCCCGTGAGCGCACGGCCTTGCAGGCGCTCGCGGGCATAAGCCGCGGCGTGCTGATAGGCGGCCTCCGATAGGGCAAGCCCTTGGATGCCAACGCCGAGCCGCGCCTCGTTCATCATCGTGAACATTGCCTGGAGCCCGCGGTTTTCCTCGCCGATGAGAAAGCCGGTGGCCCCTTCGTAGTTCATGACGCAAGTCGCGTTGCCGTGGATGCCCATCTTCTCCTCAATGGAGCCGCAAACGAGGCCATTGCGCGCGCCGAGCGAACCGTCGTCACCGGGCAGGAACTTCGGCACGATGAAAAGGCTCAGGCCCTTGGTGCCGGCCGGCGCACCTTCGATGCGCGCCAGCACAAGATGGACGATATTGGCGGCGAGGTCGTGCTCGCCCGACGAAATGAAGATCTTCGTCCCGGTGATGGCATAGGTGCCGTCGCCATTGGCGGCAGCCTTCGTGCGAATCAGCCCGAGATCGGTGCCGCAATGCGGCTCGGTCAGGTTCATGGTGCCGGTCCAGGTCCCGGCGATCATGGGCGGCAGATAAATCTTCTTCTGCTCGGGGGCGCCGTGCTGCATCAGCGCAGCGATCGCGCCCTGCGTCAGACCCGGATACATGGCGAAGGCCATGTTGGCGGAAGAAGCGAATTCGTCGATGACCGCCGCGAGGGTATAGGGCAGGCCTTGTCCGCCATATTCGGGATCGGCGGCGAGCCCGATCCAACCGCCCTTGGCAAAATCGTCATGGGCTTTGGCGAAGCCCTCGGGCGTGGTCACCGTACCGTCGGGATGGAACCGGCAGCCCTGGCGATCGCCCGCACGGTTCAAGGGAGCGAGCACCTCTTCCGCGACCTTGGCCGCTTCCTCCAGCACCGCATTCGCGAGATCCGGCGTGACCTCAGCAAAAGCGGGGAGATGGCCGTAATCCGCAATGGGAAAGACGTGATTGAGCAGGAACAGCACCTCTTGTACCGGGGCTTTGTAGGTCGCCACGATATTCCCTCCCGTCGGGCCGGAGCCCAGTTGATGTCCCGCCGGCCGAGCGGCCGGCTCGACGAGGTCGGCGGCGCCTCGTCACCCGCTCACACCAGCCCGCCGGCCGTCCGTCATTCATAGCTAGGGATCGCCGGGGCATTTGCCAATCGGCCCGAGCACTCCCGCTGACGCACGCTCGACGCTGACCGGCGACTTCTTACGCGCTCAGTGCCCCGACGACGATGTCACGACGATGAAGGGAGCGCCGCAGGACGCAGAGAAATCATTAACTCAGCGTTAACCGTAAATTGAAAAGAGTGAGTCGGCGAGGGGCAGTCTATCGGTCCCACCCAGTGCGGCGTCAAGGCGGCCTTGGACGCGAGCGCCGCGGATCACACGGCCGTGCGAGGACCTGTATCATTATGACAGACCACATTGCCTGGGGTGTCAAAGCGATCGATCCAGTCGCCGGCGAGGCGGCCGAGGGCGCGGGACGCATCGCCGGCGGTACGCTGGCGCGCTGGCTGAACAGCACGACGAGCGGTTCACCACGAACCGATGGAGCGCCCGGCGTCGAATCGGCGACCGGCGACGACGGCGCGGACGAACCTTTTGCTCGCGTTGCCGACCGGCTGTCGCGGATATCGAGGTCGCCGAGCGCAACCGCCCGTCCGCCGCGATCCCTGGACATCGGCTCCGAACCAGGCAGCGACCCCGGCGCCGCAAAGCCCGCCGAACATGGTGAGCCGGACGACATATTCACTCGCGTGGCCAATCGCCTCGCCAAGCGCGCCGCCCCCCCATCTCGGCCGGCACCCGCACAACAAGAAGGTCCCGGTCGGCCCGTACCGAACGACGAAGACACGAACGCACGAGCCGTTCGTGACCTCCTCGGTGCCGTCACGCTTCGGCTCGAAGCGATCGAGACCAAGCTGGATAATGGCCGCTCCGCCGAACCGCTGACATCGGCGATCGAGAAGATCGACGAACGAATGGAAGCTCTTTCCGCAGCGCTTGCCAGATCGCCCGGTACTTCACCCGCGGAAGATATGTCGCGTAAGTTTGAGAGCAGATTGGCTGAGATCATGCTTCGCCTGAACCAGGATACCCCCTCGCCCGCAGCGCCGCTCGATCCTGACCATAGGGACGAAGGCGGCCAGGCCACGGCCGGTGCGGCCAACGAAGCCTCCCTTCACCAGCCCCTCAAACGCCGGACCGATCCGCCGGTGCAGGCGTCCCCTGCGCGGAGTCCACAGACGAACGCCGAAGCCGACGCGGGCGAACCGACGGAGCGGGACCGCTTCGCGGCCGCCTTGGCCGAAATCCGCGCGCGCCAGGTGAGACTGCGCGAAGAGGCGGAACGCGAGAACCGGACGAAGGCCCTCGCAAAGCAAGAAAGCCCGCCCGCCACAACGGATGCGCCGCGCCGACCCGCTGAGCTGTCGGGCGCCCCGGCGGGGGATGACCTGACCAGCCGGCTCGATGCACTCGCGCGGCAGATCGAAGCAACGCTCGCCTCCGGCAATTTTCCCATGGCAGAAATCATCCAGCGGCTTGAACAGATCGATGCACGGATCGAACATCCGCAGCAGAAGGTCCATCTCAATCGCGTCAAAGATCTTCTGCAGGCCGTTGCGGCGCGGCTCGAGGCAGACGAGCGCAACCGGCTCAGTCCCGAGGCGCTCGATGCGCTCGAGGATCAGCTCGAACATCTCGCGCGGCGCGTCGACGAAGCTTTGCGGACGCGACCGAGCGATGGTGCGGTCGACAAGAAACTCGGCGAGCTGGAAAATACGATTCTCGACCTCATCACCCAGGTGCAGACTTTCCAGAAAAATACCGCGCGGTCCGTCGAAGAGGCTGCGCGCGCGGGTGTGGCGGACGCGCTCGCCGGGCTCTGGGACAATCTTCCCCCCGAGATCGGCGGCCTAAAGGCCGATCTCGCCGAGCTCCGATCGGTCTATGACCTGGCCGAGCAACGCTCGCACGACACCCTGACCACAGTGCACGGCGCCCTAGAACGCGTCGTGGAACGCCTCACCCTCCTCGAGGAAGAGCTCCACCTCGCCGTCACGCAGGAGCCGAGCCGGCAGCCCTTCGCCAAGCCGCCGGCGGCTGCAAGCCGCGCCGACAGCGTTTCGGCACGCGACCGGATCTTTGATCCGCGCATCGAGGGCAGGGACCTCGACGCCCCCATCGAGGCCGCACCGCGCGCCTCCGACCGCGATAACGACCGGCCGGTGCCCGGCAACGGCGCGGACGTCAAGGCGAGCTTCATCGCCGCTGCACGGCGCGCTGCACGTGCAGCAACGCAAGAGACCGCCACGGGACCGGTGGTAAGGCCGGCCGAGGCGACGGCCGCCGTCGCCCGCGGTCGCGGCACCTCGCTGATCGAGCGGCTGCGGCAGGGGCCCTCCCGCCGGCGTCACCTGCTGCTCGGGCTCGCCGCCCTCGTCGTGGCCGTCAGCGCGACGCTCATACTGAGCGTTCCGCGCGGGCTGAAGCCGGACTTGCTGTTCGCCACGACGGCGAAGCCGGCCATGGATTCGGACGATCCGATCGGCAAGAGTTTGGCCGGCTCGGACAAATCGGCGGACGACGCTGTCGCCAATCCCTTCGCCGCCGATCCGAACGATGCCACGGTCACCGGCTCCATCAAGCCGCAACCGGAGGCGGGCCTCCGTGCCGGGACAGCCGATGCCGCCCCGGCGGAGGCGCGGCCAGCGATCGTCACAGCCGTGCCGGCCCAGCTACTCGCAAGCGTGCCGGCGACAGCCGATGCGCCGGCCCTTCGCACTGCGGCAGAGCGCGGCGATGCCGCCGCCGTCTACGAACTCGCCGCGCGGCTCGCCGAAGGCCGCGGCATGACCCGCGATCCGCAGCTTGCTGCGCAGCTCTTTGAAGCACAGGCGCAGGCTGGCTTCGTTCCTGCCGAATACCGTATCGCCAGCCACTACGAGAAGGGCTTCGGCGTCGACCGTGATCTCGGCAAGGCGCAGAGTTGGTATCTGAAGGCGGCCGAAAACGGCAACGCCAAAGCCATGCACAATCTGGCAGTGCTCTACGCGGAAGGTGTCGGTGGCAAGCCGGACTATGCCGCCGCTGCCCAGTGGTTCCGCAAAGCGGCCGATTTCGGCGTTCACGACAGCCAATTCAATCTGGCGATCCTCGCCGCGCGCGGCCTCGGCATGCCGGTGGACCTCGTTCAGGCCTATACTTGGTTCGCCATTCTGGCGAACAGCGGCGACCAGGATGCGGCAGGTAAGCGCGACAGCATCGGGGCGCGCCTGTCGCCGACCGATCTTGCAACCGCCCGCGCCGCCGCCGAGCGGTGGCAGCCGAAAACGCCCGATCCGGCCGCCAATACGGTCGAGACCTCCGGCCCTTGGGGCAATACGACGAGCGGGGACGCGAAAGCCGCCGGATCTTCAAAATCACGTGCCTAGCGGCGCTAGAGGCCGCCGGCAGAAAGACTCTCTAAAAGGTCTTGTGCGATACCGGTAACATTCTTCACCGTCATCGGGTTGCCGCGATGGCGCGTGATGAATCGTGCTCTTCCGGATCGCTCCTGGGATACGAAGGCCGCTCGGTGACGACGGCAACGTTTCGGGGAGAGCCCTGAACCAGACAAAAGGACGGATCCCTATGGCGTTCAGCCGCCGATCGGGGTCCGTCAGCGTAAGGCGTCGTCGTGCAGATCTATCTTCCCATCGCCGATGTGTCCGTGAACTGGCTGCTGCTGCTGGTCATGGGAGGCGGTGTGGGCTTCATCTCCGGCATGTTCGGCGTCGGCGGCGGCTTCCTGATGACGCCGCTTCTCATCTTCATGGGCATTCCGACGGCCACCGCAGTGGCAACCCAAGCCGCCCAGATCGCCGCCTCTTCCATGACGGGCACGATCGGCTATTGGCGGCGACGCGCCGTCGACGTGAAGCTCGGCATCGTGCTGGCGCTCGGCGGGCTCGTCGGCACAGGCCTCGGCGTGTGGTTCTTCAACGTCATGCGCCGCCTCGGCCAGCTCGATGTCATCATCGCCATCGCCTATGTGGTGCTCTTCGGGGTCATCGGCAGCCTGATGCTGGCCGAGAGCCTGCGGGCCATCTGGCTCACGCGCAAGGGCATCAAGCGGCCGCTGCGCCGCTCCGGTGATCACCCCTGGTATCTCGGCCTGCCCTTCCGGATACGCTTCCACCGGTCGCAACTCTACGGCAGCGTCATTCCGCTCGCCCTGCTTGCGCTCTCGATCGCCTTCATCGGCGCCGTGCTCGGCATCGGCGGCGGCTTCATCGCGGTCCCGGCGCTGATCTACATGTTCCGCATCCCGGCGGCGGTGGTGGTGGGAACGTCGCTGTTCCAGATCCTGCTCACCATGCTCGCCGCCACGGTTCTGCACGCCACGACCAACCATTCCGTCGATATCGTGCTGGCGCTTTTGCTCACCGTCGGTGGCGTCATGGGGGCCCAGTTCGGCACGATCGTCGGCCGAAACCTACGCGGCGATGCTTTTCGCCTCTTGCTCGCCATGCTCATTCTCGCCGTCGGCATCCGCTTCGCGGGCGACATCGTGCTGAAGCCGGCAGATACCTTCTCCATGGTCACGCTGGAGAACTAGATGCGCCGGGTCCTGAGCTTCCTGCTTCTACTTGCGGGCGCGGTGCCGGCCACCGCGGAGACGCTCGTTACCTCGCTGTCCAGTCACCGCGTCGACATCACCTCCACCTATACGGGCGCATCGCTCGTGCTGTTCGGCGCCATCGAGCGCGACGCCCGGGCGGTCGCGCGCGGCTCGCCCTATGATCTCGTGGTCACCGTACGCGGTCCTCGGCGCACGGCGCTCATCCGCGAAAAGAAGCCGTTCGGCCCGCTGTGGATCACCGCCGAGCAGCGGCGCTTCGTCGACCTGCCGGTCTATCTCGCCGTCGTCACGTCGCGGCCGCTTACGGCGATTGCCGATGAGCCCGCACGCCAGCGGCTCAAGGTTGGGCTTGCAGCCGAGCTCGCCTCGCCCCTGCCCGGCGTCGATATCGTCGGCGCGGATTTCCGCCAGGCTCTGATCCGGCTGAGGACCGGCCAGGGGCTCTTCATCCAGGATGAGGGCGGCGTCAGCTTCCTCAACGACAGCCTGTTCCGCGCCAGCATCGAACTGCCTGCCACCGCGCCGACCGGCATCTACGAGGTCGAGACGGTGCTTCTGGCGGGCAGCGTGCTCTTGTCGCGGCAGAGCACCGATTTCGAAGTGGTCAAGACCGGCTTCGAACAGGCGACGGTCACCCTCGCGCGCGATTATTCGCTCGTCTACGGGTTCATGGCAGCCGGATGCGCGCTCATGCTCGGCTGGCTGGCGACGGTCGTCTTCCGCAGGGAATAGTCGGATCAGTCCGGCAGCAGCAGTGGCGCGGCGATGGCAAACAGCCGGCGGCCGAGCACATGCGCCGTGAGTCCCTCCGGAAAGAGCGGCGAGAAAGCCGCATCGCGCACGTTGAGTCCGCCCGCATAGGCCCCGAAGGCCGGCAGCACGCAGCGGCTTTCGTTGAGGGCAAAGCAACGCCGCCGCACGACACCGCCGCGCCCGGCGACCTTGGCGACGGGATGGAGATGGCCGGCAATCTCGATGCCGCCACTGTGGCTCACGGTCGGGATATGCCGGAAAGCGATGCCGTCCAGAGCAAGCTCGTCCATGACATCCCCGCCGACGCCCTCCGGCGGATCGGGATCGTGATTGCCGGCGATCCAGATCCACTGCCGGCCGCGCTGCAGGGCGGCGAGGCGCTCGCGGTCGGCATCGAGCAATCGCCCACCGCCCCCGCCGTCGTGGAAGCTGTCGCCGAGAGCAACAACCACTCGCGGCGCATAGTCAGCCACAAGGCGGTCGAGCCGGTCGAGCGTCGCGTGAGTGTCGTAGGGCGGCAGAAAGACGCCGCGCCGGGCGTAGGACGAGCCCTTTTCGAGATGGAGGTCCGCGATGACCAGCATGCGCTCCTCGAGGAGGTGGAGCGCGCCGCGCGGATCCGCCTCGGCCGTGCGGCCGCCGAGCGCAAAGGCGCGACGCATCCGTCCGCCCGTTTCTGGCACCGCATCTGCCGTCACCGGCCCGCTGAAATTCACGCCATCGCCTCCTCGACGAGGCTCGCCTCCGCTTCCGCGAGCACCGCGTCCGATGCCTCGCCATAGACGAGTTCGCGGCCGATCTCCAGCATCACGGCAATGGAGAGCGGCGAGAGCCTGTCGAGGGATTGATGCACGATTCGCCCGTTGATGCGAGCGAGCATGGCCGCGAGCCGGGCGAGATCGAGCAGTCCCGTCGCCGCATCGGCGCGCGCGGCGCGCAGGAGCAGGTGGTTGGGCTCGTGTCGGCGCAGCACGTCATAGACGAGGTCGGTCGACATGGTGACCTGCCGCTGCGTCTTCTCCTGCGAGGGATGGCGGCGCTCGATGAGCCCGGCGATGATGGCGCATTGGCGGAAGCTGCGCTTCATCAGCGCCGATTCGGCGAGCCATTCCTCGAGATCGTCGCCGAGCATGTCCTCGCCGAAGAGCCCGTCGATCGACAGCCGGTCGGAGGCGATCGCCGCGTCGATGTCGGAGAGGCACCAGGCGGCGAGGCCGTAGTCGTTGGCGACGAAGCCGAGCGGATGAAGCCCCGCCCGCTCCAGCCGGCGGGTCAGGAGCATGCCGAGGGTCTGGTGAGCGAGCCGGCCCTCGAAGGGATAGCAGACGAGAAAGAACCGCCCGCCGCGCGGAAAGGTCTCGACCAGGAGGCCCTCGCGGCCGGGCAGGCGCGAGCGGTGGCGCTGCGCCGTGAGCCAGTTCGCGACCGGCTCGGGCAGGCGGTGCCAGTCGTCGGGCGAGGCCACCATCGCTCTCACGCGCACCGCGAGGAAGCTCGACAGCGGGAACTTGCCGCCCTCGTAGGAGGGAATTTTCGGGTCCGTGCCCGGCGCAGTGCGTTGGGCGATAACCTCGTTCTCGACGATCGCCTCGAAACGCAGCACCTCGCCGGCGAAGACGAAGGTGTCGCCGGGCGACAAGCCCTCGGCGAAATATTCCTCGACCTCGCCGAGCACGCGGCCACCGCGCATCCAGGCTTGCGTCGGCTGCACGCCACGGCGCAGCTTCGCCACGCGGACCCTGAGCATGGCGGCCTCGACGATGGTGCCGACATTCAGCCGATATTGCTGGGCGCCGCGTGGATTGGCGACGCGCCACAGGCCGTCGCGGCCCTGGCGGATCTTGGCGAAGCGCTCATAGGACCTGAGCGCATAGCCGCCGGTCGCCACGAAATCGAGCGTCGCATCGAAATCGGCGCGGCTGAGCCCGGTATAGGGTGCCGCTTCGGTGACCTCGGCGTAGAGATCATCCGCCGTGAACGGCCCGCCACAGGCCATGCCGAGCACATGCTGGGCGAGCACGTCGAGCGCGCCGATGCGCGCATCGGGCGTGTCTTGCGCCGCCTCCGCCACCGCATCGAGCGCAGCGCGGCATTCCAGCACCTCAAAGCGGTTGGCCGGCACGAGCAGCGCCTTCGACGGCTCGTCGAGCCGGTGGTTGGCGCGGCCGATGCGCTGCATCAAGCGGCTGGCGCCTTTCGGCGCGCCGACATTGACGACGAGGTCGACGTCGCCCCAGTCGATGCCGAGATCGAGGGTCGACGTGCAGACGACCGCCTTCAGCCGCCCCGCCGCCATAGCCTCTTCGACGCGCCGGCGCTGCCCGACCTCCAGCGAGCCGTGGTGGAGGGCGATGGCGAGATTGTCGTCGTTGATATGCCAGAGCTCCTGAAAGACGAATTCCGCCTGCATGCGCGTGTTGACGAAGACGAGCGTCAGCTTGTGCGCGCGGATCGCCGCATAGATCTCGCGCATGGCATGAAGCGCGGTATGGCCGGCGAGCGGCGGCGCCACCACTGATTCGAGAATACCGATTTGCGGACGCGCACCGCCTTCGACCACGACGATATCGGTCGGTGCGGCACCGTGCGGCAGGTAGCGGGCGAGGACCTCGGGCTCGCGGACCGTCGCCGAGAGGCCGACGGCGGTGAGACCGGGCGCGAGCCGCCCGAGCCGGGCGAGCCCGAGCGACAGCAGATCGCCGCGCTTCGAGGTGACGAGCGCGTGCAATTCGTCGAGCACCACGCGCCTCAGTCCGGAGAAAAAGGCCTCGGACTCCCGATGCGCCAAGAGCAGCGCGAGCTGTTCGGGGGTCGTGAGCAGGATGTCCGGCGGGCGCTCGATCTGCCGCGCCCGCTTATGGCCGGGCGTGTCACCGGTGCGCGTCTCGATGCGGACCGGCAGGTCCATCTCGCGCGCCGGCGTCTCCAGATTACGCGCGATATCGACGGCGAGCGCCTTCAAGGGCGAGATATAGAGGGTGTGGAGGCTGCGGCCGAGATCCGGATGGCGCGCGCGCTCGGTGAGTTCCACCAGGCTCGGCAGAAAGCCGGCGAGCGTCTTGCCGGCGCCGGTGGGCGCGACCAGCAGCACGGAGCGGCCGGCCCGGGCTCTGTCGAGAAGCGCAAGCTGATGGTCGCGCGGCGTCCAGCCGCGCTGGGCGAACCACCCGGCGAAGGGCTCCGGCAGCGCGGCGATGGGTTCGACGTCGGACACATCGTCCAATCTAGTGCTCGGGGGCGGCGGCGTCACCTTGCCGTGCGGTCCTCCTCTTTGCGAATGGCTTTAAAGGCTTATCTTTGCTGGAGATGCGCCCGACCGACATCCTCACCCTGACGCCCGCCGGGCTCTATTGCCCGCCCGGCGACTTCCACATCGACCCATTGCGGCCGGTGAAGCGGGCGCTCGTCACCCACGGCCATTCCGACCACGCGCGACCGGGCCATGGCGCGGTGCTCACCACGGCCGAGACCCTCGCGATCATGGCCGTGCGCTGCGGCGAGGGCTTTTGCGGCAGCCAGCAGGCGGCCGAGCTCGGCAAGCCCATCCGCCTCGGCGAGGTCACCGTTACCTTTCATCCGGCGGGTCACGTGCTCGGCTCGGCGCAGATCGCGATCGAGGCCGGCGGCTGCCGTATCGTCGCCTCCGGCGACTACAAGCGCGAGGAAGACCCAACCTGCGCGCCCTTCGAGCCGGTTCCCTGCGACGTCTTCATCACCGAGGCGACCTTCGGCCTGCCGGTCTTCCGCCACCCGCCGGCGCGCCACGAGATCGCCAAGCTCCTCGACTCGGTCGCGCTCTTTCCCGAGCGCAGCCATCTCGTCGGCGCCTATGCACTCGGCAAGGCGCAGCGGCTCGTCGCGCTCTTGCGGGAGGCCGGCCACGATGCGCCGATCTTTATCCACGGCGCCATGGAACGGCTGATGCAGTTCTACGAGACGGCCGGCGTGCCGCTCGGCGATATCCGCAAGGTGCAGGTCGAGCGGGGCGCGGGACCGTCGAGCTTCGCCGGCGCCATCATCCTCTGTCCGCCCAGCGCAACGCAGGAAGTCTGGTCGCGGCGCTTTGCCGACCCTGTCACCGTCTTCGCCTCGGGCTGGATGCGCGTGCGCGCCCGCGCCCGGCAAAAAGGCATCGAGCTGCCGCTCGTCGTATCCGACCATGCCGATTGGGAAGATCTCTGCACGACGATCCTGGAGACCGGCGCCTCGGAGGTCTGGGTGACGCATGGCCAAGAGGATGCGCTGGTGCATTGGTGCGGCACGCAGGGCCTGAAGGCCAAGCCCCTGCACATGCTGGGCTATGGCGACGAGGACGAGGGCGGTGAAATCGCCCGCGATGATCCCTCCCCTTCAGGGGAGGTTCCTCCGCACAGCGGAGGAGGTGGGGTTGAACCCCGATCGAACACCCACCCGTCTCCGAGCTTCGCTCGGATCCACCCTCCCCTTCGCAAGTCGGGGTCTACCCGAGTTGCGCACTCATCGGGAAAGGGCGAGCCGGAGGGCAGCGCGTGAACCGCTTCGCCGAGCTCCTCGACCGCCTCGCCTACGAGCCTAGGCGTAACGCCAAGCTCCGGCTGATGACGGCCTATTTCCGCACCACGCCGGACCCCGAACGCGGCTTTGCGCTCGCGGCGCTCACCGGCTCGCTCGGCTTCGCTAATGCCAAACCCGGCCTCATCCGCGCGCTCATCGCCGCACGCACGGACCCCGTGCTCTTTGCGCTCTCCTACGATTATGTCGGGGACCTGTCCGAAACGGTCGCGCTGATGTGGCCGGGACCGGTCGCTCCTTCCTCTCCCCGTTTGCGGGGAGAGGACGGTTTCCGCGCGCAAAGCGCGTGGAAACCGGGTGAGGAGGCGGTTACCGTGGAACCTCTTTCGGCATCGCCCCCTCACCCCACCCTCTCCCCGCAAGCGGGGAGAGGGAGCGCCGTCGCGCCCCCCGCGCCCGCAACCGAACGCCCTCAGGAGCGAGGCACGCGCGATGACGCGCGCTTCGTCTCACAGGATGCGGCTCCCCCTCCCCCCTCGTGGGGGAGGGAAGGGAGGGGGGGATTGCCGGATGCGGAGCAGAGCGAGGGCGATCTGCTCACCGGCAACGGACAGCCCGACCTTTCGCCACCCCCAACCGTCCCCCGCAAGGGGGGAGAATGGAATGCGGCACCGATCGGCCACAACAACCCGCCGGCGCCGACGTTGACCGAGGTGGTGGAGGCGCTGACCGCCACTTTGAAACCCGACCTGCCGCATCTCCTCGCCTCCTGGCTCGATGGTCTCGACGAGACCGGGCGCTGGGCGTTGCTCAAGCTCATCACCGGGGGCCTGCGCGTCGGCGTCTCGGCGCGGCTCGCCAAGACGGCGGTCGCTGACATGGCCCCGCCGGAGCGGCCGATCGCGCCCAATGAGGTGGAGGAAGTCTGGCACGGCCTGGAGCCGCCCTATGAGGCGCTCTTCGCCTGGGTCGAAGGCCGCGGGGCGAAGCCCGAAGGGCTTTCGGCCGTGCCCTTCCGGCCGGCCATGCTGGCGCATGCGCTGGAGGAGGTCGACGCCGCCAAGCTCGACCCGGCCGACTTCTCGGCGGAATGGAAATGGGACGGCATCCGCGTGCAGGCGGCGGCCGCCACCGTCGGCCACCGCAGGCAGGTGCGGCTTTATTCGCGCACGGGAGACGAGATCTCCGGTGCCTTCCCGGATCTCGTGCAGGCGATCGCCGACGATCCCGCCTTTGATGGCGCGCTCGACGGCGAGCTCCTCATCATGCGCGAAGGGCGCGTGCAGAGCTTCAACGTTCTGCAGCAACGGCTGAACCGCAAGACGGTCACGCCGAAGCTCATGGTGGATTTTCCCGCCCATATCCGCGCCTACGACCTCCTGGCAGACGGCGCGGAGGATTTGCGGCCGCTGCCCTTCGTGGAGCGCCGTGCGCGGCTCGAGACCTTCGTCTCGCGCCTGAAGAGCGGGCGGGTCGATCTCTCGCCGCTCGTTGCCTTCACGGACTGGGCCTCGCTCGCCGCGGCCCGCGCCGACCCGGCGGCGGCCGGCGGCGGGGCGGATGCAGAAGCCATCGAAGGGCTGATGCTCAAGCGCCGCGACAGCGCCTATCTGCCCGGGCGGCCGAAGGGGCCGTGGTTCAAGTGGAAGCGCGATCCCTACACGGTCGATGCCGTGCTGATGTATGCGCAGCGCGGCCACGGCAAGCGCTCGTCGCTCTATTCGGATTACACCTTCGGCGTCTGGCGCGGGCCGGAGGGCGAGGAGGAGCTCGTGCCGGTCGGCAAGGCCTATTTCGGCTTCACCGACGAGGAACTCGCCAAGCTCGACCGTTTCGTGCGGCAATCGACCACCAACCGCTTCGGCCCGGTGCGCGAGGTGGTGCACGAGCGCGACGCCGGGCTCGTGCTGGAAATCGCTTTCGAGGGGCTGCAGCGCTCACCGCGGCACAAGTCCGGCATTGCCATGCGCTTTCCCAGAGTGAGCCGCATCCGCTGGGACAAGCCGCCGCGCGAGGCCGACCGGATCGATCTGCTCGAGGCCTTAATAGAGACCCGGAATGCAGGCCTTTAGCGAGATATCATATACTTTTTGTCTACGTCTTGCGTCGAAGCGCGCAACACGAAACAATGTGGCTAATTTGGGGGAGGCCGATCATTGAACGATCAGCCGTCGGTGCAGATCGTCATCGCTGACGATCATCCGCTTTACCGCGGAGCGCTGCAGCAGACCATCACCACGCTCATGCCCGGAGCGAAGGTGATCGACGTGGGCACTTTCGACGAGGCCGTCGCGGTGCTCGCCGAGGCGGGCGAGGTCGATCTCGTGCTGCTCGACCTCACGATCCCGGGCGCCCAGCGGCTCTCGGGGCTCATCTACCTGCGCGCCCAGCATCCCGGCATTCCGGTGGTCATCGTCTCCGGCAACGACGACCGCACGGTGATTCGCAGCTGCATGGACTTCGGCGCGGCCGGCTTCATCCCGAAGTCGCTCGGCGTGGCAAGTATCGGCGAGGCGATCAAGACCGTGCTCGCGGGAGGCACCTGGGCGCCGCCGGATGTCGATCTCTCGGGCGCCGTCGACAAGGTGGTCGATGATGCGGCCAAGCGCCTCGCGCGGCTCACGCCGCAGCAGATGCGCGTGCTGATGATGCTCTCCGAAGGGCTGCTCAACAAGCAGATCGCCTATGAGCTCAGCGTCTCCGAGGCGACCGTCAAAGCGCATGTCTCGGCCATCCTGCAGAAGCTCGGGGTCGAGAGCCGCACGCAGGCTGTGATCCTGGCCGGGCGGGTCACCGGGACGGCGGCTTAGGCTGTCGGCATCCGTGTGAGCCTGCGCTTTACCCTCCCCTTGATGGGGAGGGTCGGGCCGCAGGCACGGGGTGGGGTGCCTGCCCTCGCTCAGTCACCCCCTCCCGCCGCGGCTTCGCCGCGTCGACCTCCCCCCTCAAGGGGGAGGTGAGACATCGCCTAAAACTCCGCCAAAAACGCCTCGCTGCGCGCGAGCGCCTTCTCCGCCAGCGATCCGGGGAAGCCGATGAAGACATGGGCCCCGCCGGGCCAGACGGCGAGGTCGGCGCGGTTGCCGGCGGCCGTCCAACGGGCGCTCATGAAAAGGCTGTCGTCGAGGATCGCATCGCGCGTGCCCACCGTGAAGATCGCCGGCGGCAGGCCGGCGAGATCACCGTAGAGCGGCGAAATGTCGGGATCGCGCAGATCGCCCCCGCCGCGCAGAAAGTTCTGCACGAAGAGGTGAACGTCAAGCGTACGCATGACGAGCTTTTCCTCGCCCCAGCGCCGGGCGCTCGGCGTCATGCCGAGATCGTAGATGCCGGCGACCAGATTGGCAGCGCGGAAGGGCCTGAGGCCATGCACGTCGCGCAGGCGCATGAGCGTCACGACGCTCAAATGCGCGCCGGCCGATTCGCCGCCGATGAAGAGCCGGTCGGTCCCGAAGGACGAGGCGGCATTCTCGACGAGCCACAGCGCGGCGGCCTCGCAATCGTCCGGCGCGGCGGGATAGGGATGCTCCGGCGCGAGACGATAGTCGACGGACACTGAGGCGAGCCCGAGCTTCTCGGCCATGCGCTCCAGCCGGTCGTCCTGCATGTCTGCCGAGCCGAACACCCAGCCGCCGCCATGGATATGCAGATAGACGCCGCGCGGATCGGGCGGGGCAATGATGCGCAGCGGCACCTCCCCCGCCCGGCCTGGAATAAGAAGCGTCTCCGCCCGCGGGCTCCTCAGTGGCAGCGGAAAGGCGCCGCCGCCCTCGGCCCGCATCTCGCGGATGACCGCTGGAGGGAGGCTCCATTGATCGGGCAGACGGGCAAGCTTGGCGATGATCTCGGCGTTGAGCGCCACGGTCTCGGGATCAATGGCGGCGGGATCGAAAAGGGCTGGATCGAGCATGGGAGGTTGGTTGCACTCCTTGGGCGGTCCTGCGATGAAACATCAACAGGCACGGCTGGTCCAGCCGAGCCCGCGGAGACGTCCGCGCAGGCTGTCGCGAGCACGGGAGTACGACATGGCCAATGGTTCGCTGCAACGTTTCGTCGGCGGGTCGCCGGGAGCCGTTCTGGTGCGGCTGATCTTTCTGTCGATCCTCGTCGGCGCGCTCATGGCCTTTCTCGACATCACGCCCTTCACCCTGATCGACGGCATCGTCAATTTCTTCCATCGCGTCTTCGGACGGGGTATCGACGCCGTGCGCGAAGTCCTGCAGTGGCTGGTCTATGGGGCGATCATCGTGGTGCCCATCTGGCTCATCATCCGGCTGACATCCGGACGCGGCTGACGCGAATCAGCCTCCCGTGAAGGCCGCGGCGTCGCGGCCGATTTCGGCGGCGAGGGTCGTCGCCCCGGACTTCAGCCGATCCGCCAGCCCGCGCTTGATGTCCGCGATGAGCCCGGGGCCCGCATAGACGAGCCCGGTATAGAGCTGCACCAGGGTGGCGCCCGCCCGGATCTTCGTCCAGGCGGTCTCGGCCGAATCGACGCCGCCGGCTGCGACCAGCGGAAAAGCGCCTTCGGCCCGAAGATAGGCTTCGGCCAGCATGCGCGTCGCCAGTGGAAAGAGCGGCCGGCCGGAAAGGCCGCCCGCCTCGCCCGCTCCTCGGTCGGTCAGCGATGCCGGGCGTGAGATCGTCGTATTGCCGACGATGAGCCCGTCGACGCCACGCCGGCGCGCCACGGCGATGACATCGTCCAGCCCGGCGAGGGTGAGATCGGGCGCGATCTTCAGGAGCACGGGCCGCGGCTGTCCGCTCGCGGCGCGCGCCTCCATCACCCGGCCGAGGAGATCGTCGAGCGCCTCCGCCTGCTGCAGATCGCGCAGGCCGGGCGTATTCGGCGAGGAGACATTGACGGTGAAATAGCTCGCGTGAGGCGCGAAAGCGGCAATGCCGGCGGCGTAATCGGCGGCCCGGTCGACCGCGTCCTTATTCGCCCCGACATTGACGCCGAGAATGCCCAGCGGGCGGCGCCGCGCAAGCCGCGCCGTGGCGGCCGCGTGGCCTTCGTTGTTGAAGCCGAGGCGGTTGATGACGCCACCGTCGCGCGCCAAGCGGAAGATGCGGGGCTTCGGATTACCGGGCTGCGGCTTGGGCGTGAGCGTGCCCACCTCGACGAAGCCGAAACCGAGCGCGAGCATGGCATCCGGCACCTCGGCATTCTTGTCGAAACCCGCCGCGAGGCCGACCGGGTTCGGAAAATCGAGCCCCAGAACCTTCACGCGCAGGACGGGATCGTCGGCGGGCGGCGCGCCATGCGGCAGGGCGGCCAGCGCCCGGATGGTGAGGCCATGGGCGGTCTCGGCATCGAGCCGCGCCAGGACAGGCCGGGTGATGGCGGCGAGGCCCGTGATCATGGGATCTCGCCCGGAAAGAGATGCACGCCATCCGGTCCGAGCGGCAGCGGCGCGACGGCGATGACGGCGCTGAGCGGCAGAGGTCCATAGATATGTGGAAAAAGGTCGCCGCCGCGCGAGGGCTCGAAGCGCAGCGTCTCGCCGAGCTTTCCGAGATCGACCGTAAGCAGGAGAAGATCGGCCTGGCCGGCGAAATGCCGGCGCGCCGTCTCGCGCAATTGCCTGGCGGTCGAGAGATGGATGAAGCCGTCGGCGAGGTCGACCGGCGCGCCCGAAAAGACGCCCTGACGCCCGGCTTCGCGCCAGAGCGCGGCAGGGCAGATCTTATAGGCGAGAGCTTCACCGGCAACGGACATGACCGACCTCCGAACGGGTTCGTAGGTCACGCTTCGCTCAAGATCAATCGCAATCGGCCCTTGCGTATATCCGCATCAAATCCTATCATGAGATGATCCTCCTATTGCATCCCGACCGGATGAAGGCCGCATGACGCTCTCGCATGATCAGATCTGGTCAGCCGTCGACCGGCTCGCGGCGCGTTACGGCTTTTCGGCCTCGGGACTGGCGCGTAAGGCGGGCCTCGATCCGACCGCCTTCAACCCTTCCAAGCGCGCAGGGCCCGATGGGCGGCCGCGCTGGCCCTCGACCGAGTCGATCGCCAAGATCCTGGAAGCGACGGGGGCCTCGCTCGATGAGTTCATGGCGGGGCTCGACCGGGATCGCCGGGCAACGCGCGGCCTGCCGCTGCTCGGCTTCGCGCAGGCGGGACGCGGCGGCTATTTCGACGACGGCGGCTTTCCGGTCGGCACGGGCTGGGATGAGGTCGCTTTCCCCGATATCGGCGACGAGCGCGTCTATGCGCTCGAGATCTCCGGGGATTCGATGCTGCCGCTCTATCGCGACGGCGATGTCATCATCGTCTCGCCCACCTCAGAGCCGCGGCGCGGCGACCGGGTGGTGGTGCGCACCAGCGACGGCGAGGTGATGGTGAAGGAACTGAAGCGCCGCACCGCCAAGACCATCGAGCTGCGCTCCCTCAATCCCGAGCATCCCGACCGGGCACTGCCGCTCGCCGAGGTCTCCTGGATGGCCCGCGTCATGTGGGCGAGCCAGTAGGGGCGGCCATTTTGGGTGGGACGAATCTTGGCCGTAAACCCCACACAAATGGCTATGCGGACGGTGCTGTCGTCAGAACTCGTGCCGCTAACGGCCGAGAGGGGGCCGGTTGCGGACTGGCAGCTTTCAGTTCGGAGGCCAGCCATAGCTGCCATTTGCACTGTTGGGACCGATCGGCGACTTCCGACCCCCATTGTCGCCGTTCGGAATGCTCCTCGCGACACCCGAAACCTGCCGTTCGTCCACTTCGCCCCATTCGGCGGAGCTGGGCCGTAAGGCCGCAAACGAAAAGCTGCTAACCCTTAAAAGCTTGGCGAAGCCCTAGAGGGTGGGCCGGAAGCTGTCAGTTCGCTTTCGGGTAGGAATGCCCACGAGCGGACGTTTAGCCCCGCGTGGTCAACGTCGCGGAATGACCCGGAGGCGACGTCACACTCAGATTGCGAACGAGCGCCCCATTTCAGCCGTCGGGAGGGCTCGTGCCCAGCACCAAAAGCTGCCGGTCCGTTTAGACGACGGGATTGGCAACAACGGGTGGGAAGCGGACTCCTGGCTGCGACATCGCCAATCGACTGCATCTGGCATAGCCGACGCCGGGAATGTCTGCTCTAGGGGCAATCAGATGCCGGCGGTCGACCAGGCCGAACCGGCCATTGCTTATACTCCATATATCTACCCCCTTAAAGGCGGATGGCGGTGCAGACCTGATAAGCAGATTGGAACCCTTTCGGTTTGGCTTGCCCTTCATGCGGGAAAGTCATCTGAGCTGAGCCCAAGGTTCGTACGGCCTCTTAATCTGATAGGACGCACGAATCTGCGCCATCCATGGCTCCTCAGTCCACAGGGTGAGTTAATGAAAACAAATTTCGTTGGGCAACTGGAGGCCTTCAGAGCGACGGTGACGTGCGGCACAGTCAGCGGTGCGGCCGAGCTTCTTGGCATATCGCAACCCGCAGTCAGCCGGGCAATCCTGAGGCTCGAGGCTAATCTCGGAGTTACCCTGTTCGATCGACGAAAAGGCAGACTCGCGAGCACGCGAGAGGCCCTGATCCTGTTCGACCATGTCGAGCGCAGCTTCGCCAGCTTCGACAAGGTGCGCGAGATCGCGGCCGAGATCCGCGGCGCGCGCACCGGGCGGCTGCATATCGCCGCCATGCCGGCGATATGCGCCGGCTTCTTGCCGGACGTGATCTGCAGCTTCAAACGGGACCATCCCGATGTCGCGATCACGGTCCAGGTCCAGCACTCGACCAAGGTCGAGGACTGGATCTTCTCGCAGTTCATCGACTTCGGGGTCGCCGAGTTCCCGCTCCAGCGCGAGGGCCTGCAGTCCGAGACCTTCTGTCGGGCTCCGATGTATCTGGTCACCCGCCTCGACCACCCGCTCGCGGCGCGGGCCGTGGTCACGCCAAGGGACGTCGTCGACGAGCCGCTGATCACGCTGATGCCGGGCATGGTCGGCCGGAGGAACGTTGACGCCTCCTTCCTTCGGCAAGGCTTCAGCAAGTCCGCCGCCCTCGAATCGCAGAACTACCCGCTGATCTGCGAGCTGGTCATCGGCGGCCTCGGAGTCGCGATCGTCGATCCCTTCACAGCCGTCGCTTATCGCGGCCGCGGGCTTGCGATGATCCCCTTCAGCCCGATGATCGAATTCCACATCGGCTTGCTCCAGCCGGAGCACCGGCCGCTGTCGCGCGCCGCCAGCTCTTTCCTCGCAGTGCTTCGCAAGCATCGGATGCAGTTCCTTGCGCAGCTGCCGCGGGCCGAAGGCATGGAGGAATTCGGCTGAGGCGGGGCGGCGGCCGTTTCAGCGATTGCCGCGCGTCAGCACGATCCGGACCGGTATGCCGGCAAGCGAGACGCTGCCTTCGGCCGCGCCGCGACGAGCAGGGCCGCCGCCACGCATGCCGGGGCGGGTTTCGCCGTGACGGCGCCCTCGCCATGCGGCTGGAAGAACACGCCCGAGACCTTGAGGCCGTCGGCCGTCATGAGGGGTTCGCCGGCCGCGAGATCGCGGGCGAGCTTGCGCGCTTCCGCCTCGGGGTCGGCCGCCGCAACGACGATCCCGACGAGGTCGGTCGCGCCGTTGCCATGGGTCTGCCATTCCGGCCGCCACAGCAGTTCCGGCGTGAGGTGGTAGCAGACGAAGGCATGGATCGCGCCCAGAGAGTCCTCCGGCAGGTCGAGCGTCCTGAACCGGGCCGTCTGCGGCGCGCCGTCGAGCACGACCTCGCGCGACATCTCGACCACCTCGCGGGCGGCCTTGCCTGCGACCTGCCAGCGCTGCGCCATCGCCTCCAGCTCCCGGCCCTTGAACGCGACGGCGATGACGCCGCCCGAGGCCTCGGGCGTCGGCGCGGCCTCGGCCTCGCCGAGCTTCTGCAGCAGGGTCAGGTAGGTGCTGTCGAAATAGATCCGGCGGTTGCGCATGCCCTTGTGGCTGCTCGCCGGCGAGACGTTGAACCCGGCGGCCGAAAGGGCCCCGACCGTTCGGTCGAAATGCGGGCCGACATCGAGGACGGCGTGGTCGAGCGTCAGGCCTGTGGGGATCATGTGGGTATCGAAGGAGGAAGGAGGTTCAGTGGCCGGCCGTGCGCGCCGGCGAGGCGCGCCGCGAACGCAGCAGCAGGTCGAACAGGAGGATGATGGCCGTGACGGCGATCAGGAAGGCGCTCACTGCCGCGATCGTCGGCTCGAGCTCCATCTCCAGGCTTTGCCAGATCCGCACCGGCAGGGTCCGGAACTCGGCGCCGCCGAGGAACAGGGCGATCAGCAGCTCGTCGAACGAAGTCAGGAAGGCGAAGAGCCCGGCCGAGACGACGCCCGGCCAGGCGATCGGCATGACCACGCGCAGGAACAGCTGGATCCGGCTGCAGCCCATGCCGATCGCGGCCTTCTCGACCGAGGCGTCGACGCTCTGCAGCGACGACAGCAGGATCAGCACGACCACCGGCAGCGACATCACCGAATGGCAGAGGGCGAGCAGAACGAAGCTGCCGACCGCATCGATGCTGATTGCCATGTAATACATCGCGATGGCCGTGATGATGTGCGGGATGATGATCGGCGACAGGACCAGCGACAGCAATATCTTCTTCCCGCGCATCTCGGAACGCAGGAACGCATAGGCCGTGACGAAGCCGACCGCCGTCGCCAGCACGGCCGAGGCAATCCCGGTGCCAAGGCTGACCAGCAGGGCGCGCCGCCAGGACGGGTCGCCGAAGAACAGCGCGAACCAGCGCCACGACAGGCTGCCGGGCGGGAAGGTGAGGTAGTCGTCACCCGAGAAGGACACCACGATCACCACGACGATCGGCATCATCAGCAGGAAGCAGGCGATGGCGATGTAGAGGCGCAGCAGCCGATCGAACATGCTCAGCGCCCCATCAGCTTGTCGACATCGGACAGCCGGTAATAGATCGCGTACAGAACCGCGGTCATGACGAACAGGATGACCGCCATCGCCGCCGCGCTGCCCCAGTTCATAACGATCTCGACCTCGTTCTGGATCAGCATTGCGATCATGACGTTGCCGGGGCCGCCCATCAGCGCGGGCGTGACGAAGAAGCCGAGGCAGAGAATGAAAACGATGAGCGCGCCCGAGATCACGCCATGCGCGCTCAGCGGCAGGTAGACCTTGCGGAAGCTGTAGGCCGGGCCGGCACCCATGCCCGCGGCCGCCCTGAGCAGGCCGAGGTCGATCCGCTTCATCGCCGCGTAGAGCGTCAGCACCATGTAGGGCAGCATGATATACGTCATGCCGATCAGGATGCCGGTATAGTTGTAGATCAGGGCCAGAGGCCCGTCGATCAGCCCGGTCTTCAGCAGGAGTTGGTTGATCAGGCCGTTGCGGCCGAGCAGCACCATCCAGGAATAGGTCCTGACGATGATGCTGGTGAAATACGGCACGACGATGCAGAGGATCACCAGGCTGAAGCCCCATGGCGGCGCCACCGTCAGGAAATACGCGATCGGATAACCCAGCAGCAGCGCCCCGAGCGTCACGACGAGCGAGATGGCGACGGTCTGGCCGAGCGCGTTCCGCACCGGCCCCGACTGCAGCGTCACCCAGATCAGCTCGGCGAAGGAGCGCAGTCCGCCTGCCTCCGCGGCGGATCGGACGAAGAACAGTGCCACCGGCAGGACGAAGAGCAGCCCGATGACGACCAGGGCGGGCACGAACAGCACCGCAAGGGAACGGTTCTTTGATGCCGGGCTCACGGCGCAGTCCCGATGATGCGGCCCGATCCCGCTGGCCAGCGCAGCTCGACGCGGCTGCCCGGGGCGAACAGCGCCATCGCCTCTGTGTTCGGCTGGTCGACCGAGGCCTGCAGGCCGGGGGCAATCTCGACGCCGTAGCGCCTGTAGCTGCCAAGGAAAGAGCAGCGGTTCACCGTCCCGGTGATGGCGTTGCGGTCGGGCGCGCCGGCCGAGCCGGCGGCGGCGAACTGCAGCCGCTCCGGCCGGATGAACAGGGCCGCGCGGCTGCCTTTCCCGACGCCGGTCGCGACCGGGCCGCGCACGCTCGTGCCGTCGTCGAGCGTCAGCACGCCCTGTGCGCCCGCAAGCTCCGTGACGACGCCCGGGAACAGGTTCGCCTCGCCGAGGAAGTTGGCCACGAACGGGCTCTCCGGCAGGTCGTAGACCGACTGGGGCGCCCCGATCTGCTCGATGCGGCCATGGTTCATGATCACGATGCGATCGGACAAGTTCATCGCCTCTTCCTGATCATGCGTCACGTAGAGCACGGTCATGCCGAGCCGCCGTTGGATCTCCTTGATCTCCGTCTGCATCGCGAAGCGCAGGTTCTTGTCGAGCGCGCCCATCGGCTCGTCCATCAGCACCACGCGGGGCTGGAACACGACGGCGCGCGCTAGCGCGATGCGCTGCTGCTGGCCGCCCGAGAGCTGGCTGATCTGCCGGCCGCCGAAGCTGCCGAGCTGCACCAGGTCGAGCGCCTGCTGCACGCGCTCGCCCATCTCGGCGTTCGGCACGTTCCGCAGCCTCAGGGGGAATGCGATGTTGTCGAAGACGTTCAGGTGCGGAAATAGCGAGTAGTTCTGGAACACCATGCCGAAGCCGCGCTTGCGCGGCGGCACCCGCGAGACGTCGCTGCCGTCGACGACGATCCGCCCGGCGCTGGGCAGCACGAAGCCCGCGACCATCATCAGGGTCGTGGTCTTGCCTGACCCCGAAGGGCCAAGCAACGACACGAATTGCCCGGCGCCGATCGACGCCGAGATGCCGTCGACGACCTTCAGGTCGCCATAGTGCTTATCGACGTTGACGAGCTCGATCGTTCCGCCGGACACTATTCCAGCACCCATTTCGACCAGCGCTGGCTGACGGCCGGGGTGTTGTCCGTCCACCAGTCGTCGTCCTGCAGGAAGCCCTTGTCGCGCAGCTTGATGCTGCCGATGGTCTGGCCGAGCAGATCGTCGGGCAGCAGGGCGAAGGCGCGGTCGTTGATCGGGCCGTAGCCGAAGCCCTTGGCCATCCCGGCCTGGCTCTCCGGGGTGGAGGTGAAGTCGATCAGCATCTGGGCAGCCTCGGCATCGCGCGCGCCCTTCGTCACCGCCAGCGACTGCAGCGACACCATGTGCTGGTTCCACTGCGGGGCGAGCGGCGCGCCCTTCGCGATGGCCGTCATCAGCGGGCCGTTCCAGAGCGCGCCCAGGACGGCCTCCTTGTCGATCATCATCTGGTTCGCCAAGGCCGAGGTGTTCCAGAACTTGGCGATCTGCGCCTTGATCCGGCCCAGCGAGGCGAAGGCGCGCTCGACATCGAGCGGGTAGAGCTTGTCGGCCGGCACGCCGTCGGCGAGCAGCGCGAATTCGAGATTGGGCCGGCCGGACGACATGTCCTGCAGCGTGCGCTTGCCGGGGAACGCCTTGGCGTCCCAGAAATCGGCCCAGGAGGCCGGCACGGCGCCCTTGAAGGCCTCGGTGTTGTAGGCCATCAGCGTGCCGTACTGATAGGTGCCGCACATCATCGGGCGCCTGTAGAGCGCCGGGATGTCGGCGAGCTTGGCGAACTTGAACTTGTCGTAGTCGACCGGGACCAGCCCGCCCGCGCGCTCGGCGCGAAGCAGGATCTCGATGCCGGCATTGGCGACGTCGACATCCGGCTGGCCGGCCTTGATCGTCGCCAGCATCTTGGTCACGGTCGACGGCACGGAGACGACCTCGATGCCCGTCTCCTTGGTGAAGCGGTCCCAGACCGCCGGCTTCATGACGTCTTCGACATTCCGACCGGAGGTGCGGATCCGGACCACCCGGGCAGCGTTGGCCCGCGTCCAGGTATAGGGAGCGGCGATGATCGCCGCGGCGCCCGCGAGAACGGTCCGCCTGGTCGCGCCGCCGATGCGCGAGCCTTTTCCGTCGAAGCTCATCTTCAATCCTCCTCCTGCATCGGTGACGCCGCGCCGTCCGCTGTGGGCCGGCCTGGTGGTCTGATTATCCCCTGCGCCGCATGTAACCCATGCGATTTGCGCCTGACAGCAAAGCAGCGGCGCGGCCGGCACGCCAAATGCCCGGGCGTTCGGCAACTATGCGCGGAGGTAATACGACGGGGCTGCGGCATCATGGTAGCGCATTGCCTGTGACGGTTGCCTCGCTGCAGTGCCGCGGTGACGTCGCCCCGGTTGCCATCCAGAAGCGCGCGGGACGCTTTGTAGGCCTGTCGTCGCGGCGAGCGTTCAGTGAAAGGATCACCAATGTCCAAGAAGAAAGACCGACACGTCGTGATCATCGGCGCCGGTATTGTTGGTGCTGCGATCGCGCTTGCCCTCACCGACCGCGGCGCGATGGTTACGGTGATGGACGAGGCTGGTCCACATGCTGGAGCGACAGGGAATTCCTTCGCCTGGATAACCAACCAGGCATTCTTCCGCGCAAAGGATCCGATTCCCGAGGACTGCGCGCGGGCCTATTTCAATCTTCATCGGTTCAGCCTCGGCGCGTGGCGCGAACTTGAGTCGCGACTGGGCGCCGAGCTGGGCGTTCGCTGGGGGGGCAGCTTGCACTGGGGCTCAGGCTCTGAGGCTGTGAAGCTCGAAGCCGAGCTTTCCCGCCGTCAGGCCTGGGGCAGCCCATCCTACCGGATCAACCGCGATCAGCTCATATCGCTGCTTCCGGTTGAAGTCGTCGACGAATTCGAGTTTGGCTTCCACGCGCCGGACGAAGGCACTGTGAATCCCTATTCAGCTACCGCGAAGCTTCTTGATGCGGCGATTCAGGCAGGCGCCGTGCTCGACGCTCCACGGAAAGCCACCGGCTTCGAGTCCCGCGCGAGCGGCGGAGTCGTGGTGATGACAGAAACAGGGCCGGTAGAAGCCGACCATGTGATAATCGCCACTGGGCGCCAGACGCCGGACCTCGCGGCGCTTGTCGGCATCAATGTGCCGCTGGTCGAGACCGTCGGGCATCTGGTGCATCTAGAACCGGTTGAACTGTTCCTTGACACAATGGTCCACGGACCCTCGGTGCATGTGATCCAGCGTCACGATGGGCGTGTCATCCTCGGCCGCCACTTTACGGGAGCAACAGTATCCGATGGTGAAATGCTTGATGTAGACGCCCTTGTATCGGATGCGGTCCAGCTCTTTCCAAGGCTCAAAGGAGCGAAAGTAGAAAAAGTCACAACTGGACGTCGCATACTTCCTTTGGATGGCCTTCCAATTATCGGCCGCTCAGCCAGCATACCTGCGGTACGGGCTGTTGCCACAAACGCCGGCATTTCGCTCGGTCCGGTGCTTGCGCAACTGATAACGACCGAAATCCTGGACGGCGTCGATGTAGAGCTGCTCAAGGCCTACCGCGCGGAACGCTTCGAACAGCCCGCAACCTAACGCCGCTCCTGGCAAAGCCAATGCGGCACAAACGGCCTTTTTTTGCGTCGCTCGAACGCCACCCACGAAGGACCGACTTAGGGCGCGAGCTCGCCTCGTGCGAAAGATTGATTTCACCATGCTGTCGCTTTGACCGGCACCGAAGTCTCGCCAAGAAGGTCTGGGGTCTCGCGAAGTGCCTAAAAGGTTGGCGCCTAGGATGACCTAGGAGAGCGAAAGCGGATCGAAACGAGGTGCTCGAACAACTGAAGCGCGACCGGCGCGAGGCGGTTCTTGTCCTTCACGCAGATGCGCAAGTCCCGGTGGGACCATTCGTCCAGCAGCGGCACGATCCGGATCGACATGGTCTGAGCGGCACGGAGAGCGGAGCTTTCCGGAACGACGGCGATCCCTGCCCGGCTCTCCACCATCTTGCAGACCTGCTCGAAGCCTAGCAACTGCATCCGGACTTGGAGGATATGACCGGAACGCGCAGCCTGCTCGGCGACAAATGTCTGGATGGCGCTGGTTTCCTGAAGACCGATGAAAGGCTCGCCCAGTGCCTCCTTGAAAGCCAGCTCGAGGACATCCGGCCGCCAACCATGGGGCACCACCAGAACGAGCCGATCCCTGGCGAAGGGAAAGTGCTCAAGGGAACCCATATTGATCGTGCTCGCGACGATGCCGATCGCCGCCTCGCCGGAAGAGACCGCTTGCACGATGTGCAGGCTCAGGCGCTCTTCCACCGATACGCTGATGTCGGGATTGGCCGCCAGAAAGGCGCCGAGGGCCTGCGGCAGAAATTCGGCGAGCGCATTGGTGTTCGACATCAGACGAACCTTGCCTTTCAGTCCGCGCGCGAACTCCGAAACGTCTGCCTCCAGCAGGGCCGCGTCGTTCAGCACGATGCGTGCGTGATTGAGCATGGCGACGCCGGCGCTGGTCGGAACCACGCCACGTTTGCTGCGCTCAAGCAGCTTCACCCGAAGACGCGCCTCCATCAGGCGAATGCGTGCGCTCGCCGCCGCCAGCGCCAGCCCTATCCTCTCGGAGCCCTTGGTCAGACTTCCGGTGTCTACGGCGGCAACGAAGAGTGACAGGTCGATCAGGTCGAATTTCATGTCCTTCCTTCGCATTTCGCGAAGGCTGACTCAATGACATGCAAATTTCGGAACGCGCGACCGCAGGTAATAGATGGAATCTCACCAGGATTTCGAGATGCCCACCCTGAATATGCGACCCTTGGACGGAGTGACCGTCGTCACCCTGGAGCACGCGATCGCCGCACCGTTCGCGACGCGACAACTCGCCGACCTAGGAGCGCGCGTGATCAAGGTCGAACGTCCCGAGGGCGGCGACTTCGCCCGCGGCTACGACAATCGGGTCAAGGGCGGGCTCGCCTCGCATTTCGCGTGGTGCAATCGCTCCAAGCAGAGCGTCGCGCTTGATATCAAGTCCAAGGAGGGCGAGGCGGCGCTGCGCGATCTAATCCGTCGCGCCGACGTCTTCATCCAGAACCTCGCGCCGGGAGCAACGGAAAGGCTCGGCCTGTCCGCCGACAGGTTGCTGCCGGACCACCCCCGTCTGATCGTATGCGACGTGTCAGGCTTCGGCGCCGGTGGTCCCTATGAAGGGCGCAAGGCCTACGACCTGTTGATACAGGCGGAAGCCGGCCTCCTCTCCGTTACCGGGACGGCGACGGAACCGTCGAAGGTCGGCATCTCGATCGCAGACATCGCGACCGGGATGTATGCCTACAGCGCCATCCTGGCGGCGCTCCACCTCCGCGAGAAGACCGGGCGCGGCTCGCATGTCGAGATATCGATGCTCGAAGCGCTGGGCGAGTGGATGGGCTATCCCCTCTACTACACTTATGAGGGCGCTGAACCACCCGCGCGGACCGGCGCCGCGCACGCGACGATCTACCCTTACGGCCTGTTCGAGACCCGAGACGGTCAGGTCCTGTTCGGTCTCCAGAACGAGCGCGAGTGGTCCGCCTTCTGTCGGACCGTGCTGGACCGGCCCGAATTGGTCGACGATCCGCGGTTCGCGTCGAACGGCGCCCGCGCGGCCAACCGTGTCGAGCTCGAACGCATCATCGGCGACCGGCTCGGCACGCTTGCGCGCAACGAGGCGACGTCGCTGCTCGATCAGGCCGGAATCGCCAACGGCAACGTCAACGAGATGGCCGGGGTCTGGAGCCACCCGCAATTGCAGGCGCGCGGCCGCTGGCGCGAGATTTCCAGCGAGGTCGGACGGATCCCGGCCCTGCTGCCGCCCGGAAACTCGAGCGCCTTCGAGCCGGTCATGGGACCGGTTCCGGCGCTTGGCGAACACACGGAAATGGTCCTGGAGGAACTGCGCGTGGGATGACCGACAGCGCAGTTCCTCCGCGAAAGAGCGCTAGCAAAAGCCAAGAACACGAGGGGAGTTCGCAACGATCATGGTGTCCGCCGACCTGACTTCCAGACTGTCATCCTATGTCGCCGGGCTGACCGCCGACGACATCCCGGCCCCGGTCATCGCGCATGCCCGCCTCATGCTCGCCGATACGATCGGCGTAGCCCTGGCGGGCACCGGGGAGAACTCCGCTCGGATCGTGATGAAGGCGCTCGGCCGCGAAACCGGCCCTTGCGCGGTCTGGGGGACGCGGGACACCGCCAGCCCGAGCGCCGCGGCGCAGATCAACGGCGCCCTCGCGCATGCGCTAGACTACGACGACAACAACATGTCGATGATCGGCCATTCCTCGGCACCGGTCGTTCCGGCGCTTCTGGCGCTGGCGGATACGGCGGATGTCTCGCTGCTCGACATCATCGTCGCCTATGTGGCGGGCGTGCAGGTCGAGAGCGTCCTGGGCCGTATCGCGACCCTCGAGCATAACGCCCGCGGCTGGCATACGACCTCGACGCTCGGAAGCTTCGGCGCGGCGGCGGCCTGCGCTCGCCTGAAGGCCCTGGCCGCCGGACCGACCGCCGATGCCCTGGCGATCACGGCCTCGTTCGCCAGCGGTCTGAAGCACAATTTCGGCACCACGACCAAGCCTCTCCATGCGGGTATGGCCGCGCGGAACGGTCTCTTGGCGGCCGATCTCGCCGCCGCGGGCATGGCGGCCAATCCCCTGGCCGTGGAAGGCGATCAAGGCTTCCTGTCCTTGTATGCGGGAATTCCGCCGAAGGATCAGAAGCTGCTGGAAGGCGCCCTGTCCGGGTTCGAGATCCTCCAGTCCTTCCCGAAGATCTACCCAACCTGCTCGATGGTGCACCAGCTCCTCGATCTTGCGATCGACGGGCTGGCCTCGCAGCGGATCCAGGCGGGTCAGATCGAGAACGTCACGTGCAGCGTCAGCTACCACGCGGCGTCGATCATGAACTACCCGCAACCGCGCAATCCGACCGAATGCCGTTTCAGCATCGAGTACTGCGTGGCGGTCGCCCTGTGTCACGGCACCGTGGCGAACAAGTACTTCGACGAGGCGGTGATCCACGATCCTGCGGTTCGCGAGATGATGACCAGGATCAAGCTCGTGATACCGCCCGAGCAGTCCGACAAGGAACGGTTCGAGGCCGCCTATCTCAAGGGCGAGGCGAAGAGCTGGCTCGAGGTCGAGCAGCGCGACGGCAGCGTCTTCAAGGAAGGCGAAGCACTCCAGAAGGGGCACCCTGACAATCCCGTAGGGGCCGCTGAAATCCGCGAGAAATTTATGGCCTGCGCCACCGTAGCGCTGTCGGCCAATGCCGCGGAGGCGCTCTGGAGGCGACTGGTCGAGGACGATCCGGCCGTCCGTTTCAAGCCGGCGGAGGCACTGAGGAACTGAATTCGCGCGCGGCCGAACGGCTGCGGCGGAATGGTCGAAAAATCGCAAGAATGGGGAAGTGAGATGAAGCTACTTACGATCGCGACGGCCACCATCCTCGGCGCCGGACTGTCCGCGGCGCAGGCGCAGAGCGTCACCGTCGGCGTCTTCGGCGGTCAGGCGCAAACGGCCTTCACTGAGTGCGTGTTCAGGCCATTCACGGCGAAGACCGGCACGAAGGTCGTCCTCGATATCGGCGCCTCGGCCGTGACGCTGAACAAGCTCGTCGCCCAGAAGTCGGCGCCCGCCATGGACGTCGCCTTCATGGATGGAGGACCTTCGGAACAGGCCGCCGCCGCAGGCGTGCTCGAGGCGCTGGACGCGCAGCGCATTCCCAATCTCGCGAACGTCGTCCCGCAGGCAATCCACGCGCAGGGCGACCGGACCTACGCTGCGGGCGTGTTGTTCTATTCTTTCGGTCTTCTCTACAACAAGGACACCGTCAAGGAGCCGCCCAAGGCCTGGGCCGATCTCTGGAGCGGCAAGTACAAAGGCCAGGTCGCTCTGCCCTCGATGCAGATCTCGATGGGCCTGCCCTTCCTCGCTCATATGGCGACGATCAGCGGCGGCTCGATGACCGACCTCAAGCCTGCGCTGGAAAATCTCCGGAAGGTCGATGCGGTGGCGTTCTTCGCCAGCGCCGGGAACATCTCAAGCATGTTCCAGGCCGAGGAGGTCGCGGTGGCTCCACACTTCTCGACCAGCGCCCTCGAGCTGATCAAGGCGGGCGCGCCGCTCGAGTTCGTCGCGCCTACCGACAAGCCGATCGCGAACGATTCCCGGGTTCACCTCGTCAAGAATGGGCCGCATCGCAACGAAGCCGAACAGCTCATCGACATGAGCTTGACCAAGGAGGCGTCCGCCTGCCTCGCCGAGAAGTTCAACGGTGGGCCGTCGATCAAGGATGTCGTCCTGAAGCCCGAGATCGCCCGGCTCATGCCCTGGGGCAAGGATGGTTCGGTGGCCGATCTCGTCATGCCCGACTGGAACGAGATCAACGCCCGACGCAGCGAGATGACGGCCCTCTTCGAGGCCCAGGTGGCACGGAAGTAGGATGATCGATCACATCCTTTCGGTCCGCGGGCTCACCAAGGCCTACAACGACCTGCGGGCCCTGGACGACGTCTCGATCGACGTCGCCGCCGGGGAATTCATCGCGCTCCTGGGCCCCAGTGGTTGCGGCAAGACCACCCTGTTGCGATGCATCGGCGGCTTCGCCGATGCATCGAGCGGCGACATCCTGATCGAGGGCAAGTCGGTCATCGACGCCCCGGCCTACCGTCGGCCGGTGAACACCGTGTTCCAGAGCTACGCCCTCTTTCCGCACATGACGCTCGCCGAGAACGTTGCCTTCGGGCCGCGGCGCTCCGGCGTCGCGTCGACCGAGATAGCCGCCCGCGTCGCGGAGGCGCTCGAGATGGTCGGTCTCGGCCATGTCGGCGACCGCTATCCTTCCCAGCTGTCGGGCGGGCAACAGCAGCGCATCGCCCTGGCGCGGGCGATCATCAATCGGCCGCGGCTGCTGCTCCTCGACGAGCCGCTGGGGGCGCTCGACCTGAAGCTGCGGCGGCAGATGCAGATCGAGCTGAAGAAGTTGCAGGAGCAGCTCGGCACGACCTTCATCTTCGTCACCCATGATCAGGAGGAGGCCCTCGTCATGGCCGACCGCATCGCGGTGATGAACCGCGGCAGGGTCGAGCAGATGGGGAGCGGCAAGGAAATCTACGACCGGCCCGCCAGCCGCTTCGTCGCGGATTTCATCGGCGAGGCCAATCTGATCGCCTGCACAGTCAAGGCGGGCAAGCTGACGCTCCGGGGGCAGCCCTTGGGCGGGCCGAGCGTCGCCCGCGAGGACAGCGACTATCGCCTGCTGGCCCGGCCGGAGCGACTGCGGCCCGTGATATCGGCGTCCGCCAACGCGATCGCCTTCCCAGCGGTGGTGAAGCGCACCGTCTACATGGGCGATGCGGTCCGCATCTTCCTCGAACTCGCCGACGCGAGCGAGATCTCGATCAAGCTGCCGAGCGGCGATCCCGGCGTCCCGGAGATCGCCATCGGCCAGTCGCTGACGCTCGAGCTGCTCGACGACAACCCGATCCTCTATCCCGATCGGGGCGACCATGAATAAGCGCGGGCTCGCCATCTGGGCGTTGGTCCTCATCCCGGGCTGCTTCGTCCTTGCCATCTTCGTGATTCCGCTCGCCGCCATCTTCCTGTCCAGTCTCGGCGGTGAGGCAGGCGGACCCACGATCGCGAACTACGTCGAGACGGTCACCAACCCGCGCTATCTGTCGGCACTGGCCGCGACCATTCGGGTCTCCGCCATCGTCACGCTGGTCTGCGCCGTGGCGGGCTATTTCATTGCCTATTTCATGGTTTTCCAGCTGAAGTCGCGGCTTCTCAAGCGCTTCTGCTACATCGTCGTCGTCCTGCCGCTCTTCACCAGCAACGTCGTCCGCTCCTTTGGCTTCATGATCATCCTGAGCCGGAACGGGCCCATCAACCAGACGCTGCTCGTGTCCGGCATGGCCGATAGGCCGCTCCGGCTCCTCTACAACGAGCTCAGCGTCATTATCGGCCTGACCTACATATCCCTGCCGTTCGCGGTTTTGGCCATCGTCGCCGCACTGCATTCGATCCGGCCGGAGCTTCTCAACGCCGCCAACGACCTGGGGGCCGGACCGGCATCGACCTTCGCCAAGATCGTCTTCCCGCTGAGCCTTCCGGGCGTCGTCAGCGGAGGCGTGCTCACCTTCACGCTGTGCGTCAGCGCCTACGTCACCCCGAGCATCATGTTCGGCGGTCGCGGCTCGGTCATGTCCATTGAAATCTACGAGCAGTACATGAGCGCCTTGAACTTCCCGCTCGGGGCCGCGCTGGCCATCTGCCTGACGATCACCGCCCTCGCGCTGATCATCCTTCAGGCCTGGTTGACCAACCGCACGATGGCGTGGAGCAGGCAATGACCTTCGCGATGCACCGCTTGGGCAGCCGCGCCTCCGGGCTCCTGGTCCGGCTCATCGCCCTGCTGCTGTTCGGCTACATCCTGTTTCCGCTGATTGTGACCATCGCGGTCTCATTCAGCGATACCAGCCTGCTCAGATTCCCGCCGTCGGGCCTGTCCCTGCGCTGGTATACGACGTTCCTCCAGGATCCGGACTACATCAGCTCGATCATCAACAGCACCAAGGTGGCTGTGGCGGCGACGCTCATCGCGCTGCTCCTGGGCATTCCGGCCGCCGCCGCGATCGCCCTCGGCCGCCTACCCGGCGCCGCCCTTCTGTCGTCCTACTTCGTGCTGCCGCTCATCGTGCCGCATGTCGTCTTCGGCGTCGCGCTGCTTCAGGTCGCGTCCAGTCTCGGGTGGGCTCGTTCGACGCCGATCCTGGTGATGGGCCACGTCATTCTGGTTCTGCCCTACGTGGTGCGGATGATGCTCGGGGCCTTCGTCGGGATGGATCCCCGGCTGCGCGATGCCAGCCTCGATCTCGGCGCCAACGAGTTCCAGACCTTTCGCCTCGTGACGCTGCCGATCGTGAGCTCGAACGTGTTCGCCGCCGCGATCTTCTCCTTCGTGGTTTCCTGGACCAATGTCGAGCTCAGCATCTTCAATGCTGCCCCGGACTTCTCCCTGACGCCGTTGAAGATCTTCAACTACGTCCAGTACTCGATCGATCCGACCATTGCCGCGGTCTCGGCGTCGACGATCTACGCAGCGATCGTCCTGCTACTCGCGATCGATCTCCTGGTCGGAACCGAGAAATTCGCCGGCATCCAAAAATAACAATCGCTTGGCGACTCATGCGGCGCCACGCCGCGCGCTGAGGCGCGCATGGCCCGTGCCAACATTCCCGATCAGGCAACGTCGCCGTGCACCCGAACGGGCGTTGGCGCTCCTCGAGGACATCGTCATGAACCCGCTACCAGAAATCGATCTCGTGCTATTGCGGACATGGATCGGTCGGCAGGAAATCGTCCACGACTTCGTTACCGAGGATCTCGCGCGGAAATATCACGCGACGATGGACTATGGCGGCGAGGCCCCGTTGCCTGGGCAAGCGGTTCCCCGTCTGATCCATCTCTGCCTCGCCCAGCCTGCGGCGGCCGCCCATTTGCTCGGCCCCGACGGCCACCCGCGGCGTGGCGGATTCCTGCCACCAGTGCCGCTGCCACGCCGGATGTGGGCCGGTGGGTCGTTCGTCTTCCACGACGACCTCAAGGTCGGTCAGGCAGTCAAGAGAACCTCGACCATCGAGAACGTCGTGCTCAAGGAAGGTAGGACCGGTCGGCTCTGCTTCGTCACGGTGAAGCACGTCATCGAGGCCGATGGGGCGGCGGTCGTGGAGGAGCGCCAGGACATCGTCTATCGGGATGTCGAAGCGCCGGGCGATACCCCGGCGGCGCCCCCGCAATCCGAGATCGGCGAAGTGACTAGGCCAATGCGGGCGGAGGCACCGTTGCTGTTCCGGTATTCCGCCCTGACGTTTAACGGCCACCGGATACACTACGACCGCAGATACTCCACCGAGGTCGAAGGCTATCCTGGCCTTATCGTGCACGGACCGTTGCAGGCCGCTCTCCTCTGCGATTTCGCTGGCGAGCTACGCGGAAAACCGCCGACCCGTTTCGAGTTCCGCGGCTTCTCCCCCCTGTTCGACATCGATGCATTCTCCCTGCACGCGACCGAGGCGGAAGGCTCCTTGCGGCTGTGGACTGCCAAGAACGGCGGCCCCTTGTGCATGGGCGCGACCGCCTATTGGGATTGAGGCGCTTTATCTCGTATGCGGGGCATCGTCCCGCCGCTTCAATATGTGATCGTCGGTGGGTCCTCAGACTGGTTCAGCACGCTGAAATTGTTTGGGCTGCCACGGCAAGGACGCTGCCGCCGAGGCGGATGGCCATCCGCAAGGCTTCGTGCAGTTGCAAATAGAAGTTATTTGACCGTCCCGATGGAGACCGGTTAACCGGCCAAGGGCGGCACGCCAACGTCTGCTTTCGGGCCGAGAGCCAAAGTCGGCTTCTGGCGCCGGCATGCCAACGCCGACCTCTTCGCGACCGGCTCTTATGGCATTAGCCTAATCGGGGCTGCTCCTCGGAAGGAGGATGCCATGCACGTCAATCAACAGACCCACCCACAGCACGAGCCTTGGAACGCCGGCCGGATCGTCGGTGCCAAACCTCCCCTGAAGCCCAAGCATATCTGGGCGCTGCGCACGCGGCTGCAGATTGCCAATCGGATGCGCGATCTCGCCATGTTCAACCTTGCCATCGACAGCAAGCTGCGTGGCTGCGATCTGGTCACACTGAGGGTCGGCGGCGTATTCTCCGGCAGCGGCATTCGCACGAGATCGGTGGTCGTCCAGCACAAGACCGCCCAGCCGGTTCCCTTCGAGATCACCGAACCGACGAAGGACGCACTGGCTACGTGGCTCGCAATCCGGCGTGCAAAGGGAAGCGATTGGCTTTGGCCGAGCCGCAGCCATAGTGGAGGACATGTCACGACTAGGCAGTACGGACGTCTCGTCGATCAATGGGGCAGCCTGATCGGCCTCAACCCGGCGGATTACGGGACGCACAGCCTGCGGCGAACAAAGGTCTCCATCCTCTACAAGCGGACCGGAAATCTGCGTGCCTGCCAGCTCCTGCTCGGTCACACCAAGCTCGAAAGCACCGTGCGCTATCTCGGGATCGAAGTGGACGACGCCTTGAGCATATCGGAGCAAACCGAGATCTGAGGTTTGGCACTGGCAATTCTAGGGACTGCCGGTGCCGCTGACCCTTAGGCGACCTTGGGAAGGTCCGGTTCCGAGTGACGCCGGGCTTTGACCCTGAGCAGACCCGTGGAGCGTCCGCTTGCAAGCTGCATCGTGGATCGTTGCTGCGTCCTTTGCTGAGAACTGCGTCCTAGGGGGTATCCGAGCTTCTGCGGCTGGTTATGGCGCCGCATTCCGCTGGAAGCGTACCGGGCGGCATGATAGGGTCGCGCAAGCACCACAGCCATAGGTGGTGAGTAATGGGGCGACCTTCGTCACCCACCAGGGCCTTGCAGGATTTGCTTGATGATCCCGCCAAGCTAAAGGCTGAGGTTGTCGCCGTCTGGGACAAGTACTGTGCAAAGAAGATCACGGCGAAGAGCGTCATTGGCCTCTCTCCCGAACTAAAAGCGCATATCGACGCCTTTGATTTCTCCGTATTTCAGGCCAAGCAGCCGCTGGAGCTTATCGCGGAGCACAAGCAGACGCCGTTTCATTTGGTGGTGTTCGGCGCGCCGTTGATCGATCGCCCACCGCCACCCAAGCCGCCCTCGGAGATGCATGGGCAGGAAAGCGGATACATCGAGCAGCTGTTCGCCGTGATCGCGGAACATCTGAAGATTCCGGTCGCGGCCGTAACTGACTTCGCTGAACAGCCGAAGATGCGCGCTCTTTTCGAGCGGTCACGGCTCACCTTCTACAGCGCTGAAGGCCTGAAGGAGCTGGCGCGCGACCAGATGGCCGATCAAACCTTCTTCGAAACGCTGTTGGACGAATTCTGCAACGGGCTCTATCACGCCTATTCCTCCGAAGGGCTCGCGGGCCTCAAGCGACTCCAGGAAACCGTGAAGGCGGCGCAGTCGCTCCAGCTGGGGGGCATATCCTCGGTGACCATGCCACGACCAATGACCGCGAAGGCATCTGCCACCAGCTTGCGAACGACCAGCGCGTGAAATGGTGCGAAACATGAGTTCAGGCGAAGCCACGAGTCCTGCGCGTCTGTTCAATACCCCGCTGGAGTGCGGATTCAGGTTGCTGTTCGTTCTCGACGCGGGAAAGATCGAGTCGGACCTCCAGCGTCTGATCAGCTTTGACTACCTGCTCGTTCACTCCGGAGATGTGGATGGCGGGCCTCCGAGCCTGCACCCCGCGGGGCCATTCCGCGGAGCGGAGTTCCTCGTCAAGCGCGATCTCGTACGTGCCGGGCTCGACTTCATGTTCTCGCGGGAGCTTCTAGACAAGCGCCACAGCCCGTCCGGCATTGTGCGGCTGACGCGATCATGACTTTCGCCGCGGCTGGCAACGCGGTCGCTGGAGATTCCGACACCGGCAAGAGCTACATGCTTCGCTGCATCGACTACGTCTTCGGCGCCGAGGCGATGACCAAAGTCATCAAGGAAGCCGGTCCCTACGAGCGTGTTCTTGTCGAACTGGAAAATAACAAGGGGGAGTTTCTGACGCTCGTTCGCGCGCTCGCCGGCGGGGATGTAGCGGTGCATCATGCCCCGATCGACAAGATCGCCGGCGAGGGGACGGTCATCAAATGGATGCGGAAAGGCACGAGCAAGCTTCCGGACGTCACCTCCGTGCTACTGCCTTTCGCCGGGATCGGAGAAGCCCAGCTCCGGAAGAACAAGCAGGGCAAGAAGCAGCGGCTCACGATCCGGACGCTGATCCCGGTATTCCTTGTCGACGAGATATCGATCATCGCCGAGCGGTCGCCGGTTATCGGCACCGTGGGTTTCGACACGACGGCACGAAAGAGGATGCTGTCCTACCTTCTCACCGGGCAAGACGATGAAGCTGTCATCGCCGATGAGAAAAAGGAAATTGCATCCGCCAAGTCCGCTGCCAAGATTTCCCTGATCGATGATCTTCTTGCGCCGGTCGATGCGCGGCTCGGCCGGTTTCCGGACGGTCAGGACGAACAGGGATCGATAGAACGCGTGGACGCTGCCATAGAGCAGGTCTCAGCGCTGATCGATGAAAACAGCGCAGAGCGCGCCCAGCTCCTGAATGAGCGGCGGGATGTTGTTGGTAATCTGCATCGCGCCGAGAGCCAGCTTGTCGCCATCAACGAGCTGTCGGTTCGGTATCAACTCCTTGATGACCGCTACGGATCGGACCTCGACAGGCTCGATTTCATTTCCGAAGGGGCCCATTATTTCGGCAGCCTTCAGGAAGTGCGCTGCCCGCTGTGCGATCAGCCTATGGACGGGCGGCACCAGCATTGGCGGAGCGACAGTGAGGCGGCGCAGCCTGTCTACAGTTCCGCACGGGTGGAAGCGGCCAAGATCATTGGCCATCGCGCCGATCTGGGAGAGGCAATCAAGGATCTTCAGCAGCGGCGCTCTGATCGCGACGATGACAGGCAGAAGGCGCAAACTCGCCTTGAAGAGATTGAAACGCGGCTCACGGAGCATCTGCTGCCGGCGTTGAGGGAAAGCAAGGCGCGACTGGACACCATGATCCAGCGTCGCCTCGAGCTGGAGCGCGTTAAGCTCGACCGCGAGAAAGCGAACGAATTGCGCGCCCTGCGCCTGGAGCTGGAGAATTCAGCTGCTTCTGCGGGCTCCTCTTCGAAGAAGTGGGCCGCGCTGGGCGCGGCCCCGCTCAGAGCCTTGTGCGATGAGATCGAGGCCGTCCTGAAAGAATGGTCGTGGAAAGACAAAGGCAGGGTTGTCTTCGATGAGAAGGCCTATGACATCGAGGTCGACGGCCAGCCCCGCCAATCCCATGGCAAGGGCGTCCGGGCGATCCTCTATGCCGCCTTCGTCATCGGACTGCTGCGCTATTGCCGCAAGAACGACAAACCTCATCCCGGCTTTGTCGTCCTCGACTCTCCCCTGACCACTTACAAGAAGGGCCAGCCCAAGGAGCCCGGTATCGATCCCGGCATCGAAACGGCATTCTGGGCTAGCCTTGCCTCGCTTCCCGCCGATCTTCAGGTTGTAGTCCTTCACAACAAGGAGCCGCCGCCGGAGGTCGCATCCGGATTGAAATACGAGTGGTTCGCGGGGCAGGAGGCCGGGCCAGATGACCGCGTTGGGTTTATCCCTCCCTGAGACATGAGGATACCAAGTACCGGCGCGTCCGTTGCTTGGCATCTCTTCTCAAAAGGCTCAAGCTAATGTCTAGTTCTCGGCGACGCACCAATGACTGCTCCTGGCAGCAATCAGGTCCTCCAGCAGGACTGTCAGGAACGTCTGCTTTCAGAAGACCTTGAAACTGCCTCGAACGGCGACGGTGGGGCGCATTGCAGTCGATGTGCTGCGGTCTCCTGAATGACCGCTTTTTCAATTTTGGTACCCGGAAGCGGTCGGGCAGGAAACCACCCTCTTGTTGCCATTCCCGTCCTCTAAACGGACCGGCGGCTTTTTGTGCTGGGCACGAGCCCTCCCGCCGACTGAAATGGGGCGCGTAGTTGCTTGCCCGCTTCCAACCCAACTCCTGACATTTAGGCGAATGGCGCTCGCGCTCCATCCGCCGTCCATTCAAAATAAGCTGTCGAACTTGACCAGGTCCTTGAAGATAAGCTGACCCCAAACATTCCCATGGCCCTGCACAAGCAGTCCGCCTTCGGAAAGCCCGCCGAGTTTGATGGGGGCGAAGCCGAGCTTGCCCGCCAGCTCGCCGATCTCGGCAGCCGCGCCGTCATCGTCGCTCGCCAGGAATACGACTCGCCGGCCACCATGCAGGGCCGGGTCCTGCGCCAGGATAGGGGCGACCAGATGATTGAAGCCCTTGACCAGCTTCGCGCCTGCTAAGGCGTCGGCGACGACCTTGGCGGAAGGCTGTCCGCCCAGCTCCTCGTCAGGCACGCCATAGGCGTTGGTCACGTCGACGATGATCTTGCCCTCCCAGCTGGGCAGCGCCTTCGCGACATCCGGGTGCGACCGGAAGCGCACCGCCAGGAAGATGACGTCCGCCTTAACTGCCTCGGTGAGCGTCGCGGGAATCACCCCGGTGCCGATCGCCGCCGCATCGGCCGCGAAGCTTTCCGGATCGCGCGTGGTGGCGACGGATACTTCGATGCCCTTCCGGGCGAACGCCTTGGCCAACGCGTGGCCGACTTCGCCAAAACCGATGATCGCATAGGTCATGTATGTTCTCCTTCGATTGATGTCAGAGTTGCGCCAGACCGCCGTCGACCGCGACTTCGCTCGCCGTCATGAAGCTGCTGTCCGAGGACGCGAGAAAGGCGGCCACGGCACCGATCTCGGCGGGATCGGCCATACGCTGGAGCGGGGTCATCGAAGCAAAAGCCGCCTGACCTTCCTCTCCCAGTGCTTCCTTCGCGAGCTCGGTCGCCGTCGCCCCGGGCGAGAGCACGTTCACCCGGATGCCGGTACCCTTCAGGTCCTCGGCCCAGGTCCGGGCGAGATTGCGTACCGCCGCCTTGCTCGCGCTGTAGGCGGTGAAACCAGGCGCCCCGGTGGTGCCGGCGCTCGAACCAGTGAGGATGATCGAGCCGCCCGAACCCATTAGCGGCAGCGCCTTCTGTACCGTGAAGATCGTGCCCTTCACATTGGTGTCGAAGGTTTCGTCGATATGCTCGGCGGTGATCGCGCCGAGCCGAAGCGGACTTCCTGCCCCAGCATTGGCGAAGACGATGTCGAGGGTTCCGCGCTCGGCCTTCACCGCGACGTAGAGCCGGTCGAGATCGGCCTCGTCGGAGACCGAACCCTTCACTGCTCGAGCGTTGGAGCCGAGGCTGGCAAGGGCGGTGTCAAGCGCGTCCTGCCGTCGTCCAAAGATGAAGACGAAGGCCCCTTCCGCGACGAACCGCTTCGCCGCGGCAAAGCCGATGCCGGTCGCACCGCCCGTGATGACTGCAACCTTGCCGTCGAGCTTTCCCATGACTGTTCCTCAAATCCGATGTTCGATCGTGTGGGGCAGGCCCCGAGGACCCGGAGATGGGTCCGCAAGCGCCGGTCGTTGAGTGTGAAAACCCGCACACCGGTGGTGCGAAATTGATCCAGTGAGTAACGCGGGACATTAACATCAGCGTTGGAAAGGCGCCGTGCTTGGCGCAAGAATGCACCATGATCGATTGGGACGACGTCCGTTACTTTCTTGCTGTCGCGCGCGGCGGCTCGGTGCGCGCCGCCGCGGCACGGCTTGGCGTGAATCATTCGACCGTGTTGCGACGCGTTGCCCAGCTCGAGGGGCAGCTTGACGCGCGGATGTTCGAAAAGCTGCCTTCGGGATACCGGCTCACGGCTGCTGGCGAAGAAGTCCTCGAACTGGCCAATCAGATGGAAGCATCATCCCATCTGTTGGAGACGCGGGTGTTCGGGCGTGACCAAACGGTGCGCGGGCGCCTGCGGGTCACTCTGGCTCCAAACCTCGCCGCACACTTGCTCATGCCCGACTTCGCCGCATTCGCGCGTCGGCATCCGGACATCGAGATGGAGATCCTGTCGACCGGCGAACTGGCCAACCTCACCAACCGGGAGGCCGATGTCGCGATTCGCGTCGTCTATGATCGCCAGACGCTTCCGCCCAATCTCCACGGCTTAAAGGGACCGGACATTTTCGGCGGCGTCTACATCTCCCGCGATCGTCTAGCCGCATGGCGTGAAGGCGCACCTGATCCCCTTCGGTGGATCGTGATCAGCATGCACGGCATCCCGAACTGGGCCAGCGCAGGTGACATTCGTACTGCCGAGGTTTTGTTTAGGGTCACCGATGGCGAGGGCCAGCTTGCCGCAGTGCGGCAGGGGCTGGGGGTCACGACCCTGCCGTGTTTCATCGGGGATGCCGATCCGCAACTTGTGAGAGTGCCTGGCACGGCGTTGCATCAATACGGAACCATCTGGCTTCTCACGCAGGGAGAGACGCGCAAGACGAAGCGCGTGCGGCTATTCACGGAATTCATGTCCCGCAGGCTGGCTGATTACCTTGCCCTTCTCGCGGGCGTGTCCGTATCTTGAGACGCAGCGCAGACTCGCAATGATTCTCCGCTTCCGACCGCGGCTCGGTGCAAAGCGATCAGACGAAAGTCTCCAGTGGCAGCCGCTACGCTATCGCTGAATGAACGGCGGCTTTCGGGGTAAGTCTGGTCGAGCCCGAATGACCGGAATTGGGGCGCAAAGCGGTCGACTACGGCTGCCTTTGGAGTCTACTTCAGGTCGACTTGCGCCAAAGCAACGGCGAGTCTGGACCGCAATGTGTCATCTAGCCCTGCCGAGCAGGCCGGGTGGCCGCAAGGTCGTTAGCTCCTTCGCACCTGATGAATTCAGGCTCTCAGGGCTACGCCGCATCGCGATCTGCAGATCCGCGCTTAAGATCGTTGTTGGAGGTATTTGCGGCGCTCCCGATTTCCCCGATGCGGATATTCACATTGGCCTCCGCTCGCGCCGCGCAACACCTCACGCCGGCCGCTTGCAGTCGCTCGCCGGGCAGTCGGCTGGCTTGCTTCACCCAATCGGCGAATTGCGCTTCATCGAACGCGTCATCTTCGCGGATGTCGTGATAGCGGACTTGGCTGTATTTGGATTGGCCGGGCGGGAGCGGATTGAGCAAGTCGCCGCGAAAGAAAGTCACTTTCACGTATTTCGTGAAGCAATGGAAGCTGAGGAACCAGCCTCCCGTCTTGGGGTCTTCATCGCCGGCGCCATAGAACGGCGAGTTCCATTTGACCGCCTTCCGCACATTCGGGACGGTGCCCATGATGATCGCGTCGAGGCGGCGGCCGAGGTCGCTCTTCCAGCCAGGCATGGCCGCGATGTAAGCCTGCACGGGGGCGTCGCCATAGCCCTTGGCGATCTGAGGATTGCCGCCCGAGAGGAGGACGACCTCGCCGGCCTGCGACGCCGGTGCCGTCCGGCGGGGCCCGGCAGCCTTCGAGCCGGCCGGCTTGGAAGCCTTTCTTGCGGCCTTCGCCGAGGTGTTCGGAGCCGGGGTGTTCGGAGCCGGGGCGTCGGATCTCTTGTCGGCCATTCCGTCACTCCTGTCCGACAGGATGTCGCCCGCTGCGCTCCTTGGCGGTATAGGGCAGCACGAACATGTAGAGCCCGGTGAAGAGGAGCAGGAAGAGCGGGGGCAGTGGCGAATAGACCACCAAGGCGGGAGGTTCCCCCAGCGCTTGGGCGACAAAGTTGGCGACGACGGTCACCGTGAAGGCGATCGATAGCCAGCGATGGATCTGCCGGACCCGCTTGTTCCAGTTCATTGTGACCTCCTCGGAGGACGAGCCGAGCGGATCGGCGACCCGCTCGGCGGCCGCCTTCAATCTATCCGCGCCAAGACCTGCTCCAGCTTGGCAAAGAACCCCTGCCACCCGGCCTTGGCGCCGCCGTAGGCCTGCTTCTGATCCGGCCGGAAGCCCGACTGCTCCATGCGCAGGAGGGTTCCCGCGCTCGTCGGCGTCAATGTGAAGGTCACCACGCTCTTCAAAGCATAGGCCGCATCATCATGCGCAAAATTCCAAGTATAAGACAGCTTGGTATTCGGCTCTACGGCAAGTACCTCGCAGTCCAGCACGCCACCCCAATCTCCGCGAAGATTGAAGCGGTGCCCCACGGCAGGCTCGAAATCGTTCTTCATGAGCCACTCCTCGATCAACTGCGGCTGCGTGAGCGCGCGCCAGAGCTTTTCCGGCGGACAAGCGATCTCACGTTCAACGACGACGGAGAGCGTTTCAGTCGATGTGTCGTTCATTGGTCCATCCTTTTCAGCAGGTCTTCGAGGGCGTCGAACCGGCCCTGCCAGAACCCGGCCATTTGGCTCGTCCAGTCGATCAGCGGGGCCAGCGCGTCGAGCTGCGCGCAATAATGCGTCTGGCGACCCTCATGGCGGTCGCGCACCAACCCGGCCTGTTTCAAAACCTTGAGATGCTTTGAGACGGCCGGTTGCGAGACCCCCGCCCGCGCCGTCAGGGCCCCCACCGTCTGGTCTCCATCGCGACACAGCCGCTCGAAAATGGCCCGCCGGGTTGGGTCGGCGAGGGTTCTGAACAGAAGATCGTGGGGCTGTGTCATGGCAACCAATAACTCGCTGGTTATTGATCAAACCAATAACCAGCGAGATATGTATCGTCAAGCGGGACGTGCAGCGGCGCTATGATCGGCGCCACCGGGGCCGCGCGCCGGGCGGCGGTGTCAGGCGGGCAGCGCCAAGGGGCAAATGATGATGCGGGCGCAGAGTGTGTCTGCTCCGGGTGGGAAACTGATGCACATGAAAGCCGGCTCAAATCCACCACGGCCATCGTTTTTTACGGATGTCGCGGAGCCCCAGGCGACCTCGGAAGAGCTGAACGAAGAACCATACCAGCAGACATGCACTAATGACCCACTTTGCCATGGGCAGCCAAAGCCAGACGCTCGGCATAGCAGCCTCCCCCCATCAACTCTATATTCGGCCACTTTCAGAAGGACGGCTGTGGGGCGAAAGGCGGAATGTCGACGTCACGTCCTTCCCGAGCCAGATTGGCTTTGCCACAATCGGCCGGCATCAGCCTGCATAAGCGAAATATACCTTCCCACGGACAGGGTCGACGATCGTCACGCTTCCCCCCTTGCCGTAGGAGTAAAATGAACCGGGCTGTTGGATGGCCTGGTCGGCTTCAACATCCTTTCCAGGCTCGATTGGTATGATGAAGCCATACTTCTCCAGATATTCCCATATTGTTGGAGGATGTTGCGGCGCCCGCCTCGCCGTCATCATCCCGGGATCGTGATCGTAAGGATGCCATTCTCGATGGTCCCCGGCGTCGCCAACCGGTGTCGGGCGCCACTTTGCAGATCCACCGGGAAGCATCTGAGCGAGGTGGCTCCCCTGGCTTCGGGCCCATGCAGCGCTTGCCTCGGTGAGGCTGTAGACGACAAAGCCTGTCTCATTGTCGCCGGGCATAAAGCCGAGGCCCCAGGATTCTTCGAGTCTGTAATCCACCGAGGAGGCCTTGAGCGGCTCAGGAACCCGCGCGAGTAGGACCTCCCGTTCGTGTTGCTGTTCGTATCGCTTAGCAGCAACATAGGGAACACCGACGACAAGCAGAGATACCACAACAATAGCGGCCCTCCGACGAATTCGCCCCGGTTCTGGCCTTTGCCAAAGTCGAAACGCGAAACGCAGAAGCAAAACAGCGGCGCCGGCGAGTATGAGGAGCACAAAAGCGCAGACAGCTATTATCGTTGGCAACGGTCGAGAATCCTCGCTTCAGCAATCGCATGTGAATTCCCACTATTTCGCGAGTTCCGCAATTGCCCGATGGATGTAGGCCCACCTACTCGACGGGCTTGCCCTATCCGACCGCCACCGGCGCTTTCTCAAAAAAATCCGAGGTCCCCTGTCGGACCGGCAAAGCCTCGTTCGTCCTCGGGGCATGGATCGGTCATCATGGGAGCAAGGGTCATGCGGTAAGCTGACCGCTCAGTCCGAGACCAAGGCACGTATCGAGGCTTGAACAGTTTCATAAGGATCGACGATATGCCCAGCACCATACGTTTGCACCGCGTTCTGGCGACCAGCCCGGAGAAAGTCTACCGCGCCTTCATCGAGGCGGACGCGCTCGCAAAATGGCTGCCGCCGAATGGCTTCACCTGCACTGTGCATCATCTGGAGCCGAGCGTCGGCGGCACGTTCAAAATGTCCTTCCGGAACTTCACGAACGGCCAAAGCCACGCCTTCGGCGGCGAATATCTCGAGCTCGTTCCGGGCGAACGCGTCCGCTATACGGACACATTCGACGATCCCAACCTGCCCGGCGAGATGCGGGTGACCGTGACACTGAAGAAGGTGTCGGTTGGCACCGAGGTGGATATCACGCAAGAAGGCGTGCCCGACCTCATTCCGCCGGAGGCCTGCTATCTCGGCTGGCAGGAGTCGCTGCGGAACCTCGCAAGGCTCGTCGAGCCGGAAATCAATCAATAGCGCATCGGAAGGCGGGCAAGGGCCGCCGGGATCAGATGACGGGCGACGTCTCTCGATCAGGCCGTCGTCCTGATCGAGGCCAGGCCCGCATCTGGTCTCAAGGGTTGCGGCTCTGATGACGGGCACAGCCTTTCAGGCGTCGCCGGTGGAACGTCAGATGCCACGGGCCGTCCACCCATGGTCCGTGGCGCACCGTCCAGCCGGCGATGAACCCGCCTTGGCGCATTTAAACCCGGTCAGAATTGGCTTCCAGAAGCGAAAGGACAAGCAATGGCGATCGCCAAGAACACCATCTGTGTGTGGTACGATAAGGACGCAGAGGCTGCAGCCCGCTTCTACGCCGAGACTTTTCCGAACAGCACGGTGGGTGCCGTTCACCGTGCTCCCACCGACTACCCGTCAGGCAAGGGGGGCGACGTGCTCATGGTCGAATTCACCGTCGCCGGCATCCCCTGTCTCGGCCTCAACGGCGGGCCAGCGATCAAGCACAACGAAGCCTTCTCGTTCCAGATCTCCACCGAGGATCAGGAAGAGACCGACCGCTATTGGAACGCCATTGTCGGCAATGGCGGCCAGGAAAGCGCATGCGGCTGGTGCAAGGACAAATGGGGCATTTGCTGGCAGATCACGCCGCGCGTGCTGATGGAGGCGATGGCCGCCGGCGGCGATGAAGCAAAGCGCGCGTTTGAAGCGATGATGGGTATGGGCAAAATCGACGTTGCCGCGATCGAGGCAGCGCGGCGCGGCTGACGTCCGTCGCCTTTACCGCACCGGCTGGAAGAGCTCGATCGGATTGCCGCATTGCGCTGCAGCGCGAAGTCGAGGTGCTCGACACAAAAGGTCACTGAGGTCGCGACATCCTCGACATCTAGCGAAGGCTGGAAGTCCTCGGCCTTCGCGACCTCCTCGGAATGCGCAACTTACCCCGCCCGCATATCCTCGAGAAAGGCCTGGTGCTCGGCGATGAGCTCGCCGGACAGGCCCTTTTCGATCAGCCGGCGCGTTTCCGCGACCCCATAAAGCGCGATAAAGGAGCCGAAGCGCGGGCCGCGCTCCTCGCCGAGCAGCACCCGGTAGATGGTCGAGAACCAGGCTTGCGACACGCCGGGGCGGCCGTCCGGGCTCTTGGCCTTGCCGGTCGTGTCCGGAAAATGCCGCCGACCGACTTCGTAAACCACCGCCTGCAGCGCCTCGGCGTCGCGCGAGCCTTCGTGAGGCGCAAGCTCCTGCGCCAGATCCTTGAGCGCGGCCGCTTCCGCCTCGGTCGGCGCGTGATAGGTCTTGGCCGGCTTCACGAAGCCGCGGAAATAGGAGACCGCATAGCCCGCGAGTTTGTCGAGACGCGGATGCGTCGCCGGCGAAGCGCCCGGCGCATAGCGCTGGACGAACCCCCAGAGCACGCCCGGATCCTCCGCATTGGCGACGGTCGCCAGATTGAGCAGCATCGTGAAGGTGAGCTGCGTCTGCGGGGCATTGCCATCGCCGGCGGGCAGCACCTCCGGCGCGGGCGGATGGCCGGAGTGGATGTGCCAGACGGGATTGGAGAGCCTCTGAGCCTCGCTCTGCCGGGAAAAGGCGGCGAGATGGCTCAGATAGTCGTCGACCTGCCGCGGAATGACATCGAAATAGAGGCGCTTGGCCTCGCGCGGCTTGTTGTACATGAAAAGCGCAAGGCTCTCCGGCATGCCATACTGGAGCCAATCGTCGATGGTAAGGCCGTTGCCCTTGGACTTCGAGATCTTCTGGCCCTGCTCGTCCAGGAAGAGCTCGTAGTTGAAGCCCTCCGGCGGCACGGCACCGAGCGCCCGGGTGATCTCGCCCGAGAGCTTCACGGAATCGATCAGGTCCTTGCCGGCCATCTCGTAATCGACGCCGAGCGCGACCCAGCGCATGGCCCAGTCCGGCTTCCACTGCAGCTTGGCGTGGCCGCCGGTCACCGGCGTCTCGAAACGCTCGCCCGTCTCCGGATCGCGCCAGACGATGGTGCCCGCATCCGGCTTCACCTCGTCGATGGGCACCTGCATGACGATGCCGGTCTTGGGATGGAGCGGCAGGAAGGGCGAATAGCTCTGCGCCCGCTCGGCGCGCAAGCTCGGCAGCATGATCGCCATGACGGCGTCGTAGCGCTCCAGCACCAGGCGCAGCGTCGCATCGAAGGCGCCCGCGCGGTATTGCTCGGTCGAGGACATGAAGTCGTAATCGAAGCCGAAGGCGTCGAGAAAGCTCCTCAGCCGCGCATTATTGTGGTGGCCGAAGCTCTCATGCGTGCCGAAGGGGTCCGGCACCACCGTCAAGGGCTTGCCGAGATGGGCGGCGATCAGGTCCCTGTTCGGGATATTGTCCGGCACCTTGCGCAACCCGTCCATGTCGTCGGAGAAGGCGACGAGCCGCGTCGGGATCTTGTGTTCGGTCAGCACCCGGAAGGCGTGGCGCACCATGGAAGTGCGCGCCACCTCGCCGAAGGTGCCGATATGCGGCAGGCCGGAGGGACCGTAGCCGGTCTCGAACAGGGCTTCCTTCTTGCCCGAGCGCTCCAGCCGCGCGACGAGTTTGCGCGCCTCCTCGAAGGGCCAGGCCTGCGAGGCGCGTGCCGCTTCGACGACATCGCGATCGAGCGCAAGAGGGGCGGTCATAATGGAAGGCCTTTATTCTTGAAAACGGATTTTGCGATCGAAGCGATCGGCCGGACAGGGCCGCCTGGCCACTGCATGGTCAGCGGCCATGGGAAGGGCCGGATTGCGCTCCTCCGCGGTCTCTAAGATCCCCGCGGCAAACCGTCAACTCGCAGGCGTTCAATAAAAGCTGACGGGGAAGTAGCGCAGGAAGAGCTCCGTATAGGTGCCATCCTGCCAAACTTTCTGCAGTCCATAGTCCAGGGCCCGGCGCAATGTCTGGTCGTCGCGGCGGGTAATGAAGCCGACCCCCTCGCCGAAATAACGGCTTTCCGTATAAGCGCCGCCGCGAAAGCGGCAGCAGCCTCCGGCGTCCTTGCCGTTCAGCCACACCGCCAGGCTGAGCCCGTCGGCGAAGAGATAATCGACCTTGCCCTCGCGCAGGGCGTCCTCCGCCAGGTTGAGACTGGCAAAGCTCTGCTGCTTGGCGGCGGGGAAGACCGCTGTGAGATAGGCAGCATGGGCGGATTTCTCGACGACACCCACGCTGTGGCCGGCGAGTGACGCGGCGCTCGGGTCCGGCAGATCGACTCCGTCCCGGGTAACGAAACGCGCCGGCATGCGGTGGTAGGGCGCCGTCACGGCGAAGCGTTGGCGCAACGTCGCGGTGATCGGGATCGCCGCCGCGATCGCATCGCCCCGGCTCTCGGCGAGGGAATCGAGCAGCGTGTCGAAGCGGCGCACCTGGATCGTGCAGGCGACCTGCAGCACGTCGCAGATGGCGCGCGCCAGATCGACCGAGAAGCCGGTCGGCAGGCCTTCCGCATCGACGAAATGCAGGGGCGGATACTGATCGTCCGTGAGGAAGCGGATAACGCGCAGTCCGGCCAGATCCGGTTTGTTCAGGCTCGCGGCCGGGTCCCAGAAATTGGGCACCACGACCTCGGCCCGGGCGACTGACATCACGGCGAGGACCGCGACGAGCGCGGCGATAAACCGTCGGAAAGGCAAGGGCGGCATTTTCTTCCAATGTTCCCGCAACGCCAGCGCGGCGTCTATTCGACCATGGAATCGGTCATGAATGACTCGCAATTCCTGCACAAATCCTATCACATTACGGGAGGGGGAATTTCGGGGGAAATTCGATGCATCGCGGCAGCAGTGCCAGCGTGGGGAGTCGGCTGTTGCCTTTTTCGGGGGGCGGAGGCGATGGGCCTCTCCCGCCGGAGATCGCTTTTCTGGCCGCGCACGGCATCACTATTCCTGAGCTCATGTCGGCTACGCATTATGCAGCCTCCTGGGGCGTGTCGCCCTCGGAGGCCCTGCTCGCGCTGGGCTCTATCGACGAGGAGGATTTCTATCGGGCTTTGGCGGCCGAAACCGGAGTGGCGCTTCTGCCAGCCGATGTCGGGATCAGCCCGCGCATCCGCTACGAGGAGAGCATACGCGCGGGTGTCGCACCGCTCCAACCCAACTACCGCCGGCTCACCTTCGCGGTCGCGCCACGCGGCGGGGCCGTCCGCGAGTTCCTGCTGCGCGGCCCGCGTCTTGCCGAAGCCGGGGTGGCGCTCGCCTCGCCGCGGCGGCTGAGCGAGCGGGTCGTGGCCGCGACCGGGGCGGCGGTCGCCCGCAAGGCGGCGCACGGCTTGGCGGATGCCGCCCCCACGCTCTCGGCCCGCGATGGCGCGACGCTGGTCCAGCTCATGACGACGGCCGCCTTCTTCGGCGCCGTGAGCTTCGCGGCGACGCTGGCGCCCGCCTTGGCGCGCGGCGTGCTGACCGGACTGATCAGCCTCGTGTTCCTGGCCACGATCGTCGTGCGGCTCGCCTGTACGACGCAAGCCGCACCCGTCAAGCCACGACGGCCGGTCCGCCGCGCCGCGGATAACCATCTGCCGGTCTATACGATCATCGTCCCACTGTTTCGCGAGACACGGATCATCGGCCAACTTCTCACCGCCCTCACGGCGCTCGACTATCCGCGCGCCAAGCTCGACATCAAGCTCGTGCTGGAGGAGGACGATCGGCCCATGCGCACGGCTGTGCAAGCGCTCGCGCTGCCGAGCTTCGTCGAGGTCATTGTCGCGCCGCGTGGCGAGCCACGGACGAAGCCGCGAGCGCTCAACGTCGCCCTGCCCCTGGCGCGTGGCGATTTCGTCGTGGTCTATGACGCGGAAGACATTCCCGACCCGCAACAATTGCGGCTGGCCGTGACGACCTTCGCCCGCATGCCCCGGTCGATCGCCTGTCTGCAAGCGCGGCTCGTCATCGATAATGCCGGCGACGGGCTGCTGCCGACCCTCTTCGCCATGGAATATATGGCGCTGTTCGACGTCATCAATCCAGGGCTCGCCAGCTACGGCCTGCCCGTTCCGCTCGGTGGCACCTCGAACCATTTCCGCACGCCGGTGCTGCGCGAGGTCGGCGGCTGGGACGCGTGGAACGTCACCGAAGACGCCGATCTCGGCATTCGCCTGGCCTGCATGGGCTATGGGGTGGCAGATCTCGCCTCGGCCACACGGGAGGAGGCACCGGTTGCGCTCAATGCGTGGGTGCGCCAGCGCGCACGCTGGATGAAGGGCTGGATGCAGGTCTGTGTCACCCATAGCCGCAGGCCCATCGCCACGATCCAGGCGCTTGGGGGCTTCGGCTTCCTCGGGGTCCTGACCATGGCCTATGGCACCGTCGCGAGCGCGCTCTGCTATCCCATTTTTATTGCCATCGCCGTCGCCGCGACGATCGACGCGGTTGCAAGCAGCGCGCACAGCCTCGAGACCCATTCCGTCCCGAGTGCGGGCCTGGCGGCGCTCGCCCTGACCGTCTTCGTCGCGGGCGCCTTCTCGATGATCCTGCCAGCTCTGGTCGGGATCATCAGACGCGGCCCGCGGCGGCTTCTCCTCTATCTGCCGCTGCTGCCGTTTTATTACGTCCTCGTTTCCATGGCGTCCTGGCGTGGGCTCGGCGGCCTCATCCTGTCCCCCTTCAGCTGGAACAAGACCGAGCACGGGCTGGCGCGGCGGCGCGAGGCGCCGTCGTTCAGAGAAAACGCAGCAGATCCCGGGCGGCCACGTCCGGCGGGCGCTTGAGATCGAAACCGTTCACGAAGGCGCCGCGGGAATCCATGAGATAGACCATGGCCGTATGATCCATGGTGTAATCCCCGTCGCTGGTCGGCACCTTGCGGGCATAGACCTTATAGGCCTTCAGCACGCCGGCGATCGCCTCGGGCGAGCCGGTGAGACCGGTGATGCGCGGGTCGAAGCTCGCCAGGTAGCTCTTCAACACCTCGGGCGTGTCGCGCTCGGGATCGACGGTGATAAAGAGCACGCGCAGGCGGTCCCCCTCGGGGCCGGCGGCGCGCAGCACCTCGGAAGCCTCGAACAGGGTCGTCGGGCAGACGTCCGGGCAATGGGTGAAACCGAAGAAGACCAGGAAGGGCGCGCCGCGCAGATCCGCCTCGGTCACGGTGCGCCCGTCCTGGGCGGTCAAGGCGAAGGGTCCGCCGACGGAGGACCCCGCGGGCGCCTCAGGACGCCCAATGAGTGCGAGCACGGCCACGCCGACCAGGATGACGCTGGCGAGGAAAGCGGCAAGCGGCAGGGCGAGGCGCCGTACGCGGGGCGACATCATGAATAAGGTCTTCTCCTGCCTTCAGAAGCAACCGGCGACGGCCGCCGAAAGCCAGGCAACGAAGACGGCCTCGCCTTGGCTCGCCCATAGCAGAGCGCCGGCCACGAGCGCCAGCAGCCCGCCCGCCGCGATGAGCCCGCGGCGCAGCAAACGATCGTCAGATCTTGCGCGATCCTCCCCCAGGAGCGGGCCGGGAAGAGCCATGATCCAAGTTCCTCACACTGCGGATATCCGCCTGTCTCCCAAGATAATGCGGGACGGCGCGCAAAGCGAGGGGTCATGGCTCGCGACGTCCCCGTCCCACAAGTCGGCAACCAAATATTAGATTCCCTCATCAGATCTTGTATGATGCCGACGAATCAGTCGCTTCCCGGTCAGCATCGCTGGCGGGGCCGGTTTCATTATAATAAGATTTCCTACAAACTAGAATGCAGTCTCATAAGAAAATGTATTTAGCCGGGAGCTTTATACTTCGAGCTGTAGTGACTCTTGCCGCGTATTACGCTTAAGGCACGGATAGCCCGTGGGAGAGCTGTATGAGCAGCATGTCGCGACGTGACATCGACACACTCGTCGGCGAAGTCGATGAGCTGATCATCCAGGAAATGATCGGAACGGGCGCGAGCCGCGCCGAGCTCGCCGAGGCCCTGTCCCGGCTCGAAGCCGGCGCCGTGGCGCCACAGCAGGGACGGCCGTCTTCACGCCGCCGGATCCGCCGGCTTCTCGACCTTCTGATGGTGGTCGACCAGAGTGCAGGAGAACGACGCGAACGGCTTCGCCCGGCTCTGCGCCGGGCGTGAGCCCGGGTGCAATAGGCCCGCCGCTATCGGACCTTCGGGCCCTCACTCCTTCTTCTGGCCGAATTCCGAGATGCCACCGTGGGCTGCCGACCATTGCGCCGGCTGGTGCAGGAAGGCTTCCACCTCCGCCAGCATACCGGCGTCGAAATCGCCGCTCGCCTTGGCGACCTCGAGCACGTCCCACCAAGTGACGAGCGCATGCAGTTCGAGCCCGACCGCCTTGAGCTCGGCGCGCGCCTGCGGAAAGATGTCGTAGAAGAAGAGGACGAAGCAGTGGTCGACGGTCTGGCCGGCCGTGCGGATCGCCTCCGCAAAGGTCACCTTGCTGCGGCCGTCCGTCGCGAGATCCTCGACGAGGAGCGTGCGCGCGCCCTCCACCACCTCGCCCTCGATCTGGGCGTTGCGGCCGAAGCCCTTCGGCTTCTTGCGGATATATTGCATGGGCAGCATCAGGCGATCGGCGATCCAGGCCGCGAAGGGAATGCCCGCGGTCTCGCCTCCGGCGACGCAGTCGAGCGACTCATAGCCGATGTCGCGCAGGATCGTGGTCGTCGCGAAATCCATGAGACCGGCGCGCAGCCGCGGATAGGAAATCAGCTTGCGGCAGTCGGTATAGACGGGGCTCGCCCAGCCGGAGGTGAAAATGAACGGCTTTTCGGCATTGAAATGGATCGCCTTGACCTCGAGCATCATGCGCGCCGTCTGATGCGCGATCGTCCTTCTGTCCACCAGTGACGCTGATTCCACCATGGTCCTCTCCATTCTCCCTCGCGCCGCCCCGCCACAGATGCGGGAGCGCCGGTCGGGCCCCTGTCTCTAGCCGCAGGCGCGTTAGATCATCGGCCCGCCGATCCTGGCAAGCCCGTTCCTTGTCTGCCGCGCCAACCTGTCACTTTGCGTCGCCTTGACCCCTATCGTCGCCTTCGCTAGACAGCCGCTACTAATAGGAGGCCCTTCGTGGCTGCCGCTCGGCGGCGACCGGCACGACGGGCCATCGAGCGACGGAATCTTCCGCGGGCTGGGCGGGCCTTCTCCTCGTAGGCCAGACACACCCGATTGATCGAGACTCCATTCCATGTCCCTGCGCCCGACACGTCGCGACTGGCGGCTCATGCTGAACGATGTCGTGCGTGGCATCACCGCCTGGCACGTCTGGGTTCTGCTCGGTGTCAGCGACGTCCGGCAACGCTATAAGCGATCGCGCTTCGGGCAGTTCTGGATCACGCTCAGCATGGGCATTTTCGTCGGCGGCATCGGCGTGGTCTATGCATTTCTGTTCAAACAGCCGATCCGGGAATATCTGCCCTTCCTGGCAGTCAACATGATCGTCTGGACGCTGATCTCCGGCATCGTCAACGATGCAACCCTCGCCTTCGTTCAGGCGAGCGTCTATCTCAGGCAGGAGGCGATGCCGAAGACGACCTTCGTGATGCGCGTCCTCGTCCGCAATCTGATCGCCTTCGCGCATAATCTCATCATCATTCCCATCGTTTTCCTCGTCTTCCTGATCGTGCCGTCGCCCGTGGCGCTACTCGCCATTCCGGGGCTGGTGCTGATGATGGTGGCCGCCTTTCTCGTCACCGCGATCATCGGCATTCTCTCCACGCGATTTCGCGACCTGCCGCAGATCATCACCAATCTCCTGCAGATCGCCTTCTTCATGACGCCGGTGATGTGGCGGGTGGACCAGATGGGCAATGCCGCCTGGTATATCGTCGGCTTCAATCCCTTCGCTGTGTTCCTGCGCATCGTCGCCGAGCCACTGCACGGCCGTATCCCAGGGCTGGCGACCTATGTCAGCGCCTTCGTGGTGATCGCCGTGCTGGCGGCGATTGCGGCGCCGCTTTTCGCCAAGTTCCGGGCGCGTATCGTGTACTGGCTGTAGGTGGGATATCCGATGCCGTCGATCGATCTTGTCAATGTCTCGGTGGAGTTCCCGATCTACAACGCGCGCGGCCGTTCGCTGCGGTCGAGCCTGCTGCGTCGCGTCGGCGGCCAGATCGAGCAGGACGATACGGATGTGGTCACCGTCAGGGCCCTGCGCGACATCACCTTATCCTTGAAGGCCGGCGATCGCCTGGCCGTCGTGGGGCATAACGGTGCCGGCAAGTCGACCTTGCTGCGCGTCTTCTCCGGCTCGTACGAACCATCGAGTGGAACGGCGGATATCGAGGGGCGCATCTCCTCGCTTCTCGACATCACCATGGGCATGGATCCCGAGCTGACGGGCGCGGAAAACATCGTCCTGCGCGGCGTGTTCGTCGGCATGTCGATCGCCGAGGCGCGCTCCCGCATCGATGAGATCGCGGAATTTTCCGAGCTCGGCAATTATGTCCACCTGCCGATGCGGACCTATTCGAGCGGCATGACGCTCCGGCTCGCCTTCGCCATTTCGACCGCGGTGCCGCCGGACATCCTGCTGCTCGACGAGCTGATCAGCGTGGGTGATACGAATTTTGCCGAAAAGGCGCTCCTCCGGACGGAAGAGATGATGAACAACGCGAGCATCCTCGTGCTCGCCTCCCACGACAACAAAGTGCTTCGGCAATATTGCAACCGTGCGATCGTGCTGCACGAGGGCAGGATCCTCGCCCAGGGCAGCGTGGACGAGGTGATCGAGGCCTATGACGAGATGCGCGGCGCGCGCACGGCCGCGGCCGTGGACTGATCGACGCCCCATCCAGCGCCCAACGGGCATGCTGGCGAAGACGTGATTCCAAACCCAGACGTAATTGCTCGATAACGCTCCGTAGCTAGCCTACATATTTGTATGAGCAAAAGTTAACTTGATCGGCACGCGAGTTGCATAGCAGGATGCCGTGATCGGTTACGACATGGGGCGACGATGCGGAAGTCTCTTTGGGCAGTGGTGGGTCTGGTTGCACTGGCCTCTGCCGGGGCTTTCGTGCTGGAAAGCGGCAATTCCGGGCTGACGCCCATCGCAGGGTTGCGCGAGGCGATCTTCGGCGAAGCCCGGGCGCGCGACGAAGCGCCCAAGCCCGTGCGGCAGGCGAGCGCCCTGCCCGTAGAGGCGATCAAGCCACGCCAGGGCACCAGCAGCTCCGATATCCAGGCGGTCGGGGGCCTGCAGTCCGATGAATCGGTGATCGTCTCTTCGGAGATCGCCGGCCGGGTGTCCGAAATCCTATTCAAGGAGGGCGAAGCGGTCGAGGAGGGGGCTATCCTCGTGAAGCTCGACGGCTCCTTGACGGAGGCGGAGCTCGCCGACGCCCGCGCGCGGCTCGATCTCGCCGAATCGAACTACAAGCGCACCAACGCGCTCGCCAAGAGCGGCAATGCCACAGAGCGCGCCAATGACGAGGCCTTCGCGGCGCTCGCCACCGCCCGGGCGGCCGTCGCGCTCATGGAGGCGCGCTTCGACAAGCTTTCGATTGGCGCGCCCTTCCCCGGCGTGCTCGGCATGCGCAAGGTGTCGGTGGGCGCCTATCTCAGCCCAGGCGCACAAATCGTCAATCTCGAGAAGATCGACACGCTCAAGGTCGATTTCAAAGTCCCGGAAATTTATCTGGCGCAGGTCTCCGTCGGCCAGACCATCGAGCTCACGGTCGATGCCCTGCCCGGCCGCACCTTTACCGGCACGATCTATGCCATCGATCCGATGGTCGATGTGAACGGGCGGGCGCTGACGATCCGGGCGCGGCTGTCCAATCCAGGGCTGGTGCTCCGCCCCGGCCTTTTCGCGCGCATTACGATCAAGGGCGAGACCACCCAGAACGTCGTCTTCCTTCCCGAAGAGGCCATCGTGCCGCGCGGCAAGGACACGCTCGTCTACCAGATCGTCGACGGCAAGGCGGTTGAAACAAAGGTCCAGCTCGGCACCCGCAAGGCCGGCGAGGTGGAGATCGTCGACGGGCTCGGTCCCGACGCGATGGTCGTCACCGCAGGCCAGCTCCGGCTGCGCGACGGGGCTCCCGTCGAAATCACGGTAGGCCCGCCGCGGGAAAGCTGACGGCGGCGGGACTGGTACGGCATGTGCGGCGATGCGCAGCCACCCGGCGAGCGCCGTGATGCAGCGACCGGGCTGGTCGGCGACTGACGCCATCAAGTGAAAGGCGCGACTGATGAACTTGTCGGAGCTCTGCATCCGCAGACCGGTTTTTGCGACGGTGCTGAGCCTGATTATCGTGCTCATCGGCGCCGTGTCCTACGACCGGCTGACGGTCCGCGAATATCCGAATATCGACGAGCCCGTGGTCTCGGTCTCGACGACCTATCCCGGTGCCTCGGCCACCATCATGGAAAGCCAGGTCACGCAGGTGCTGGAGGGCTCGATCGCCGGCATCGCCGGCATCGACGTGATCGAATCCACGAGCCGCTCGGAGTCGAGCCGCATCACCGTGCGCTTCCAGTTGGGCGTCGATGCCGACGTCGCGGCGAGCGACGTGCGCGATCGCGTCAGCCGGGTGCGCCGGCGCCTTCCGGACGAAATCGACGAGCCGGTCATCGCCAAGGTCGAGGCCGATGCACAGCCGGTGATCTACCTCTCCTTCATGGCCAAAACCATGAATGCGCTGGAGCTCACCGACTATGTCGACCGCTATGTCGTCAACCGCCTGAAGAACCTGACCGGCGTTGCCGATGTGACGATCTTCGGCGAGCGCCGCTATGCCATGCGCATCTGGATCGATCGCGAGCGCCTCGCCGCCTATAACCTCACCGTCCAGGATATCGAGAACGCGCTGCGGGCGCAGAATGTCGAGCTGCCGTCGGGCCGCATCGAGAGCCGCGATCGCGAGTTCACGGTGCTCTCCCGCACCGGGCTGACGACGCCGGAGCAGTTCGAGAACATCGTCATCAAGCTGTCCGGCAATTACCAGGTCAAGATGAAGGAGGTGGCGCGCGTCGAGCTCGGCGCCGCGGATGAGCGTCGCGACGGCCGCTACAACGGCGCGACCAGCGTAACCGTCGGCATCGTCAAACAGGCTGTTGCCAATCCGCTCGACGTTTCGAACGCCCTGCGCGCCGTTCTGCCGGAGATCAACGCCTCGCTGCCGGAGGGCGTGAGCGCCGAGATCGCCCATGACACGGCCGTCTTCATCGATCGCTCGATTCAAGCGGTCTACCACACTATCGCCGAGGCGATCGGGCTCGTGGTGCTCGTCATTCTCTTCTTCCTGCGCTCGCTGCGCGCCTCGCTCATTCCGATCGTCACGATCCCGATCTCGCTGATCGCCTCCTTCACCGTCATGTATGCGATGGGCTTCAGCATCAACACGCTGACGCTGCTCGCCATGGTGCTCGCCATCGGCCTGGTGGTGGACGATGCGATCGTCGTCTTGGAGAACATCCACCGCCATATCGAAGACGGCATGAAGCCGATGGCGGCGGCCATCAAGGGCATCCGGGAAATCGGCTTTGCCGTCGTCGCCATGACGCTGACGCTGGCGGCGGTCTATGCGCCGGTCGCCTTCTCGCCCGGCCGGACGGGGCGCCTCTTCCTCGAATTTGCCTTGACGCTCGCCGGTGCGGTGATCGTCTCGGGCTTCGTGGCCCTGACGCTGACGCCGATGATGTGCTCGAAGATCCTGAAGCACGATCCCAATCCGGGCCGTGTTTTCGTGATGCTCGAGCGCGGCTTCGCTGCCTTCGAGCGCGGCTACCGGCGGATCCTCGTCGGTTCCCTCAAGCTGCGCTGGCTGGTCGTTCTCCTCGCCGCCGGCGTCGCCGGCATGAGCGCCTATTACTTCACGCATCTAAGGGCGGAGCTCGCGCCGGTCGAGGACCGCGGCGTGGTGATGGTCCGCGGCAGCGGCCCGGAAGGCGCGACGCTGGCCTATATGAGCCGCTATGCCGGGCAGATCGAAGAGATGCTGAGCGCCATCCCGGAAGTGCGCTCTGTGCTTATCATCCTGGGCTTCCCCGAAATCACCAATTTCATAGCCATCGGCCGCATGAAGGACTGGGACGAGCGTGGCGTGAAGCAGCAGGAGGTGGCGGCCGCGATGCGCGACAAGCTCGCCGGCATCCCCGGCGTGCAGGCCTATGCCAACAATCCCCCGTCGCTCGGCCAGCGCGGTTCGTCGCGACCCATCGAATTCGTCATCCAGACCTCCGGCACCTATGAGGAGCTCCAGGGCTTCGTCGACAAATTCATGGACCGGGCGGGGGACTATCCCGGCTTCGTCAATCTCGATTCCGACTTGAAGCTCAACAAGCCGGAATTCCGCATCGAGCTCGATCGCGACAAGGTCGCCGATATGGGCCTCGATGTCTCGGTGGTCGGCCGTACGCTGGAGACGCTGCTCGGCGGCCGCCAGGTGACGCGCTTCGAAATCGATGGTGAGCAGTACGACGTCTACGTGCAGATGGCGGCCGAAGACCGCGCTTCGCCCTCGACGCTGTCCACGATCTTCCTGCGGGCGCCGTCCGGCGAGATGGTGCAGCTTTCCAATGTGGTGCGCGTCTCCGAATCGGTCGCGCCGAAGGAGCTGCGACGCTTCAATCAGCTGCGCTCTGCCACCATCGCGGCCAATCTCGCGCCGGGCTACGCGCTCGGCGACGGCCTCGCCTATCTCGAACAGGCGGCACGGGACGTGCTGCCGCAGACCGTGCAGACCGACCTGAGCGGCCAAAGCCGCGAATTCCAGGCATCGAGCCAGAGCCTTGCCATGGTCTTCATGCTGGCGATCGGCTTCATCTATCTTGTGCTTGCGGCGCAGTTCGAAAGTTTTCGCGATCCGGTCATCATCCTGCTCACGGTGCCGCTCTCGATGACGGGCGCGCTGGCTGCGCTCTACTACGCGGACGGCACGCTCAACGTCTATTCGCAGATCGGCCTCGTCACGCTCGTCGGGCTCATCACCAAACACGGCATCCTGATCGTCGAATTCGCGAATCAGCAGCAGGAGGCCGGCCGCGACCGGTTGAACGCCGTGGTCGAGGCAGCCACGCTGCGGCTGCGGCCCATTCTGATGACGACGGGCGCCATGGTGCTCGGCGCCGTGCCGCTCGCGCTCTCGGAAGGCGCCGGCGCCGAAAGCAGGCAGCAGATCGGCCTCGTCATTGTCGGCGGCATGACGCTCGGCACCATCCTGACGCTCTTCGTCGTGCCGGTCGTCTACAGCCTGATCGGCCGCCGCCACCGCCAGCCGGAAGCGCTGGAAGCGAGCCACGCCGTCGCACCGGCCGAATAGCAAAACTCACATCCGTGAGCGCGCGCCGGCATTGCCATCGCGGCGGCGCCGAACTATGGTCCGGCCCGCTCGCCGTGCCTTGGCCGGTGGAGCCCGCGTTGGGGCGTAGCCAAGTGGTAAGGCAGCGGATTTTGATTCCGCCACGCGGAGGTTCGAATCCTCCCGCCCCAGCCATCGTATCCGGCGCGCAACTGCGCCGGCCGGGTGCGTTCACCCCATCTTACACTTTTGCCTTTTCCAGGATCGCCGCCATCTTGGCGCGCCAGTCTTCGCCAGCCGCCCGGAACTTAGCGATGGTTCGCGGGTCGAGGCGAAGGGTCACGGCCTCCTTTGGCGCCTCGACGCGTGGCCGCCCGCGCGTCCGGCGGATGCTCGCCGCGAGCTCGGGAAAGACCTCGGCGAAAGGTCGGGCCTGAGCGAGCTGCTCTTCAGTTGCCTCCGGGGCATTCGGATCACTCGCGATCTGCCGCTGGATGCAGGCTTCCTCCTCGTCGGAGATGTCGAGGCGCGGGTGTCTTTTCGTCATTTGAGGATCCTCCTCTCCTTGCGGCTCGCGGGCCGCATAGAGACAACCGAAAGGGCTTCCTTGCCCAGCGGGCGAAAAAACACCGCGAGGATCTCGCCGTTGAATTCACCGATCGCCATGAATCGTCCTACCTTGGCAGGGAGGATGCGCGCCGCCTCAAAGAACTCGACATCGAGCTCGGCAAAGTCGAAGCCGTGTTTCTCGATGTTGGCGAGCCGCTTCGGCTCGTCGAAAATGATCAACATGAATTACGTACACGAAAAATGAGCGCATATCAATATGCGTGTACGGAAATGCGAATGTCAAAGGCGGGGCCGTTACGGCCCGTATGCGGTCCGGACGCGGCCCCGGTCAGCCCTTCTTCCTCAGCTCCTCCGGCTTGTGCGCCGCGCGCTTACCGGACTTGTCACTTTCGACGATGAACTGCGGGTTGTCCTTGGACGCGGCAACCTGGTGGCGCTTGATGTGGGTTTCGGAGGTTTGCTTCTTGACGACCGTGCCGTGGGTCTCGCCTTGGCTCGTGTCCCAAGCGACCTTGTCGCCCTTCTTGAAGTCCTTGGCCGCCACGGTCCGCTCCCGGCAATGTCAGCTCAGATCGACTTTTGCGACCTTGTCCTGGACGTCCTTCTTGGGATCCAGCCCCAAGAGCATTTTGACGCCCGCCACCAGGCTCGACGCGTCGGCCCACACTTGCCCCTCGTCTGGGTCGAGCCGCAGCAGGGCGAGCTTGGGGTCATCCTTGCCGCCCTCGTACCAGGCGGCCACGTAGCGGTTCCACAGCCGGTCGACCACCGCCCTGTCGGTGTCCACACGGAGGTTGCCGTGCACGGCGGCGAAGACATCGTGATCCTTGGAGGCGAAGGTCGCGACGGCGCGGTCGCCGCCGTGCAGCTGGCGCACCAAGTCATTGTCCTTCGTCGTGAAGAACCAGATCGGACCGCCTTCGTCTCCGTCCAGGAGCGCGGTCATCGGGCGCGTATGCCCTTCCGCGACACCGCTGATGCCGAGCATCATGGTCATGTCGGATTTCAGGGCCTTCCAGAACTTCGCTTCCAATTCGGCTGGCTTGGTCATGCTGCTTCTCCCTCGCCGACTTTAACGAGGCGCCGATGCCGAGGGTTCCCTTCGCTCCGGTCAGCGGGCGAATAGGTCGCCTCGCTTGCCATAAATCCGTGTGGACATGCACCGCCTGATGGCAAAAGCCCGCGATCGCGCTATGGCTGTCAACGATCAGGTGATCGCGGAGGAAGGATGCTCATGCCGCTCGTCGTGTGCTCGCGTCGGACGAAAGCCCTCTTGATCGGCATCGGCTTGGTGGTGCTCGCACCCTTGCCGGCGGCAGCGCAGGCGCGCACGGCCGCCTGCCAGCGCGATCTCCTGGTCATCGATTCGACCCTGCGCGAAGCGATGCAGCGCCTGGAAGCGGCGGGCGACGCCTCGGACGCCGACAAATGCGCCGCCTACCGCAGCCACATCGAGACAATGCGCAAGGCGAGCGCCGTGTTCGCGCGCTGTACCACGGGACGCGAACGCGAGGAAAACGTCGGCCAGATGAATGCCTCCGTGGCCGATTTTCAGGCGCTCATCCGCGCCCGCTGCGATAAGCCCTGAGGCCCTGCCTCACCGCCCGGTCTTGATGCGCGTCCAGAGGCGCGTCACCGTCCGCTGGGCCGTGTCGTCATAGGCGGTGTTCGTGAAGAGCCGCTTCATCGTCGCATCGTCCGGATAGATGCCGGGGTTGTTCAGGATGGCGGGATCGACGAATTTCTTGGCCGCCAGATTGCCGCTCGCATAGGACACGACATCGACGTTGCGCGCCGCGATCTCCGGGCGATTCATGAAATCGATGAAGGCATGCGCCTCCTCCACATGCGCGGCATCGGCCGGGATCGCCATGGAGTCGAACCACATCAGCGCGCCTTCCTTCGGAATGACATAGCCGATGTTCACGCCGTTCTTCGCCTCCTCGGAGCGGCTCTTGGCCTGCAGCACGTCGCCGGAATAGCCGACGGCCACGCAGATGTCGCCGTTGGCGAGGGCGTTGATATATTCGGAGGAGTGGAACTTGCGGATATTGCCGCGCACCTTCATCAACGCATCGGCCGCTTTGCGCAGGTCTTTCGGGTCCTTCGAATCCGGGTTGAGGCCGAGATAATTGAGGATGCCGGGGAAGAGATCCTCCGGCGAATCGAGCATGTAGATGCCGCAGTCCTTAAGCTTCGACGCGATCTCCGGCTTCATCACGAGATCCCAGGTATTGAACGGGACGTCGCCGAGCCGCTCCTTCACCTTGTCGAGATTGAGGCCGAGGCCGGTCGTGCCCCACATATAGTTCACGGCATAGACATTGCCGGGGTCGAAGACGCCGAGCTGTTTCGTGATCTCCGGCCACATGTTCGAAAGGTTCGGTATCTTCGCCTTGTCGATCGGCTGGAAGACCTTGGCCTTGATCTGGCGCTGCAGAAAGGGCCCGGAGGGCACCACGATATCGTAGCCGGACTTGCCGGCGAGCAGCTTCGTCTCGACGATCTCATTGTTGTCGTAGGTGTCGTAGACGACCTTGATGCCGGTTTCCTTGGTGAATTCGTCGAGAACGGCCGGGTCGATATAGTCGGACCAGTTATAGACGTTGACGACCTTCTCCTGCGCGGCGGCGGCGCCGGCAAACGCCGCGAGCACGGCGATGGGCGCTAAGGAACGGATCAGCAAGAAACGAATCATCGATTTTGCCCCCAACTCTAGTGCGATTTTGCGCCAAAGTTAGGAGAGCGGCGCGCACGCCGCAACCGTTACCTCGTCAATCCGGCGAGGCGCTCGAGCGCCCGGTCGAGGGTCTCGTTCGTCTTGGCGAAGCAGAAGCGCACGACATGGCGCAGGCTGCCTTCCGCATAGAAGGCGCTGACGGGAATGGCCGCCACGCCGTGCTCGGACACGAGACGCTTGCAGAAGGCGACGTCGTCGCTCTCGCCCAGCGGCGTAATGTCGATATTGAGGAAATAGGTGCCGTGGCTCGGCAGCACTGCAAAGCCGAGCTCGGCGAGGCCGCTGGCAAAACGGTCGCGGCTTGCCGCGAAATCGGCGCGCATGCCGGCGAAATAGCTGTCGGGCTTGGTGAGGCCATAGGCCACGGCCACTTGCAGGTTCGGCGGTGTCGTGAAGGTGAGAAACTGATGCGCCTTGGCGAGCACCTTGAGGAGGTCCGGCGCGGCGCAGACGAAGCCTACCTTCCAGCCGGTCAATGAAAAGATCTTACCGGCCGAGCCGATCTTCACCGTGCGTTCGCGCATGCCCTCCTCGGCCATGAGCGGCCGGTGCCGGCGACCGTCGAAGATGACATGTTCCCACACCTCGTCGCAGACGGCGACCGCATCGTATTTCACGCAGAAACGCGCGAGCAGTTCGAGATCCTCTTTCGGGAAGACGACGGCGGAGGGATTGAGCGGGTTGTTGAAGAGCACCACCTTGGTCTTCGGCGAGAAGGCCTTGGCGAGCGCCTCCTCGGTCAGGCGCCAATGGGGCGGCTCCAGCGCGACGAAACGCGGCACGCCGCCGGCGCGGCGCACGAGCGGCAGATAGGCGTCGTACATCGGCTCGAAGAGCACGACCTCGTCGCCCGGCTCGATGAGCGCGAAGAGTGCGCCGGCGATCGCTTCCGTCGCGCCGGAGGTGATCATCACCTCCTCGGGCACGAGGTCGAGCCCCTGGTGGTGGGCATAATGGGCCGCGACCGCCGTGCGCAGCTCCGGCAGGCCGAGCATCGGCGGATACTGGTTCCAGCCCGACACGACCGCTTCGGCCGCCTTGGCGCGCACGTCCTCCGGCCCGCGATCATCGGGAAAGCCCTGGCCGAGATTGACCGCGCCCGTTTCGCGGGCGAGTTGCGACATGACCTCGAAGACGGTGGTGGGCAAGGCGGCGAAAACGCGATTGGCAAAAACGCGATCCATGGGCGCTCCCTCGGGCCGCCGATGCAGGGCGGTCGCGGCACTGGCTTAACACCGCTCGCGCCGGCGATGAAGGCATGTGTGCGAGCGCACCTCCTGAAAAGGGCACGTGGTGCACCTTCTCTCGCGTCGACCCGGTGACCGGCCGTCTGGACCGATTTACTGCGGTGCCCCCTCCCAGCCGTACAGGGCACCGGGTCGATTCCCCCCTATCTCCGTTGTTCTTGCCAATCGCCAGCCGGCATGACACCAAAGAGTCATGACGGCGTTTCTCACATTGGTGATCGGCGGCGCGCGTTCCGGCAAGAGCCAGGCGGCGGAGCAACGCATCTGCGCCCATGCGCCGCCCTGGATCTATGTGGCGACGGCGGAGACGGGCGATGCCGAAATGGCGGAGCGTGTCGCGCTGCATCGCACCCGCCGCGACGAGGGCTGGGTGACCTGCGAGGAGCCTTTCGACCTGGTCGAGGCGCTCGACGATGCGCCGCAGGGCGCGCCGGTTCTCGTGGACAGCCTGACGATCTGGCTTTCCAACATCATGCTCGCCGAACATGACGTGGTCGGCGAATGCGATCGCCTGATCGCCCGGCTCGAAGCCAACGACCGGCCGCTCGTCATCGTCAGCGACGAGGTCGGGCTGGGCATCGTGCCGGACAACGCGCTCGCACGCCGTTTCCGCGACCATGCCGGCGTCCTCAATCAACGGGTGGCGGAGGTGGCCGATGAGGTCGTGATGATGATCGCCGGCCTTCCCATGAAGCTGAAGTGAGGAGATGCGCGTGAGCGAACCGACGGCCGAGGAGGCCGCCCGCCATCGCGAGAAGATGCAGAAGCGCAAGGCCGTGCAAGACGCGGAGGTCGCTTCCAAGACGGTCGAGAAAGGCCTGCTGATCGTCCATACCGGCAAGGGCAAGGGCAAATCGACCGCCGCCTTCGGCCTCATGCTCAGGGCGCTCGGCCATGGCTGGGCGGTCGGCGTCGTGCAGTTCATCAAGGGCGCCTGGTCGACCGGCGAGCGGGCAGCGCTCGCCCCCTTCGGCGAGCGCATCCGCTGGTACAGCATGGGCGAGGGCTTCACCTGGGAGACGCAGGATCGGGCGCGCGACGTCGCCGCCGCCACCCGCGCCTGGGAGCAGGCAAAAGCCCTGATGGCCGATCCCACAATCCGCCTCGTCGTACTCGACGAACTCAATATCGCGTTGCGCTACGACTATCTGCCGCTTGCCGAGGTGGTGGAGACGCTAAAAAGCCGCCGGGCGGACCTGCACGTCGTCGTCACCGGCCGCAACGCCAAGCCCGAACTGATCGAGGCCGCTGATCTCGTGACCGAGATGACGGTGGTGAAGCACCATTTCGACGCCGGCGTGCGCGCGCAGGAGGGGATCGAGTTTTAGGGGCTTCGCATATGAAAGAGCGCGAACCTGCTCTCTCCCCCTCTGAGGGGGAGAGGTGGAGAGGGGGGTGGAAATGGGTTCGCCGCCCAGTGCGATACCCCCCACCCTAACCCTCCCCCACAAGGGGGGAGGGAGCGGCCGCCGCATGCGATAGCTCTCCTTGTGAAGGCGGGGCGCCTCTACGATCGCCGGCATCACAGTAACGAGGTATCCATGTCCGTGCTGATCAATATCGACGTTCCCGACCTCGGCGCGGGGATCGCCTTCTATACGGCGGCCTTCGGCTTGACGGTGCAGCGCCACCTCGGGGATCACGTCGCGGAGCTCGCCGGCTGGTCCGTGCCGCTCTTCCTCCTGGAGAAGGCGGCCGGCACGATCGGCGCCGGCACGAACCCGCGCAGCTATGAGCGCCATTGGACGCCCGTGCATCTCGACGTCGTCGTCGAGGATATCGATCAGGCGATCAAGCAGGCGGTCGCGGCCGGCGCGCGGCTCGAACACGATGTACGAACAGCCCCATGGGGGAAGATCGCGGTCGTCGCCGACCCCTTCGGCCACGGCTTCTGTGTCATCCAATTCCTCAATCGCGGCTATGACGAGATTGCGAGTGCTGCGGGCTAGCGAGCCAACCGGATGAACTCTCCATGGCCAGCGTCATGGCCGGGCTTGACCCGGCCATCCCGATCGGTAAAACGCCGCGCTTTTCCGATCGGGATCCCCGGCTCAAGGCCGGGGATGACGCCGGTGGGATCCGCGATCCAACTCGGCCGGCGTTCCCCATGACTGACACCCCCACCATCATGATCCAGGGCACCGGCTCCAATGTGGGCAAGTCACTCCTCGTGGCCGGGCTCTGCCGGCATTTCGCGCGGCAAGGACTGAAGGTCCGGCCCTTCAAGCCGCAGAACATGTCGAACAACGCCGCCGCCGTTCAAGGTGGCGAGATCGGTCGCGCCCAGGCGCTGCAGGCACGTGCCGCCGGCGTTCCCGCCACCGTCCATATGAACCCGGTGCTGTTGAAACCCGAGAGCGAGCGCGGCGCGCAGATCATCGTCCAGGGCCGCCGCTTCGGGCAGCTCGAAGCGCGCGATTACACGAGGAAGCGCGAGCGCCTGCTGCCCTTCGTGATGGAAAGCTTCGCGATTCTCGGCGGGGATGCCGATCTCGTCATCGTCGAAGGTGCGGGCAGCCCTGCGGAGATCAATCTGCGCGCCGGCGACATCGCCAATATGGGCTTTGCCCGTGAGGCGCGCGTGCCCGTGGTCATCGCCGGGGACATCGACCGTGGCGGCGTGATCGCGAGCCTCGTCGGCACCCATGCGGTCCTCGACGATGCGGATCGGGCGATGATCCGCGCCTTTCTCGTCAACAAGTTCCGCGGCGACCCCGCCCTCTTCGACGCCGGCATGGCGGAGATCGCGACGCGCACCGGCTGGCGGTCGCTCGGGCTGGTGCCCTGGTTCCCGGAGGCATCCAAGCTGCCGGCGGAGGACGCACTCGACCTTCGCCGCGATGCGGCGAAGACGTCGGGCGCAATCCGCATCGCCGTGCCGGTGCTGCCGCGCATCGCCAATTTCGATGACCTCGATCCCCTGCGGCTCGAGCCGTCGGTCGCTCTGACGCTGGTCGAGGCGGGAGAGCCGCTGCCGGGCGATGCCGATCTCGTTATCCTGCCCGGCTCGAAAACGACGATCGCCGATCTCGCCGCCTTCCGCGCCAATGGCTGGGACATCGATCTGACCGCCCATGTCCGGCGCGGCGGTCATGTGCTCGGCCTGTGCGGCGGCTACCAGATGCTCGGCCGCACCATCGCCGACCCCGACGGCATCGAAGGTCCCGCGACGACCGTGCCGGGGCTCGGGCTGCTCGCCGTCGACACCGTGCTCACCGGCGACAAGGCGGTGCGGCCCGTCACCGCCGAAACCGCGGACGGCGGCCTTGCCGTCAGCGGCTATGAAATCCACCTCGGCGAGACGCGGGGCGGGGATACCGCCCGCCCCCTCTTTCGGCGAAGCGGCACGCCCGAGGGCGCCTGCTCTGCCGATGGCCGGGTCGCAGGCACCTATCTGCACGGCATTTTTGGCGCTGATGCTTTCCGCCGGGATTATCTCGGCCGTCTCGGCGGCACTGGGGTCGATGGCGATCTCGCCTATGAGGCGACGGTCGAGGCGACCCTCGACCGTCTCGCGGACCATCTCGCCGCTCATATCGACACGGACGGGCTGCTCGCCCTCGCCCGCACCGGCCTCTGATCAGGCGGTTTTGGCGCCGCGCGCCTTGCGGTCGCTCATGTAGAGGGCGACGCCGTGAAGCACCAGCAGGCCACCGCCGATGAACAGAAGGTCGTCGATGAAGCCGGTGTGGCGCATGCCGATGACGATCTGACCGATGGCGCTCAGGATCGACCCCGCGGCGAAGACCGGCAGGCTTTGGCGGCCGAACGCGCAGAGCGGCTCATAAAGCGCGCCGCGCTTGAGGCGCGCCGTGATGCCCGAGTGATAGAGAACATAGGCGAGCGCCAGGAAATGGATGACCCGCAGCGGCGCGAGATCCGTCTTGCTCATGTCCACATAGCGGTTCACGAGCTCGGGCAGGCCGGGCATGAAGCCGAAGGCCTTGGTGACGATGACGGCCGAGACGAAGAGCATGACGATGCTTGCCGCGAACAGGCGCCGGTCGAAGGGAATGCCGCCCTCGCGCAGTCTCAGCCCGACAAAGATGCCGATGGCGAACAGAAACTGCCACGTGAAAGGGTTGAAAAACCAACCGCCCGGCACCGGCCACGTCGGCAGGTTCAGGCCGAGCGCGCGCGCCGTGAGATAGACCGCCGCCGAGGTCAGCAGCATCACGCGGTCATTGATGCGGGCAAGCGCGAGCAGAGCCGGCGCCGCCAGCAGAAAGACGATATACATCGGCAGGATGTTGAAATAGCCGAGCTGGTGGCTCAAGCCCGCCACCGCGACAACTGCGCGCAGCGGATTCGACAGGAAGAGGTCGCGCCCGTGCTCGTGCATCAGGATGTCGTCGTCGAAAATCACGGCCGCGGCGGCAAAGATCAGGATGGCAGCGAAGGACAGCGCCACCTGCACGCCATAGAGCGCCAAGGCGCGGCTCGCGACGGCTCGGATGCCGCTGCGGGTCTGGCCACCGACGAAACGGCTGCCATAGGCGAGCAGGACCGACACGCCGGCGAGGAAGACGAAGGCCTCGGCCGAATCGCTGAAGCCCAGGTTGCGGTGCGTCAAAAGGTCGAACCCGTTGCCCGGCACGTGGTTAATGAAAATCATCGCAAGAACGATGCCACGCCAGAAGTCGATGCCGTCAATCCGCTTCGCACCGCTCATCGCAATATGCGCTCCTTGCAACAGCATTCGCCGTTGGCCGCCACTTGCACGACGCAACACGCTCAATGCAATATCTTGCCAATATATTTTGTTCCAACTCTGGAACCCTCTGTTGTTGAACGACAACAGAGGGTTGCAAAGACCTTGACCTTGAAAAGGTGCAACAATGTGGCACGGCTCCTTCGGCCGAATCGGTAGGATCGCCCTGCAGATGACCTGAACCTCGTCGATATTCAAGCATTCCGCTTACCATCCCGTTGGCCAGCCGTTGACAAAGCGGCAAGCTGGGCGGATATCCGGCTGAGTTCATGGCCCGGCTTGCTATTATTCCCCCCCTGAAAAGGACGATGATCGTCGCGCACGATCTCGTCGTGACGGCGCTTGCCGTCACTCTCGCTTTCGTGATCCGCTTCGAGGATGCGCGGCTCGCGACGCGGCTCGCCGCGCTCCCGACCATGTTGCCGCTCTTCGTCGTCTATGCGGGGGTGGTCTACTGGTTCTTCTCGCTCTATCGCTCGAAGTGGCGGTTCGCGTCTCTGCCGGACCTCTCGAACATCGTGCGCGCCTCGACGGTGCTCGCGCTCACGCTGCTCGTCGCCGACTATGTGCTCGCCTCGTCGAGCTTTTACGGCTTTTTCTTTTTCGGCAAGATCACCATCGCGCTCTATTGGCTCCTGCAGATCTGCCTGCTCGGCGGCCCGCGGCTCGCCTATCGTTATGTCAAGTACGAACAGGCGAAGCAGACCCAGGCGAAGGACGGCGCCCATCCCGCGCTCCTTCTCGGCCGAGGTGCGGATATCGAGGCGCTCCTCCGCGCAATCGAGTCCGGCGCTTTTCGCAAGATCGCGGCCAAGGGCATCCTGTCGCCGCGCAAGGGCGACCTTGGACAATCCATTCGCGGCGTTCCCGTGCTTGGCAGCTTCGCGGATCTGGAACGGGTCATCGCGGAATTCACCGAGCGCGGCATCTCGGTCCGCCGGTTGGTGCTGACGCCGAACGCGCTGGGCAACGACCATGACGTGGACGGCGGCGACCTGCTCCTCAGGGCGCGCCGCCTCGGCCTGCCGCTGTCGCGCATGCAGGACGTCGAGGAAGGCGTCGGTTCGGCCGCGCTGCAGCCCGTGGACATCGAGGATCTGCTGCTCCGGCCGACCGTCGAGATCGACCGCGCGCGCCTCGCCCGCTTCGTGCGCGGGCGGCGCATAGCGGTGACCGGCGGCGGCGGGTCCATCGGCAGCGAGCTCTGCCTGCGCGCGGCCGCTTTCGGCGCATCCGACATCCTCGTCATCGAGAATTCCGAGCCGGCGCTCCACCAGATCACCGAAGCGCTCGCCACGCTCGGCGCCGAAGTCCGCGTCCAGGGCGCCATCGCCGACGTGCGCGACCGGGGGCGCATGGATGATCTGCTCCTGGCTTTCCGGCCGGATGTGGTCTTCCACGCCGCCGCGCTCAAACACGTGCCCTATCTGGAGCAGGACTGGGGCGAGGGCATCCGCACCAATATCTTCGGCTCCGTCAATGTGGCCGATGCCGCCGTGGCGGCGGGCGCAAAGGCGCTCGTCATGATCTCCACCGACAAGGCGATCGAGCCGGTGTCGATGCTCGGCGCCACCAAGCGTTTTGCGGAAATGTATGCGCAGGCGCTCGACGCCGAGATCGCCGAAAAGGCAGGTGATGCCGGCCTTGCGCCGGACGTGGCGGGCACGGGCACGCGCCTCATCGCCGTGCGTTTCGGCAATGTGCTCGGCTCGAACGGCTCGGTTGTGCCGAAGTTCAAGGCGCAGATCGACCGCGGCGGGCCGGTGACCATCACGCACCGCGACATGGTCCGCTATTTCATGACGGTCCGCGAGGCGGTCGATCTCGTCATCACCGCCGCGTCTCACGCCGACGGCGAAGGCCGGTCCGGGGCGGACCGCCAGTCCGGGGCGGACGGCGGGTCATTGGGACAGGCCAATGCGCATGCGCGCGAACAAGCCGCCGTTTATGTGCTCAAGATGGGCCAGCCGGTGCGCATCTACGCGCTTGCGGAACGCATGATCCGCCTCGCCGGCTTCGAGCCGGGCGTGGATATCGAGATCGTGGAGACCGGAATCCGCCCCGGCGAGCGCCTCCACGAGATCCTCTTCAGCCCGGAGGAGCCGATGGCGGAAACCGGCATCGACGGCGTCATGGCGGCCAAGCCCCTCTTCGCCGACCGGCGGCATCTCGAAGCGACCATGAAGGCGCTCGCCGATGCCGTCGCTCGCGGCGACCGCCAGGAAGCCGAGGCCATCTTGGAAGAGGCTATTCCAGAATTCGCTGCCCGGAAAGCCGCGCCGCAAGCCGCCGCAGCCCCTCTTCCGTCGGCCATGGTGGCGCAAATCCGCAGCGCCTGAGCGCGGCAGCATCCGCCGCCAGCGCGCTGCCGAGCCGCGTAAAGGACGCGCTTCGGCCGGCAAGGCGAAAAAGGCCGGCAAGCACCGGCCGAGGCACGCTCAACAGCCCGGGTGGGCGGGCGAAGCCGGCACGCAAGGCCGTGATGATCACGGGTATCGTGACGGGCGCCGGATCGGCGACGATCATCGCGCGGCGTGGCGCCTCGGGCAGCGCGATGACATGGCGTATGGCGGCGGCGAGCGTCTCGACCGCAACCAGCGAGCGCTCGCCGCGCAAGGCGCCGAAGGGCAGAGGCAGCGGCGAACGGGCGAGCCGGATGAGCGCCCCCATATTGCCGGCGACCCCCTCCCCGTAGACGAGCACCGGCCTGAGCGCCACCCAGGGCAGATCGAGCGCCGCCAATGCCTGTTCGGCGGCGAGTTTCGAGCGGCCGTACGGATCCGTCGGCTGGGGCGGATCGGCCTCCGTCAAGACGGTGGGAGCAACCGGTCCGCTCTGAGCGCGGATCGAGGAGATAAAGACGAAGCGGCCTACACGCCCCTGGGCGGCGCGTGCCAGGGCGACCGTCGCGTCGGTGTTCACGCGCCGATAGCGCTCCTCGGGAATGCCGGGACCGGCATGGGCAATGCCCGCGCCATGGACGACGGCATCGACCCCGGCGAGCGCCGTTGTCCAGTCGACCGACTCGGCGAGATCGCCCACGACCACCTGCTCGACCCCCGGCGGGACAACCATGCGTCGGCGGGTCGCCACGCGCACGCCATAACCGGCCGCCGCGAGATCGGCCAGGAGATGGCGCCCGACGAAGCCGCTGGCGCCGGTGAGCAGAATGCGCGGGCCGCTCATGCGTGTTCAACGCGCGAGCGGGCGAACCGGACGAGAACGATCGTGACCGCCGCCAGGCCGGCAAGCAGCAGCCCGACCTGGGCAGCCGGACCGGCGGTGGCGAGGCTCGCCGCGGCCAGGGCAGCCAGGACGAGATTGAGCAGAAGGACGGAACCGACCACATCGGCGACACTGAAACCATTGTCGGTGGCGCGCTGATAGAAATGGCTGCGATGCGCCTGCCAGACCTTCTCGCCGCGCGCGAGACGCAACAGCAGGGTCAGCGTCGCATCGGCGAGATAGTAGAGCGGCAGGAGCAGGGCCGCCACGAAATGCCCCTCGGCGGCCAACCGGTAGAGGAGAACTCCCGCGATCAAGCCGATCGGGAGCGAGCCGACGTCTCCCAGGAAGAGCTTGGCGACGGGCCGATTGAAGGGCGCGAATCCGAGCATCGCGCCGAGAAGCGCGGCGGCGAGGAGGCCCGCATCGGCCGGCATGGCGCCGCCGAGGGCAAAGAGAGCGAGCGCCCCTGTCACCGGCACGACCTCGGCCACGGTCATCCAGTCGAGGCCGTCCATGAAATTGACCAGATTGATGAACCAGACGCCGGCGAGGATCACCAGGCAGAGCTCGACCGGGCCGGGAAGAAGCTCCGGCAGCAGCCGGGCCTCGCCCAGGGCCGTGACGGCAGCCGCCACCGCGCCCACCTGGATGGCGAGCCGGGGCAGGACGGGCAGCGGGCGGATGTCGTCGACGGCGCCGCCACAGGCGAGCACGACGGCAGCGAGGCTCAGCACCAGAAAGCCGGTGCTCGCGCCCAGCCAGCCGAGATGAAGCGCCAGCCCCGTCGCGATGAGGCAGGCCGCGACCACGGCGATGCCGCCGCCTTGCGGCGTCGGCACCTTATGGCTCGAGCGTGCATTCGGCCGGGCGAGCGCATAGCGGCGCATGAGCGGATGGAGCAGGAGGATGAGCGCCGCTGCAAACGCGGCGGCACCGAGCGCGACAAGGCCGAGGAGGAGCGGAAGAGGCAGGCTCATGGGGCGCGATTCCGGGCCGCCGAGGCGCCCGCCTCGCGATCACGCGCCGGCCCGCTTCTCTGGAGAGCACCCCGCATGCATGGCGCTGCGACGATCGACAACGGCGGTCTCCAGGCAGATGACGTTGGCCCGGACAATAACCATCGTTGAGGCAAGGGCAAGCGGGCGGCCGCAGTGGTGGAGACGTGTCGCCGAGCCGCGATCACCCGCCGGTTTGGCGAGCCTGATGCTCTGGGGCATGTTCCTGCCCCGTCGGCCTCAGGAAGCGAAAGAGCTCTAAGCGGCGACGCAGGCGGGAGCGAAGGTCAGCACCTGGCCCTGCCGGGCGATGAAGGAGCCGGGCATTGCCTTCACGAGCTTGGCTTCCATGGCCGACAGCGCAGCATCGTCGTGGAAGGGGCTCAGGTGATAGGCGGCGAGCTGCTTCACACCGGCGAGCTTGCAGAGCTCGACACCAGCAGCGATGGTCGAATGCCCCCAGCCGCGGCATTTGTTGTATTCCGTCTCGCAGAACATGGCGTCGTAGATCACGAGATCGGCATGTTCCACGAAGCTGAGGAGGTCGGCCGGCGGCCAACCTTCGCAGTGCTCGAGATCGCTGACATAGCAGACGCTGCGGCCGCCGTTCTCGAAGCGGTAGGCCGTCGCGCCCGAAGGGTGCTGCAGCGGGCAGGTGCGCACGCTGAGACCAGGCTCGAAGGCCAAGGTCTCGCCCGCCTTGAAGCCGTTATAAGTGATCTTCGCCGGCAGCTGCGCCAGCGTGACGGGAAAGATCGGCGGCGAGAACAGCCGCTCGAGCGGCTTCTCCGCCGTACCACCACCGAGATTGCCGCAGGACAGCCTGATGGTCCTGCCGGTCATCAGGGCCGGTTTGAAAAACGGCAGCCCCATGACGTGGTCGAGATGCAGATGGCTCAGCAGAATATCGATATCGTCGGTCGACGTCTCGTGCTTCATCGCGAGCCCAAGCTCGATCAGCCCGGTTCCGGCATCGACGATGAACTGCTTGCCGCCACACCGGATTTCGACACAGGCCGTGTTCCCGCCGAAAACGAGGTGATCCGGTCCCGAAACCGGAATAGAGCCGCGGACGCCCCAGAAGCGGACCAGGAGCGCGTCATCGGCAGGAGATGGATAGGCGCACATTTGCCACCGTTACCTCAAATTCGCCGCAAAGGCCGTGCGCTATCACACATGAAGCGGACTTATGGCGCAATCCTCATCCGAGGATCTCGGTTCCCTGGCCGGTTGTATGCGGCGCATCCGGGACCGACATGCGGGCTGCGGCCTCGCGAAAAGCCATTCCTTGGCTGATGCTTGATATGGGATGGCGGGCGGTGAAATGCATGGCCCGCAATGTCGCATCATGTGCGCTTCGTCACGCTGACCCGGCCGCAGCCGGGTTGCCCACCGCCACAGTTTCGACCGAAGTGTTACCGGGCTCGGCCGGGTCCTCCACCAGGAGCTTGTCGCCCTCGAAACGGACCACGCGATCGAACCGGCTCGTATCGAAGCCCGGTGGAAGAACCGCGATAAGGCCGCGCCCGGCCATCACCGTCGAGAGACGCTCCATCAAGGCGGCGGCCTCGGCGACCGACAGGCCCTCGAAGACATGGTCGACGAGGAGAAGCTCCGGCTGCCGCGCGAGGCAGCGCGCGAGATCGATGAGCACTGGCGACACCGGCTGCAACCGCTCATTGCCGTGCGACAGATGCGCGGAGAGGCCGAGCCTGAGCACCTCGTCGTCGAGAGCGAGCGCAGTCAGCACACGGCGCACGACCGCATGCACCTTCTCCTCAGCACCGGCCACGTCATAGGCGATGCGCCCGAAGAGCAGATTGTCGCTGAGCGAAGCAGCCGTGCAGATCTCATTGGGCTCGTAGAAGGTGATCGCCGGCTTCAAGCTCGACGGCAGGAGCCGCGCGAAGGTATGGCGGGCCTGGACGAGGCGCCGCTCCATCTCGGCATCGAGCACGCCGAGGCGATGGCGCGTCTCCACATAGCGTAGCGCCAGCGCGATCTGCCGATCGCGGTCGCGCCCGGTTTCGGCGCCGCGTCGCCGCTCCGCCCGGCGCGCCACCATGTCGGCGCAGAGGCCGCGCTCGGCGGCGCTGAAAAAGGCGAAGCGCTGAAAGAGCGGATGGCCGTCCGGGACCCCCTCGAAGATCTCGACCAGGCTCTCGGCGATGGCAAAGCCCATCTCGGCGAGCGGCCGGGTAAGATCCTCCGCCTCCAAGACCGCCCGCATGAAGGGGTTGGTGGCGAGATATTCCTCGTGGAAGGTGTCGCCGACCGGCACCCCCTGCAGGATGTTCTCGGCCACCGTGCCGTGACGGTTGTAGCGATTGGGCTCGAAGGGATCGACGAGATCCTCCATGCCGCCGGCGACGAGTTCGGCCCGCACGGCGCGGCGCACCTCGACGACACGCGCGGCGAGCTTTGGCGCATTCTGGCCGTCGACGCTGGTGGCCAGGCCGAGCGCATAGGCATCATCATCGATGCCGGCGACCCGCAGGGCGTCGCACAGGAGGCGGTCTGTGTCGTCCCCCTCGGCGAGCGACGCCCCATAGAGCAGGTTCTGCCGCAGCGTGCCGTCGAAGAGGATGGGCGTGACGCCGGCGAGCGCGATGCGCCGCGCCCGAACGGCCGGCGGCACATGCGCGAGATTGACGCCGTCGAGCAGCACTTCACCGGCCGAGGCATCGAGCGCGCCGCCGATCGCCGCCGCGAGGATATGGCCACCGCCGTCGCCATCCGTGACGAGGGCCGCATGGCCGGGCAAGGGCAATTCGAGATCGACCGTCGACAGGCGATGGCTGGTCGCCGGATCGAAGACCGACAGATGCACCGCCTTGAGGCTGCGCCAGCCCTCCGGCAGCGGCGCCTCGGGGTGACGGCGGGCGCGGGATTTCATCTCGCCGATGGACCGGGCGATCTCGTCGAAGGTCTCCACCGCGGCATGCCGCTCGCGCGTCCACAGCGCCAAAGCCTCCACGGGGCGGATCACCAGAAAGGCGGCGGTCACGGCCGCGACCAAGCCGCCCGGCGTCAGCGCCCCATGCATGACGAACCAGCCGGCGAGGATGAGCATCAGCACGGGCATGCCGTCACGCAGCGTGCGCAGGACGAAGCCGAGCCAGGTGAGTTGGCGCAGCGACGGCCGGTTCTTCCGAGCGACCGCCGTCAACCGCTCGGCGAAATGCCCGGCCTCGCGGTCGGCCGTGCCGTGCACCCGTATGGCGGGCAGCCGGTCCACGGCGCGCCGCGCCATCTGGGTCGCTTCGCGCTCGCCGGCAGCGAGGCGCCGGCCCGCCTCCTCGCGCTCGTTCTCGCGTGCCGGCACCAGCAGGGCGTCGAGGACGCCAGCGGCTGCGAGCGCAAGCCCCAGCCAGAGGTTCAGCGTCAGCACGAAGAGGACGGGGATGGCCGCCTCGGCGATCGAGAGCATCGGCGCGACCAGCGCCCGCCCGAGGAAGGGCGTGACCGCAGCGACCCGATGGCCGAGCGAGGCGATGGCGTTCTCGACATCGTCGCTCGCCGCCCGCTCCCCGACCAGCTGGCGGAAGAGCGCGAGACGCAGGTCGTCGGCGAGCCGGGGGCCCAGCCGCGCGCTGAGGAGGCGCAGGCCGACGCGCAGCAGTGCCCGCACGATGACGAGCCCGCCGACCAGCATGGCGCCCGCGATGAAGTAGAGATCGCGCGGCAATTCAACGCCCGCGAAGAGCACGCGCTCGCCGCCGAGCTGCCACGGCAGCGGCAGCGCGAGCCGCAGGAAGGGCGCAAGGTCCGTGCCGGCCGGGAAGGAACGGCCGAGAAACACGTCGTCCACCAGCGCCCGCGGCACGGAAATGAGAAACCAGAGCACCGGCAGCGACAGGATGACGAGGAGCAGCGCAAGGCCATGGATACCGCGACTGCGGGCCAGGACGTAGCGGATTGGATTGCGTTCCATGCGAAAACCGGTTGCGGGCAGCGGAAGCCTGCCCCTTGATGGCATCCGCAGCGCTGAAGTTCAAATCCCGAAGGCACAAGTGGTCAATAACTTGCTCGCGCTCAAGGCCGTGACGCGCCACCGGGGCCGGAGAGGCGACCCGACTTGCCAATCGGCCGGGCGGCGGTCTATGCGAACAGACGTCGCCGCCACGGCCATCGCCTGCGCGCAATGGCCCCCGAAGGACCGCCCCGGAAGGACCCCGTCATGAGCACCGAGCCCCTCGCCGACGTCATCGATGCTGCCTGGGAGGCACGCGCCGACATCAGCCCGGCGACGGGAGGCTCCGTGCGCGAGGCGGTGGAAACCGCCCTTTCCCTGCTCGACCGCGGCGAGCGCCGCATCGCCGAGAAGGCTCCCGGCGAGCCGACCGGCTGGCGCGTCAACCAGTGGCTCAAGAAGGCCGTGCTCCTCTCCTTCCGCCTCAACGACATGGGCCTCATCGGCGGCGGCCCCGGCCAAGCGAGCTGGTGGGACAAGGTGCCCTCGAAATTCGACGGCTGGGGCACGGCCGCGTTCAAGGCGGCCGGGTTCCGCGCCGTGCCGAACTGCACCGTGCGCCGCGGCGCCTATATCGCGCCCGGCGTCGTGCTCATGCCCTCCTTCGTCAATCTCGGCGCCTATGTGGACGAGGGCACCATGGTCGATACCTGGGCGACCGTCGGCTCCTGCGCGCAGATCGGCAAGAACTGCCATCTCTCGGGCGGCGTCGGCATCGGCGGTGTGCTCGAGCCGCTGCAGGCGGGCCCGGTCATCATCGAGGACAATTGCTTCGTCGGCGCACGCTCCGAGGTGGTGGAGGGCGTCGTCGTCGGCGAGGGCTCGGTGCTCTCCATGGGCGTCTTCATCTCCTCCTCCACCAAGATCGTTGACCGCACGACCGGCGAGATTTTTTATGGGCGCGTGCCGCCCTATTCCGTGGTGGTGCCGGGAAGCCTGCCCGGCAAGCCGCTGCCGGACGGCACGCCCGGCCCCTCGCTCTATTGCGCGGTGATCGTGAAGCGCGTCGACGCGCAGACCCGCTCCAAGACGGCCATCAACGAGCTGTTGCGCGACTGAGGGCGCTGGCAGGCGTTTGCTCCGCGGAAGGAGCGCACCCTTTCATGCTCTCGCCTCCCCTTTTGTGGGGCAGGGGTAGGGGAAGGTCGGACGCGCTCTGCGCCCGAGATCTGTACAGCGTCGCAGCGGCAACCCCATAAAGACCCACATCGGTGGATAGCGGCCTGTCCGTTTCTTGCGATCGGAAGGGACAGGCCGCCGTCAGAGGGTCCTATTTCAGCGGCAAGAATAGTTCGCAGACGACCTCAGGCACCGTCACATTCGGGAACACCGAGAAGTGCCGTTGGCAGTAGATCGGGAAATCCCGCGCTTCTTCGCCGCTAGCCGGAAGCCAATCGCGATAAAGGTAGAGCGCGGCGGGCTCGAGGTTGTGTGTATTGTGGACGACGCGCAACACCGCGCAGCGTCCGCCGGGGATCACACCCGCCTTCATCTGCTTGTCATCTGCATCAATCGGCAGGTCAGTCCCGACACACAGGTCCATGCTGTAATCTTCCGGGTTGGCGGGTATCCGCTCGGACCGGAAGATATTGAAGGTTGGGCTCGTCTCCGGCGACAAGCCGGCGGCTTTGCGCCAAGCGACGAACCGCTGGATGGTGTCGGGCAGCCGCGCCCGGTCGCCTCGATGCTCCATAATCGCCACCGGCGTTGGAGCGACGTCGCGGATCGTCACGTCGCCGGGTTCATAGGTTATCTTCATGAGCTTGCTCCTCGCATTGTCGAGAGGCCCGAAGGCCGCAAGCCACGGCGCCCAATCGGGCGATTTCCGGAACGACGAAGGCGATTGCCCCAACCGTTGCCGAAAGGCGCGGGCGAAGGCGTCCGGCGTGTCGTAGCCGGCATCCATCGCTATCTCCGTGACGCTTTGCGCGTCCGTAGAGGCCAGCCGGTGCGAAGCGCGCTTCATACGGGCAAGCTGGACATAGCGATGCACGGACAGCCCGAAGGTGGCCGTGAACTGCCGGTGGAAATGAAACTTCGAGAAGGCCGCGACGCTGCTCAGCGCGTCCAGGTCCAGATCGTCGTCCAGATGCCGGTCTATGTGATCGAGCACCCGCTGCATCCGGGCATGGTAGTTTTGAAGCGCCGCCTTCATCGGTCCGTCCTCCGTGGCAGTCCAGCTAAACGCAGGCAGACATGACGCGCTCGACCGATCTTGCGGTTTTGTCACGCAGAACATCGCCAAGGACCGCTTACGGCCACGCCCAGTCTATGATTCAAGCTCAAAACGAGCCCTATGACCTGACCGAATTAGGCTGGCGCGTCATCGAGCATTGTTCAGCTCGCCTCGTTGCGGCTGTGGCTGTGGCTGCGCGCTTATGAGTTCACGACCCGACATCTGTTCCCATCTCAGTCGCGATCCAGCTGCATAGCTGATGCCGCCTGACGTAATGGGCCGCCCCAATCGGCAGGCCTATACCTCTGGCAGGGCCGCCCGCGGCGGCTGCACGCAAATAATCAGAAGGAATTGACCATGTTGGTTGCGGCGAACAGCCAGAGCGCCATGGACAATGCCGTCCGGCATCTGGTCACGCGATACAACCCCAAAGGCAATCGCATCGGCTGGCTGATGATGGCCTCCATCCTCGTCGAGGCCTGGGACCTTTACTCGATCGCCTTCGTCCTCATCTTCATCAAGCAGCAGTTCAATCCCGATCCGCTGCTGCTCGGCCTCGCCGCCGCCGGCACGCAGGGCGGCGCCTTGGTCGGCGCGCTCGTCGGCGGCTGGCTCTCCGACAAGATCGGCCGCCGGATCATGTTTCTCGCCACGATGATCCTGTTCATCATCCTGGCGCTCACCCAGGCTTTCGTCACGAGCGTCGCCTGGCTCGTGGTGGTGCGCTTCCTGCTCGGCGTGCCGCTCGGCAGCGATATCTCGAACGGCTACACCTACATCATGGATTCCATGCGCTCAGGCGAGCGCGAGGTGATGGGCAACCGCTGGCAGTTCATGTTCGCCGTCGGCGAGGTGCTGACGCTCGCCATCATCGCCGTCTTTCTCATCGCCGAGATGTCGCCGGAGCTCGTCTGGCGCGTGACGCTCGGCCTCGGCGCGCTGCCGGCGCTCATCATTCTCATCATGCGCCACGACTTGCCGGAAACCGCTGTCTGGCTCGTGAGGCGCGGGCGCTTCAAGGAGGCCAAGCGCGTCTCCCACGAGATGTTCGGCGATTCTCTCGAGATGCTGCCGAACGAGGATGTCACCGTGCCGAAGGCGAGCACCACCGCCTTCCTCGCCGATATCCGCAAGGATCCGATCCGCTGGCGCGCCACGCTCTACGGCTGGATCGCCTGCTTCTGCCAGGGCAGCGAATTCTCGACCTTCGCCTTCTATCTGCCGGTGCTCTTCGTGATGGTCGGCGTCAGCTCCATCCTCGGCACCAATCTCGTGACGATGCTGCTCTATGTCATCGCGGCGATCGCCGGCTGGGTCGGGCCGATGCTGACGCCGAAGATCGGCCATCGCGGCATCGGCATCGCCGGTTTCGGCATCGTCTTCGTGTCGCTGCTGGTGGCCGCCTGGGCGCTCTATACGCAGAACACGATCCTCCTGCCCTTCGCCGCGGCCGCCATGCTCTGGGGCCACTATTGGGATGCATCGAACTGCATGACGATCCCGACGGTCGTCGCCAAGCCCGAGTATCGCGGCACGGCGAGCGGCTTCGCCTATATGTTCGTGAAGCTGCCGTCCTTCCTGGCGATTTTTCTCTTTCCGGCGCTGTTTACGGCCATCGGCCAGGCCGGCGCGACGCTCTTCGTCGCCATCTTCCCGCTCGTCGGCCTCTTGGCCGCGATCTTCATCCTGCCGGAGATTTACGGCTACGAACACGATTGAGGGGGTGGCTGACTGGCGCCTCGCCGTGGAGCGCCGAACCTCGTCCGGGATGGCCGGGCTTGTCGCTGAAGTCGGATATTCCGATTTCAGCCAATTGCCACGTACGGACGTCGGTACAGCCGAGTTCCGTGCCATCCCCGCTGCTTGAGGCGCTGCGCCCTACCGATCGGGATCCCCGGCACAAGGCCGGGAATGACGAAGATGGTTCGCGTAGGCCTGCGGGTAAAATTTCGCCGTCTTTTGGTCGGGCCGAAAAGCGATTGAGAATACTTTACGAATCGATACTATACTGATACTTAGTTGATGATCCGCAACTCTGGACCGCGATTGTGACTGACATAAATCCCCTCTCCTATTGCTTTCGAGACGCCGATGCGATTTTCACCGCACGATTTCGGGCGATCGAGGAAATCAAAAAGGACTGTCTCGTTGGTATTGACGCGAACGTCCTTTTGGCGCCTTACAGCTTGAGTGAAGAGCCTTTGGCTTATATCGCTGCGACCTATGAAAGGCTAGCCGGGGAAGGCCGACTTATTATTCCAGCCCACGCGGCCAGAGAATTCGCAAAGAACAGAAATGCGAAAATTGGAGAATTGCTGAAGACGGTTAAAGATCAAATGAGCCGTCAAAGCGATCCTATGGCGAAGCAGTATGCGTTTTTGAAAAATCTTCCTGATTATGAAATTGCGATCGAAATCGCGGGCCAAATTCAGGAGAAGCAAAGAGCATTATTAACCGCCCTTAGAAGGGTCGCGGATTCTGTTCGTAGTGGGATACAACAGATCCCGTTTGGGACATTTATCGTCGTGTTTTGCCTGCAGCGACTGTTGAGTTGCACCAGTCCAGCAGAGAAACCATAGCGGAAGACTTGAAATTTCGTGTTATGCACAACATACCTCCCGGTTACAAGGATAGCCAAAAACCGGATGGCGGCGCAGGCGATCTCATAATTTGGAAAACACTATTGCAGGTCGGGGCAGACCAACAAAAGGATCTCGTCTTCGTTACCCTTGACCAAAAATCCGACTGGTGGTCGCAAGCAGATGGTGCTGCTCTTTTTCCTCGATACGAGCTGTTAGAAGAGTATCGGTTTTGTAGTGCAGGGCATACCGTTCACCTTCTTCGGTTCTCCGAATTCCTTGCAGAATTTGGGGCCCTCCCGAAGGTCGTGACAGAAGTTCAGAGGGTGGAAGACGAAGCCAGGAACGCCAGCGAAGCTGAAGATGCCCAAGAGGATAAAGATCTAGAACTTGTAGAGCTATTTCTGGCCCTGCAGAGCGAGGACAAAAGATTAGACGCGAGAATAAGTGATTTGAAGCGACATTTACATTCCGCACTAAACAGGAAAGGCGAAGCTGCCAGGACAAGAAATTACCTGCAGCTCTTGAAGGCTCAACGCGCCCAATTACGAGCTCAAATCCATAACCTTTCTCAAAAATTCCCTTACCTGCTCGTTCGGGAAGAGGATAGTTCAACCAGAGAGAATGAAACAAATGAGTGAGCGGCTTACAATCCCGCTTAGGACGCGGTAACTCGTCTAGTGCCATTTGGCTTCGACGCCTACATCGGGATTAGGTGACCGATCGGCCGACGCACGCGATCCTCGCGCGTTTCACCACAGCCAATCGTCTCAGCGTCTACACGACCGAATCGAGACGGCGCGCCGCGTGCCGCACTAGGGCGAGAGCTTGGCGGATATGGAATGGTGACGAGGCGAGGCCAAACGCGGCCTGACGCCAGCTGGCACGCCGCGCCACAGCAAAAGGCTCTCAGAACGTTCCATCCTGAAGGCCCGGTAGTGTTGCGACCGGCGGCCAGGAGGCCGCCGGGATCGCCAGTCGTAAAAAACGCGTCAGCCGGCCTTCTTGGTCACCAGCGTCAAGGTGCCCTCGGGGCTGAGGCTCGCTACGATGACCTGCGCCGAGGTGAGGCCTTGAGCCTCCAGCGCCGATTTGATCTGGGGCGTGGCGTCGATCGATTCGCGCAGCTTCTTGAGCTGCTCCGGGCCCCGTTGGGCAACGACCTTATCGACCTCGGCGCGTGTCGCCTCCGGCAGCTGCTCCATATCGACGACCTTGACGTTCTGGATGGCCGGAGCGCCGCCGGGTGCCTGCTGCTGCGGGGCGGGGGCTTGAGTGGACGGTGCTTGCGCATAGGCGGCGCCCGTCAGTGCGAGCATCGCGCCCGTCGCGAGTGTTGTGATGATACGCATGGATGGCTCCTGGAACATGGACTCGGGCCTTGGGATGAACCCCGATCAGACAACCCCAATGGGGACGGAGCCTGTTGGTTCGGGGGCCATTCCATGACCATCATGCGTCGGTTGTGTGGGGCACGGCGGGCGATCGGCCCCGATCCGGCCTCCAAGACGGCCGAGATGCTGCATTAGGGCTGGCCGCCACAGGAGCGTGCTCACCTTGGCCGTGCAGAACGGCGCGGACTACAGATCGACCGGTGAGTTTGCGACGATCAACGCTGCCTTGCAGCCTTGGTGCCCAGGAAAGGACTCGAACCTTCACGCCTTGCGGCACAGGTACCTGAAACCTGCGTGTCTACCAATTCCACCACCTGGGCAGGTGGCCTCGCCTCACGGCGGGCAAGGCGCTCCTTTAGAGCCTCGCCGCGGCTCGTGTCAACGTGTTGATGTGGGGGTAAGCGGGCGCCGGGCGCTTTCCAGATCGACCCTCACACCCTTACCCCTCCCCACAGAGGGGGAGCGGCGAACTGAAGCCGGTGCGCCTGGACGCAGGCGTCCGCCTCGCGACCAAAATGCGCAATCGCGCATTTCTCCCATCTCGCATGTTCCCTCCGAGCGCAAAGCGCACTATGGAACAGCCCACAGGGTCCATAGCGTTCATAGAGGCGGAGCCTTTCGATGGCAGAGGGTGTGCCGATCCAATCCTCGCAGCTCGTCACCGTCTATGGCGGGTCGGGCTTCGTCGGGCGCCATGTGGTGCGCGCGCTCGCCAAGCACGGCTATCGCATCCGCGTCGCCGTGCGGCGGCCGGATCTCGCGGGCCACCTGCAGCCGCTCGGCCGGGTCGGGCAGATCCATTCCGTGCAGGCCAATCTGCGCTACAAGGATTCGGTGATGGCGGCAGCGCGCGGCGCCGACGTCGTCATCAATCTCGTCGGCGTGCTCAAGGAAAGCGGCCGCCAGACCTTTTCCGCCGTGCAGGCCTTCGGCAGCCGCATGGTCGCGGAGGCCGCCGCCGCGCAAGGCGCGCGCCTGGTGCATGTCTCGGCGCTCGGCGCCGATCCCAATTCGCAATCGGACTATGCCCGCACAAAGGCCGCCGGCGAATCCGCCGTGCTGAGCGCCGTGCCCAAGGCGACGATCTTCCGCCCCTCGGTGATCTTCGGGCCCGAGGATCAGCTCTTCAACCGCTTCGCAGCGCTCGCCTCGCGCCTGCCCGTGCTGCCGCTCGCCGGGGCCGCGACGCGCTTCCAGCCGGTCTATGTGGGCGATGTCGCCGAGGCCATCGCCATGGCAGCCGACGGCCGCGTGCCCGGCGGCCATGTCTACGAGCTCGGCGGCCCCGAAGTGAAGACGCTGCGCGAGATCGTCGACTACACGATGCAGGTGACCGGCCGCAGGCGCCCCGTCATCGCGCTGCCGCCGGCGCTCGCCGGCGCCATGGCCGGCATCGTCCAGCTCACCGATAAGCTGAGCTTCGGCCTGATGCCGGACTACATGGTGCTGACCCGCGACCAGGTCACTCTGCTCGGCACCGACAATGTCGTCTCGCAAACGGCCATCGACAGCGGCCGGACGCTCAAAGACCTCGGGATCGCGCCAACGGCTTACGAGGCGATCGTGCCCGGCTATCTCTGGCGCTTCCGCCGCTCGGGCCAGTTTTCCGACATCCGCACGATCTGACGCCCGCCCATCACGTCGGTGCGGGCGCGCGCCCGCGCAGGGCGAGAGCCTTGTGGACATGCACCATCAGCGCCACGCCGAAGAGCGGCGTGAACAGATTGAGAATGGGCACCGCCACCAGGACGGCGAGCAGAAGGCCGGCGACGTAGATCGTGCCGCGGTTGGCGACGCGCATGGCGGCCGCCTCCGGCATCGGCCGGAAGCGCCCGGCGGCGAGCTCGAAATATTCCCGTCCGAGCAGATAGCCGTTGGCCAGGAAGAAGGCCGCGATATTGACCACCGGAATGAAGAACAGGATGAGCGCCACCGCATTGACGAGCAGCGCAAGCCCCGCGAAGCGCAGGCCGTAAAGCAGCGAGCGGCCTAAGGACAGCGCCCTGCCCGGTGGATCGGCGGAATAGTGCTCCGTCTCGACGAGCTCGGCGGCATCATCCAGGAAATAGCCGGCGACCACGGCCGAGACCGGCACGATGAGATAGGCGAGCCCGATGAAAATGCCGATACCGGCGAAGAAGAAGGCGAGCGTGTCGACCAGCGGGTAATCCGACAGGAGGTCGGTGCCGTCCATGAAATAGGCGATGAGCCGCGTCAGTCCGAACCAGACCAGGACGAGCAGCAGAACGGTGAGCCCGAGCGACCGCCACAGAATCCGGCGAAAGCCCGGCGAGACGAGTTGGCGCGCCGACTTGATGGCCGCTTGCAGAACGAGAACGATCGACATCACTCACAACATGCTGGGCAGGACTCGGTTGGGCGGCCGGTGGCCGTCCAGGAACGCGCGGATATTGACCATGACCTTCTCGCCCATGTCGATCCGCCCTTCCAGGGTGGCCGAGCCCATATGGGGCAGAAGCACGACCTTATTGGCCTTGGCAAGGCGCATGAGCCGCGGATCGACTGCCGGCTCGTGCTGAAAGACGTCGAGGCCGGCGCCGGCGAGCTCGTCCCTCTCCAGCATGGCGATAAGGGCCTGCTCGTCAATCACCTCGCCGCGCGCCGTATTCACGATGACCGCATCGGGCTTCATGAGCTTCAGGCGCCGCGCCGAAAGAAGATGATAGGTGGCGGGCGTATGCGGGCAGTGGATGGAGACAATGTCCATGCGCGCCAGCATGCGGTCGAGCGAGGCCCAATAGGTCGCGGCGAGCGCCGTTTCGGTCTCCACTGGCAGGCGTCGGCGGTTGTGGTAATTCACCGAGAGGCCGAAGGCCCGGGCGCGGCGGGCCAGGGCCTGGCCGATGCGGCCCATGCCGACGATGCCGAGGCGCTTGCCGGTGATGCGCCGGCCGAGCATCCAGGTCGGCGACCAGCCGGGCCAGGGCTCGCCATCCGGCAGAATGCGCGCGCCCTCGGGAAGGCGGCGGGTCACCGCCAGCATCAGCGCCATGGTCATGTCGGCCGTGTCCTCGGTGAGCACGCCCGGCGTATTGGTGACGGTGATGCCGCGCGCGGTGGCCGCGCCTACGTCGATATGATCGACGCCATTGCCGAAATTGGCTATGAGCTTGAGGCGGTCGCCCGCGGCGGCGATGATCCCCGCATCGATTCGGTCGGTGATGGTGGGCACGAGAACATCGGCGCTCTCGACCGCCGCGACGAGCGCTTCGCGCGACAGGGGACGATCATCCGCGCTGAGCCGCACATCGAACAATTCGCGCATGCGCGCCTCGACCGCGTCCGGCAGCCGGCGCGTGACGACGACGAGAGCTCCCTGTCGCATTCGGCGATGACCCCTCGCTGTTCATGCCTTGCTCGCCGACGGCCCGCTCGCACGGGACGAAAAGACGCGGATCCGATTAGATCCGCGCTCCGTGAAGTTAAGGCCGCGTTAACGCGGATCGGCCACAGATTGGCGTTATGCGCCCGCCCGTCAAGCGTCTGATGCACGCGCGATGGGTGCGCAAGCGCCGCCCGACGGCGCCTGCAAGGGCGCCTGCCTCTGGGGAGACAAGGCGAAGCACTGCCCGGCCCGATCGATTGTGGTAGTTTGAGGAGATCATGCCGATGCCGATCAAGTCATCCATCACCCGCCTCGCTTCTCTATTGGTGATCCTCGCGATCGCCGTGCCGGTCGTGGCCGCGGAACTGAGCGCGACGGCCTCCGCGCCCGAATCAGCCTCCGCGCCCAAGCCGGCCTCCGACGGCGGCGGCGTGAAGATGGCGGCCGCATCGGCGACCATGCCCGGCACCGCAAGCGGGCTGCCCGTGCCGCGCTACGTCAGCCTGAAGTCCGACCGGGTCAATCTGCGCGAGGGACCTTCCAAGGACCATCGCGTCGCCTGGGTCTATCAGCGGGCGGGGCTCCCCGTGGAGGTGACCGCGGAATTCGACACCTGGCGGCGTATCCGCGATGCGGAGGGCACGGAGGGCTGGGTGCTGCACAGCTTATTGTCAGGCCGGCGGACGGCGCTGGTCGCGCCCTGGGAAAAGGGCAAGACCTTCGAGATGCACGGCGGGACCGAGTCTAACTCGGAAATCGTCGCGCGCGTCGAGGCTGGCGTCATCGCCAATGTCAGCTCCTGCGACGGCACCTGGTGCCATGTGTCGGTGCGCGACGTGTCAGGTTATTTGAAGCAGGACCGGCTGTGGGGCGTCTATCCCCACGAGAACATGGACTGAGCGGCGCGCCCTACCAGCCGACGGCGCGGCGCCGGCGCGAGACATGTTCGAGATCCGACAGGAAGCCGGGCGCCCATTGGGCGATATCGGTGTCGCCCAGACGCTCCCACATGGACTGCCAGCGCTGGCAGCGTTCCTCGAGCGGCATGGCGAGCGCCTGGCTCAAGGCTGCCGCGGTCCCGTCCATGTCATAGGGATTGACCACCAGCGCCCCGTCGAGAACGCTGGCGGCCCCGGCAAAACGTGAGATCACCAGCACACCGGGATCGTCGGGGTCCTGCGCAGCCACGAATTCCTTGGCGACCAGATTCATGCCGTCACGCAGCGGCGTGACCACTCCCACCTTCGCCACCCGGTAGAGGCCGGCGAGTTCGAGCCGGGTGTGGGAGCGATTGACGTAGCGAATCGGCGTCCAGTTCGCCTCGCCGTAGCGGCCGTTGATGCGCCCGGCCGTCTCGCCCAGCGCACGCTGCATGGCGGCATATTCGGGAATGTCGCCGCGGCTCTTGGGCGTGATCTGCAGGAAGGTGACGTGGCCGCGCCATTCGGGCGACATCTCCAGCATGCGCTCGAAGGCATCGAGCCGCTGGGTCAGACCCTTCGAATAATCGAGCCGGTCGACGCCCATCAGCATGGGGCGGCCGTTGAGGCTCTCGGCGACCTCCTGCACGAAGCGCGACCGGCTCGCGCGCTTGGCCATCTTGGCAAAGCCGTGGCGGTCGATGCCGACGGGATAGACGCCCGTCCTCAGCTCCCGTCCGCCGGTTGAGAAAACGTGATCCTTGCGCGCGAAGGCGCCTGCCTCTTCGACGAGATAGCGCCCGAAATTGACCGCATCGCGCTCCGTCTGGAAGCCGACGAGGTCGCAGGCCGTCAAGGCCTGGCCGATTTCGGTGTGATTGGGCAGCGCCAGGAAGATGTCGGGCGAGGGCCAGGGGATGTGCTGGAAATAGCCGATGCGATTGGTCACGCCACGCGCGCGGAGCGCCTCGGCGAGCGGGATCAGATGATAGTCGTGGATCCAGACGAGATCGTTCGGCTCGATATATTTGACCAGGAGATCGGCGAAATAGCTGTTGACCCGCCTGTAGCCGGCGAGGTCGCCGCGGGCGAATTCGGTCAGGTCGAGGCGATAATGGAGCAGCGGCCAGAGTGTGCGGTTGGCGAAGCCGTTGTAATATTCGTCGAAATCCTCATGCGAGAGATCGCAGACCGCATAGGTGACCTTGCCGTGCTCGATGAGCGTGGCCTCGCCCTGCTGTCGGCCGCAACGCCCGCTCCATCCGAACCATAATCCGCCCCTCTCGGAGAGCACGTCGTTGAGCGCCACGGCCAATCCACCGGCGGCGACGCCACTCTTTTTCGAGGGAACGCCAACCCGGTTGGAAACGACCACCAGCTTGCTCAAAAGGCCTCCTCCCAGGAACGCGACAGCGACATTGCCGCATGTATGAGTCCGACCATCGAATAGGTTTGGGGAAAGTTACCCCACAATTCGCCAGTCTCCACATGAATGCCTTCGGAGAGAAGGCCGAGACTGTTCCGGCGGCCGAGAATATGCGTGAACAATTCGCGCGCCTCCGCCCCTCGCCCTATCTTGGCGAGGGCCTCGATATACCAGAGGGTGCAGATGGTAAAGGCCGTCTCAGGCCGGCCGAAGTCGTCCTCACCCGCATAGCGGAACAGATGATCGCCACGCTTCAACCGGACACCGATGGTCTCGACCGTGCTGCGGAAGCGCGGATCATCGGCGCGTACCAGACCCACATCCGCGAGAAGGAGGAGACTTGCATCGACGTCGTTGCCCCCGAAGGACGAAACGAAGCTGTTGACCTCCTCGTTCCAGGCTGCCGCAAAAATTCCGCTGCGCAGGCGATCGGCATGCTCCCGCCAGTAAGCGGCGCGATCGGTGAGATGAAGCTTGAGCGCAACACGCGCCAGCCGGTCGCAGGCCGCCCAGCACATCGCCGCCGAATGGGTGTGGACATTGGACAAGGTCCGGTATTCCCACAATCCTGCGTCCGGCTGATCCCACAGGGCGGCCGCGCGCTCGCCGAGAGCTTCCAGCCGGTAAAAGAGATCGAGATCTCCCTTGAGCTCCAGCCGGTCGTCGAAGAAGCACTGGGCGATGGCGAGAATCACCGAGCCGTAGCCGTCGTTCTGCCGCTGCAGATAGGCGGCATTGCCGCGGCGCACCGGCCCAAAGCCGCGGTAGCCCGGCAGGCAGTCGAGAGCCTCCTCGTCCAGCCGCTCCTGGAAGTGCAGGCCGAAGAGCGGCTGCAACTCGCGCCCGGCGCTGCGGGTGACGACATTCGCCACGTAGCTGATGAAATCCTCCATCGTCTTGGTGACGCCGAGGCGGTTCAGCGCACGGACCGTGAAAAAGGAATCTCTCAGCCAGCAGTAGCGGTAATCCCAGGTGCGCCCGCTCGTCCCATATTCCGGGATCGAGGTGGTGAGCGCCGCGACGATGCCGCCCGTCTCCTCATAAGCGCAGAGCTTGAGTGTAATGGCAGCCCGGATGACGACGTCCTGCCATTCATAGGGAATGGCGAGATAGCGCACCCACTCCCGCCAATATTGCATCGTCTCTTCGAGGAAGTGGCGGAAAACCGCGCCGGGCGCCTCGTTCAACGTCTCGTCGGGGCCGAGCACGAAGGTGAGCGGCCGCTCGAGCACGAAGGCCACTTCATCGAGGATGAGCCCGGGCGACGCATCGGTCGTCAGGCGCAGCGTCTGATCGCCGAGGCGGAAGCGGATGTGATTCGACCCGCGCGTGATTTCCGGCGGCAGGCGTCCGAAATCGTGGCGCGGCCTGACCCTGATCGTCACCTGCGGTGTGCCGACGAGCGGCTCGATCTTGCGCATCAGCATGGCCGGACGGAACAGACGGCCGCTGGATTTAAAGCGGGGCGCGAAATCGGTGATGCGCACGCGCGCCCCATCCGCCGTCTCGAGGATGGTCTCGAGAATGGCGGTATTGGGCCAATAGCGCCGCTCGGTGCGAACGACATCGGCGAGTTCCACGGCGAAGGCGCCATCGCCCGGCTGCGGGCTGCCGAGCAGTGCGTGGAAGACCGGGTCGCCGTCGAGGCGGGGATAGCAACACCAAACGATGCTGCCCTTGTCGTCGATCAGCGCCGCAAGGGCGCTGTTACCAATAACGCCAAGATCAAGATTCATCATGCAGTCGCACCCGTCCGATCGACCCGCGATGATGCGCCGGCACGCGCGATGAACGCCCTGACGCTGGCGGGATCGGGCAGGGAGAGGGTCGCCCCGACCTCCTCCGCCGGCCGGCCGATGACGACCGCGATGCCGTCCTTCTCCTTGGCGGCCACAAAGGCGTCCTCATCGGTGCGATCGTCGCCGAAGAAGACGGGCCGCCGCCCCGCAAAGGGCGGCTCGCTCGCGAAGGCGAGCAATGCCGATCCCTTGTGGGCGCCTGTGGTCCTGAGCTCCACGACAGCTTTACCCGGCAACACCTCGAGCGTGCCGTCGCTCGCATCAGCGAGCTTGGTCAAAAGCCGCTTAACGGTCAAGCGCTGCTCAGGTGCAGCTCGATAATGGAGAGCGATCGAGAGACCCTTGTCCTCCATCAGCACCCCAGTCATGTCGTCGAGGGCGGCGAGGATCGCATCACGCGCCGTGTCCAGCATAGGGGGCGGCTCGCGCCGCCGTACGGTGCCGCCGGCGTCGCGGCGCTCCAGTCCGTGGAGGCCGCCGATCGGCACGACGGCATTGTCGAAACGCCCGTCGAGCCAGGCGATCGCGCGCCCGCTCAGGAGGGCGACCGCATCGCCGTAGCGCTCCGCAAGGTCCCGCAATGCGTCGGGCAGACCTGGAGGAACCTCGACGGCGTCGGGCGAAAGCGCAATCTCGAGCAACGTCCCGTCGACATCGAAAAAGAAGGCATAATCCGAGGGATGGTCGATAACGTGTTGCAAAAGCGACGATGCCGCCTCCGGCGCATCGCCGCTCATCTTGTCTTCAATCGACATACTGATTTCCGGCCCGATACGCCCGGCCCCGAGTTGCTGTGGCAGTCTCAGGCCTTGCGGCGCAAACGAACGATGACGTCGACCCGAGCGATTTCCATCCCGGGCGGCGGCGGCGGCAGGTCGCCGACCTCGACCGCGGGCGCGGGAATGTCGACCAGCGTGTCATCACCTTCCAGGAAGAAGTGGTGATGATCCGTCACATTGGTATCGAAATAGGTCTTCGATCCGTCGACAGCGACTTCCCGCAGGAGGCCGGCTTCGGTGAACTGATGCAGGGTGTTGTAGACGGTTGCGAGCGACACGGGAACGCGCGCGAGCGTCGCCTCCTCATAGAGCATCTCAGCCGAGACATGCCGGTCACCCTTGGCGAAGAGCAGCCAGCCGAGCGAGACCCGCTGGCGGGTCGGCCGCAATCCCGCGCGGCGAAGATGCTCGCGCAGCTCGTGAACGGGACAGCCGCTCCGCACCGACCGCTCCTGCGGCCCGCCGGCCTGGTCCGACGGCTCCGATGCATCTCCAGCCACACGGACCTTGACGGTCTCGCTCATTGTCCCGCTTTCCAAATCTGCGCCCATAGGTTTTATAATCATAGGAACTCTAGCACATCCCCGCAACCCGGCGCAGCCGCGCAAGGCTGGCGCCGGCGGTTGCGGCCGCCGCATCTCCCGCTGCCGGTTCTGCGCGCCACACGAAATGATCTACGACCGTTCCTTCGCTAAAAGGATGGGATCCCGACTTTCGGCGCGCAAGTCGGTATGTTAGGACAACGATGGGTCGGCCGGCTCAGACGGAGCCTGCGAAACTTGACGAAACTATGAAGAGGTTGCCTCAAGGGATGGAGCGGCAGTCCAGTTTCAACTACGAAGAGCTTCTGGCCTGCGGCCGCGGCGAGATGTTCGGCGCCGGCAACGCGCAGCTGCCGCTGCCGCCAATGCTGATGTTCGATCGCATCTCGGCTATCGCCGATACCGGCGGCGAACACGGCAAGGGCTTCCTGCGCGCGGAGCTCGACGTCAGACCGGACCTCTGGTTCTTCCCGTGCCATTTCAAGGGCGACCCGGTGATGCCGGGCTGTCTTGGGCTGGACGCGCTCTGGCAACTCGTGGGCTTCTTCCTCGGCTGGCTGGGAGCGCCGGGGCGCGGCCGGGCGCTCGGCGTCGGCGAGGTCAAATTCATCGATCAGGTGCTGCCGAGCGTCAAACGCGTGGTCTACGGTGTGGATCTGAAACGCGTGTTCCGGTCGAAGCTCGTCCTCGGCATCGCCGACGGCTGGCTCGAGGCCGATGGCAAGCGCATCTATGTCGCCCAGGACCTTCGGGTCGGGCTGTTCCAGGTCGGCGCCGAGCAGGGTGGCTGACGAAATCTTTTCGTCCCGGCGCTGGACTTGCCCCTTTCGAGTGGTCATATCGCAGAGCGAAAGCGGCCGCCGGGTCGTGGGACAAGCAGAGGAACGATTGCGATGAAACGCGTTGTGGTGACCGGGATGGGCATTGTCTCGTCCATCGGCAACAACACGCAGGAGGTGCTCGCGTCGCTGCGCGAAGGACGGTCGGGAATCGTATTCGCCGACGACTACGCCAAGCTCGGTTTCCGCTGCCAAGTGCATGGAGCGCCGAAGATCGACGCCGCCGAATTGGTCGACCGCCGCGCCATGCGCTTTCTCGGCGAGGGTGCGGCCTGGAACCATATCGCCATGGAACAGGCGATCCGGGATTCCGGGCTCGAACCGGATGAAGTGTCGAATACCCGCACCGGCATCATCATGGGGTCGGGCGGACCGTCGGCGAGAGCCATCGTCGAGGCCGCCGATACGACCCGCAGCAAGGGCCCCAAGCGCGTCGGGCCCTTCGCCGTGCCGAAGGCGATGTCGTCGACCGCATCGGCCACGCTCGCCACCTGGTTCAAGATCAAGGGCGTGAACTATTCCATCTCCTCGGCCTGCGCGACGTCGAATCACTGCATCGGCAACGCCTACGAGATCATTCAGATGGGCAAGCAGGACGTGATCTTCGCCGGCGGCTGCGAGGAGCTCGACTGGACCTTGTCCGTGCTGTTCGACGCCATGGGCGCGATGTCGTCGAAATATAACGATCGGCCGCACACCGCCTCGCGCGCCTATGACAAGAACCGCGACGGCTTCGTCATCGCCGGCGGAGCGGGCGTTCTCGTGCTCGAAGAGCTGGAGCACGCCAAGGCTCGCGGCGCCAAGATCTACGGCGAGATCGTCGGCTATGGCGCGACCTCCGACGGCTACGACATGGTCGCCCCCTCCGGCGAGGGTGCGGTGCGCTGCATGCGCATGGCGCTGGAGACCGTGAAGGTGCCGGTCGACTACATCAATCCGCATGCGACCTCCACGCCGGCCGGCGACGCGCCGGAGATCGACGCCATTCGCACCGTCTTCGGGGCGGGGGAGAAATGCCCGCCGATCGCCGCCACCAAGTCGCTCACCGGCCACTCGCTCGGCGCGACGGGCGTACAGGAGGCGATCTATTCGCTGCTCATGATGAACAACGGCTTCATCTGCGAAAGCGCGAATATCGAGGAGCTCGATCCCGCCTTCGCCGACATGCCGATCGTCAGAAAGCGCATGGACGACGTGCGGATCGATTGCGTGCTGTCGAACTCCTTCGGTTTCGGCGGCACCAACGCGACGATCGTCATGAAACGAGTCGATCTCTGACCGGACGCGCCGGGCTGATGGACAGCTGGCGCATTCGCAATGAGCCTACATGAGCAGGCTTTTCACAGGGGCACGAGGAATGACCACGACGGGACTGATGCAGGGTAAACGCGGTCTCGTCATGGGCGTTGCCAACGATCATTCGATTGCCTGGGGCATCGCCAAGCAGCTGAGCGCGCACGGCGCGGAACTGGCCTTCACCTATCACGGCGAGGCTTTGCGCAAGCGCGTCGCGCCGCTCGCAGCGTCAGTGAACTCGTCTACGCTCCTGCCTTGCGACGTCGAGGACCTCGCTTCCGTCGACGCGGTTTTCGCGGCCCTCGAAGAGCAATGGGGAAGCCTCGACTTCGTCGTGCATGCGGTCGCCTTTTCCGACAAGAGCGAGCTCAAGGGCCGCTATGCCGATACGACGCGGGAGAACTTCGCCCGCACGATGCTGATCTCCTGCTTCTCCTTCACGGAGATCGCCAAGCGCGCCGCCGCGCTCATGACACGTGGCGGATCCTTGATCACGCTGACCTACGGCGGCTCGACACGGGTCATGCCGAACTACAATGTGATGGGGGTTGCCAAGGCCGCGCTTGAGGCCAGCGTGCGCTATCTCGCGGGCGACTTCGGCGCCGACCGGATCCGCGTCAATGCCATCTCGGCAGGGCCGGTGCGGACGCTCGCCGGGGCCGGCATCACGGATGCGCGGCTGATGTTCAACTACCAGCGCGCCCATGCGCCGCTGCGGCGCACGGTGACGATCGAGGAGATCGGCGGGGCGGCGGTTTACCTGCTGTCGGATCTCTCGACCGGTGTCACCGGCGAAATCCATTACGTCGATTCCGGCTACAACATCATCTCCATGCCGCGCCCGGAAGTCCTGAAGGCGCAGGAGGTTGCCGAAGCCGTCGTGGTTGCCGGCGCCGACGCCGCCGAGTGACCGGGCCGCTCGTCTCGGGCGAGTAAGGCGACCAGAGGCGAAGCACCCGGACCTGCCGGCCTTCGTTCAAGGAAACAGCGGTTTCAGCCGGATGTGATCGCCCGCGCCGGGAGCGGAGGACGAGAAGGGGCGCTCGATGGATTTGAGCGAGCCTATCCAGGTCCTGAAGACCGTCTCCACGCCTGCGATCATCGCCGCCACGCTGAAATGATCCTCATAGCGCCGCCGGCCGGCGCTGCCCATGCGCTCCCTCTCCGCCGGTGCCAGCGTCAGGCGCAGGATGGCGTCGATGAAATCCTCGGTCTCATCGGGATCGACGAGCAAGCCCGTCTCGCCGGGCAGGACGATATCCGCGCTGCCGCCGTTGCGGCCGGCGATCACCGCCTTGCCATGCATCATAGCCTCCACATAGACGAGCCCGAAGGCCTCGTGACGGGAGGGTGCCAGGATAAAATCGGACCGCTCGTACCAGGAGCGCAGCTCCTCCGCCGGCACATTGCCGCAGAAGGTGACGCGAGCGGCGATATCCGCATCGGCGCTCTCCAGGAACCGCTGCCGCAGCGTGGTGCCGGCGCCGTCGATCGGCAGATCCTCGCCAACCATGACGAGTTCGAGATGGGGCGCGGCATCGAGCAGATGCGGCGCGATGGCGAGCAATGCATCAGCCCCTTTGCGCGGCTCCAACCGGCCGATGAACACGGCCGTCACCCGGTTGTCCTTCGGCGCCTTCGCGCGGATCGCTCCCCGGCGATCGGGAACGCCATGGGGCACGGCGACGGTGCGCGGCCGCAGGAGACCCGGCAGCTTATAGACCCGTTCGAGATCGTCGATGATGGCGTGCGAATTCGACAGGAGAAAGGGAGCGGTGGCCAGCATCCAGCGCTCGGCGGCGATCACCCCGTCCACGATGGCCCGCTCCTTGGCCGAAGCCAGCGGTATCTCAAGGTTACGCGGCCGCGCGAGCGCATAGGTGGTGTGAAGCGAGACCGCCGTCGGCAGAAGCCCTCTCTTCAGGCAGGCGAAGGGCTCGAGGTCCCAAATGGGGCCGGAGACGAGATCAAGCCCACGCAAGGCGTGGATGCGCATAGCCTCGTCGAAGCAACGGACGGAGCGCGCTTCGAGGTGGCGAACCGCCGGGCCAAGGTTCAATCGCGCGGAGCCGACGACCTGTCGGTGCGACAGGCGGTGAACGAAGACCCCCCGTTCGAAATCGACGCTGTCGCCATCGCCGGGTGCGGCATCGGTGATGACCGAGATCTCGTGCCCCTCGCCCGCCAGGCCCTCGGCGAGCGTCTGCGTCCAGTTGCCGATGCCGCCCGTGGATCCGGGGGGATATTGCTGTGACAGCAGGCCGATGCGCAGCCGGTCCCGCGCCACAGACAGGCTGCTCGGCACGAAGAACATCGGCGCGGCCGTAGGTGGCGTGAGCGGGGTCAGCGGCGGCCGCGCCGCCGCCGCGCGGCCATCCGCCTCGCCCTGGGCGAGATCGGTGATCAAGGACGCCTTCTTGGGGAGATCGATATGGCCTTCCCGCGCAAGCAGCGCGATGTCGCGGGAGCGATCGCGCCGGAACCGCTCGAGCCGCCTCTCGACCAAAGCCGGATCGAGATGGCCGCGGCTGTGCCGCAGCGCGAAGTAATAGGTGCTGCGGGCGATCGCATAGAGCGACTGGGGGATCCGGGCCGCATTGCGCAAGTGGTTCGGGGCCTGCTTGTGATGCACCTCGGCCTGCGGCACGACCACATTCAGATAGCCCGCATCCATGATGCGGAAATTCAGATCGGTTTCGTCGAGCAGATAGCGATAGTTCTCGTCGAAGCCGCCGAGCTCCAGGAGGAGATCGCGCCGGAAGGCGATATTCGCACCCGTCAGGGCGAGGACGCGCGGCGCACCCGGGTGCTGATCGAGCCCGGCCGCCTCCGCCGTGGCGAAGCTTTCCAGCCGCCCCGTGCGATCGCAGGTGATGACTCGCGCCTGGAAATGAAGCCCGGTGCGGTCGCGGACGAAACCGCCCGCCGCCCCGACGCGCGGATCACGAAAGGGCTTGACCAGGGCATCGAGCCAGCCCGGTTCCGGAATGGCGTCGTCGTCGATGAAGGCGACGATGTCTCCGCCCGCGAGCCCAAGGCCGATATTGCGGGAGGCGGCAATATTGGCCGTGTCGCAGCGCGCGATCCGGATCTGGTCGCCATAGGCCGCGAGAATGGCGTCCGTGCCATCGTCGGACGGGCCATTGACGACGATCACCTCGAAGGCCCCGTAGCGCAGCAGCTTGAGCGCCGACAGCGTCGACGCGAGATAGGCTGCGCGGTTGAGCGTGTTGATGATCAGGCTGACGGCAGGCAGCTGTTCGACAGGCATTACAACTCTCGCATTTCCAGGATGAGGTCGAGGGTCGGCAGGGCTCCGGTCGTGCCGCGCCTCAGACCGACAAGGCGGCAGCCGTGAAGCTCGAAAAGCTCGATCACGACTTCCGGTGACATTTGCGGTGAGACTTGTGGTGAGACTTGCGGTGAAGCTCGAGGCGAGACTTGCGGACCGTCACCCGAGGCAGCCGGCATGCGCGGCCCGATCAGAAACAGCGACAAGCGGTCGAGCAGCCGCAGGCACAGGATGGCGCGGCCACGCATGGCGCGAGCCAGCATATGCGCCATGTTGCGCAGCATTTCCGGCGTCTCGCTGCCCGACAGGGGAATGGTGGCGGCGCAGAGCTCGGCCGGCGCATAGGCCTTGAGCCGTGCGATCAAATCCGAGCGATCGTCGGCGTGAAGGTCGAGCGCGATTTCCTCGGCAGGCGCGGCGCCCTCCCTGGCGAGAACGGCCGTTGCCGCCGGCATTGCTCCCGCGACCTCGGTGATCGTCTGCGCGGGCAGCCCGCGCAACGGCTCGAGATCGAGGCGCGCCGCCCGCAGCGCAATGACCTCGCGGCCGAGCCTGTCTACTTCGGCGCGCAGATCCTGCACGATGGCGCTGACGAGATGGAGCTCGTCCCTGTCGCGATCGAAACGGGAACCGACGCGCCGAACGAGCTTCGTCGCCCGGACGATGCTCGTGACGAGGCGCCCAACGAGCGGCAGGCGCCGCAAACGGCCGTAGAGATGCCTCAGATCCTGCAGATCGACATTCATGCGGCGCAGCTCCGGGTCATCGCACGGCCGCGGCGGGGCTGAGGAAGGCTTCGACGCTCGCGGCAGAGGTCGTATTCCAGGCGGCCACATAGGCCATCAGCCGCGGGAATGTGGCGTCCGTCGCGCCCAGAAGCTCGCGGATCTTACCGGCGAGATAGGCGGGATGCTCCGGCCGCTCGGCGACATAGAGGGCCCGCAGTTCCGCGTCATCCTGGAAGAGGGGGCAGGAGGCTCCGATCAGGCAGGGCACGCCCTGCGCCAGGCTCTCCAGAGAGAGACCGGGCACATATTCCGACGTGGCGACCGAAAGGGTGAGCGCCGTCTCGCGCAGCGCCGGCTTGAGATCATCTGGCGCGAGCGGCTGTGGACGGAGATCGCGCGCCCTGATGCCGAGTTCCTCGGCGAGCGCCAGCGCTCGATCGTCGAAGCCCGCGCCGGTCACCATGACCCCGGGAAGATCCGCCAGGGCACAGAGGCTGGAATAGGGCAGACTACCCCGTTGCCGCGATTGCGGGATCCAGATGCCGACCGTGTCGCGCACCTTCGGCGGGCGCAGGATCGCCGGATCCGCGGGAATGCGGTTCTGCACATAGCGGGCGTCGAAGCCGAAGGCGCGCAGAAAGCCGTCGAATCCCTTCCTGACGGCGCCGACGCGCCGAATGACGCGGCCCTTGGCGGCATCGAGCCACATGGAGAGCAGCCGCCAGTCTTCGGGCTCACCCATGTCGAGATAGCTTCCATGCCAGAGCAGATCGATCTCGAGGCGTCTGCGTCGACGAACCGCCTCGATGAGCCTCAGCATGGCCGGATCGCTGCCCGCCATGACGAGACGATCGACCGGCAATCCCGCCAGCCGCGCCGCACCGAGCTCGATTTCTGCGGCGGTCAGATCCTCGGGATGGCCGTCATCCGTCGGGAGAGGCAATGTCCGAGTGAAGAGATTGGTCGTCGTTGCCGCGGCGTCGCGCCATCGCGGCGAATAGATCGCGAGCGTTCCAGCCTGGGTATCGGACCGGGTTGTGGCCGCCATGGCGATTGCGATGCGGCTGTCGAGTTCCGCCTCGAAGGCGGCCAAGCGCAGCTGGCGGGCGCTGACATGGCGGCGGCGCCGTGCGCCTGCCGCCTTCGGCATGGCGAAGCGGACCGGCCGCGGCGTCACGTCGTAAAGATCGGCGAAGACGGGCGGGTGACCGGCCGTCTCGATGCGCACCAGCCCAGCGTCGGGCTCGCTCAAAAGCTCGATCGTGCAGGCGCCGTGCGGCAGGCGCAGGACATCGCCGGGAGTGATCCGGATCGCCAGCGGCACATGGAGGCCATGGCCGGCGCGCAGATTGCGGATGCGCTCGCCGCCGGTCGGCAGCGCGAGCGAGGTCAAGTTGAGCGGCGTTCCGGCCTCGGATGTGATGGCGGTGACCACCACCGCCTCCTCCGGCAGCCAGCGTGCGAAAGCCGGCGCCAGCGGCGTAACCAGCGTTTCGCCCGGACGTGGGCGCATGCGCGCCGCGGCTTTGATGCTCGACTGGCGGTTGAGCGGCTCCTCTCCCGTTCGCATGCGGGAAGCGGGTCGTCTGGGGATGCGGTCGAGGCGCAAACCACGCTTCAGGGAACGCGGCAAGCGGCCGAGCAGCAATCCGGTGACGCGGAGCCCAGCCATCGCGCTATGCCGCCGCTGGCCTGGGCAGCAGCGCCGCCGACGCCTCGCTGGCCCGATTGTGCAGCATGGCCCAGGTGGCGTGATAATCACAAACGAGGACAACCAGCTTGGCCGCAACCGCGTCCGCCTGCTCCCATTGCGGCACCTCCATGAGGTCGCCGATGCCCTCCGGCAGGGGAACGGCGCCCGGGCCGGCCAGAACGAGCCCCCCTTGGTCGAGAACGACGAGCGCGTCCTGGTCGACGAGGCCGTCGGAAAAGGGCGCGAGATAGACGACCGGTGTGCCGCCCAGGCGAGCGAGCGCCTCCTCCGTGGTTCGATAAGGAATGAGGCGGCTGGCGAGACCGAATGCTTCGAGCAGGGCGACGAGGTGAGAGGCTTCCTCGGGATGCAGGATGGCGCCGACGCGCTGCTCCGCAGCTGCAATCGTGAGCGCCGCCGCAGCGGCGACATGGCCATAGGAGGCGACAGCGCCGGCACCGCGGCCGAGCAGGAGCGCGACCCGCCCCATGCGTGGGCGGCGTCGAGCGGGCACCGGCGTCAGGGTGATGGGCAGCGCCCTGCCGCCCAAGGCGGCGACGGCGCCGCAAAGCTCTCCGCCCATGGCGAGCAGGGTGAGGCGCTCGGTATGCTCGCGCTGTAGAGCGACGAGGCCGCGCAGCACATCCCAGTCCCCCGCCTGCCAGCGCAGAGCAGCCGGAAGCACATAGCGCACGCCGACATGCCCCAGGCGGTTCATGAGAGGCGCCAGGATGCGGCGCGTCAATGGCCCGTCCACGACGACGACTTGCGGCATTGCGCCGTTGCGCAGGCAGGCCTCCAGAAGCTTCATCGCTTCATCGGTTTCCGGCAGGACGGACAGATCGAACACGACCTGCGCCTTCGGAACCGCCTGGGCGAGATATCGGCTCATCATGCGGCCGCCGACGCCCTCGACGACATGGCAGCAGATGGCCGGCTGGGTTACGCTCGTCTGATCTTCGAGAGTTCTTGCGGCTGTTTCCTCCGGCCGCTGGGCCGTCGGGCCAGCGCCGGAACGGCGCCCGCTGCGGGGCGGGCGAGGCCGCTCATCGGCTTGTTCGGATGAATCCGTCACGCCACGCCGGCGCGAGGAAGCCCTTTGAATAGCCACAGCAAAATCTCTCTAGCGCAATAGGTCGAACGAGCGAGCAATATCGTTGAATATCCCATGATCTTATGGATCGTTAACTCTGAGCGCAACACAATCTATTCATAATAAGATGAATCAATACTGCGATAGATGAAGCAGTTATTTTATTATCGAATGGTTGCACAAATAACGACGAAGAGCTTCACCGTGTTCGTTCGGCAAGACCCCGTCTGCGCAGCCGCCTCTTCTCGGCGAGCCCTGAAAGCCTGTCTCGAGCACCGGCGGACCTCCAGCGCCGCGGCCTGCTCGCGCCATGCACGATGGGCAGCACGCGGGCATAGCCTTTTCAAGATACCTCATCATGCGCATCGCGATTGCGTGAATGCCGCCGATGATATGGCGTTTCGCGCAGGGCCTCGGCGTCTCGGCAAAGGCTGCCCATCGCTTGCGCGCGCCGACCACCTGGCTTATGTCGCGGCGGACATCATCGCGCCGCCGGGCTTCTCCGCAGCGCGGGTGCTGAAACGAGGCTCCCATCGTGACTCGCGAGAAAACCGGACAGACAGGCGGCCAGCCCCCCAGCGAGGGCGAAGCCGGCAGGAGCGGCAGCGGCAACGCCATGTGGGGCGGCCGATTCAGTGCCTCGCCGAGCGCGCTCATGGAGGCCATCAATGTCTCCATCGGCTTCGACCAGCGGCTCGCCGCCGAAGACATCGCCGGCTCGCTCGCCCATAGCGCCATGCTGGCCAAGACCGGCATCATCGCCGAGGCCGATTATCAGGCGATCCGAACCGGGCTCGAAGCCGTTCGCCAGGAGATTGAGGAGGGGCGCTTTTCCTTCTCCACGGCGCTCGAAGACATCCATATGAATGTCGAGCAGCACCTGCGCGAGATCGCCGGGCCTGCAGCCGGCCGGCTGCACACCGCCCGCAGCCGCAACGACCAGGTCGCGACCGACGTGCGCCTCTTCGTACGCGCCGCCCACGACCGGGCGGTCGCGGGCCTCACGCAGCTGATGCGTGTTCTCCTTGCCCAGGCGGAGCACCATGCAGCGACCGTGATGCCCGGCTTCACGCATCTGCAGAGCGCGCAGCCGGTGACCTTCGGCCATCACCTGATGGCCTATGTCGAGATGTTCGGCCGCGACCGCAGCCGCATGCGGGACTCGCGCGCCCGCCTCAACGAGTGCCCGCTCGGCGCCGCAGCCCTCGCCGGCACGTCCTTCCCCATCGACCGCCACATGACGGCAAAAGCGCTCGACTTCGACGGCCCGACGCGTAATTCGATCGATTCCGTCTCCGACCGCGATTCCATTCTCGAATATATGGCGGCCGCGGCCATCGCCGCCGTGCATCTGTCGCGGCTCGCCGAGGAGCTCGTGATCTGGATGACGCCGCAATTCGGTTTCGTGCGGCTCTCCGACCGCTGGACGACCGGCTCCAGCATCATGCCGCAGAAGAAGAACCCGGATGCGGCCGAGCTCGTGCGCGCCAAGACGGGCCGCATCTTCGGCGCGCTCATCGGCCTGCTCACCGTCATGAAGGGCCTGCCCCTCTCCTATTCCAAGGATATGCAGGAGGACAAGGAGCGGCTGTTCGACGCTGTCGACACGCTCGAACTGGCGCTCGCGGCGATGGCCGGCATGATCGAGGATCTGACGGTCAATCCCGAGCGCATGGCGGCAGCCGCCGGTGCGGGCTTTGCCACCGCAACCGACCTCGCCGACTGGCTGGTGCGCACCCTCGACATGCCCTTCCGCGATGCCCACCATGTCACCGGCCGGCTGGTGGCCGAGGCCGAACGGCGCGGCGTCGCGCTGGAAGAGCTGCCGCTCGAAGCCCTGACCGCGGTCGAGCCGCGCATCACGGCGGCGGTCTATGACGTGCTCGGCGTCGAGAATTCCGTGAAGTCGCGGCAAAGCTTCGGCGGCACCGCGCCGGACCGCGTCAAGGAGCAGATCGCCTGGTGGAAGGCACGGCTCTGACCGCCACCGCAGCGCCCGCCCGCATCGCCGTCATCGGCGGCGGGCCGGGCGGGCTGATGGCGGCCGAGGTGCTCGCCCGGTGCGGGCACGCGGTCACCATCTACGAGCGCATGCCGAGCCCCGGCCGCAAATTCCTGATGGCCGGGCGGGGCGGCCTCAATCTCACCCACAGCGAACCGCTCGAGCATTTTCTCACGCGCTACGGCACGGCCGGGGCGCGGCTCGCTCCGGCCATCCAGAACTTTCCGCCAGAGGCCTTGCGCGACTGGTGCCATGGGCTGGGCATCGAGACCTTCGTCGGCACCAGCGGGCGGGTGTTTCCCAAGACGCTCAAGGCCTCGCCCCTGCTGCGCGCCTGGCTCGCCCGTCTCGGGGACTTCGGCGTGACGCTCGCCGCACGCCACAGCTGGACGGGCTTTGCCGAAGACCGCGGGCTTACCTTCGCCGGCCCCGGTGGTGACACGGTCACCGTTGCGGCGGACGCCGCCTTGCTCGCCCTCGGTGGCGCGAGCTGGGCCCGGCTCGGCAGCGACGGGACCTGGCAGGCGCCGCTTGCGGCACAGGGAGTGACGATCAAGCCGCTGAGGCCCGCCAATTGTGGCTTCCTCGTCGATTGGTCGGAGCATGCCCGTCGCTTTGCCGGCGAACCTTTGAAGCGGATCGCGCTCGCGGCCGGCGGGCGAACGGTCCGCGGCGAGGCGATGATCACCGCGAGCGGCCTCGAGGGCGGGGCGATCTATGCCCTTTCGGGTTTCTTGCGCGACACCATCGCCGCAGCAGGCACGGCGACGCTCAGTCTCGATCTGCGGCCGGACCTCTCGGCCGAAGTGCTGGCGGCGCGGCTTGCCCGCCCGCGCGGCCGGGCAAGCCTCTCCAATCATCTGCGCAAAGCCGTGGGACTTTCACCCGCCGCGATCGCGGTGCTGCGCGAATCGAGCCGCGACCTGCCCAACGATCCGGAAGCGCTCGCCCGGCACATCAAGGCCGCGCCGCTGAAGCTCACTGGCACCGCGTCGATCGCCCGTGCCATCTCGACCGCCGGCGGCATCGCCTTCGACGAGATCGACGACCATTACATGCTGCGCCGGCTCCCCGGCGTCTTTGTCGCCGGCGAAATGCTCGATTGGGAGGCGCCGACCGGCGGCTATCTCCTGCAGGCGGTTTTTTCCACCGCCGTGACGGCAGCGGAGGGGATCGCGCAGTGGCTCGGGCGCGACCGCTCCGGGATCGATATCCGGTCGACGCACGGCTGATCCTTCGCGCGCATCGGGTCTACCCTCGTTGCCCCACCCTTTGCGCCAGTCGGATAGATCCGGCTGCCGTTGGGAGGTGTCTCGCGCAGCGGGGTGGAGAGGGACATCAGGCAATAGCCTGCCCGGCCTCCGGCTTCCGCGCGAACCACCCTCCCCTTCAGGGAGGGATCAAGACGGCATGGTTCCTTTGTAGCCTCTGTGGCTCATGGTTCCCGGCTTGGTTTGCAGTCATCAAGACGCCGCTGGAGCCCGCATATAAGCCAGGGACGCCGCTGCCACTCGCGCAGTGCTGATGGCGCGGCGGTTTGCGCCGGCACCGAAACGGGTTAATCAGCGGCCAAGACGTCGAGCATGTCGGCCCCCGTCGCCGGCCTGCGCCCACCAAGCCAGGGATTCACCAATGGCTCTTCTGCACGACGACCGTCTCTTTCCCGCCGATCCCGCCACGCGCGCCGTGGCACGACGCCTCTATCAGGAGGTGAAGGACCTGCCGCTCATTTGCCCGCACGGGCATACCGATCCGCGCTGGTATGCAGAGAACAGCGCTTTCCCCGATCCCGCCCGCCTCTTCGTCGTGCCGGACCACTACATCTTCCGCATGCTCTACAGCCAGGGCATGCGGCTCGAAGACCTCGGCATCCCGACGCAGACGGGCGAGCCCGTCGAGCAGGATCCGCGCGCGATCTGGCGGCGCTTTGCCGCGAATTACCATCTCTTCCGCGGCACGCCGACCCGGATGTGGCTCGACCACGCCTTCGCGACCCTCTTCGGTATCGAGGAGCGGCTGTCGCGCGACACGGCGGATGCGATCTACGACCGGATCGCGGCGCGCCTCGAAGAGCCCGACTTCCGGCCGCGCGCGCTCTATGAGCGCTTCAATATCGAGGCGATCGCCACCACCGAAAGCCCGCTGGATGATCTGCGCCATCACGCCGCCATCCGCGACAGCGGCTGGTCGGGCCGCGTGATCACCGCCTATCGGCCCGATCCGGTGGTCGATCCCGAATTCCCGGGCTTCCGCGAGAATGTGCAGCGTTTCGGCGAGATCACGGGCTGCGACGTCTCCACCTTCGCCGGCTATCGCGAGGCGCATCGCAGGCGCCGGCAGTATTTCAAGAGCTTCGGCGCGACCTCGACCGACCACGGCCACCCGAGCGCACGCACGACCGACTTCTCGCTGGTCGAGGTGGAGACGCTCTATAACCGCGTGATGGGGCAGGCCCCGGTCACGCCGGAGGATGCGGAGCTCTTCCGCGCCCAGATGCTGACGGAAATGGCCGCGCTCAGCCTCGAAGACGGGCTGGTGATGCAGATCCACCCGGGCTCCATGCGCAGCCACAACCCCGCCCTCTTCGCCCGCTTCGGCCGCGACATGGGTGCGGATATTCCGACGCCGACGAATTACGTGCAGGGCTTGAAGCCGCTCCTCGATCGCTTCGGCAACGAGCGAAACCTCACCATCATTCTCTTTACGCTCGACGAGAGCACCTATTCGCGCGAGCTCGCGCCGCTGGCAGGCCACTATCCCTGCCTCAAGCTCGGCCCCGCCTGGTGGTTCTACGACAGCGCCGAGGGCATGCGCCGCTATCGCGAACTCGTCACCGAGACGGCGGGCTTCTACAACACCGTCGGCTTCAACGACGACACCCGCGCCTTCCCCTCGATCCCCGCCCGCCACGACGTCGCGCGCCGGGTCGACTGCAGCTATCTCGCCGAACTCGTGGTGACGCATCGCCTCGACGAGGACGAGGCGGTGGAAGTGGCACACGACCTCGCCTACCGCCTGGCCAAGGAGGCCTACAAACTGTGACGGCGCCACCCCGCCTCAACGCCGAGCGGCTCGGCTCGCTTCCCACCGCCGTCGAGCGGCCGCGCTACGATCGCGAGGCGGTGACCTGCGGCATCGTGCATCTCGGCATCGGCGCCTTCCACCGCGCCCATCAGGCGGTCTATACGGAGGATGTGCTCGCCGCGGGCGACCACCGTTGGGGCATCCTGGGCGCCAGCCTGCGCAGCCCCGACACGCGCGATGCGCTAAAGCCGCAGGACAGCCTCTACACGATCGCCGTGCGGGATTCGGAGCGTGAGAGGCTGCGCGTCGTCGGAAGCATCCTCGACGTCATGGTCGGCCCGGAAGACCCGGAGGCGCTCATCGCCCGCATGAGCGACCCCACTGTGGCCATCGTCAGTCTCACCGTCACCGAGAAGGGCTATTGCCACGACCCGGCGACCGGGCAGCTCGACGAAAATCACCCGGACGTGGTGCACGACCTCGCCCATCCCGCGGCGCCGCGTTCGGCGCTCGGTTATCTCGCCGCCGCCATCGCCCGCCGGCGCGCCGCGGGCGTCCGCCCCTTCACGGTGATGTCCTGCGACAATCTCCCGGCCAACGGCCGCACGGCGCGGCGCATCCTGACGCGTTTCGCCGCGCTCGTCTCGCCGGAGCTCGGCCGGCATGTGGCCGAGGCGATCGCCTTTCCCGACACCATGGTCGACCGTATCGTGCCGGCGACCACCGATATCGACCGCACTCATGTCGGGCGCGTGCTCGGCCTCGCCGACGCATGGCCGATCATGACCGAGCCCTTCACGCAATGGGTGATCGAGGATCATTTCGTCGCCGGCCGCCCGGCCTGGGAGACGGTCGGCGCGACCATCGTCGGCGACGTCGCGCCTTATGAGGCGATGAAGCTCCGGCTCCTCAACGGCAGCCATTCGGCCATCGCCTATCTCGGCTATCTCGCCAGCCATGAAACGGTGGCCGATGCCATGGCCGATCCGGCGATCGCGGCCTATGTCGCAGCGCTCATGGACGATACGACGGTCACGCTCACCCTGCCGGCCGGCGCTGACGTTACGGGCTACAAGGCCTCGCTCATCGAACGCTTCCGCAACAGGGCGCTGAAGCACCGCACCTGGCAGATCGCCATGGACGGCTCGCAGAAATTGCCGCAGCGGCTTCTCGGCACCATCCGCGACCGCCTCGACAGGGGCATGCCCATCGCCCGGCATGCGCTCGCGGTCGCCGCCTGGATGCGCTACGTCACCGGCGTCGACGAGCGCGGCAATCCGATCGACGTCCGCGATCCCCTGGCGGGCGACTTCGCAGCGATCGCGCGCGACGCGGGGCCCGTGGCGGAGCGGCTCGCGCCGGCCCTCTTGGGCCTGCGCGCCATCTTCGGCGAGGAGCTTGCCGCCGACGAACGGTTCCGCGCAGCCGTGACGCAGGCGCTCAGTGCCCTCTATGCCAAGGGTGCGAAGGCGACGGTGGCGGCTTACGGGTGAAAGGCCAGTCAGCCTCGTCGCCGAGGGATGCTGAGCCGAGGCTTACGTCGCCACGATATCCACGGTGAGGCGGCCGCAGTCACCGAAATCAACGATGGCGCGGACACCGGGCTTCACGAGATGGATGCCGGTGGTCATGCCCGTCGAGACGAGTTCGCCGGCTTTCAGCCCGCGGCCACAGCGTCCGAGATGATCGGCGAGGAAGGCGATGGCGGCAAGCGGGCTGCCGGGAACATTGGCGGCACTGCCCTGCCCGACGGCTGCGCCGTCGATGGTGGTCGCGGAGGTCATGCTCTCCCATGAGCGCTCACGCCAGTTCGGCACGGCCGGTCCGAGCACAAGGCCGGCGTTGTTGCCGAAATCGGAGACGACGGCGGTCGGGCCGAGATCGTTGAGGCTTGCGAGCGGACTGCCGGCAATCTCGACACCGACATGAAGGTTTCCGACGGCCGCCTTCACCTCATCAGCGGTATAGGGCGCGGTGCGCGGCGGCAGGTCCTTGGCCATCACCGCGATGAACTCGGCCTCGAAGGCGGCAAAGCCGCCGGCAACCACCGGCATCGCGACATGGGCGTCGGCAGCGGCCTCCACCACATGGAAGGCCGGGCCGGCGATGCGCTCGGCGCCGAGGACCCTGCGCAGCTCCGGCTTGACCATGGCGACCTTCCAGCCGCGCGGTGCGGACCCCGACAAGCGAAGCTCGGCCTCCTGCACGGCATAGGCCTCGTCTAGCGTGGCCGGCAGCGCGCCGGGATAATCCGGCAGGGCACGCGCCTCGCGCCGCGCCGCCACGAATACCGCAGCGATCAAGGCCGCCGATGATTGCTCGCTCATGAATTGATGCTCCCCATGGACTGTCCAAGCTGCTCTAGCCTATCAGCCGTAACGATGCAGCCCCGAACCGTGACGTTTCAGCCAGGCCTCCGCCTCGTCCGTGCGGGCGCAGAGCCGCTGGGTCAGCCGCCAGAAGCGCTCGGAATGGTTCATTTCCTTGAGATGGGCCACCTCGTGGGCGGCGAGATAGTCGAGCACATAGGGCGGCGCGAGGATCAATCGCCAGGAGAAATTGAGCCGGCCCTGCGCCGAGCACGATCCCCAGCGGCTTCTGGTGTCGCGGATGGCGACACTCTTGGCGGGAACGCCGAGGGCCAGCGTGTAGCGTTTCACTGCTTCGCCGAGATCGCGTGCCGCCTCGCGCTTGAGAAACTCCAGGACGCGGCGGGGCACATGCGGCGCCTCGCCGGTGACGGCAATGATGGGCTCGCCGGCTGCGTCCGTCGTTGCCTCGGGAAGGCCGCGCAGCACGGACCAGTGCACGATGCGGTGCGGCACGCCGCGCAGCGGCACGAGCGAGCCCGGCGTGAAGGCAACGCGGTCCGGCAGGCGCTTGAGGCGTGCGGCCAGCCAGCCGCCATGCGCCTCGGCGAAGCGCTTGGCGGCGCCGAAGTCGCCCCGTTCCGGCAGGGTCAGCACGGCCTCGCCCGTGGCATTGGAGACGCGCAGCGTGAACCGGCGGGCAGCGGCGCGCCGGCGAACGGAGATGCGGAAGACCTCCGTCCCGTGCCGAACGGCGATATGCTCCGGATCGGGCACGGCCCGTTTGAAGAGACTGACGCGCATGCCCATCACAGTCGAGCGTCTGTTTCCGGCCGAATCAGGGCCGAATCGCAATCCATTTGACCATGATCGCGGCCGAAAGCCGATATGGCGTGGGCCATCGGAGCAGCCGACGGCACCACGGCCGCTCAGGCCACGGCTTCGGCGGGCTTGCGCACGCCCGCGTGCTCTTCCACGTGATGGGTGAAGGCCGTGATCTTCGGCGCGATCTCCTGGCGGAAGCGCGAGCCGTTGAACACACCGTAATGGCCGACGCCCATCTGCAGATGCTGCAGCTTGAGCGCTGCTGGAATATTGACACATAGATCGTGGGCGGCACGCGTCTGGCCGACGCCGGAGATGTCGTCGCGTTCGCCTTCCACGGTCATCAGCGCCACCCGGCGGACGGCCGTGAGATCGACCGGCTTGCCGCGATGGGTCATTTCGCCCTTCGGCAGGCTGTGTTTCACGAAAACCTCGTCGACGGTCTGCAGATAGAACTCCGCCGTCATGTCCATGACCGCGAGATATTCGTCGTAGAATTCGCGCTGCTTGTCGGCGGAATCGCCGTCGCCGTCGACGAGATGCTCGAACATCTCCCAATGGGCGGTGAGATGCCGGTCGATGTTCATGGCCATGAAGCCGGAGAGCTGCAGGAAGCCTGGATAGACATCGCGCATGAAGCCGGGCTGGGTGAAGGGCACCTTGACGATGCAGTTGCGTCGGAACCAGTCCGTGCCGCGCTCCTGGGCAAGCAGATTGACAGCCGTCGGCGACCGCCGGGTATCGATGGGGCCGCCCATGTGAATCATGGAGATCGGCACATTCGGGTCGTTCTCCGCCTCCATGCGCGCCACGGCGGCGATCACCGGCACCGCCGGCTGGCAGACGGCGAGCACATGCAGGTTGGGCGCGAGCTCCTGCATGATCTCCCAGACGTAATCGATGTAGTCCTCGAGACCGAACGAGCCCTCCGAGAGCGGAATGAGGCGGGCATCGACCCAGTCGGTGATCCACACGTCGTGGGTCGGCAGGAAGGCCTCCACGGTGCCCCTGAGCAGCGTGGCGTAATGGCCGGACATCGGCGCGACGATGAGGAGCTTCGGCTGGCCGAGGCGCTTGGCAGCGCCGCCGCGGTCGAAATGCAAAAGGCGGCAGAAGGGGCGCTGCCACACGACCTCCTCACGCACGCGGCAGACGCGGCCCTCGGCGACCGTCGACGTCAGGCCGAAAGCCGGCTTGCCGTAGCGCCGGGTCGTTCGCTCGAACAATTCGCAAGCCGCCGACACGGTGCGGCCATAGGGCGTGTAGGTGAGGGGATTGATGGGATTGTTGAATGTCAAACGCGCTGCATCGGACATCATTCGCGCCGGGGTCACGAGAGCGTGCGCCGCTTCGTACCAATAATAAGCAAAATTCATTCTCTGCCCTCGCTTGGGAGAGGATCATGGAACCCGGAGGCATCACATAACCCGCCCTTCGGCTTGTTGCATTGCACAAGAACGGCCAACCTTAACCTTCTTTCTATAATCATTCAAACAACTCGCGGTTCGGCGCGCTGCACAAATATGGGTATGAGGGAGGCGCAGCGCCGAATTGCCGGCGGTATCGAGCCGGGCGGTCTCGATCGAAAATTCCTCTTATCGCTTGCGCCGCATGCCTCAAGCGGATAGCCGCAAGCGACGGGCCGAGCCGGGGGTATAAGCGATGGCCGAGAGTACCGCCTTCGAACTGGGCCGCAGCGCGCAGCGCCTCCGGGTCGATACGCTCGTGCGTTTGCGCTGGCTCGCCGTCATCGGCCAAAGCACGGCCGTGGCGGGCGTGCATTTCGGCCTCGGCTTTCCCTTCGCCTTCGGGCTCTGCTTCCTCGCCATCGCCGTTTCGGCCTGGCTCAATATCGCGCTCCGGATCCGCTATCCGATCAGCCATCGCCTCGGCGACGGGCCGGGCTCGCTGCTGCTCGGCTTCGACATCCTGCAGCTTTCGGCCCTGCTCTATCTGACGGGCGGGCTGGAGAACCCTTTCGCGCTCCTCATCCAGGCGCCGGTGATGATCTCGGCCACGGCGCTACCGCCCTGGCGCACGTTGCTGCTCGGCCTGCTCGCGATGGCCTGCGTGACGGCCATCGCCTTCGTGCACCAGCCGCTGCCCTGGCTGCCCGGCGAGCAGCTCAACCTGCCCTTCCTTTACGTGATGGGCATCTGGTGTGCCATTCTGCTCGGGCTCGCCTTCACCGGCGTCTATGCTTGGCGCGTCGCCGAAGAGGCCCGTCAGCTCGCCGAAGCGCTGGCGGCGACGGAATTCGTGCTGGCGCGGGAGCAGCATCTCTCCCAACTCGACGGGCTCGCCGCCGCTGCCGCGCATGAACTCGGCACTCCCTTGGCGACCATCGCCCTCGTGGCGAAGGAGCTCGACAAGCTCACCCCGGCGGACAGTCCAACGGCCGAGGACATCAGCCTTCTGCGCGAGCAGGTCGAGCGCTGCCGCAAGATCCTGGGCACGCTGACCTCGCTCGGCACGCAGGAGGCCGGCCCTCTGGAGCGGCTGACCTTGCGCCATCTCATCGAGGAGGTGGCGAGCCCGCAGCGCTCCTTCGGCGTCACCATTACGGTGAATGCCAAGGGCGAGGGGCCACAGCCGGTCTGCCGGCGCAACCCCGGCCTGCTCTACGGCCTCGGCAATCTCGTCGACAATGCGGTCGACTTCGCCGAGACGAGCGTCGTCATCGACGCCGAATGGACGAAGGACACGGTGACGGTCGCCATCCGCGACGATGGCCCGGGCTATGCGCCGGAGGTGCTGCTGCGCCTCGGCGAGCCTTACGTGACGACGCGCGGATCGGACCGGCGCAACGCCGGCGAGCCGGGCGACGGCCTCGGGCTCGGGCTGTTCATCGCCAAGACATTGATCGAACGAACGGGCGCCAGCATCGACTTCGCCAATGCCGCCGCGCCGGGGCACGGCGCCATTGCCACGGTCACCTGGCCGCGTGCGGCCTTCGAACGGAATATCGATCCGGGTTCCCATCCCGGCCGGCTGCTTTAAGAATGGCCGGATAATGCTTATTTGATGGTGAAATGAGATATATGACGGCGAGCTCGCGGCTCTTTTTCGGCCACTGGGCCTCTCCGCATGAGGTGACGTGATGATGTCAATGGAACAACCCGGCGCCGAGGATGACCGGAGCCTCCTGATCGTCGACGACGACCGGCCCTTTCTGACGCGTCTCGCCCGTGCCATGGAAACCCGTGGCTATGCCGTGCGCACGGCCGAAACGGTGGCCGACGGCATGGCGGCGATCAACGAAGCGGCACCGGCCTTCGCCGTCATCGACATGCGCCTGACCGACGGCAACGGCCTCGACGTGATCACCCACCTCAAGGAGCGCCGGCCGGATGCGCGCGGCATCGTGCTCACCGGCTACGGCAATATCGCAACGGCTGTAACGGCAGTGAAGCTCGGCGCCTTCGACTATCTGGCCAAGCCCGCCGATGCCGACGAGATCCATGCGGCGCTGATGGCGCAGCAGGGCAACCGCGCCCAGTTGCCGGAAAACCCGATGTCGGCCGATCGCGTCCGCTGGGAGCATATTCAGCGGGTCTACGAGCTCTGCAACCGCAATGTCTCGGAAACGGCGCGGCGCCTCAACATGCACCGGCGCACCCTGCAGCGCATTCTCGCCAAGCGCGCGCCGCGCTGAGACCTCGATCGGTCAGATCAGGGCGCCCGGCGCGCCCTCCGGATCGGCCAGGCTGTGCAGGCGCGATGCCGCGGCCTGCGCGAAGCGCAGCATCACCGCCTTGCGCCGCGCGCCCGGCAAGGCGAGCCGCTCCGCCGGTCTGAGGATCGCCGCGCCATAGCTATCGGCCATGACGAGCCCGACATCCTCCGGCAGGACATCCAGGGGAAAATCGTCGCCGACCGCGAAGAAGAACCGGTCGCAATAGGCGTGGTACTCACGCCATTTACCGTCGGTGCGAAAATCGGCGAGGCACGACTTGATCTCGATGATGGTGATCTCGCCATCGGGCGCCAGCCCCACCACATCGGCGCGGCGGCCGGAGGCGAGCGTCAGTTCGGTCACCGAGACGTGGCCGAGGCTCGCCAGAAGCCGGCGAACCCCGCGCTGCAGCCGCGCCGCCACCGGCGACTGACGGCCATCGACGAGCCGCGGATCGACGATCGCGCGCTGCGCTTCCATCTTGATGGCCGCTTCGCCCATCTCGACCTCCTCGAATTACGTCCGCCAGGCGACCGTCGCCACGCCCGCGCCGACGAGAAGCCCGCCGCCGGTGCGGTTGACCGCCTTGAGAACCGCCGGCCGGCGCACCAGCCGCCGGGCCGAGCTGGCAAGGCAGGCATAGCCCGCAGCATTCACCAGCGCGAGGGTCACGAAGGTTGCTGCGAGCACCGCCATCTGCGGCAGGAGGGGTCTTCCGCTATCCAGAAACTGCGGCAGGAAGGCGACGAAGAAGACGATGCTTTTCGGATTGAGCGCGGTGACGAGCGCCGCATGTGAAAACATCGCGAAGGAGCGCGCCGGCACGGCCGCGGCTGTCGCGAGCGCTGCGGGATCGGACCGCCAGAGCTTGACGCCGAGATAGATTAGATAGGCGGCGCCCAGCCATTTGACCGCGGTGAACAGGAGGGCGGAGGCCGCCAGGAGCGCTCCGAGACCGGCCATGGAACAGATGACGGCGATGCTGTCGCCGACCGCGACGCCGAGGACGAGCGGCACGGCGGCGCGCCTGCCCTGTCCGAGCGCATAGGAGACGACGAGCAGGATCGTCGGCCCCGGAATAAGAAGGATGACGGCGGAGGCGGCAGCGAAAGCCGCCCAGGCGTGAAAGCTGATGACGTCGAGCATGCTCGTCCTTTCCGTCAAGCGCTCGTCAGGCTCGGCAGCGACTTGGTTCGTACCGCACCGGCGCCGGCGGCGATCATGACACACAGCAGCATCGCGACCGCCAGCGCGCCGCCGAGCGATGTCATATGCGCGATGAAGCCGAGCAGCACGGGGCCCATGAGGACGCCGCCGTACCCGAGCGTCGCAACTGCCGCAACGGCGGAGGCCGCATTGTCCGGCGAGCGAGCGCTGGCCGTGCTGAAGGCGACCGGCGCCACATTGGCGAGCCCGAGCCCGGCGACGCCGAAGGCGAGCACAGCCACCAGCGGATGGCTCGACCAGAGACCGACGCCGAGACTGACCGCGGCGAGAAGCCCGCCGCCCGCAACCAGCAAGGGCGCCCCGAGCCGCCGGCGAATGCCGTCGCCGAGAAAGCGCGACGTTGCCATGGCGCCGGAAAAGACGGCAAAGCCGGTGCCCGAAAAGCTCGCCGGCACCTGCAGGCTCTCCGCCAGATAGACGGCGCTCCAGTCGAGCAGCGATCCCTCCGCCATGAAGGAGAGCATGGCGAGTGAGCCGATGAGCAGCGTCGAGCGGTCCGGCCAGGCAAGGCGGGGCCCCTCGCCTGCCGCCGCCGCGGGATCCGGCCGGATATGGGGAAGGGCGACGACAACGATGACGGCAAAGAGGAGGGCAATGGCCGCCGCCTCGATGCCGGCCGGCAGGAAGGCGAGACTCAAGCCGCCGAGGCCGGCACCCGTCAGCCCGCCGAGGCTCCACATGCCGTGCAGCGACGACAGGATCGGCCGTCCATATTGCCGCTCGACCGCCGTGCCATGGGCATTCATGGCGACGTCCATGGCGCCGCCGGCCGCGCCGAAGACGAACAGCGCGGTGAAGAGCCCGGCCTGGCCGGGCACGATCGGCAGGAAGGCCAGCATGATGCTGAAAACGAGGCCGGTGGCGCCCAGCACCCGTCGCGCGCCGAAGCGCACAAGGGCCGTGCCGCATAGCGGCATGGAAAGGAGCGCGCCGGTCGCGAGCGACAGAAGCGCAAGCCCGAGCACTGCCGGGCTCAGGCCGTGAATTGCCTTGACGACGGGAATATGCGTCGCCCAGGCCCCGAAGACGGCCCCGTTGACCAGAAACAGGACGGCGACGGCCAGGCGGTCCCGGCGCAGGCCGGGCGATTCGACACGCAACATGGCTGCTCTTTCCGTTCACTCCAGGGAGCCTGATTTTTGGTGTCGTCGCAAGCGGCAAGGCAGCCCGTCCGTCGCGCGGCGCGGTGAGCAACTTTGCCCGCCCGCCGCTGGCCCGCGTCCCGACAGCCTGCCTTTTGGCCCCTCTTGCGGCGGAGCCTGTCCTCTGCGACTGAACGAAGGCTTTGACTCGTCAGATAATGATGCGGGTGTGAATAGTGGACGGTGCGACGAGCAACAACCGCGGCAGCGGACCGGAGCCGCGGCGGCGCGGCTATACCGGCACCTCACGCGATCCCGACCGGACGAGTCAGGCCATTCTCCAGGCGGCGACGCTCGAATTCGCGGAGAAGGGCATCGGCGGGGCGCGGGTCGACGCCGTGGCGGAACGCGCCGGCGTCAACAAGCGCATGATCTATCACTATTTCGGCGACAAGCAGGGGCTCTATCTCGCGGTTCTCGAGGAGGCCTATCTGCAGATCCGTACGGCCGAGGCGGATCTCGACCTGGAAAAGGTCGAGCCGGAGGACGGCATCCGCCGGCTCACGGCTTTCACCTGGCGCTATTTCATCGAGCACCCCGAATTCCTGAGCCTGCTCGCCACCGAAAACCTGCACAAGGCGGAGAACCTCCGTCGCTCCGCCAAGGTGCTCAGCCTCCACTCGCCCTTCATCGAGCGCCTGCGCGACGTGCTCGCCAAGGGGGCCGCGCAGGGGCGCTTCCGCGAGGGGCTCGATCCGGTCGACGTCTATATCAGCATCGCCTCGCTCGCCGCCTTCTATCTCTCAAACCGCCATACGCTCTCGACGATTTTTTCGCGCGACCTCGCTTCACCGGAGCGGCTCACCGCCTGGTGCGAGCATATCACCCATGTCGTGCTCGCCTCGATCCGCCGGCCGGCTTGAGATAGGGCACGGCTCGGCGGGGCGACCTCCCCTCAGACCACGGCCGCCGCCTCGCGCAGGATGGCGAGGCAGTCGACCTCGTCGGTGAGGAAGGCCGCGACGCCGGCCGCGCGGAGCGCATCCTCCAGGGCTTGCGGCCGGCCGGCGATGAAGACCAAGGCAGCACCGGCCTCCTTCAGCGCCCGCGCCACCGACCCGGCCTCGGCGGCATGGATCTCATCGGAGGCGCAGAGGCAGGCGATGTGGGCGCCTGATGCCGCGAAGGCGCCGACGTCTTCCGCCGTGACCGCGACGAAGCCGCCGATTGCGAAGAGCTGGCGCGCGAAGGCGGCACGCTTGGCATGGGCCGCTGTCGGCCCGAGCGTGACGAGGCAGATCTTCGGCGCCTCGCCCGTCTCGGCACGATGGGCATCGGCCCAGTCGCGCAGGGCCTCGAAGGGCTCGGCCAGACGGCGCGAGGGCAGCGGCTCCGCCGAGACCGCCCCTTTGGCGGCGGGCATTGCCGCGGGAGTGGGGGCGGGCATCAGCACATTTGCGGGCCGCTCGGCGAGATCGGGATAGGCGCTTGTGCCGGTCAAGAGCTCCTGGCGCGTGGCGAGGGCCCTCTCGCGGGTTGCGCGCACCGCCACGATGTCGCGCTGGATCGTACCTTTCTCCAGGGCCGCGACCATGCCACCGTCGCGCTCGACCGACTGGAGCATCGGCCAGGCGGCTTCGCACAAGCCTTCTGTCAGGGCCTCGATGGCACCGGAGCCGGCGGCGGGATCGGCCACGCGCCAGAGATGGGCCTCCTCCATCAGGACGATCTGCGCGTTGCGGGCGATGCGCCGCGCGAAGGGGTCGGCGAGGCCGAGCGCCGCCGTGAAGGGCAGTACTGTCAGGCTGTCGGCGCCGCCGAGCCCGGCGCCGAAGATGGCCGCCACCGCCCGCAGCATGTTGACCCAAGGGTCGCGGCGCGTCGTCATGCGCCAGGCCGTCTCGCCATGCAGGCGGATCGGTGCGGGGGCAAGCCCGCAGGCCTCTTCCACCCGCGCCCAGAGCCGGCGCAGGGCCCGGAATTTGGCGAGTGTGGCGAACTGGTCGGCATCGGCGACGAGCAGGAAGGAGAGAGCCTTGCTCGCGTCCCCGAGATCGAGCCCGCCGGCCTCCGTAGCGCGCAGATAGGCGAGCGCAGTTGCCACGACCGCGGCGAGTTCCTGCGCGTCGGAGGCGCCCGCTTCGTGATAGGGGCGGCCGTCGGCGCGCAGAACGGCTCCCTGGAAGCCGCGCTGCCGGAGATCTTTTACTTGCTTCCCCAGGCTGCGGGCCGTCTCGTCCCAAGACGCGTCCATCGCCCCTGTTGTCGTGAGCCGGCCGATGGGATCGAGGCCGCAGTCGAGGTCGAGCGTCTCGGGCGGAAAGCCGCGGCTTTCGGCGAAAGCGATCACCAAATCGGCAAGCGCCAAGCCGCGCGCGCCGGGCTCGATGCGCAGCGCCAGCCCGTCGAACGCAATGCCGTCGAGAACCCGGGCGATGTCGTCCGCATCCCGCAGCGCCAGGCCGAAGCCACGCGCGGCGGCTGACCCCGCCGCCACCAGCGTGAGGCCATCCGCGCCGCCGCCGCGATCGGCGCGGGCGAGCTCGTTGGCGATCGAGGGATCGGGATGGTCGACGGGCTGCACGATGCGCCAGCGGCCCGGCTCGCGCAGCAGGGGCGTCGCCTGATCGGCCTTTGCATAAAGGGGCTCGATCACCCGACCGTCCGGGGTGCGCGTCTTCAGCCGATCGAGCGCGTCCTCGCCGACGAGCTTGCGCACCAGCCCGAGCCATTGGCGTTGCAATGCATCGTCTTCGCTATCGGCATTTTGGGCCATGAGTCACGCTCCCTCTCCACCGCCGGTTATAACCGGCGGGGCGAGGCGGCGGTAGCTCACGCCCGCAGCGAGCCGAGGATGAGATCCGCGACATGCTCGCGGCGAGCGGCGATCTCGCGCGTGCTCTGGAAATTGCGGTCGAGGATCACCGACAGCGTGTGGATGTTCGAAAAGTAGAAATAGGAAATGCCGGCGATCGAAATCCACAACTGGGCTGGATCTATGCCGTCGCGGAAAAGGCCGGCGGCGACGCCGCGCTGCAGGATCTCACGGATCATGCCGATCAGCGGCGAATGCATCTCCTTCACTCGCCCGGAGGTCTTCAGATGGCGGGCCTGATGCAGATTCTCGCTGTTGAGGAGATTGATGAAGACACGGTCGCCGACGAAAGCGTCAAAGGTGAAGGTGATGAGCCGGCGCATCGCCTCATCCGGCGCGAGCCGGACGAGGTCGAGCTTCAGCTCGGCGACACGGGCGCGCTCATAGGCCGCCTCGAGCACGGCGAGCCACAGGCCGCGCTTGGAGCCGAAATAGTGATAGATCATGCGCCGGTTGGCTTCGGACCGGCTGGCGATGGCGTCGATGGACGCCCCGGCAAAGCCGCTCGCCGCAAATTCGACCGTGGCCGCAGCCAGGATCTTCGCCTTGGTCGCCTCCGGATCGCGTGGCTTGCCGACCGCGCGCCGCGGCGGAAGCTCGGCCTCCTGCTTGATCGGCTCAGCCGGCATGGACAGCCCCCATCAACGGCGCAAGGCTCGACCAATCGGGCGCCGCGCCGCTCGCAAAGCCCGGCGTGAACAGGGAAGCGGTGGTCAGCACACCCGAGGCGACCGCGAGTTGGGCGCGACCGCCATATCGCGCATAGAAGCCCGGCACCGCCGCCATGAAGCCCTCGGCCTCGCCGGCCGGGGCCGGCCCGAAGCCGTCGACATAGTGGTGGCCGTTGCGCTCGCCATGGGTGATGCCGAGGCAGGCGACGAGTGCGGTATCCTGCTGCACGCCGAGCCCCGCCTGGCAGGTCAGGTCTTCGCCGGTGACGAAGAAATGGCCGGGCTGGCGGTCGCGCGCGTTCCAGGCAGCCGCTCGGGCGCCGTTGACGAGCGACTTGTAAAGGCCCTTGCAGGCTTTCGAGGACACGCCGCGATAGCCCAACGCAACAGCGCGCGGAAAGGCATCGTAGCCGTCGTCGGCCTCGTCGATGATGAAGGGAACTTCGTCTGCAAGCTCCCCGAGCGGGTGGGCGAAGGTCGCGGCGCGGTCGAGCGGCTGCTCGATGTGGAGAAGCCGCGCCTTGAGACGGCTGAGCACGGGATCGTCGGCCAAGGCGGCGAGCAGGAGGGCGAGCCGCGCGGGATCATATTGCTCGTTGGCGTCGAGGCTCGCCCGGAAATCCGGGACGAGCGCGGTCAGCCGCACCGTCACCGATCTCAGGCGCGCGCGATCGGCCTGGACATCGCCGCTCAGCTTCACCTTGAAATAGCGCAGCCGGGCGGCGGCGACTTCGGATCCGAGTTCGTCGAGATCGTCGACGAAGCCGATGGTGTGGCGCAGCGCCACCTCAGGCATCGGGTCGACCGCCCCGAGAAAGCGCGCGAGGTCGCCCTGGGCAAGGTCCGGGGCGAAGCGATTGTCGAGCCCGAGCAGATTGGCCCTGAGCCCTGCTGCGAAATCGAGGCCGGCGAGCTTGAGGACCGCATCGGCCACCGCCTTGTCGAGGAGCGCCGGGCCGAAGGCGGCGGCAAGGCGCGGCAGGCCGGCGCGTCTCGCCTCGTCCATCTGCCGCGGATAGACCAGCGCGTGATGGCCGAAGGCCGTATCGAAGCGGCTGCCGTCCCGGCGGTAGTGCTCCACGGCCCCGGCGAGGCTCGACTTCAGATCCGCGATGGTCTCTGCGGGCGTCTTGGCCGGGTCCTTGTCGAACCACTTCGGCATCATCATTTCCGCCGCGACGCCGGTCGTGCTGCGGCCGTCTTCGGTGCTCGCCCCGATGCGGATGAAGGCCTGTGGCGCCTCCCTCACCGTCACCGCACCGAAACGGAAGGCGCGGCGAAAGGTCGTTGCACGCTCGAAGGCCGCAATCTCGTCGAGGCGGACGCGCAGGGCCATCAGTCGATCTGGCCGCGCGCATAGAAATGCCCGCGAATAGTCTGGGTAAGCGCCGAGAAGAGGGGATCGCCCATCACGTCGAGACGGCGGGGCCGCGGCAGCTCGACGTTATAGGTGGCGGCGATCGTCCCCGGCCGCTCCGACATCACCACGACCCGGTCGGCCAGGAAAACGGCCTCCGGGATCGAGTGCGTGATGAGGAGGATGGTCTTTCCCGTCTCCTGGTGGATGCGCTGCAGTTCGAGATTCATGCGCTCCCGCGTCAAGGCGTCGAGGGCACCGAAGGGCTCGTCCATCAGCACGATCTTGGGGTCGTGCACCAGCGCCCGGCAGATGGCCGTGCGCTGCTGCATGCCGCCCGAGAGCTGCCAGGGAAACTTGTTCTCGAAGCCTTCCAGGCCGGCGGTCGCGATGAGCTTGCGTGCGCGCTCGAGATGCGAGGCGCGGTCAAGCTTGCGCACCTCGACCGGCATCATGACATTGCGCAACACCGTACGCCAGGCGAGCAGCACCGGGCTCTGGAAGACGATGCCGACATCGTCCGGCGGGTCCTTGACGAGCGTGCCGTCGATGCGGATTTCACCGGCGGTCGGCTCGATCAGTCCGGCCATCAGCTTCAGCAAGGTGGACTTGCCGCAGCCGGAGGGGCCGACCACGGCGACGAACTCGCCTTCGTGAATGTCGAGATCGATCGGCTTCAGGGAAGGCACGTCGCCGTCGCGCGTGCGATAGGTTTTTTCGAGGCCCGCAATCGTGATGAGCCGGCGGGCGGCCGCCGGTTCACGGGTCTCGCCCACCACCCTCAGCGACGACATGGCCCTGCCTCCGGATGCGATACGCGTCAACGGTCCAGCTCCTTCAGCTTGGGTCAGCCGCCCGCCGGCTTCGGCAGGTAGTCGCGGCTGTAGAAGGTCTTCACCTTGTCCTTGGCGGAGGCATCGACGCCGCCGTACTCGATCAACAGGTCGACCGAATCATCCATGTTCTGATCCGTCACGTAGAAGGGCGGCAGATCCTTCGTCTCGGGCGTCCGGTAGAGTGGGATGGTCAGACGGAAGCCCTCGCGCAGGGTCGCCTGCTGGCCCGCCTTCGGCAGCGCCTTCAAGATCGAGTCGGCTGCCGCGTCAGGGTCCTTCTCGGCGGCCTCGACAGCTTTCGTCGTCGCGGCCATGAAGCGTCGGACGAGATCCGCATTGTCTTTCACGAAATCGCTGTTGGCGATGATGCCCGACGAGACGAGATGGATGCCGTAATCGGCGAACATGATGGGAAAGACGTCTTTGCCGGTGGCGTCCTTGATCTTCATGCTCTGGTCCATCGAATAGCCGAGCAGCGCGTCCGCCTGGCCGGAGATGACCGCGTTGAGCTTCGTCTGAGCATCACCGGACAGGATGCGCATCTCGCTTTCCTTGAGCCCGGTCTTCTTGAGGAAGAGCGGCCAGATCTGCGACATGGAATCGCCCGGCGTCGTGGCGATGGTCTTGCCCTTGAGATCCTCGGGCTTGCGCATGTTCTTGTCGGTGAAGCCCATCACCGACATGGGGCTCGTCTGCAGGAGAACGCCCGGCGAGGTGACGGGCGCGCCCTTGGCAGCGGCGCGGATCATGGTGGGAACGTCGGCATAGCCGAAGGTCGCGGTCTTGGCGGCAACGGCCTGAATGGTCACGGCCGAGCCGCGCCCTTCCTGAATGTCGAGGTCGATGCCCTGATCGGCGTAAAAGCCCTTCTCCTTGCCGTAGTAGAAGGGCGCGTGCTCACCATAGACGTACCAGTTGAGCATCAGCACGACCTTGTCCGCCGCAGCCGCCGGCTGGACGAAGGACGGGGCAAGGACCAGAGCCGTGGCGCAGACGAGCGCCGACTTCAATAGGGTTCTCTTCAACATGGGCGTTCCTCCGGCGGACGTCCGCCTTTCGTTCAGGCGGTTGCGAAAAACTCCTGGCGCTGGCTGGCGTGCCAGGGAATGGCGAAGCGTTCGACGATGTCGACGATCCAGAACAGGATGACGCCGATCAGCGCGAGCAAGACGAGGGCGGCGAACATGGTCGGCAGTTCGAAATTGCCGATCGAGCGCTGCAGGACGAAGCCGAGACCCGAATTGGCACCGACGAATTCGCCGACTACGGCGCCCACCACGGCCAAGGTGACGGAGACCTTGAGGCCCGCGAAGATGGCGGGCATGGCGTGCGGCAGCTTGACCATCATGAATGTCTGCAGCCACGAGGCCTTCATCGAGCGCGCGAGGTCGCGCATGTCGGGATCGAGCGACTTGAAGCCCTGCACGCCCGACACCACCACGGGGAAAAACCCGAGCAGGAAGGCCGAAATGACCTTCGGCGTCATACCGAAGCCGAACCACACCACGAAGAGCGGGGCAACCGCCACCTTCGGCACCGACTGCGAGAAGACGAGCAGCGGATAGAAATAGGATTCGACGGTGCGCGAGCCGGCAATCAGCATGGCGAGGGGGATGCCGATGAGGGCGGAGAGCGCAAATCCGCCGATAGTCGCCAGCGTGGTCGGCACGCTCTCGGCCAATAGCATGCCGCCCTCGTCGCGGAACGCCTTGACGACGTCGATCGGCGCAGGAACGAGATAGGGCGGGATCTGGAAGATGCGGATGGCGACGTCCCAGAGGACGATCAGCAAGATCAGGAGGCCCACCGGGCGAACCCAGGGCGAATCGACGACACGCGCGAGCGTGCGGAACGACGGCGACGTCATCCGGTAACCCTTCACTGTGGCGCTTCCAGCGGACGCTTTTCCGCGTCAGTTGTAACTAACTGGTGATTTACTCAGGCGCTCGCGTGCGAGTCAAGCGGCGAAGACCCGCCCTGGACCAAAGTCGTAGATGGGTCGGCCGCGGCACTCAACGGCCTGTCGTCGGAGCGGGTCTCAATCGATTCCGCAGCCCACCCCGCCAAGGGTCGCGGCACGATCTGCCGGCGACCGCCATGCTCACATCGGCAAACCGCAGGCGCGTGCAAAAAGCTCTTCTTTTGTATACAGAAGCTGAGCGCAGTTGCCGACGGGCGGCGCCAGTCCGTGAAGAGACCGCGAAGGTACGATCTGCATGCTCGATATCGCAGCCCAATCCCGCGCAAGTGCCGAGAATCAGGGTGATCGCTCGGCTGCCATACGCCAGTCCCTCTATGATGCAATCGTCGAGCATCGCCTGAAGCCCGGCACGAAGCTCGCCGAAGACGAGGTCGGCCAGCTGTTCGGCGTCAGCCGCACGGTGGCGCGTGGGGTTCTGCAGTCGCTCGCCTTCGAAGGGCTGGTGACGATCGAGCGCAACCGCGGCGCCTTCGTCGCTCGTCCGACCCCGGAGGAGGCGCGTCAGGTTTTCGTTGCGCGCAGGATGATCGAGCCGCAGCTCGTCGCCTCGGCGGCACAGAACATCACGACGAAAGCGCTCGATCGGCTCGACCGCCATCTCGAGCAGGAGCTGCGCCTCATGGCGACGGCCGGTTTGCGTCCGCGCCGGGAGGAAATCCGGCTGTCCGGCCAGTTTCACCTCGAACTCGCCGCGCTCGCCGGCAATGCCGTGCTGCTCAAATTCCTCAAGGAGCTGATCGCCCGCTCGTCCTTGATCATCGCGCTCTTCGGCCGCAGCGGCCGTTCGAGCTGTACCTGCGACGAACACGCCAAGATCGTGCAGGCGCTGCGCCAGAACCGGCCGGACCAGGCCATGGCCCTGATGCTGCGCCACATCGGCCATATCGAGGCCGATCTCGACTATGAGGACAAGCCGGCCTCGGACCTGCGCGAGGCGCTCGCGGACCTGCTCGAACGCGGCGTCTAGAGCGTTTTCGATGGCGTGAGTGGAGAGCGGGCGAAAACGTCCGCTCGCCTCAGCCCCCGAAGAGCTGCTCGAACAGACCGCGCTGGCGCGGCCGCTGCTGGGGCGTCGCCCAGGCGCGGTCGGTGTCACGTGCCGCGACCGTCGGCGGAGCCTGCAAGGTCGGCTCGTCGACAGCCGCGATGCTGTCGCCGGTCTCGCCCATCGGCTGATCGGTCGGGGCGGCCGGCTGGTAGGGCGTGCCCGGCAGCGGCACGGGCTTTTCGCCCTGCACCGCCACCTTCATGTAGCGGCTCCAGACTTCCACGGGCAGGTTGCTTCCGGACGCGCGCCGGGTCGGCGAATTGTCGTCATTGCCGATCCACACGCCCGTGACGAGCTTGCCCGTGTAGCCGATGAACCAGGCGTCGCGGTAGTCCTGGGACGTGCCGGTCTTGCCGCCGACCTCCCAGCCGGGAATGGCCGCGCGCTTGCCGGTGCCGATATCGACGACCTCGCGCATCATGCTGTTCATCATGCCGAGATGAACAGGCTCGATGACCCGCCCGAGATCGACCGGCGTGCGGCGGTAGAGCACCTTTCCGTCCGTCGTCTTGATGGTGCGGATGGCATAGGGGATCACGCCGATGCCGCCATTGGCGAAGGCGTCATAGGCGGCGACGAGTTCGAGCGGCGTCACCTCCGAGGTGCCGAGCGCAATAGACGGATTTGGTTGCAGCGACGAGGTGATGCCCAGGCGCTGTGCCGTGCGCACCACCGCGCGCGGGCCCATCTCCACCGCAAGCTTCACCGCGACCGTATTGATGGAATAGGCGAGCGCATTCGCCAAGGTTACCGGGCCATGATAGCGGCGCGAGGAATTGCTGGGCTGCCAGCCCTTGATATTGACAGGCGAGTCGTCGCGGACGGTGTCCGGCGTCAGATTGTTCTCGATGGCGGCGAGATAGACGAAGGCCTTGAAGGAGGAGCCTGGCTGCCGGCGCGCGGCAGTGGCGCGATTGAACTGACTATCGGCATAATTGCGGCCGCCGACCAGCGCGCGGATGGCCCCGTCGGTCGCAAGGCTGACGAGAGCGCCCTGGCTCGCCTTGTATTTCTGTCCCTTCTGGTCGAGCTCGTCCACGAGCGCCTTCTCGGCCGTCGCCTGGAGATGGTTGTCGATAGTGGTCTCGACCACAATGTCCTTGTCGACCTTGCCGACGAAATCGTCGAGCACGTCCATCACGTAATCGGCCGCGTAATTGGCCGAGCCTGCGCCCTTCGGCTTGACCGCCGTGGCGGGGGAGAGGGTCGCCGATTTGGCCGCCGCATCGGTGATGAAGCCGGCCTCGACCATGGTGCCAAGGACAACATTGGCGCGGGCGCGGGCGCCGGCGGGATTGCGGTTCGGCGAGAGTCGCGAAGGCGCCTGCACGAGGCCGGCCAGCATCGCCGCCTCGGCCAGCGTGACCTCGCTCGCATGCTTGCCGAAATAGCGCAGCGCCGCCGCCTCCACACCATAGGCGCCGGCACCGAAATACACGCGGTTGAGATAGAGCGCGAGGATCTGGTCCTTCGTATAGGTCTGCTCCAGCCAGAGTGCCAGGATGGCTTCCTGGATCTTGCGGGTCAGGGTGCGCTCCTGGGTGAGGAACAGATTCTTGGCGAGCTGCTGGGTCAAGGTCGAGCCGCCCTCGGCAACGCCGCGGCTCGTGATGTTGCGGAAGATGGCGCGGCCGACGCCGACCGGATCGACGCCGAAATGGCTGTAGAAGCGCCGGTCTTCGATCGCCAGGAAGGCGAGCGGCAGATAGGGCGGCAGGTCGTGCAGCGCCACATTCTGACCGCCGGTATCGCCGCGGTTGGCGAGAAGCGAGCCGTCGTTCGCCAGGATCGCGATATTCGGCGGGCGCTTCGGGACGGTGAGCTGATCGATCGGCGGCAGCTGCGCGAAATTATACGCGACCACGCCGGCGACACCGACGATGCACCATACCGCGAGCACGAAAGCGAGGCCGACGAGGCGCCGCAGGAAGGGATGCCGCCGACGGCGCCCGCCGCCTTTGCCGCGCCCGCGGCCGCCACCCTTGCCGCCGCCTCCGCCGGAACCACCCCGCTTACGCCGATACGCTGACATGACCTCTCCCTCGACCCGGCCGTCGCTGGGCACGGCGGGTTCCACATCGGCGCCTGGGCCGAGCCGCGGAGCGCCACGCCCGCCCGTCTCGGCGGACGAACGCGGCCTGAGCGGTCCGCCGGGACGGTCATCCGGCGTCAGCACGATCTCATCATGGATCGGACTGCGGGGCCGGCCCTGACCGGACGATGCGGCATTGACGGCGCCACGGCCTTCGCCGCGCGTCGGGGTCGGCCTCAGCATATCGCTTGCAAGGCCGAGATCATGGACATGCCGACCGCCTCTTTCCTGGCGCATAACTCTTCACCCGACCTTCTCACTGTAGTGCCGTTCAACTTTCCACCGGCAGCGGGACAGGCCACGAATGGCACTTTAAATGTGGCGGATTAAGGGGCTGTTACTCATATCGAAAGTCGGGCTTTGCTATCCCTGGCTCGCTGTTGCCGATGGGTTGCACGCGGTGCCGCCGTGCCGCAGCATGAGACACACCCGCCGCCCGTCCCATCGCCCCGAATCACCGGTCCCAGAGTGGCATGAGCACGATCGCCTTCGTCAATTCCTTGCTTCTCGGCGGGGCTGGGCTCGTGGCCATCGGCATCATGTCGAGCCTGGTAGCCTCGCGCTTCGGCGCACCACTCCTCCTCGTCTTCATCCTCATCGGCATGCTCGCCGGCGAGGCCGGGCCGGGCGGCATCCAATTCGACGACTACCAGGCGATGTATCTCATCGGCTCGGCCTCCCTCGCCGTCATCCTGTTCGATGGGGGCTTGAGAACGCGCATCGCCACCGTGCGCGGCGTGGCGGCCCCCGCCCTCCTGCTCGCCAGCGCCGGCGTCCTGATCACCGCCGGGCTGACCGGGCTCGTCGCCATGCTGCTGCTCGGTCTCGGCATTACGCAGGGACTTCTCGTCGGCGCCATCGTCGCCTCGACGGACGCCGCGGCCGTCTTCTTCCTGATGCGGGCGCGCGGCCTGCAGTTGCGCCGCCGCGTGAATGCGACGGTCGAGGTGGAATCCGCCACCAACGATCCAGTCGCAGTCTTCCTCGTGCTGCTGCTCGTCAGCCTCATCACCGTCCCCGGCGAGGACGGTGTCGGCCCCATCCTCGCGCATCTGATGCGGCAGTTCTTCATCGGCGGCGGGCTCGGCATCGGCGGCGGTTTCGTCATCGCCTGGCTGCTCAACCGCGTCGCCTTGCCCTCAGGCTTGCATCCGCTCTTCGTGGTGGCGCTTGCCGTCTTGATCTACGGCCTTGCCGGCGTGCTCGACGGCTCGGGCTTTCTCGCCGTCTACCTCGCCGGTCTCGTGGTCGGCAACCGGCCGGTCAGGGCCTTTGCCTCGATTTTGAGCTTCCATGATGCGGCGACCTGGCTCTGCCAGATCGTCATGTTCCTGGTGCTCGGGCTGCTCGCCTCGCCCGCGAGGCTCGTGGCGCATGCCCTGCCGGCACTCGCCATCGCGCTCTTCCTCATTCTCGTCGGGCGGCCGGTCGCCGTTTGGCTCTGCCTCACCCCCTTCCGCTTCACACGGCACGAGAAGACCTTCGTTTCCTGGGTCGGGCTGCGCGGCGCGGTATCGATCTTTCTGGCCGCCATTCCGCAGCTCACCGGGGTTCCGGAGGCGGAGCTCTACTTCAACGTCGCCTTCTTCGTGGTGCTCGTCTCGCTGCTCGTTCAGGGCTGGACGGTCGGCTTCGCAGCGCGTCGGACGGGCGTGGCGCTCGCCGATCCGGCGCCCGAGGTCAGCCGCGTCGAGATCGACCTTCCCGGCAAGCCCGAGCTCGAGATGGTCGGCTATCCGCTTCTCGCCGACAGCCCGATCATCCTGCGTGGCACCTTGCCTTCCTGGGCGCGCGCCGTTCTCGTCGTGCGCGGCGATGCCGTGCTGACGCCCGAGGAAGCGGGCGTGCTCAGCGTCGGCGACTATGGCTATTTCCTGGTGCCGCCGGAGCGCATCCGCCGTCTCGACCGGCTGTTCGCCGCCTTCGAGGGTCACCACGAAAGGGCGACATCGGCCGTCTTCGCCTTCACGCCGGAAGTGAAGCTCGACGACCTCGCCGCAGCCTATGGCATCGAGCTCGACGAGGAGTTCAAGGGCCAGACGCTTGGCGCCGTCTTCGCCGACACCTTCGAGGAGGGCGTGCGCGAGGGCGACCGCATCGCCGTCGGCGGCATCACGCTCGTCGCCAGCGGCGTGCGGGAAGGCGAGGTCACCGCCATTGCGCTCATCGTCGGCGACGGCATCGAGGATACCCCGCCGGAGGCGCTCACATCCGGCCGCCTGATCGTCGCCCGCATCAGGGCGATATTCGCCCGTGCCGACGCGCGGTTCGCCGATCTCGTCCGGCGCTGGAGCTTCAAGCGGCGATAGCAGTTCAGGCTGCGCTGCGGCTCTCCGCCATCGGAATGAAGAAGGGCGTGATGACCACCTCACCCCTGCGCGACACGGTGATGAGCGAATTGGGCGCGACCGCGTGCCAGCCCTCGCGCCGCATTTCGAGCGGTTCAGATGCGATCACGACGGAGCGGGACCTCTCCTGGAGATAGAGGCTGGCAGGCCGGCCGTCGCAGGCGGTGCGCACCGCCCACAAGGTCCTGCCGTCGGAGAGTGTCGCCGTGAAGCGCAGCGGTTCGGCGATGCCGGCCGCGACCATCAGGGCCTTCACCTCGCCCAGCACATCGGCCAGGGCTTCGGCGGGCGCCATGCCCGCCGTGAGGCGCGCGAGGGTCAGAAGGAACAGCAATTCCGAATCGGTGGTGCCTTGGCGCGCGTCATAGAGCGCATCCGGCAACGCACTTTCGAGCTGTCGTTTGACGCGCCCGTAGTCGCCGATCTGGCCGTTGTGCATGAAGAGCCAGCGGTCTTGGGCGAAGGGATGGCAGTTGGGCCGCGAGGTCGCGGTGCCGGTCGCCGCCCGCACATGGGCGAAGAAGAGAGGCGAGCGCACCTGCTCGCACAGGGAGCGCAGGTTCTCGTCGGCCCAGGCCGGCCGCAAATCCCGAAAGAGCCCGGGCGTCTGGCGCTCGCCGTACCAGCCGAGGCCGAAGCCGTCACCATTCGTGCCCGTCTTGCACTCGATCGCATGCAGTGACTGGTGGATGAGCGAGTGATCGCCGGCGCAGATCAGCTCTTCGAGCAAGATGGGTTCACCGTGGTAGGCGAGAAAGCGGCACATGGTCTCCTCGTCGATGCATAAACCCCCGCGCCGTTGCCACGCTGGCACGAAAGCCTTAACCAAAGCCGCGCCCCGCCGGTGTGACGCTGCGCACCACTGGGCCCAATGAACGAACAGAAGGGAGCCGCCTTGCTACGAGCCTCGATCGCCGCCGCCCTCCTCATCGCGCTCATGCTCGCGCCGTCACACGCCAGCGCAGCCGAACTCGACGGCGCCACCTTGAGTCCCACCTGGGCCCTGCCCTTTGTCGGCATCCTCCTGTCGATCGCGCTCGGGCCGCTCCTCTTTCACCAGCTTTGGGAGCATCATTATGGCAAGATCGCATTCGGCTGGGGCCTCCTGACGGCCCTGCCGCTCGCCATCCTGCTCGGCGGCGATGTGGCGCTGCAGGCGCTGCTCCACGCCTTCTTCATCGAATATCTGCCTTTCATCGCGCTGCTTCTGGCGCTCTTCACCTGCGCCGGGGGCATTCTCGTGCGCGGCAACCTGCATGGCAGCCCGGAGACGAATACGCTGATCCTCGGCATCGGCACGCTGCTGGCGAGCGTCGTCGGCACGACCGGCGCATCGATGGTGCTCATCCGCCCGCTGCTGCGCGCCAATGACGACCGCCGCTACAATGTGCATATCGTCGTCTTCTTCATTTTCCTGGTGTCGAACATCGGCGGCTCGCTGACGCCGCTGGGCGATCCGCCACTGTTCCTCGGCTTCCTGCGCGGCGTCGACTTCTTCTGGACGACCGAGCATCTCTTGCCGGAGACCTGCTTGCTGGCGGCCGTCCTGCTCATGCTCTTCTATGGCCTGGATCGCTACCTCTACAAACGCGAAGGCGCCAAACGCCCGGTGCACGATCCCACACCGGACAGCCGCCTCGGCATCAAGGGCCTCGTGAATATCGCGCTGATCGGCGTCGTCATTGCCGCCGTGCTCATGAGCGCGGCGTGGAAGCCGGGCATCGCCTTCACGTTGCCGGGCGCAACGATCGAGCTGCAGAACCTCGTGCGCGATCTCATCTTCTTCGCGGTCGCGGGCGCTTCGCTGGCGCTCACCGGCTCGGGCATTCGCAACGCCAACGGCTTCAACTGGGGACCGATCGCCGAGGTCGCCAAGCTGTTTGCCGCGATCTTCACCTGCATGATCCCGGTGCTGGCGATGCTGAAGGCCGGGCCGGAGGGCGCCTTCGCCCCGCTCGTCCAACTGGTGACCGCGCCGACCGGCGAGCCCGTCCCCGCCGCCTATTTCTGGATGACCGGCATCCTGTCGTCGTTTCTCGACAATGCGCCGACCTATCTCGTGTTCTTCGAGCTTGCCGGCGGCGATCCCCAGCATCTGATGACCGAGGGCTTTCTCACGCTCACGGCGATTTCGGCCGGCGCCGTCTTCATGGGCGCCAACAGCTATATCGGCAATGCGCCGAACTTCATGGTCTATGCGATTGCCCGCCACCGCGGCATCAAGATGCCGAGCTTCTTCGGCTATATGCTGTGGTCGGGCGGCATTCTTTTGCCGCTCTTCGCGATCCTGACGGTGCTGTTCTATCTGTAAGTGAACCGCCGAGCGGCGCCGTCCTCGTCGGACGGCGCCGATTACACGTCCAGATTGGCGACGTTCAAGGCATTCGCCTGGATGAATTCACGGCGCGGCTCGACCACATCGCCCATCAGCTTGACGAAGATGTCGTCGGCGTCGGCCACTTCCTTCACCTTCACCTGCAGCAGCGTGCGGTTGTCGCGGTCGAGGGTGGTTTCCCAGAGCTGTTCGGCATTCATCTCGCCGAGGCCCTTATAGCGCTGGAGATGGATGCCCTTGCGGCCCGCCGCCATGACGACGTCGAGAAGCGTGAGCGGCCCGTCGACCGGCGTTTCCTCGCCCTTGCGGACGAAGACGGACGGCTTGGCATAGACCTCCTGCAGGCTCGCGGCCCGCTCGTCGAGCCGACGCGCCTCCGAAGAAGCAAGCAGCGACGCATCGAGGCTCGCCACCTGCTTGACGCCGCGCACCACGCGGGTGAGCACGAAGCCGCCGGCCTCGGCGCGCCCTTCCCAGCCGCGCTCCGTCTCCTCGGCCATGGCGTCGAGCCGGCGCGCGATATAGGCGGCGGCTTCGCCCGCAAGTTCCGGCTCCTCGGCGGTCTGCGGCCGCAAGGCGCCGGCGATCGCCGCCTGCTCCACGACCGACCGGTCGTAGCGGGTATGGAGGTTCTTCAGGACGTGGCGGACAATGCGAGCCTCGTTGACGATGGCCCTGAGATCGAGCCCTGCGCGTTCCTCGCCCTCGGCCAAGCGCAGCACCGCCCCGTCGAGCCCGCCTTCGATGAGATAATCCTCAAGCGCGCGCTCGTCCTTGAGATACTGCTGCGACTTGCCGCGCGTGACCCGGTAGAGCGGCGGCTGGGCGATGAAGAGATGGCCGCGCTCGATGAGCTCCGGCATCTGCCGGAAGAAGAAGGTCAGGAGCAGGGTGCGGATGTGGCTGCCGTCCACGTCCGCGTCAGTCATGATGATGATCTTGTGGTAGCGCAGCTTCTCGATATTGAAGTCTTCGCGGCCGATGCCGGTGCCGAGCGCGGTGATCAGCGTGCCGATCTGCTCGGACGACAGCATCTTGTCGAAGCGGGCGCGCTCGACATTGAGGATCTTGCCGCGCAGCGGAAGCACCGCCTGGTATTCGCGCTTGCGGCCCTGCTTGGCGGAGCCGCCGGCCGAGTCGCCCTCGACGATGAAGAGCTCGGCCTTGGCGGGATCACGCTCCTGGCAGTCGGCGAGCTTGCCCGGCAGGGAGGCGATGTCGAGCGCCCCCTTGCGGCGGGTGAGCTCACGCGCCTTGCGCGCCGCCTCGCGGGCGGCGGCGGCCTCGACGACCTTGCCGATGACCGTCTTGGCGTCGGCGGGATTTTCCTCGAGCCAGGTGGACAGCGCCTCGTTGATGACGCTCTCGACCACCGGCCGAACCTCGGAGGAGACGAGCTTGTCCTTGGTCTGAGACGAGAACTTCGGATCCGGCACCTTGACGGAGATGATCGCGGTCAGCCCCTCACGGCAGTCGTCGCCGGTGATGCCCACCTTTTCGCGCTTGGTCGCGCCCGAGGATTCCGCATAGCCCGTGATCTGCCGGGTCAGCGACGCGCGGAAGCCGGCGAGATGCTGGCCGCCGTCGCGCTGCGGAATGTTGTTGGTGAAGGGCAGGACATTCTCGTGGTAGCTGTCGTTCCACCACAGCGCCACCTCGACGCCGATGCCGTCGCGCTCGCCGCGGATGACGATGGGCTTGGAGAGAAGCGCCGTCTTGGTGCGGTCGAGATAGCGCACGAAGGCCTCGACGCCGCCCTCGTAATGCAGCTCCTCGACCTTGCGCTCGGCATGGCGGTTGTCGGTGAGGATGATCCGCACGCCGGAATTCAGGAAGGCGAGCTCGCGCAGCCGGTGCTCCAGCGTCGCATAATCGAACTCGATCATGGTGAAGGTCTCGGGCGAAGGCAGGAAGGTGACCTCCGTGCCCCGCTTGTCGCGCGCCTCGCCCACCACCGCCAACGGCACCACGGCGACGCCGTTGCGGAATTCGATGGCGTGCTCCCGGCCGCTGCGCCAGATCCTCAGCTTGAGCCAGGTCGACAGGGCATTCACGACGGAGACGCCGACGCCGTGCAGACCGCCGGAGACCTTGTAGGAATTCTGGTCGAACTTACCGCCGGCATGCAGCTGGGTCATGATGACCTCGGCCGCGGAAATGCCCTCGCCCTGGTGGATGTCCGTCGGGATGCCGCGCCCGTTGTCGGTCACGGTGACGGAGCCGTCGGCATTCAGCGTGACCGTGACGAGATCGGCATGGCCGGCAAGCGCCTCGTCGATGGCGTTGTCCACGACCTCATAGACCATGTGGTGCAGGCCCGAGCCGTCGTCGGTGTCGCCGATATACATGCCGGGGCGCTTGCGGACGGCATCGAGCCCTTTGAGCACCTTGATGGAATCGGCGCCATAGGTGTCTTCGGTCACGTCGCGGGCGGGTTCGGCCATCAGGTCAGGTCCAATCGGGAAAAGAACTCATATCTGCCGGACGGCAGAGATTGATTCGACAGCATTAATTTAATCACTCAGGTCGCGTTTTTCACGCCCGCAGGCCCACTTTTCCGCCGAGAATGCGGCTTTATCGCGTTGCAACGGCGACAGCGGCACCCGCCATCACGATACCGGAGCCGCGATTGACGATCTTGACCGCCCGCGGGCTCGACAAGAGTCGGCGAATGCGGGCCGCGACAAGGACATAGCCGCTGAAGACGGCCGTCAGAATCGCGACGATCACAGCCGCGAGCTCGGCGAAGGCGAGCGCATGCACGCTCGCGAGGTCGAGGATGTTCGGGAGCAGCGCCAGGTAGAACATCATCGTCTTCGGATTGCCCATGGTCAGCGCCAAGCCGCCGGCAAAGCCACGCCAGCCGGCATCGCGCGGCACGGCCGAGGCAGCGGCCGGATCGACGATGGCCGGCGCACGCCACAGCTTGACCGCAAGCCACAGGAGATAGGCCGCGCCCACATAGCGGATGACGAGAAAGAGCTCGTGAAAGGCCTCTGCCAGGACGGCCAGGCCGAGCACCGCGGCGGCGAGCCAAACCACGTCGCCCAGGATGAGGCCGGCGAGGAACGGCCCGATCCCCCGCGCGCCGCGCGCCAGAACGCGGGCGAGGATCGCCGCGACCGCCGGACCGGGCGAGGCAGCGGCGACGGCGAGCACGCCGGCGAAGAGGACGAGGTTCACCGCATCGAGTCCGGACATGAATGCGTGGCTCCTCAATGGCCGATGGGCTGGTCGACGGCCTTAAACGTCAAAACCAGTCCACGCGCGGGCATTCCTAGCAGAGAGCGGCGCGGACGCGAAGGGCGCCTGCGGCTCGCCCAACGCGGGCGCCGGCTGCGGATCATCACCGGCGGGCTCGATCGCCTCGGGCGGCTGCGGCGGATGGATGATGGTGACGAGCACGAAGCTGATGATCAGGAGCAGGAACCACGATCCCATCTTCGCAAGGGACACCCATTGCCACGGTCGTTGGCCCGGATAGGACCAGGTGCCGGTAGCCGTGCCGATATTCTCGCCGACCCAGATGAAGACGGATGTCAGAAAGCAGGCGAGGAGGAGCGGCATCCAGCGGCGCCTGTCATCGACGGTGAAATAGATCCGGCAGCGCCCATAAAGGCCGAAAGCCGCCGCGAAGAGGCCATAGCGCAGATCCATCACATAATGATGGGCGTAGAAATTCACGTAGATCAGAACCGCCAGCACGGCCGTCGTCCAGAACGGCGGATAGTGCGAGAACCGCATGTCGAAGAGGCGGATGACGCGGACCATGTAGCTGCCGACGCTCGCATACATGAAGCCGGTGAAAAGCGGGACATGGCCGATGCGCAGCCAGGCCGCCTCCGGATAGGTCCAGCTGCCCACATGGGTCTTGAAGAGTTCCATCGCCGTGCCGACGACGTGGAAGAGGAAGATGATCTTGGCTTCCTCCCATGCCTCGAGCTTCAGGACGATGAAGGCGAGTTGCACGGCGATGGCGGCGGCGAACAACCCATCATAGCGGTGGAGCGGCCAATCCTCCTGCCAGACGAGCTTGGTGGCGATGATGAGGGCGAGCAGGATGCCGCCGAAGAGGCTCGCCCAGGCTTGTTTGAAGCCGAAGATGAGGAACTCGCTGAGCCCCCTCGGCAGGCCCGACAGGAGCCGGCGCAGATGCTGGTGAGCCCTGCCCAGCCATGGCGCATAATGGTCGGGATGCCCGACGGGCCGCTCATCGGGATGTTTCACGCCACAGCCGCTCCATGCCGCACCGCATGTCCCGGCGTTACCAGAAAGCAGGCGGCAGCGCGTGGCAGATCGGCGAAAAGAGCAGGATCGGCGCCCGTCATCCAGACTTGGCAGCCGAGGGCATCGAGCGCCTGGTAGAGCGCGGCGCGACGGCGTGGATCGAGATGGGCGGCGACCTCGTCCATGAGAACGATCGGCGCGATGCCACTCATGCTGGCGACAAGCCGGGCATGGGCGAGAACGAGTCCGATCAGCAGCGCCTTCTGCTCGCCGGTGGAACATTGGTCCACCGGGATATCCTTGGCGCGGTGGCGAACCACGAGATCGCTCGCCTGCGGTCCGATGAGCGTGCGGCCGGCCGCCCGATCGCGCCCGCGCCCGTCGCGCAGGATGGCGCGGTAGCGGTCCTCCACTTCGACCGCCGCCATCGTGCCGACCATGGCCTCGATCTCTCCCTCGAGCCTCACCTCCGCGGAGGGAAAAGGCGAGGCATCGTCGCGGGTCGCCTCGATCAGGGCGGATAGGCGCGCCACGGTCTCGGCGCGCGCGGCGGCGACCGCCACGGCAAGCTCGGCGAGCTCCCGTTCGATGGCATCGAGCCAGGCGCGATGGGGCGCATCTTCCGCCAGAAGGCGGTTGCGCCCGCGCATCGCCTTCTCGAAGGCATTGACCCGGCTGCCGTGCGACGCGTCGACCGCGAGCACGAGCCGGTCGAGAAAGCGACGACGGTCGCCCGCCGGCCCGGCGAAGAGCCCGTCGAGCGCCGGCGTCAGCCAGACCACGCGCAGATATTCGGCAAAGGCGGACGAGGAGGACACCGTCACGCCGTCGATGCGGCATTTGCGGCCGCCGGTGCCCTCGGGCGAAGCCGGCTCATAGCCGGTGCCGAGGCGCGTCTCGCCGTTGAGGCCTTGCAGCGTCGCCGCGACCGCAAAACCGCCGCTGCCGCCCTGGCGGGCGAGCTCGCCGAATTCGGCCCGCCGCAAGCCGCGGCCGGGCGCAAGCAGCGACAGCGCTTCCATGAGATTGGTCTTGCCGACGCCGTTGTCTCCGACCAACGCCACGAGCGGCGCCTCGCCCAGGGCGAGGTCGAGCGCCGCATAGCTGCGGAAGTCGGTGAGCATCAGGCGCGTGACGCGCGGAGCCGTCGCACGCTCCAAACGAGCCGTCCTTGCAATCGTCGCCGGGCCCGAGCGCGCCGTCGACTAGACCCGCATGGGCATCAGCACATAAAGGGCAGTTGCCCCCTCGCGGTCCTGCACCAGCGTGGGCGAGCCCGCATCGGCGAGCTTGAACAGGGCCGTATCGCCGTCCAGCTGCCCGGTGATGTCGAGCAGGTAGCGCGCATTGAAGCCGATGTCGAGGGCAGGCGCGTCATACTCGACCTCGAGCTCTTCCGTCGCGCTGCCGGAGTCCGGGTTCGTCACGGAGAGCACCAGGCGGCCATCGCTCAAGGCGAGCTTCACGGCTCGGCCGCGCTCCGAAGAGATCGTGGACACGCGGTCCACCGCCGCGCTGAAGAGGTCGCGATCGACGACGAGCAGCTTGTCGTTGCCGGCCGGAATCACCCGCTGGTAATCGGGGAAGGTGCCGTCGATCAATTTGGAGGTGAGCACCACCGGCCCGATGGCGAACCTCACCTTGGCCGGCGAGAGCTCCACCATGACCTCGGCATCGAGGCCATCGACGAGCTTCTGTATCTCCGCGACGGCCTTGCGCGGCAGGATGACGCCGGGCATGCCGGCGGAGCCCTTAGGCGCGGGCACATCGACGCGCGCGAGGCGGTGGCCATCGGTGGCGACGGCTCTCAGCACCATCTCGCCCGCCGCGCCCTCGGCGGCGTGCATGAAGATGCCGTTGAGATAGTAGCGCGTCTCCTCGGTGGAGATGGCGAATTGCGTCTTGTCGATGAGGCGCTTGAGCTCCCCGGCGGGCAGGGAAAAGCGGTGCGGCAGCTCGCCGGCGGCGAGATCCGGAAAATCGCTTTCCGGGAGGGCTTGCAGATTGAAACGCGAACGGCCGGAGCGGATCAGCATCTGCGTGCCGTCGCCGGTCGTTTCCAGCGATACCTGGGCGCCGTCGGGCAGCTTGCGCACGATGTCGTAGATGACATGGGCAGGGACGGTTGTGGCGCCTTCGGCTTCGACATCGGCGGCGAGCGTTTCCGTGACCTCGAGGTCGAGATCGGTCGCCTTCAGCGCAAGCTCGCCAGCCGTGCCGCGCAACAGCACGTTGGACAGAATGGGAATGGTGGTGCGCCGTTCGACGACGCGATGAACATGACCGAGCGACTTCAACAGCGTCGCCCGTTCGACGGTGACCTTCATCGAACGTTCCGCTTCTCTCGTTACGATCGCCGGGCGGCGACCACGCCAACCCATCGGCAGATCGGGCAGGCACAATGCCGCCTCGTCACCGCTTTCGCAAGTCGGGTTTTTCGTTGAAGCGGCGGCATTGCAGCGGAGGGCGAGGAGGCTCTGCCGACCGGCCGCCGCGCAACGCCCACGAGACCTGCGACGGCCAACGGCCGGGGCGGTAGCGGATGGATCGCTACGCTGCCCCCGCTAACTCCGGTTGCCGATTATTCCTGGAGCATGCGCTTCAGGAGTTCGACTTCCTCGTTCAGGACCGTGTCCTCGCCCACGGCCTTTTCGATCTTGCGGACGGCGTGCAGCACGGTGGTGTGGTCGCGCCCGCCGAAGCGTCGGCCGATCTCCGGCAGGGAGCGGAGCGTCAGGATCTTCGAGAGATACATGGCGATCTGGCGCGGCTTCACCACGGCGGCCGTGCGCCGCTCGGACAGGATGTCGCTGCGCGAGACATTGTAGCGGCTGGCGACCAGCTTCTGGATATCCTCGATCTTGACGCGCTTCGGATCCTTGGTGCGCACGAGATCGCGGATCGCCGCCTCCGCCGTCTCCAGCGACATCTCGGAGCCGGACAGGGTGGAATGGGCGAGGAGGCGATTGACGGCGCCGTCGAGATCGCGGCCATTGGTGGTGATGACACGCGCCACATAAGCGACCACGGCGGGCGGCACCATGAAGGCCGGATGCACGTTGCGGACGGCATTGATGCGCGCCATCAGAATGCGGCTGCGCAATTCCTCGTCGAGTGCGGCCATCTCGACGACGAGCCCGCCCGCCAGCCGCGAGCAGACGCGCTCGTCGAGCGACTCGAGATCGGACGGCGGCCGGTCCGCCGCGACCACGATCTGCCGGCCGGCATCGAGAAGCGCGTTGATGGTATGGCCGAACTCCTGCTGGATCGACTTGCCCTGCAGGAACTGCACATCGTCGATGACGAGGAGATCGATGCCTCTCAGCTTCTCCTTGAAGGCGAGCGCCGTCTGCGCCTTCAAGGCGGCGACGAAGCCGTACATGAAGCGATCGGCGGTGAGATAGATGACGCGCTTGCCGTGCCGCTGCGCGTCATGCGCCACGGCCTGGATCAGATGCGTCTTGCCGAGCCCGACGCCGGCATGGATGTAGAGCGGATTATAGAGCGGGGTCGCGCCGTCATCACGGGCGACGCGCTCGGCCGCCGCATGGGCGAGCGCATTCGATCGGCCGACGATGAAGGCTTCGAAGGTGAGCCGGCTGTCCAGGGGATTGCCGGTCAGATCCGAGGCCTCGCCGCGTGTCTGGGCAGCCCGCGACGGCGCCTTTTCCGGCGCGAGCGGCAATGCATTGAGCTCGGCGAAGCCCTCGCGGGTCGGCGCGGGTCGCGCCGGCTCTGCCGGCCGCTGCAGGACGGCCTGCTCACGCGGCACGGCGCCGCGCACGGAGAGCGCCAGCCGGGTCACATCCGCGCATTCGGCCCGGAACAGGGTGAGGACACGGTCCGCATAGTGGGACTCGATCCAGCTCTTGAGAAAGCGCGTGGGAACGGTGAGACGCGCCACGCCTTCGCAGACGCTGTCGAGCTCGAGACGGCCGAACCAGCTGGTGAAGACATCCTCGCCAAGCTCGACCCGGAGGCGACGCCGAACGCGGGACCACGGCTCGCCGAAGGGCGCGGCGCCGCTTCCGGCCGCCGTCTTGGCGATGGCGGCGGGCAGCCCATCCGAGGAACGAGGTATCGCGCCCTTGTCGAGGCTTCCGCGTTCAACGGCGAGTTTCGCGCCTTCGTTCGCCTTATACATCCGCTCCAGCTCCGCTTTCTTTTTCTATCCGCTCGCGCCCCGAGCGCAAAACCATCCCGACGCCGCAACGAGCGTTGCGTCGTTTCTACGCACACACAACAAACCTAAGCCGCGCCCGCCTCCCGACAGGGTACGCAACAACAGGCCTGCGAGAACTCTGACGAGATAAACTAGATCAACGGGAACTGATGTGCAGATAAAATAAATTAACCGACACGAACGCATTACTGAACGCGTTTGATCTGCACCGGTGCTTATCCAAGCGCCCAATAAACCTGGGCCACCCCACAATGGATAAGGTGGCCGAAGTGTTATTGAACAGACAAGATTGCACCGCCCCCTCCTGACAAAGAGGTTGAATTCTTCCGATTTCCCGATGAAGGCTTGGGGCGACAGCCCCAAGGTGATCCGACACTACGACACCCCGTCGGGCCGGCGCAACACATCAAACAGTTGTGGACACCGCAAAGCGCACCCACAACCGAATTGCATCTGCCGCACAATCTCTGGCACGCAGAGTAAGAGCTTGTCCCCCCTCAGTTTTTCATATGCTCCAGGCCAAGCTCGGCCGCGACTGCCGCGAGGCTTTTTGCGATGCGATGTGCAAGTCCGCCACAGTCCGGCGAGGGGGGATTCGCGACCGCTCACACCCTTTGCCCGCTAAGGATCTGTTCTGACGTGGTTTTGTCTGCGCGGTTGAGGGGGGCTCGAATGGCTCCGCCGAAGGTTCGAAGCGAAGCGCTTGTCAAGAGCAAAAGACAAGCATGCTGCGCCGCCGCGAGCGTATTCCTTCCAAGAGCCATAAAAAAAGCCCGGCAGAGCCGGGCCTTTTGAAACATCTGCAAGCATCGTTCAGGCAGACAGTGCCTTGATGCGGTGAGCAAGACGCGCCACTTTCCGTGAAGCGGTATTCTTATGCAAGACTCCACTCTGCGCAGCCCGCATCAATTCGGGCTCAGCAGAATGAAGTGCTGCGACCGCGGCGGCCTTATCACCGCTGCCAATGGCCTCTTCGACCTTGCGGACGAAGGTGCGCACGCGACTTTTACGCGCCTTATTCACAGCCGTGCGGCGCGCGATCTTGCGCACCGCCTTTTTGGCCGACGTGGTGTTGGCCATGGTATCCTCTCGTCATCCCGATCAGCGCCGCACGGCCGTAAGGACCGGGCGATCGGGATCGGCTTTCTGGTGAACGGGTTATCGGGGCAGTGCGTAAGCACCGCCCGTCCTGAGCGCCGGCTTATAAGTCCTCCCGCGGCAAGCGTCAACGCTCGTCGTGCATTCTTCTCGCGCCGAGCGGCTTTTCTCGCCGAAAGAGCGCGCATGACGGCCTACAGGCCGGCTCAGCGTTGGCATGACCGGCAGTAGAAGGTCGACCGGCCCGCCTGGACGAGGCGCGTGATGGTGCCGCGGCAGTTCGGCGTCGGACAGGGCGCATGCTCGCGGTCATAAACGCGGAAGCCGTGCTGGAAATAGCCGAGGGAACCGTTCGGCTGGGCATAGTCGCGGAGCGTCGACCCTCCGGCCGCCACGGCCTCCGCGAGAACCTCACGGATGGCGATCGCAAGGCGCCGCGCGCCTTCGGTCGGGCGCCCGGTGGCCGTGGCGAGCGAGCCGGCTCGCCGCGTCGGCGACAGCCGCGCCCGGTGCAGGGCCTCGCAGACATAGATATTGCCAAGCCCGGCGATGAGGCGCTGGTCCATCAGCGCCGCCTTCAGAGGCGCCGCACGCCCGGCCATGAGCTGCGCGAGGCGATCCGCGTCGAGTTCGTTGCCGAGCGGCTCGATGCCGAGCTTGGCCATGAGGGGATGCACGCCAAGCTCGGTGCGCGGCACGAGTACCATGAAGCCGAAGCGACGCGTGTCGTTATAAGTCACCGTCGCGCCGCTCGAGAGATGAAAGACCACATGGTCATGCCGCCGGTCCTGCCCGGCATCCTGATGGTAGCTGCCTGGCGTGACCCCACTGCCATTCATCTCGATCAGGAAGCGGCCGCTCATGCCGAGATGCATGACGAGCACCTCTCCATCGTCGAGATCGACCAGGAGATATTTGGCGCGGCGACCGAGCCCGGCGACCACCCGGCCGGCCAGCCGCTCGGCGAAACGCTCGGGAAAGGGAAAACGCAGGTCGGCCCGGCGTTGCTCCACTTTGACGAGGGCCGCACCCAGCATCACGGGCTCGAGGCCGCGCCGTACGGTTTCGACTTCAGGCAGTTCCGGCATCGCTCGCCAAACAGTCCTTATCTATATGCTATCGGGCAGCTGCGACCATCAGCGCAGATGCCGCCGAGATAGCAAGTCGCAGGAGCGCGCGCTATGGTCGCGCGCTTCGGCGACCATAGCGACGGACAGAAGGACGCGAGAGCACGTGACCCCGGCGAATGACTCCACGCATTTCGGCTTCTCGGAGGTGCCGCTCGGCGAAAAGCAGACGCTCGTCAACGACGTGTTCCACAAGGTGGCACGGCGCTACGACCTGATGAACGACCTGATGTCGGGCGGCTTGCATCGCGTCTGGAAGAATGCGCTCGTCTCGCAGCTGAGGCCGCCGAGCGACCGGCCCTTCGCCCATCTCGACGTCGCCGGCGGCACCGCGGACGTCGCTTTCCGCGTGCTGGAAGCCGGCGGGCCGGCAACCCGGGTGACGGTGCTCGACATCAACGACGCCATGCTCGAGGTCGGCCGCGCGCGGGCGGGTGATCGCTACGGCGACCGCATTGCCTTCACCGCCGGCAATGCCGAGGCGCTCCCTTTTCCGGATGCGAGTTTCGACGCCTATACGGTGGTGTTCGGCATCCGCAATGTGCCGCGCATCGAGACCGCCCTCGCCGAGGCCTTCCGCATCTTGAAGCGTGGCGGTCGGTTTCTCTGCCTGGAATTCAGCCATGTCGACGTGCCCGGTGCCGACGCGCTTTACGAGGCCTATTCCTTTAATGTTATTCCCGCGCTCGGCCGCGTGGTGACGGGCGAAGCCGAGCCTTATCGCTATCTGGTCGAGTCCATCCGCCGGTTTCCGACGCCCCATGCCTTTTCCGCCATGCTGGAGGACGCGGGCTTCGGGGCGGTGAGCCACCGCCCCATGACGCTCGGGGTCGTCGCCCTTCATTCGGCATGGAAGCTTTGATGCGGCTTTTCTGGGACGGCCCGGCCGCTCGAGGTGCGGCAAGATGGTGATCTCCGGCATCTGGCACATGCTGTCCTTCGCTCGCGTCGGCTTCGTGCTGGCGCGCGAGGGAGCTTTCGGCCTGTTCGATCAGTCGCTGCTGCCGCCTGCCGCGCGGCTCGGGGTGCGGCTGGCGCGCCTCATCGAGCGGCGCGGACGCGCCGACGGGGCCGAACGGCTCGCCGCGGCGCTTACGCGCCTCGGCCCGTCCTACGTCAAATTCGGCCAGTTCCTGGCGACGCGGCCCGATGTTGTCGGCGTGCGGGTGGCGCGGGATCTGGAGGCGCTGCAGGACAGGATGCCGGCCTTTCCGCGCAAGGAGGCAGTCGCCATCGTCGAGGCCTCTTTCGGCATGCCGGTCGGCGAGATCTTCGAAGAGTTCAGCGAGCCGGTCGCCGCCGCCTCCATCGCCCAGGTGCACCGGGCGCGGCTCGTGCCAATGCGCGGCGGCCGCGAGGTCGCCGTCAAGGTGCTCCGGCCCGGGGTGCGCGAGCGCTTCATGGCCGATCTGTCCGCCATGCGCTTCGGCGCGCGGCTCGCCCAGCGCTTTCTGCCGGACATGCATCGCCTGCGGCCCGTCGAGGTGGTGGAGACGCTGGCCCGCTCCGTCGTTATGGAGATGGACCTGCGCCTCGAGGCGGCCGCCTTGTCGGAACTTGCCGAGAATACCCGGGATGACCCCGATTTCCGCGTGCCGGCGGTGGAATGGGACCTGACGGGCCGTGACGTGCTCGTCAGCGAATGGGTTCATGGCCTCGCGCTCTCGGATCTCGCCGGCATCGAGGCGGCCGGCCACGACCGGGTCGTCGTCGGGCGGGCGGTCATCCAGACCTTCCTGCGCCAGGCGCTACGCGACGGCTTCTTTCACGCCGACATGCATCCGGGCAATCTGTTCGTCGCGCCCGATGGTCGCCTGGTCGCCGTCGATTGCGGCATCATGGGCCGGCTCGGCCTGCGAGAACGCCGTTTCCTTGCGGAGATCCTCTACGGCTTCATCACGCGCGATTACCGGCGCGTGGCGGAGGTGCATTTCGAGGCGGGCTACGTGCCGCACCACCACAGCGTGGACGATTTCGCACAGGCCATCCGGGCGATCGGCGAGCCGATCCACGACCGGCGCGCCGACGAAATTTCCATGGCGAAGCTGCTGACGCTGCTCTTCGAGATCACGGCCCTCTTCGACATGCACACGCGCACCGAGCTCGTGATGCTGCAGAAGACCATGGTGGTGGTGGAGGGCGTGGCGCGCAATCTCGATCCCAAGCTCGACATGTGGTCGACTGCAGACCCTGTGGTGCGGCGCTGGATCGAGGAAAATCTCGGTCCCCTCGGCCGGGTTGCAGATGTCGGGCGCAGCGCCCGCGAGGTGGGCGGCTTTTTCGGTCATCTGCCGGGGCTCTTGACGCGCGGGGAGCGGCTCGTCGACGACCTCGAACGGATGGCGAGGGACGGTGTGCGGCTCGATGCGCCGAGCGTCGAGGCGATCGGCCGGGCCGAGGCGCGCGGCGGGCGCACGGCAGCGGTTGCGCTCTGGGCGATCGTCATCATTCTGGCTATGATCTGGTTTTCACTGTGATTGCGCCCATTGAGCGGAAATCAATTGCGGAACAGGGCTAATTCCGCGCGCTGAATGTGCTACTCCTCTTGATCTGTCGAGTGCGGGAGCTTTCCGTGCAGAAGCGCGTGCTTTTGATCATCGCTGGCGGCATTGCCGCCTATAAGGCGCTCGATCTCATCCGGCGCCTCAAGGAGCGCGGGTATGCCGTGCGCGCCATCCTCACGCGGGCGGGCGCCGAATTCATTACGCCGCTGTCCGTCGCGAGCCTTTCCGGCGAGAAGGCCTACACCGATCTCTTCTCGCTGACCGACGAAGCCGATATCGGCCATATCGCGCTCTCACGGCAGGCCGACCTCCTCGTGGTCGCACCGGCGACCGCCGATATCCTCGCCAAGATGGCCCAAGGCCATGCGGATGATCTTGCCACCACGGCACTGATCGCCACCGACAAGCCCGTGCTCGTGGCGCCCGCCATGAATCCGCGCATGTGGTCCCATCCGGCGACGCGCCGCAATATGGCGCTGCTCGCCGCGGACGGGGTGCGGGTCGTCGGCCCGAATAACGGCAGCATGGCCGAGCGGGGCGAATCCGGCGAGGGCCGGATGGCCGAGCCGCTGGAGATCGTCGCCGCCGTCGAGGCCATGCTCGGTGCCGGCATCTCCCATGATCGGCCGCTGGCCGGCAGGCGCGTTGTCGTGACCTCCGGCCCGACCCACGAGCCGATCGATCCCGTACGCTATATCGCCAATCGGTCCTCCGGGCGCCAGGGCCATGCAATCGCCGCAGCCGCGGCGGAGGCCGGCGCCGAAGTCATATTGGTCTCCGGACCCGCGGCTGTTGCCGACCCGCCCGGCGTCACCACGCGCCATGTCGAGACCGCCGCCGAAATGTTCGCGGCCGTTGAGGCGGCCCTTCCCGCCGACGTCGGCATTTTCGCCGCCGCGGTCGCCGATTGGCGGGTCGCCAGCGAGGCCGGACAGAAGATCAAGAAAGCCGGCGCCTCGCCGAAGCTTGCCTTGGTCGAAAATCCGGACATCCTGGCGACAATCGCTCACCGCCACGAGGGACGCCCGCGGCTCGTCATTGGTTTCGCAGCCGAAACGGAAAACGTTGTCGCGCAGGCCCAGGCGAAGCGCCTGCGTAAGGGCTGCGACTGGATCGTCGCCAATGACGTCAGCCACGCGAGCGGCATCATGGGCGGCGAGAACAACAGCGTGCATCTCGTCACCGCCGATGCGGTGGAGGACTGGCCGCAGATGCCGAAGACGGAGGTTGCGCGCCAACTCGTGGCCCGGATCGCGGCGGCACTGGAGGCCGCCCCATGAGGCGGCCCATCAGGCGCCCCACAAGAGGCTTGCCATGAGCGTTACAGTCGCTGTCCTCCGGCTCCCCCATGCGCAGGACCTGCCGCTGCCGCGCTACGAGACGGCGCATGCCGCCGGCGTCGACCTTCTCGCGGCAAACCCCGAGGACGCGCCGATTGCGCTGGGGCCGGGCAAGCGCGCGCTCATCCCGACCGGGCTCGTGCTGCAGTTGCCGGAGGGCTACGAAGGGCAGGTGCGGCCGCGCTCCGGGCTTGCCCTCAAGCACGGCCTCACGGTCGCCAATGCGCCCGGCACGATCGATGCCGATTATCGCGGCGAGGTCGGCGTTATCCTCGTCAATCTCGGCGAGGCGCCGGTCACGGTGACACGCGGCATGCGCATCGCGCAGCTCGTGGTCGCGCCCGTTGTCCAGGTCACGCTGGAAGAAGTCGACAGGATCGATGAAACAGCACGCGGCGCCGGCGGCTTCGGCTCAACCGGTGCCTGAAAAAAAGTTTCGAAGGAGGAACAATCTGCCATGATTCTGCTGTCCCGGCGCAGCCTCCTGGCCATTGCAGCGGTTGTCGATATCGCCATCCACGCACGCCCGGCACCGGTCGCCGCAAAATTCCTGGCCGCTCGTCACAGCCTGCCGCCACGGCATCTCGAAACCGTCCTGCAGCAGCTCGTGCGGGCCGGCATTCTGAAAGGCGTAAGGGGCCCGCGCGGCGGCTACGAGCTCGCCAAGGAGCGGCGGCGCATCACGGCGGGCGACATCGTGCGCGCCGCAATGACCGACGACGCGGAGGAAAACGGTATGCCGGCGCCGGAATCGGTGCTCGTCGACCGGGTGATCGGCCCAACCGTTCGTGCCGCTGGCGAAGCCTTCCTCGCCAGACTCGACGAAATCACCGTCGAGGACCTCTGCCGCACGGCAGAAAACGAGGCGGTATTCGCCACCGCGCCGATGGTGGGAGATTTTACGATCTAGTCCGTAGGTTTATAATAAACTCGACCACCACATGTAGATCTGGGACATCATAACGAGGGCTGATACCTCGTTCCTTCAGATGGAGAGCGCCATGGCGGACGAAGCCCCAACCACCTCCCCAGCCGGTAAAGCACCCGGCCGTGGGCGGGTCTATGACTCGATCACCGACACCATCGGCGATACGCCCCTGGTCCGGTTGACACGCCTCGCCGAAGAGAAGGGAATTCAGGCCAATCTCCTTGCCAAGCTGGAGTTCTTCAACCCGATCGCCAGCGTGAAGGACCGCATCGGCGTCAGCATGATCGATGCGCTCGAAGCGGAAGGGCTGATCAAGCCGGGCACGACGCTGATCGAGCCCACCTCCGGCAATACCGGCATCGCGCTTGCCTTCGTGGCGGCGGCGCGCGGCTACCGGCTCATCCTCGTCATGCCGGAAACGATGTCCATCGAGCGGCGCAAGATGCTCGCCCTGCTCGGGGCCGAACTCGAACTGACGCCTGGCCCGCAGGGCATGCGCGGCGCGGTGGGGCGCGCGGAGGAGCTCAAGGCCTCCATTCCCGGCTCGGTCATCCCGCAGCAGTTCCGCAATCCCGCCAATCCGGAAATTCACCGCCGCACGACGGCGGAAGAGATCTGGAACGACACGAAGGGCGCGGTCGATATCGTCGTTTCGGGCATCGGCACCGGCGGCACCATCACCGGCGTCGGCCAGGTGCTCAAGCCGCGCAAGCCGTCGCTACGCATGGTCGCCGTAGAGCCGGAAGATTCGCCCGTGCTCTCGGGCGGACAACCCGGTCCGCACAAGATTCAGGGCATCGGCGCGGGCTTCGTGCCGGAGGTTCTCGACCGCTCGATCATCGACGAGGTGGTGACGGTCGGCAATCAGACGGCCTTCGACACGGCCCGGCTTCTGGCGCGGCTCGAAGGCATTCCGGTCGGCATCTCCTCGGGCGCGGCCGTCGCTGCGGCTCTCGAGGTCGGCGCCCGGCCCGATGCGGCCGGCAAGACTATCGTGATCGTCATCCCGGATTTTGCCGAGCGCTATCTCTCGACGGCACTCTTCGAGGGATTGTGAGTCGATTCTCTTGAGGCTCCGCTCGCCCATGCCCTCCCCCTTGCGGGGAGGGATAGGGGTGGCGGGAGGTGCCCGAACAACAAAAAGGCCGGCGTGAGCCGGCCTTTTCGCTTCAATGGAGGGATCGCAGCCTTATTCGGCCGCGCTCTCCGCCTTTTCCTTGGCCTCGAGATCCTCGCCGGTCTCCTGGTCCACCGCCTTCATGGACAGGCGAACCTTGCCGCGCTCGTCGAAGCCGAGCAGCTTCACCTTGACCTTCTGGCCTTCCTTGACAACGTCCGTGACCTTCTGCACGCGCTGCTGCGCGAGCTGGGAGATATGGACGAGACCGTCGCGGGAGCCGAAGAAATTCACGAAGGCGCCGAAATCGGTGGTCTTCACCACCGTGCCCTCGTAGATCGCATTCAGCTCCGGCTCGGCGGCAATACCCTTGATCCAGTTGATCGCGGCGGTGATCGACTTCAAGTCCGAGGAGGCAACCTTGACGGTGCCATCGTCGGCGATGTCGACCTTGGCGCCCGTCTTCTCGACGATCTCGCGGATGACCTTGCCGCCCGAGCCGATGACCTCGCGGATCTTGTCCTGCGGGATCTTGATGGTCTCGATGCGCGGGGCATATTCGCCGAGCTCGGCGCGGGCCGAGGTGAGCGCCTTGGCCATCTCGCCGAGGATATGCAGACGGCCGCCCTTGGCCTGGTCGAGGGCGACCTGCATGATCTCCTCGGTGATGCCGGCGATCTTGATGTCCATCTGCAGGGCCGTGATGCCCTGCTCGGTGCCGGCCACCTTGAAGTCCATGTCGCCGAGGTGGTCCTCGTCGCCCAGGATGTCGGAGAGGACGGCATAGCGCTCGCCCTCCAGGATCAGGCCCATGGCGATGCCGGCAACCGGCCGGCGAAGCGGCACGCCCGCATCCATAAGAGCGAGCGAGGAACCGCAGACCGTCGCCATCGACGACGAGCCGTTCGATTCCGTGATCTCCGACACCACGCGGATGGTGTAGGGGAACTCGTGATGCGGCGGCAGCATCGGATGCACAGAGCGCCAGGCGAGCTTGCCGTGGCCGATCTCGCGGCGCCCGGGCGAGCCCATGCGACCCGTCTCGCCCACGGAATAGGGCGGGAAGTTGTAATGCAGCAGGAAGGTTTCCTTATAGGTGCCTTCCAGCGAATCGACGAACTGCTCGTCGTCCCCGGTGCCGAGGGTCGCTACCACGAGGGCCTGCGTCTCGCCGCGGGTGAACAGCGCCGAGCCGTGCGTGCGCGGCAGAAGACCGACCTCGGCGACGATCGGGCGGACCGTCTTCACATCACGGCCGTCGATGCGGACGCCCGAATCGAGGATGTTCCAGCGCACGATCTTGGCCTGGACTTCCTTGAAGACCGCCTTGACCTGCTCGGTCGAGAAGCGGGCCTCGCCCTCCTCCGGCACGAGAGTGGCCATGACCTTCGCCTTGGCAGCGTCGACCGCGGCGTAGCGATCCTGCTTCTCGACGATCTTGTAGGCGGCGCGCAGATCGTCTTCGGCGATCTCGAGGACGGCCTTCTCGATCTCGGAGAAATCGGGCACGGCGATATCGCGCGGCTCCTTGGCGGCGCGCTCGGCGAGGCGGATGATGGCCTCGATCACCGGCTGGAACGCCTTGTGGCCGAACATCACGGCGCCGAGCATCACGTCCTCGGGAAGCTCCTTGGCTTCCGATTCCACCATCAGCACGGCGTCGTTCGTGCCGGCGACGACGAGGTCGAGATCGGAGGCTTCCTTTTCCGGGATCGACGGGTTGAGCTTGTACTCACCCTTGATATAGCCGACGCGAGCGGCGCCGATCGGTCCCATGAAGGGAGCGCCGGACAGCGTGAGAGCCGCCGAGGCGGCGACCATCGCGACGATGTCCGGATCGTTTTCGAGATCGTGCGTCAGCACGGTCACGATCACCTGGGTGTCACAGCGCCAGCCGTCCATGAACAACGGCCGGATCGGCCGGTCGATCAGGCGGGAGACCAGGGTCTCCTTTTCGGTGGGCCGGCCTTCGCGCTTGAAATAGCCGCCGGGAATGCGGCCAGCCGCATAGGCCTTTTCCTGGTAGTTGACGGTCAGCGGCAGGAAGTCGATGCCGGGCTTCGGCTCCTTGGCTGCCACGACGGTGGCGAGCACCGTCGTCTCGCCATAGGTGGCGAGCACGGCGCCATCGGCCTGACGGGCCATGCGGCCAGTCTCCAGGGTGAGCGTAGCGCCCCCCCAGGTCAGTTCTTCACGTTGAATATCGAACATTGGTCTTCATCTCTCATGGTCTTTGGCCAAATGGCGGATCTTTGGCCAAATGGCGACGGCCGCTCGACGCGACGCCATGAGCAAGACGGCGAGAGGCTCACACGGGTTGGAGAGCATCTGGCGATCCTGCCATGGTCGTCATGCCGGGCCTCGACCGCGGGCGGCATCGGATCGATAGGATCCCAAGCCGGCAACGCGGTTCCTGGTCTTAGCGAAATGCCCGCGGAACCGTTCCGCTCATTCCGCCCGGGCGCGCCCGATCCGTGGGCCGCCCTTCCCGAAAAGAAATGCCCACGGGCATCCCTTTGATCCGCGAGGGGACCATTCTCTCCCCTCGCTCCCGCATCCACCGGCGCCTCGTGACGCGCCGGGGCGGCGACAGAGTGGCGTCAGCGGCGAATGCCGAGACGCTCGATGACCGTCTTGTAGCGCGCTTCGTCCTTGCGCTTCAGATAATCCAGCAGCGAACGGCGCTGCGAGACGAGCTTCAACAGACCGCGACGGGAATGGTTGTCCTTCGCATGGGTCTTGAAATGCTCGGTCAGATTGGAAATACGCGTCGTCAGGATGGCGATCTGCACTTCGGGCGATCCCGTATCATTGGGGACCCGGGCAAATTCCTTCAAGAGTTCCTGCTTGCGCTCGGGAGCGATCGACATCGGTCATCCTTTCAAAAAACGGGCGTTCGTCAGAGCGCACCGGAGAGGTTGAACACGCGCCGGGGAACGATCTCTCCCCCATCGACGTCCGCCACGGCAACCAGTCGCCCTTGGCAGGTCACGGATAGGGGGCCTTCGATGATCGGCGCGTCCCGGCCACGCAACAGCACGGTCTGGCCTCGCGCGAGCCTCGCCGCGTCCGCCCGGCTCACGGCCAGCGCCGGGATGTCGTCCAGCGCGGTCTCGATGGGCAGAACAGCTTCAGCGACGCTCCGCTCATTCGGGACGTCGCCGGCGGCGTTATGCCTTAATTCCTCCAGCTGTTCCAGCGAAATCGCATGTGCGGTCGTGAATGGGCCGACGCGGGTGCGCCGAAGTGCCGAAACATGGCCGTAACAGCCGAGGATGAGGCCGAGATCACGCGCCAGCGCCCGCACATAGGTGCCCTTGCCACATTCGGCCTCGAAGACGCTGTGGTCGCCGGTATGGTTCACGAGCGTCAGGCGGTCGATGCGCACGGGGCGGGCCTCGAGTTCCACGATCTCGCCGCCACGGGCGAGATCGTAGGCGCGCTCGCCGCCGATCTTGATGGCGGAATAGCGCGGCGGCACCTGCATGATGTCGCCGGTGAAGCGGGGCAGCACCGCATTGATGGCCGCCTCGTCGGGCCGTGTTTCGCTCGTCGCCGTAACCTTGCCTTCGGCGTCGTCGGTATCGGTCTGGGCGCCCCAGGCGACGGTGAATTGATAGGCCTTGCGGCCGTCCATGACGAAGGGCACCGTCTTCGTGGCCTCGCCGAGCGCGATCGGCAGAAGACCGGAAGCGAGCGGATCGAGCGTGCCGGCATGGCCGGCCTTCTTGGCATGGGTGAGCCGCTTCACCACCGCGACGGCATGGGTGGATGTCATGCCCACCCCCTTGTCGAGCACCACCCAGCCGTGCACGTCGCGTTTGCGGCGCTGCGGCGAGGCGCCGCGCGGAGCCGGCGGCTGCTCCGGTGGGGCGGGACTTTGGGGCTCGTCGGCGATGTCGCTCATCGTGGCGCGCTCAAGGGGTTTCATCATCATCCGTCTTGCGGGGGGAAAGCTCATCGTCCCGGTCCTCGGCACGCGCGGCGGCGAGATCCGCCCGGACTCTCTCGGAATTGAGCAGGCGGCCGATGCGCGCCGCCTCGTCGAAGCTCTCGTCGAGTCGGAAGCGAACCTCGGGCACGAATTTGAGGGTGAGCCGGCGCGCGAGTTCGCCACGGACGAAGCGCCTGTGGCGCTGCAGCGCCTCCACGACCAATTCCTCGTCCTTTCCGCCGAGCGGCATGACGAAGATGGTCGCGAGCTTGAGATCCGGCGACATGCGCACTTCCGGCACGGTGATCACATGGGAGGTGACCACATCGTCCACGAGATCGCCGCGCGTGAGGATCTCCGCCATGGCGTGGCGGACGAGTTCGCCGACGCGCAATGCGCGCTGGCTCGGGCCGGAACCCGTATCGAAGCGTTTTTTCGGCATAGTCCTTCTCCCGGGGTCGAACCGGGCTTTTGCTGTATCGCCGTCGTGGCCGGGCTTGTCCCGGCCATTTCGATCGACAGACCTCGTCCCGTACGAAAAGCGTCCCGGAGAATGACCGTCAGGCGCGACATTCCCCGGGCGGAATGGCCGGGACGCGCCCGGCCATGAGCGGGAACGGGCTCAGAGCGTGCGCTTGATCTCCTCGACGCGATAGCACTCGATCACGTCGCCGGCGCGCATGTCCTGGTAGTTCTCGAAAGCCATGCCGCATTCCTGGCCGGAGAGCACTTCCTTGGCGTCGTCCTTGAAGCGCTTGAGCTGCGAGAGCTTGCCTTCGTGGATGACGACATTGTCGCGGATGAGGCGCACATTGGCGCCGCGTTCCACGGTGCCGTCGAGCACACGGCAGCCTGCGACCTTGCCGACCTTCGACACGTCGAAGATCTCGAGGATCTGCGCTTCGCCCAGGCGCTGCTCGCGCAGCATCGGCGGCAGGAGCCCCGACATGGCCTTTTTCACATCGTCCACGAGATCGTAGATGATGTTGTAGTAGCGGATCTCGATGCCGTTGCGCTCGGCTGCCTCGCGCGTCTCCTTGTTGGCGCGCACGTTGAAGCCGAGGATCACGGCATTGAAAGCCTCCGCCAGCGTGACGTCGCTCTCGGTGATGCCGCCGACGCCGGAGTGAAGCACGCGCGCCGCCACTTCGTCGTTGCCGAGCTTCTCCAGCGCACCGACGATCGCTTCGACGGAGCCTTGGACATCGCCCTTGACGACGAGCGCGAATTCCTTGCGGCCCGTGCCCTCTTTCAGGTCGCGCATCATGTCGGCGAGCGAGCGGGCGGCCGTCACGCCGCGCGCCGCGGCGCGATCGCGCTTCTGACGCTCGCGGTAGCCGGTGATCTCGCGGGCCCGCGCCTCGTTCTCGACGACCGCGACGCGATCGCCGGCCTCCGGTGTGCCGTTGAAGCCGAGCACCTCCGCCGGGACGGATGGGGCGGCCTCCTTGAGCTGCTCGCCCGTGTCGGCAATGAGCGCGCGCACGCGGCCATATTCGGCACCGGCGACGACGATGTCGCCGACCTTGAGCGTACCGCGCTGGACGAGCACGGTCGCGACGGGGCCGCGGCCGCGATCGAGCTTGGCCTCGATGACCGTGCCTTCGGCGGGCCGCTCCGGATTAGCCTTCAGTTCCAGGATTTCGGACTGGAGCTGCAGGCCCTCGAGCAGCTTGTCGAGATTGGTGCCGGCCTTGGCGGAGACCTCGAATTCGAGGGTATCGCCGCCCATGGATTCGACCACGATCTCGTGCTGCAGGAGCTCCGTGCGCACGCGCTGCGGATTGGCCTCCGGCTTGTCGATCTTGTTGATCGCCACGATCAGCGGCACCTTGGCGGCCTTGGCGTGATTGATCGCCTCGACCGTCTGCGGCATGACGCCGTCGTCGGCGGCGACCACGAGCACGACGATATCCGTCACCTTGGCGCCGCGGGCACGCATCGCCGTGAAGGCGGCGTGGCCGGGCGTGTCGATGAAGGTGATCTTGCCGCCGAGCGGAGAGGTCACCTGATAGGCGCCGATGTGCTGGGTGATGCCACCGGCCTCGCCCGACACCACATTGGCATGCCGGATGGCATCGAGCAGCGAGGTCTTGCCGTGGTCGACGTGGCCCATGATGGTCACGACCGGCGGGCGCGACTTGAGCGAGCTCTCCTCGTCGGGCGCGTCGAAGAGGCCTTCTTCCACGTCAGATTCGGCAACGCGCTTGACCGTATGGCCGAGTTCCTCGGCGAGCAGCTGCGCGGTGTCGGCGTCGATCACGTCGGTGATCTTGTGCATCTCGCCCTGCTTCATCAGCAGGCGGATGACGTCGACGCCACGCTCGGCCATGCGGTTGGCGAGCTCCTGGATGGTGATCGTCTCGGGGATGATCACCTCGCGGCTGAGCTTTTCCTTCTGCTCGGTGGCACCGCCCTTCATGCGCTGCAGGCGGCGGCGATAGGCGGCGGCCGAATGCGTGCGCTCGTCCTCGGCGGAAAGCGCCGTGGTGAGGGTGAGCCGACCGCGGCGACGATCGTCGCTGCTCGGCGCTTTGGGCGTCTTGACCGGCGCAGGCGCCGGCCGGCCGGGAATACCGGGACGGCGGACAGGCCGCGCCTCCCCTTCGGGCTCCAGCGGCCGCGCACGGCCGGGAACATTGGCGTTCAGCGGCGCACGACGCGGCGCGGCAGACGTGGCGCCGGGTGCGGCATCCGCCGGACGGCGGCTGGCTGGCGCTTCGGAACGCGGGGGCTGTGCCTGCGGCGCCTCGGTACCCAAGCGGCGACGTGCCTCTTCCTCGGCCTTGCGCTTGCGCTCGTCCTCGATGCGGCGGCGCTCTTCCTCTTCACGCTTGCGCGCTTCGGCGGCTTCACGCTCGATGCGCTCCTGCGCCTCGCGCTCGGCCCGGCGCTTCGCATCCTCCTCGGCCTGGCGACGCTCTTCGCCTTCGCGCTTTTTGGCCTCGGTGAGAGCCTGCAGGCGTGCGTCGCGCTCGTCCTCGGTCAGGGTGCGCAGCACCACGCCCGTCGGGCGCGAGCCCGGCTGCGGCGCCGAGCGTTGCTGCCCGCCACCGGCGGACGACTGCCGCATCGGTTGTCTGTTCACGGGTGCGGCCTGCGGCGCAGCCGGCCGCGGCGCCTGGGGCTGCTGCGGAGCGGCAGGCGCACTCTCCTTGGCCTCGCCCGGGCCGATGACACGACGCTTCACCTTCTCGACCACGACGGCCTTGCTCCGACCGTGGGAAAAGCTCTGGCGCACCACGCCCTGCTCGACAGGGCGCTTCAGCGTCAACGTCTTGGACGTCACACCCAGCGTCTTATCGCTCGGGTTTTTCGTATCACTCATTCCGCTCGAATCCTGCGCCTTCGCGTTCAATCAATTCAGGGCCTTGCGGCCCTTGCCCACGTCCGTCCAGAGCATCGTTCGGCTGCCCCGCCGCGGGCTCGTCATTCGCCACATAGCGCGCCAACTTTCGCAAGCGCGCCAAAAAACCGTCGCTGCCAGGGCCTGCAATGAGGGCTGCATGTATCACATGTGCGCGGCCCAATGCCAAATCCAAATCAGCTTCATGGAAGAGATCGGTGATCACGATACCGGCCGCCGCCTCTCCCCGTCCTCTGCGCAGAGCCTGCGCCAACTTCCGGCGCCCGTCCGGCGCCGCCTCCCTGGCGTGAAGCAGGGCAACGACATTTCCCTTCGCTGCCGCTTCCTCCACCTTCCCGAAACCCGTGACAACGGCTCCGGCCTTATTGGCCAGAGCCAAGGCCTGCAGGGCATCACGCCGCAGCAGCGCCTCGACCTCCTCCACCAGCGCGGTGGAGGTCACCACCTCGGCCTTGAGGCTGCGCCCGAAGGCGCGCCGCTTGACCGCCTCTTTGACCGCCGCCGCCGTGCCGGTCACCCAGACGCCGCGGCCGGGCAGCCGCCGCCTGAGATCAGGCACCAGCTTTCGGTCGGGCCCAGCGACGAAACGGATCAGCTCGTCGGGGTCCTTGACCTCGCGCGAGACCACGCAAAGCCGCTCCTCGTGCGATCCATCGCCGCCACCAGGGTCCCGGCGCATATCCGCCTTGTCCTTGCGTCGCGGCGCCATGCCGGTCCCCCCGGGCTCATTACTGGCCAGCCGCTGCGCTGTTCGGCTCGATTGTCCGACCAGCCGCACCCTCGCCAACCTCGATCTCGTCTTCGCTCTCTTCGCCGGCCGTCTCGAGCGCCTGAGCGTCGACCCAGCCCATCCTGACCCGGGCTGCCATGATCATGGCTTCGGCCTCGGCCTTGGAGACCTCGAGATCTTCGAGGAAACCCTTGTGCCGCACCGTTTCCTGACCCTTGCGTTCCGTCCAGCCGGCGAGTTCGTCGGTGGCGCAGTCCGCGAGGTCCTCAATGGTCTTGATGCCATTCTCACCGAAGGCCACGAGCATCGCGGTCGTCACGCCGTCGATCTCTCGCAGTTCATCGGCAACCCCGAGTTCCCGGCGCCTGGCGTCGAGCTCGGCTTCCACCCGTGCCAGGTAATCCGTCGCGCGCGTCTGGATTTCAGCCGCCGTATCCTCGTCGAAGCCCTCGATCGTTGCAAGCTCCGACAGATCGACAAAGGCGAGCTCTTCAACCGAGCGGAACCCCTCTGAGGCGAGAAGCTGGCCGACAACCTCGTCGACGTCGAGCGATTCCATGAACACATTCGTCCGCTCGACGAATTCTTTCTGGCGACGCTCCGATTCCTCTGCCTCGGTCAGGATGTCGATATCCCAGCCCGTGAGCTGCGAGGCGAGGCGGACGTTCTGGCCGCGACGGCCGATGGCGAGCGACAGCTGCTCGTCCGGCACCACCACCTCGATGCGCTCGGAATCCTCGTCGAGCACCACCTTGACGACTTCCGCCGGCTGCAGCGCATTGACGATGAAGGTGGCATTGTCCGCCGACCAGGGGATGATGTCGATCTTCTCGCCCTGGAGTTCGCCGACCACCGCCTGGACGCGCGAGCCGCGCATGCCGACGCAGGCGCCGACGGGATCGATGGAGGAATCGCGCGAGATCACGGCGATCTTGGCGCGGGAGCCGGGATCGCGGGCGACCGCCTTCACTTCGACGATGCCGTCGTAGATCTCCGGCACTTCCTGGGCGAAGAGCTTCGCCATGAACTGCGGATGCGTGCGCGACATGAAAATCTGCGGACCGCGGGTCTCGCGGCGCACGTCATAGACATAGGCGCGGATGCGGTCGCCGGGACGGAAGGTCTCGCGCGGGATGAGCTCGTCACGCCGCACGATCGCCTCGCCACGGCCCAGGTCGACGATGACGTTGCCGTATTCGGCGCGCTTGACGACGCCATTGACGATCTGGCCGATACGATCCTTGTACTCGTCGTACTGCCGGTCACGCTCGGCCTCGCGCACCTTCTGCACGATGACCTGCTTCGCCGACTGGGCGGCGATGCGGCCGAAATCGAAGGGCGGCAGCGTATCCGCGATCACGTCACCGAGCTGGGCGGCCGGATTGTGCCGCCGCGCCTGGGCGAGGCCAATCTGGGTCGAGGGATTTTCCACCTCGTCGACCACGAGCAGGTGGCGGGCCAGGCGCAATTCGCCGGTGCGAGAATTGATCTCGGCGTGAATGTCCGTTTCCGCGCCATAGCGGGAACGCGCCGCCTTGGCGATCGCATCCTCCATGGCCGCGAGAACGATGCTGCGGTCGATGACCTTTTCACGCGCGACAGCGTCGGCGATCTGCAGGAGCTCGAGCCTGTTGGCGCTCACCGCCATGTCGTCAATCCTCTTGTTCTGTCTGTCGTTGATTGGAAGGCTTACCCGGCCTTCCGGCTTGGCGTGGACCGCCGTTCTTGCCCGGCTTGCGGCTCGGCTTTTTGCCCGGCCGGTTGTCGTTGTCATTGTCGGCGTCGGGACCCGGTGCGAGCCGTCCGCCCGCAATGTCGAGCGTCGCATCGTCGGCCTCGGCCGCCTGCTTGTCGCGACGCAGGGTGTCCCTGATCAAGTCGTCCGTCAGAACGAGGCGCGCCTCGACGATATCGGCTAACGGCACTACCACCTCGGCCGTTTCGCCAGGCTTGGCGTCGCGACGCTCGATGCGCACACCCTCGCCTTCGAGGCCACGCAGAATGCCGCGAAAGCGCTTGCGGCCCTCGACCAGCAAAGCCGTCTCGATCTTTGCCTCGTGCCCTTCCCAGCGCGCGAAATCGGAGGGGCGGACAAGCGGCCGGTCGATGCCCGGCGACGACACCTCCAAATAATAAGCACGATCGATCGGATCTTCCAGGTCGAGCACCGGCGAGATGGCGCGGCTCACGGTCTCGCAGCCCTCGACGTTCATCGTGCCGTCGGGCCGCTCCGCCATGATCTGCACCGTGCAGCCATTCGTGCCGGTGATCTTGACCCTGACCAGACGGAAGCCGAGATCCTCGAGCACGGGTTCGATGATCGCCGCCACACGGGCGGCGACGCCCTTCTCGGCGACCACGCGACGGTCCATCGATTGCAGATCGGTATCAGTCAAATCAGCCCACTCATGTTCCCAGAACGAAAAAGAGCGGACCCGCGGGGGCCCACTCTCCGTCACGGCTCATATGAACCATTCTGGATGATCAGGATGGCTCCAACATAGACCCCCGATCCCGGCAGCGCAAGCCGGCCGGTGCATCTTCCGTTCCGTGAGGGCCGATTTCTTCCGCGCGCGCCACCACATGTGATTCATGTGAAACAAAATTTGTACGGCCCTCGGTCGACGTGAGGCATCGGCTCGGAAGCCGAACGCTGCCCGTCCTCGCCTATACCGGAGCGGTACTGGATCAGGCGCCCCGCCCCCGCTCGGAAGGTCTCAGAGCATGGCGCCCGGACGATCCCCCGCCGCCCAGGCGATGGCCTCCTCCAGGCGGTCGTTGCCCCAGAACAATTCTCCATCGGTGGTAAGAAAGCTCGGCGCCCCGAACAGGCCGCGCGTGCGGGCCTCTTCGGTCTCGGCGCGCAACCTTGCCTTCACCTCGGTGCTTTGCGCCTGCGCCAGGACCCGGCCCGCGTCGAGTTCGAGGCTCCGCAGGATGGAGGTGAGAACCTCGGGCTCGGATATCGCACGGCCTTCGCCGAAGCTCGCCGCGAAGACCCGCCGGCTGAAAAGCGCCGTCTTGCCGGCGTCGCGCAGCGCGAGGGCGACCCGCGCCGCCGTCAGGCTGTTCTGCGGGAAAGGCGCCGGGCGCACCAGGGCAAGGCCGAGCCGCGCGCTCTGCCGGGCAAGGTCGCGCCAGAGATAGCGGCCCTTGCAGGGAAAGAGGTTGAGGGGGGAATCCGTCCAGCCCTGCGCGGCGAAGATGGGCCCGAGCAGGAATGGGCGCCAGCGCAAGTCGACGTCGGCCGCCGCGGCCAGCGCTTCGATCCGCATCGCCGTCAGATAGGAATAGGGCGAGGCGAAGTCGTACCAGAAATCGAGACTGTGGCGGTGCACGCTGGAACTCCACTGTTACCGGCCACAGTGAGGATAGGGCGAAGATGGCGTGATTGCGACGCCCGCTGCAAGATTAGCGCCGCAGATTGCACAGGCGGTGGATCGCAAGGCGGCAGATTGCAGGGGCGAACGGAACGCGGCTTGCGCCGCTTCGCACGCGCACTATAGTCCGCGCCCAGCCGAAAGCGGGCCCCAGGCCTGCCGGCAGGATCGTGACAGAGATTTCCCATGCCCCTCAGCGCCCCGCCCGCAAAGTCCGTGAAAAAAGTCGTGCTCGCCTATTCCGGCGGTCTCGACACCTCGATCATCCTGAAGTGGCTTCAGACCACCTATGGCTGCGAGGTCGTGACCTTTACCGCCGATCTCGGCCAGGGCGAGGAACTCGAGCCGGCGCGCCAGAAGGCGCTTCTCCTCGGCATCAAGCCGGAGAACATCTTCATCGAGGACCTGCGCGACGAATTCGTGCGCGACTACGTCTTTCCAATGTTTCGCGCCAATGCGCAGTACGAGGGGCTCTATCTTCTCGGCACCTCCATCGCCCGGCCGCTGATCGCCAAGAAGCAGATCGAGATCGCTGAAAAGGTCGGCGCCGACGCGGTCGCCCATGGCGCAACCGGGAAGGGCAACGACCAGGTGCGCTTCGAGCTTGCCTATTATGCCCTGAAGCCGGACGTCACCGTCATCGCGCCCTGGCGCGAATGGGACCTCGCCTCGCGCACCAAGCTGCTCGAATTCGCCGAGCAGAACCAGATCCCGATCGCCAAGGATAAGCGCGGCGAAGCGCCCTTCTCGGTGGACGCCAACCTTCTGCATGCCTCTTCCGAGGGCAAGGTGCTGGAGGATCCCTCCCTCGAAGTGCCCGATTACGTCTATTCGCGCACGGTCGATCCGGAGAACGCGCCGGACACGCCGACCGTCATCACCATCGGCTTCGAGACGGGCGATGCCGTCTCCATCGATGGTGAGGCGCTTTCGGCGGCCGCGTTGCTCGCCAGGCTCAACGCACTCGGGCGTGAGAACGGCATCGGCCGCCTCGACCTCGTCGAGAACCGCTTCGTCGGCATGAAAAGCCGCGGCATGTACGAGACGCCCGGCGGCACGATCCTCTACCACGCGCATCGGGCGATCGAGTCGATCACGCTCGACCGCGGCGCCGCGCACCTCAAGGACGAGCTCATGCCGAAATATGCCGAGCTCATCTACAACGGCTTCTGGTTCTCGCCCGAGCGCGAGATGCTGCAGGTGCTGATCGACAAGAGCCAGGAATTCGTTACCGGCACCGTTCGCCTCAAGCTCTACAAAGGCGGCGTCCATGTCATCGGCCGCGAGAGCCCCTATTCGCTCTACGACCAGGATCTCGTGACCTTCGAGGAAGGCGCCGTCGCCTACGACCACCGCGACGCGGCCGGCTTCATCAAGCTGAACGCCCTGCGGCTCAGGACTCTGGCGCAGCGGAAGAAGAAACTCGGCCTTTGATCCCGGGGAGAGGGCGACAAGCGCCGAGGCCTCGGCCGGGCTGCCCTAACCGCGGCCCTTTCCGCAACCAATAGAGAGCGGCACGACTTAAGCTGTCGGGCCGCGTCCTGCGGCGCGTCGGAGGGCTTCATGCTCTGGTCCATTCGTATCGGTACCATCGCGGGCACGGCGGTCCGCATTCACGTCACCTTCGTGCTCTTTCTCATCTGGATCGGCGCGTTGCAGTGGTCGAGGGGCGGTGCCGATGCGGCCATCGCCGGCACGCTCTTCATTGTGCTCCTGTTCCTCTGCGTTCTCCTGCATGAATTCGGCCACATCTTTATGGCCCGTCGCTTCGGGGTGCGGACGCCAGACGTGACGCTCTTTCCCATCGGCGGGGTGGCGAGCCTGGAGCGCATTCCGGAAAAGCCGCAGGAGGAATTGCTGGTGGCGCTGGCGGGACCGGCGGTCAATGTCGTCATCGCCGCCATCCTTTTGCTGGGATTGAGCACAAGCGTCGATCCGACGGCGCTCGCTCCGCTCGAAGACACGCAGGCCAATCTCGTGGCGCGGCTTGCGACCGCCAATATCATCCTGGTCGTGTTCAATCTGATCCCCGCATTTCCGATGGACGGAGGACGGGTTCTGAGGGCGCTGCTCGCGATGCGGCTCGGCTTCGGCCGGGCGACGCAGATCGCCGCTACCGTCGGTCAAGGCTTTGCCTTCGTGCTCGGCTTCATCGGCCTTTTCGGCAATCCGCTGCTGATCTTCATCGCCATCTTCGTCTATCTCGCCGCCTCGGCGGAGGCGCAGCATGTCGCCTTCAACGAGGGAACGCGCGGCCTGCCGACGGGCGAGGCAATGATCACCGCCTTCGAGACGCTCTCGCCGATGGCCGACCTGAACGATGCGGTGGAAATTCTCATCCGCACCTCGCAGAAGGAACTGCCGGTGGTGGACGGCGCCGGCCGGCTACGCGGCATCGTCACGCGCGACCACCTCATCAGGGCGCTGCGCGATCACGGCCCGGGATCGCCGGTCATCGACATCATGAGCGTGGATATCCCGATCGTGCATCCGCGCCAGCCGCTCGACCGAGCCCTGTTGCTGCTCAACAGCTCGAAAGCGCCGGCGCTTGGGGTCGCCGACGGCGAGGGCCGCCTGGTCGGCCTCCTCACCGCCGAGAATATCGGCGAGATGATGATGGTGCGCGCTGCCCAGCCGAACTGGCGCTTCAGGCGGCAAAGCCTGTAGAGCTTTTTTTGCGTTTCCGTGAACCGCGAAAAGAGCTCCCGATACACCGCGTTTTTAACACGACCGGGATCCGCGTCGCGCACAGCGCTAAGCGCGGTCGCCCGCCTCCGGTGAATCGGCTGTATCGCGTTCGGCGAAGTGAAGCCCCACATGCAGCGCAAGGGCGAGGACGCCCATCACCGGCAGCACCACGACGACCGCGTCGACCGGATCGGTGAACAGCGCCGCGACCGCCGAGCCGGCAAGCCCGCCACCGATCTGAAGAAAGCCGATCACGGCTGCCGCCGCGCCCGCCATATGCGGAAAATTCGCCAAGGCCCGGGTGGTCGCGCCGGGCATGATGAGCGCCAGCCCGATGGCCCAGATCCCGGCCGGGATCATGATCGTCAGGAAATGTGGATGGGTGAGGCCGGTGAGGGAAAAGCACACGGCCGATATAATCGCAAAGCAAAGGCCGATGCCGATGATGTGGTCGGGCCCGAAACGGGAGAGAAGTCGGCCGGTGAGGAACGAGCCGAAGGCATAGGAGCCGGACTGCACGAGCATGCCGAAGCCGAAGGCCGCCGGCGAGAGGCCGACTTCATTGATCATGATGAAAGGCAGGAGCGCGGCAAGCGTATAGATGCCGCCCGTCATCAGGGCAAGAACCAGGCCGGCGCGCAGAAAAACCAGATCGCTGAAGATCGTTCGATAACCGCGCAGGAACTTGGCGGGCCGCGCCATGGTACGATCAGGCGCACGGTTGGTCTCCTTCACGGCAAAGGCCAGCACGGCCGTAGCGGCGATGCCGTAGGCAGCCATGATCATGAACAGGGCCCGCCAGTCGAACAGCGTAAGCGTGAGGCCCCCGAGTACCGGCGCGATGGCCGGCCCTATGGCGAGCATGAGCCCGATCAGGTTCATGATGCGCACGGAGCTCTGACCGACGAACTGGTCGCGCACCATGGCTCTGGCGATCGCAATGCCGGCAGCCGCGCCCACGCCCTGCAGCACCCGGCCGGTAAGAAGCCAGGAGATGTCCGGCGATGCGAGGGCGAGCAGACTGCCGACCACATGCAGCAGGAAGAACGCAAAGGCGACGGGCCTTCGCCCGTAGGCGTCGGACAAGGGTCCGCAGATCAGCTGCGCAACTGCATAGCCGACGAAATAGAAGGTGATGGTCAGCTTGATGGCCGCCGACGAGCTGCCGAAATGCTCGACCAGCACGGGCATGGCCGGCGTGTAAAGGGCAAGGCTGACCGGGCCGAGCGCAACGAGAAACGCACCGACCACAGCGGTATGGCGCTCGCTCATGACGGCTGTCATGCGTGCTTCATCCTCCCCGAACCGTGTGCTTGACACGGTGGATGCCTACGCGTCGCCGTATGGCCGGCGCAAAGCGCAAGCCAAGCCTTTCCCCACGACCGCGAGGATGACAGCCAGAACGGCACAGCTTCGGATCGCCGCCGATGCCTCCCCCAGGCCCCAACGCCGATAATGGGGATCCTCCTTACGGGGGCACCGTCATCAGGTCAATGTCATGTTCGAGGTATGCCGGATGCGAAATGCATGCTGCACGTTGCCGTGGCGGCCATTTGCGCTTATATGCAGCGCAACATGCGCCGTGGCACGTCTCGTTTCGCTGCGCCTAACCCTCTAGATCAGCACGAACCGCCGACAGCCGACTCGAGGTTCCTTTCGGTTCCCCGGTCGCGGCCAGGATAAGTCATGAAGTTGCGCAATATCGCTATCATCGCGCATGTCGACCACGGCAAGACCACGCTCGTCGACAAGTTGCTCCAGCAGTCGGGCTCGTTCCGCGAGAATCAACGCGTCGCCGAACGCGTCATGGATTCCAACGATCTCGAAAAGGAGCGGGGCATCACCATCCTCGCCAAGGCGACTTCGGTCGTCTGGAAGGATATCCGCATCAATATCGTCGACACGCCCGGCCACGCCGATTTCGGCGGCGAGGTCGAACGCATTCTGTCGATGGTGGACGGCGCCATCGTGCTCGTCGATGCGGCCGAAGGACCGATGCCGCAGACCAAATTCGTGGTCGGCAAGGCGCTCAAGATCGGCCTGAAGCCGATCGTCGCCATCAACAAGGTCGACCGCCCCGATGCACGCGCAGGCGAAGTGATCAACGAGGTTTTCGATCTCTTCGCCGCGCTCGACGCGACCGACGAGCAGCTCGACTTCCCCATCCTCTACGGCTCCGGCCGTGACGGATGGATGGCAACCTCCCCCGATGGCCCCAAGGACCAGGGGCTTGCGGCGCTCTTCGACCTCGTCGTCGAGCATGTGCCGCCGGCCGAGGTGGACGAGGCCCCGTTCCGCATGCTCGGCACGCTGCTCGAGGCCAATCCCTTCCTCGGCCGCATCATCACGGGCCGCATCTCGTCCGGTACGGTGCGGCCGAACCAGACCGTCAAGGTTATCGACCGCGACGGCAATCTCGTCGAGAACGGCCGCGTGTCCAAGATCCTCGCCTTCCGCGGCATCGAGCGCCAGCCGATCGAGGTGGGGGAGGCCGGCGATATCGTCTCGATCGCAGGGCTCGTGAAGGGTTCGGTGGCCGACACCTTCTGCGCGCCGGAGGTGACGACGCCGATCCAGGCCCAGCCGATCGATCCGCCGACCGTTACCATGTCCTTCATCGTCAACGACTCGCCGCTCGCCGGCACCGAGGGCGACAAGGTGACGAGCCGCATGATCCGCGATCGCCTGTTCCGCGAAGCGGAGGGCAATGTCACGCTGAAGATCGAGGAATCGAACGACAAGGATTCGTTCTACGTCTCCGGTCGCGGCGAACTGCAGCTCGCTATCCTCATCGAGACCATGCGCCGGGAGGGCTTCGAGCTCGCCGTGTCGCGGCCGCGCGTCGTCTTCTCGCAAGGGCCGGACGGGGAGATGCTGGAGCCGGTCGAGGAGGTCGTCATCGACGTCGACGAGGAATATTCCGGCACCGTCGTCCAGAAAATGTCGGAACGCCGCGCTGAGATGGTCGAGATGCGCCCCTCGGGCGGCAATCGCCAGCGCCTCGTGTTCTACGCGCCGACCCGCGGCCTCATCGGTTATCAGTCGGAGCTGCTCACCGATACGCGCGGTACGGCCATCATGAACCGGCTGTTCCACGCCTATGAGCCCTACAAAGGCGAGATCGCCGGCCGTAGCAACGGCGTGCTGATCGCCAATGAAGCGGGCGAAGCGGTCGCCTACGCGCTCTGGAACCTCGAAGACCGCGGCCCGATGGTCATCGAGCCCGGCTGGAAGGTCTACCAGGGCATGATTGTCGGCATCCACACGCGCGACAACGACCTCGAAGTGAACGTGCTGAAGGGCAAGAAGCTCACCAATATCCGCACGACGTCGAAAGACGAGGCGGTGAGGCTCACCCCGCCGATCCGCATGACCTTGGAGCGGGCGCTTGCCTGGATCCAGGACGACGAGCTCGTCGAGGTGACACCGAAGTCGATCCGCCTGCGCAAGATGTTGCTCGACCCGAACGAGCGCAAGCGCGCCGAGCGCCAGAAGGAAGCCGCCGTCGGCTGAGCCTTCACGTTTGTCGTCACGCGGCTTAGACAATGACCGGCGTGGGCCTTGCGACTCGCGCCGGTCTTGTTTTCGGGCTCGTCCCTGTCCTATGCGTCATGCCAGCCGCCGCATGATGTCCGACGGGGAGGAACCATGGCCATAGCCATCCGGGATGTGGCGATCGCCGGCTACCGCTCCGTGAAGGCGATCCGCTTCCCTCTACGCCAGCTCAACGTGTTCGTCGGCGCCAATGGGGTCGGCAAGACCAATCTCTACCGGGCCCTGGAACTCGTCCGGGCGGCTGCGGCGGGCAATCTGGCGCGCGAGCTCGCCGGCGAAGGCGGCATGGCCTCGGCGCTTTGGGCCGGTGAGCGCGATCCCAAGAAACCGGCGCGCATCAAGCTCGGCGTGGAATTTTCGATGGGCACAGAGGAGCCGATCGACGAGGAAACGCGGTCCGCGAGCGCCCAGCGCTATGCCATCGAGATCGGCCTGCCGCAGCCCGGCGCAGGCGGGCGCTCGGCAGGGGCGGCCTTTCCCCTCGAACCGCAGGTCAAGGAAGAGACCTTGACCGATCTCGGCGACCGCCGGCCGCGTATTCTTCTTGAGCGGCGCGGGCCGCTGACCATCGCGGTCGACAGCAGCGGCCGCCGGCAACGGCACAGCGACGGCCTCATGGCCTCGGAAACCGCGCTCGGCTCCCTCGACGATCCCCTCAACTTTCCGGATCTCGCGCTGGCGCGGCGCCTGATGCTCGACTGGCGCTTCTACCACGACTTCCGCACGGATATGGCCGCGCCGCTGCGCCAGCCCTGCCTCGCTGTCGCCACCCCGACCTTATCGTCGGATGGCAGCGATCTGGCGGCGGTCTTCGCCACTCTCGTACATATCCGCGAGGACACCACCGAGCTCGATGCGGCCATCGACGATGCCTTTCCCGGCGCGAGGCTGGTCTGTCCCTTGCCGGAGCGGCACGCCTCCTTCGGGATCGTCTTCCCGGATTACCCAAAGCGTGTCTTCGAGGTCTCCGAGCTGTCGGACGGCACCCTGCGCTATCTCGCGCTCATGGGGGCGCTGCTCTCCTACCGCCCGCCCGCCTTCATCGCCCTCAACGAGCCGGAGACGAGCCTCCATCCCGATCTGCTTGAGCCCTTGGCGCGGCTCATCGTCCGCGCGTCTCGCCAGGCGCAGATCTGGCTCGTGACCCATTCCGAGACGCTTGCTGCGGCGCTTGCCCGGCATGGCGGCATCAAACCGCGCAGCATCGTGCGGCATGATGGTGCTACCTGGATCGAGGGACTGCGCCTCATCGGCGATTTCGCCGACGACGCGTGACCGGCGTCAGTCCGCCCGAGCCCCAGTCAGGAGGCAAAGCTCGCCTGCAGCAGCTGTTGCAGCTCCGTTGGCCGCCGCCCCCAGCCACGCAGCTCTCCGACGAGCCGGAAGCGATGGTGGTGCATGAAGCGGCGCGCCGATTGCCGGCCCGCCTCGCCGATGAGGAAGCGCAGATTGGGGTCCGCATGCAAGCGCCGCAGCAGATCCGCCGCCGCCGCAATATCGGGTGTCGCCCAAGTGAGCCCCTTGCCTTCATAGACCCTATCGGGATCCTCGACCGGCGCGAGCCGCGAGGGCACGAGACAAGCGGCATGCTGAGGCATGAAGTCGAGATTGCCCGACCAGGCGGTCGCAACGACGGGACGGCCGACGAGCATCGCCTGCGCCAGGGTCAGCCCGAAGCCTTCGGCGCGATGGAGCGACAGGACGACATCGGCGCTGGCGAGGAAGCTCCACATCTCGTGGTCGCTCAGATCCCGGCAGATCAGACGGATGCGCGGATCCTGCGCGGCGATGCGCTTGAGCTTGGCGAAACCCGGCGTATCCATGTCGGCGACGCCGACCTTGATCGCGAGGACCACCCCCTCGTGGCGCGAGAAAGCCTGCTGAAAGGCCGATATAGCACCCAGCGGGTTCTTGCGCGCGAAGCCCGAGCGCAGGTTCGCCACCGTCGCGACGATGAAGCTGTCCTCGTCGAGGCCGAAATGCTTGCGGTCGGAATGGACCGCCTGCGGCGCATCGAGAATATAGGGCACGACCCGCAACGGCACCTTCACTCCCGCCGTCTGGAAGGCCCGGCGTGTGAAATGGCTCGGCACCCAGATCTCGTCGAGGAGAGCGAGCGATGCCATCCAGTCGGCGGGGATCCGCTCCAGTTCCCAGACGCAGTAGCCGATCACATATTTATCGGTGAGTGCCTCCGGCGGCAGGAAAGACAGACCATAGGCGAATTGGTGGGGATTGAGGTGGATGATGAGCGTGCCGGGACCGGCCGCATTCGGCATGGCCTTCGGCTTGCGCCCTTCCGCAAAGGCATGGGCGACGTCGAGCTCAAACGTCTGAAGACCTGCATCGCGCGCCAGCGCCTTGGTCAGCCGGGCCGACCATCCGAGGCCGGTCGGGCTTGGCAGCATGCCGCAGATGTAAAGGGGGGCCACCGGTGAAGCCGGTCGCACGCCACGACGTTCGGGCGGCCGCAGAATGTGGCGCCTGACACTCTGGCGAACACGATGGGGAACACGTCGCCACAGGTTGAAGAAGCTCGACCGGGACAACAGGCTGGAAACGGAGTCGGCGAGGCCGACACTCCACGGAGAAATCGATGAAAACATGTTCGTACCGCGCAATTACTGAAGATGACTGGGAATCGTCAGAGCAATGAATTCAAATTAAGAAATAAATCTGGAATACGCGCGGATCCTGCTGGATCCCGAGCACGTTTGTAATTTTAGGTTTTATAACTTTATTTTCTGCAAACGGCAGGTGCGGGTGTAAATCAGGTTGCTGCCGCTCGTCTTCTTGAATGAGCTTGGAAGGAATTAATGAATAATATATCTGAGACTTAAAATGACGAAAGGCAGCCGACGCCCCTGCTGTTGCAAGTCCCGCGCATCCAGCTAAACAGCGGGATCTCATACGGTTTTTCTTCGGCTACAGCTTCGCGTTCCAGATCCTCTGCAAAGCGTGATAAGGGACGTGCCGATTGTGAAGGAGACGCATCAATGGACCTTGGTTTGACAGGAAAGCGCGCACTGGTGCTCGGCGCGAGCCGCGGCCTTGGGGCAGCGATAGCCCGGGCGCTCGCCGAGGAGGGCGCCACCGTCGTCGCCGCGTCCCGGAGCCTCGATAAGATCGCTGCCTGGACGGGCGAGTTGTCCGGCGCCGCGCAGGGCCGCGTCACCCCCACCGCGGTCGACCTGTTCGACGTCGCCTCCGTCGACCGGTTGGCGGATGAGGTTCTTGCCCAGGGCGGCGTAGACATCCTCGTCAATAATTCCGGCGGGCCGCCGCCGGCGGGCGCTCAGGACGCGGCGCGCGACCTGTGGCTCAAGCATTTCGAGGCCATGGCCGCCAATCTCATCCATCTCACGCAGCGCCTTCTGCCGGCCATGCAGCAGAAGGGTTGGGGACGGATCATCACCGTCACCTCGTCCGGTGTCGAGCAGCCCATTCCGCGGCTTGCGCTTTCCAACGGCATCCGTTCGGCGATCGTCGGCTGGTCCAAGACGCTCGCGAGCGAGGTGGCCGCGAATGGCGTCACCGTCAATGTCGTGCTGCCGGGGAGGATCGCCACCGAACGGATCGCCGAGCTCGACAATGCCAATGCCGCCCGCAGCGGCCAGAGCGTCGAGGAGGTCGCCAAGGCCTCGATTGCCGCCATTCCTGCGGGGCGGCTCGGGCGTCCCGAGGAATTCGCGGATGTCGTCACCTTCCTGGCGAGCGAGCGGGCGTCCTATGTGACCGGCGCCAAGATCCGTATCGACGGTGGCGCGACACGGTCGATCTGACCGGAGCATCACTCCAAAAGAAAAGGCCGGCGGAGACGCCGGCCTTTTTTGTTTCTCCGGCGCCTCTTGAGAAAGCGCCGCCCGCGCAAGGGCTGCCGGAGGCCTCAGGCCGCGAGCGAGCTGTGCGGTCCCGCCTGGCGGATGTCGGTATCGACGTGGTCCTCGAATTTCGTGAAATTCTTCTGGAACATGCCGACCAGCAGTTTCGCCGTTTCGGCGAAGTCGGCCTTATTGGCCCAAGTCTTCACCGGATAGAGGATATGCGGCTCGACGCCGGGCACCGAGGTCGGCACGGCAAAGCCGAAATAGGGATCCTGCCGGAAGTCGGCCCGGTTGAGCGACCCGTCGAGCGCCGCCGTCAGGAGCCGGCGCGTGACGCGGATCGGCATGCGCCGGCCAACGCCATGCTTGCCACCGGTCCAGCCGGTGTTGACGAGCCAGCAGTCGACCCCGTGCTTGCCGATGAGATCGCGCAGGAGATTGCCGTAGACCGACGGATGGCGCGGCAGGAACGGTGCGCCGAAGCAGGTGGAGAAGGTCGCTTCAGGATCCTTCACGCCCTTTTCCGTGCCCGCTACCTTGGCGGTGTAGCCGGACAGGAAATGATACATCGCCTGGGCCGGCGTGAGCTTGGCGATGGGCGGCATGACGCCGAAGGCGTCGCAGGTCAGCATCACGATGTTCTTCGGGATGCCGGCGCGTCCGCTCGGGCTCGCATTGGCGATGAAGTCGAGCGGATAGGCGCAGCGCGTATTCTCGGTCTTCGAGGCGTTGTCGAAATCGGGCTCGTGGGTGAGCTCGTCGAGCACGACATTCTCGAGCACGGCGCCGAAGCGCTCAGTCGCCGCATAGATGTCGGGCTCGGCCTCGCGCGAGAGGCGGATCGTCTTGGCGTAACAGCCGCCCTCGAAGTTGAACACGCCGCGCTCGCTCCAGCCGTGCTCGTCGTCGCCGATGAGCGTGCGGTCTGGGTCCGACGAGAGCGTCGTCTTGCCGGTGCCGGAGAGGCCGAAGAAGATCGCCACGTCGCCGCGCGTCCCGACATTTGAGGAGCAATGCATGGGCATCACACCGCGCGGCGGCAGCATGTAGTTGAAATAGGTGAAGACCGACTTCTTCATCTCGCCCGCATAGGACGTGCCGCCGATCAGCACGATCCTGCGGGTGAAATCGCAGGCGATCACCGTCTCGCTGCGCACGCCGTGGCGCGCGGGATCGGCCTTGAACGACGGCAGATCGACGATCGTGAGCTCCGGCACGAAGCCGGGCAGTTCGCCCGGCTCTGGACGGATCAGGAGATTGCGAATGAAGAGGGAATGCCAGGCATATTCGGTGAAGACCCGCGTCTTGGCGCGATAGGCCGGATCGGCGCCGCCGAAGAGATCCTGCGCGAAGAGCTCCTTGCCCTCGGCATGGGCGAGGAAATCCTCCAGCAGCAGGTCGAACTGCTCGGGCGTGATGGCGCCGTTGTTGTCCCACCAGACAGCCTCGGCGGTGTCGCCATTCTTGACGATGAACTTGTCCTTGGGGCTGCGGCCGGTATGCGCACCGGTATCGGCCGTCAGGGCACCGCCGGCGGCGATCTCGGCCTCGCCGCGCTTCAAGGCCTCCTCGTAGAGGCGTGGCGCCTGGAAGTTCCAGTTGACGCCGCGGAGCTTCCGGAAGCCGAAAGTCTCGGCGCCGTGAGCCTCGTTGAACAATCCGGCATTCAGCACAGTTCTCTCCCTCGAAAACGTGACGCCATCCCGCCCCTGAGCGCCGCCATCAACCTGCGCGATCAGCAACAAAAATGGAAGCGCGTCGTTGCATAAGGCGCGATCGCTCAGGCGGCGCCTGCTTCCCCTGCGCTCTTCTGGCGGGCCCGATCGGCCAGAAGCTTCAAGGTGAGGCGCAAGCCTGCGCCCTCGGTGACCCGCTGCGGAAAGGCGAGCCTCGCTGTCCGGTCGCCGGCCATGAGATCGATGCCGTCCGGATCGAGGCCCGTGGTCCGCCAAGGGCCGGGCTCCTCTCCGAGAAGCCGGACCGCATAAAGGGCGAGCGCCTCGCCATGGTCCTCGTTCATATGCTCGACCGCGCTCGCCTCGGCCGCCAGGAGGCTCTCGGCGCCCGTGACGTCGGTCAGGATCTGAGAGGGGTCGAGGTCGTGAATGCGGCCGAAGCCGGCCACGAGATGCGCCCGCTCCGGATCGATGCGGTAGAATCCGAAATCGCCGAAATCCGCATAGGCGGCCGAGCCCGGGTGGCGGGCGAGAAAGCGCTGCCGGATGCGCGGATCGGTCGTTGCGACGGCGCGGCCCTTGATGGTCACGCGTGGGTGCGCCGATGGGTCACCCTCGCCCACATGCGCCAGCAGCAAGGAAACGCGTGCATCCCGCAGGATATTTCTGGTATGCAGCGCGAGCTGGGAGACGAGCAAGATCGGCCGGCCATCGACATCGGTCGCGACATTGACGAGCGAGGCATAGGGCGCGCCGTCCGTGTCGAGCGTGCCGAGAGAGCCGTAGCGGGTGAGGCGAATCAGGTCCTTCGCCGTGCCGGATGGGTCGAAGGGCGCGCTTGCCGGTGCAGGCTCCTCTTGCGTAGCGTCGGGGGGATTGAGGCTTTGGCTGTTCGGATCGGCCGTCATCATGTCCTCCGGTCTGCCCTGTTCTTGCCAAGGCCAGCCTGAAAAACAAGCCCAGCCCGGAAAAACAAGTCCTTGCCGATAGCTAGGACGGAGGCAAACGAAGGCGGGGCGGCGCCGGCGGGCTGGCCGTGACAAAGCCTTTCGGCCACCAAATTGGCGTCGGGGCGCGGATCAGGGTAAAGTCTTCGGCCGGACTGCCATATTTCGGCCGCGCTACAACGCGAGTGGAGCTTTCCTTCGCCGGCCTCTATGGGCTGATCATTTGGATCTAACGAGCGAGACGCATGCCGACAATCGCACTCGTCGATGACGATCGCAACATTCTCACGTCCGTATCCATCGCGCTCGAGGCGGAAGGTTATCGCATCCAGACCTACACGGACGGCGCCTCGGCGCTCGACGGTCTGAAGACCAATCCGCCGGATCTCGCCATCCTGGATATCAAGATGCCGCGCATGGACGGCATGGAGCTCCTGCGCCGGCTGCGCCAGAAGACGGACGTTCCGGTGATCTTCCTCACCTCCAAGGACGAGGAGATCGATGAATTGTTCGGCCTCAAGATGGGCGCCGACGATTTCATCCGGAAGCCGTTCTCGCAGCGCCTGCTGGTGGAACGGGTCAAGGCCGTGCTGCGGCGCGTCAGCCCGCGCGATCAGACGGCGCCGCGCGAGAACGACGCCAAGGTGCTCGAGCGCGGGCTCCTCAAGATGGACCCGGAGCGCCACACCTGCACCTGGCACAACGACCCGGTGACGCTGACCGTGACGGAATTCCTGATTCTTCAGGCGCTCGCCCAGCGGCCCGGCGTCGTGAAGAGCCGCAACGCCCTGATGGATGCGGCCTATGACGACCAGGTCTATGTCGACGACCGCACGATCGACAGTCACATCAAACGGCTGCGCAAGAAGTTCAAGGCCGTCGATTCGACCTTCGACATGATCGAGACGCTCTATGGCGTCGGCTACCGCTTCAAGGAAGCGTAGGCGCCGCGCCGGCGGAGCTGTCCGCGCACAGCAGCGGGACAACAGTGATACTTCTGGGGAACGATGGCTGTTCAGCCGATTGATCGCGCCGACGCGGTGCAGCGCCGAGCAAGGCCAAGGGCCTTGAGCGCTCTCCTGCGCGCCAGCCGACGCATCGGGCAGGCGATCGCAGCGCGCACGTCGTCCAGCCTGACGCGCCGGATCGTCGTTCTCAATCTCGCCGGGCTCGTCGCGCTGCTGTTGGGATTCCTCTATCTCAACCAGTTCCGGGCCGGGCTCATCGATGCGCGCGTGCAGAGCCTGCTCACCCAGGGCGAGATCATCGCCGGCGCCATCGCCGCGTCGGCCACGGTCGAGACCGACACGATCACGATCGACCCCGACAAGCTGCTGCAGCTGCAGGCCGGCGAGAGTTCCGGCCTCGCCGACGACCTGTCGCCGCTCGAATTCTCGATCAATCCCGAACGGGTCGCGCCGGTGCTGCGGCGGCTGGTCACGCCGACGCGGACACGCGCCCGCATCTACGACCACGACGGCATCGTGCTGCTCGATTCGCGCTCGCTCTATTCGCGCGGCGACATTCTCCGCTACGATCTACCACCGCTCGCGCCGACCAAGCCACCGCTGATCGAGCGGGCCTGGGAATCGATCCGGGCCTTTTTCAAGCCAAAAACCTCGCCCCTTCTGGACGATCTGACGCCGGGCAACGGCCGGGGCCTGCCGGAAGTGCAGCAGGCGCTGCTCGGAACGCCCGGCACCGTCGTGCGCGTCAATGGGCATGGCCAGACGATCGTCTCCGTGGCCGTGCCGATCCAGCGTTTCCGCACCGTTCGCGGCGCGCTTCTCCTGTCGACCCGCGGCGGCGACATCGACGCGATCATCTCCGCCGAACGCTGGGCGATCCTGCGTGTCTTCGCCGTGGCCGCGGGCGTGATGACCGTGCTCTCCGTGCTGCTGGCCGGTACCATCGCCGGTCCCGTGCGCCGGCTGGCCGATGCGGCGGAACGCGTCAGGCGCGGCATTAAGTCGCGGCAGGAGATTCCCGACTTCACAGACCGCGCCGACGAGATCGGCCACTTGTCCGGCGCGCTCCGCGACATGACACGGGCGCTCTACAACCGGATCGATGCCATCGAGAGTTTCGCCGCCGATGTCGCGCACGAGCTGAAGAACCCGCTGACTTCGCTGCGCAGCGCGGTGGAAACGCTGCCGCTGGCCAAGCGCAAGGAGGCCCAGGAGCGGCTGCTTGCCGTCATCCAGCAGGATGTGGGACGGCTCGACCGGCTGATCAGCGACATCTCCGATGCCTCGCGGCTCGATGCGGAACTGGCACGGGCGGAGTCGGAGCCCGTCGATCTCGAGCGCCTGGTCAAGACCGTCGCCAGCGTCACCAACGAGGTTCGCGATACCGGCGACATCTCGGTCATGGTGCATGTGAACAAGAATTCGCTCGCCAACAACGCCTTCTTCGTGGTGGGCAACGATGGCCGCCTCGGCCAGGTGGTCACCAATCTGGTCGACAATGCGCTGTCCTTCTCCCCGCCCGGGGGCACGGTGCGGGTCGAGCTGCGGCGGCTGCCGCAGGAGGTCGAGATCGTCGTCGAGGACGACGGTCCGGGCATTCCACCGCATGCCTTGGAACGGATTTTCGAGCGCTTCTATACGGACCGGCCGGACCAGGGCTTCGGGCTCAATTCCGGGCTCGGCCTCTCGATTTCGCGGCAGATCGTCGAGGCCCATCGCGGCCGTATCTGGGCGGAAAATCGTATCGCACCGAACGTCGCCGTGAAGGCGGCCAGCGCACAATGTCCCGACGAGACGGAGCGCCTCGGGGCTCGCTTCATTGTGCGCCTGCCTGCGGCCGCCGGCCAATCCGGCCACTGAACCCATGACGGGCAAGCGCGCTCCTGCGTCCTCGGCGCCCGAATCGATTCCGACGACGCATGCCTCCGTCGTGCTCGTCGGCGAGGCCGGCGTTCTCATCCGCGGAGCTTCGGGCAGCGGCAAATCGCGGCTTGCGCGGGAGATCATCACGGAGGCGCGCCGCGCCGGACGGTTCGCGGCGCTGGTTGCCGACGACCGCGCCATCCTGCGCGCAGAGGGCGGCCGGCTGGTGGCGGAAACGCCGGCAGCGCTCGCCGGCCTCCTCGAAATCCGCGGCCTTGGAATCGTGACAGTGGATTTCGAGCCCGCGGCCGTCATCCGGCTGGTGGTTGACTGCGAGGAGGAGTATCCTCCTAGGATGCGCGAGGAGGGCGACCAGAGGGTCGATGTGCACGGAATCGTGCTGCCGCGGCTGCGTTTGTGTGGCAGTGCAGCAAAAGCGTTGGACGTACTGGAATTTATCGCCGTTCAGCCGGCCTTTCCGGTTACCGCTTGTGACGAAATGATGACCAAATAGTCGCAATGCCCTTGCGCTTGGCGCCGCAATGCACAAAATGAGCGCTCCCCGGCTATGGGGGTGCCGCAGGTTGCTGAATGATCGGTTTAGTGCTCGTGACGCACGGCTGCCTCGCCACGGAATTCCGTGCGGCGTTGGAGCATGTCGTCGGCCCTCAGAAGCAGATCGAGACCGTGACGATAGGCCCGGACGACGACATGGAGAGCCGACGACGCGACATCGTCTCGGCCGTCGGTCGTGTGGATACCGGGGAAGGCGTCGTGGTGCTCACTGACATGTTCGGGGGAACGCCGTCGAATCTCGCCATTTCCGTGATGAACGGCCGCAAGATCGAGGTCGTCGCAGGCATCAATCTGCCGATGCTCATCAAGCTCGCGAGTGTCCGGGACGAGAAGTCTCTCGGCGAGGCCGTGCTTCAGGCCCAGGAGGCCGGCCGGAAATATATCAACGTGGCCAGCCGCGTCCTCGCAGGGAAATAGGCCACGATGGGTTTTTCCGGCAGCGACGGCGGGGAGGAGGATTGCGCGCCTTTCGAGGTTCCGCCGGGGGTACTCGCGCGTGAGCTCGTCATCGTCAATCGGAAGGGGCTGCATGCCCGCGCGTCCGCCAAATTCGTCCAGACCGTCGAATCCTTCGAATCCGAGGTGACCGTCACACGCTGCGGTGAAACGGTCGGCGGTCGCTCGATCATGGGGCTCCTCATCCTGGCTGCCGCTCAAGGCACGACCATCATCGTGACTGCAAAGGGCCCGGACGCCGAGCCTTGCCTCGAGGCGATCTCGCAGCTCGTCGTCTCCCGATTCGGCGAGGACGAATAGATTCACTGCGCAGGCAAGGCCTTGCCGCACGCCTCGACACTCTCCCGAGCGGCGTCGCCAGCCTCACGAAGCTCGCGATACGACTTGCCCGGGGCAGAGGCGCCTGCCAGCATGGCCATCCACCCGGATCGGGAGAATGGGTCCATGGGCAAGCCGCGTCGCGCCTACGAAGCCGGCCATCGGGCCAAGTTCCTGGCCATTGTCGATGAGACGCCCGAATGCGACCGAGCGCTTTACTTCGCCGCCCGGCGCGCCGTGCGCACCGGGGTGTCGCTCATCCTCCTGTGCATCAAGCCCGAGGTCGAGCAGCAGGCCTGGCTCGGCGTGGGTGAGGTGATGCGCGCCGAGGCGGAAGAGGAGGCGACCGCCGCGCTCGACAGGGCCGCCGCCTATGTGCGCGGCATCGTGGGGCTGGAGCCGGAATGTGCGCTGCGCATCGGCGCCATGGCCGACGAACTCGTGCGCTTCATCGAAGAGGACGAAGACATCGCCCTCCTCGTTCTCGCCGCCGGCACGGGCAACGAAGGTCCCGGCCCGCTCGTCACGGCCCTTGTCGGCCGCACGATCGCCAATTTCCCGGTGCCGGTTGCCATCGTGCCCGGCCATCTCGGCGACGAAGACATCGACGCGCTGGCGTGAGCGCCGCCGAGGATAGCCGATGCCCGCACCTGCCGTGATCCGCGCCCTGTCACGCGCCGATCTCCAAGCCTTCCACGCGCTGCGGACCGAGGCCTTGCGCCTCAACCCCGAAGCCTACGGCATGTCGCTCCGCGAGTGGGAAGGGCTCTCCGAGGACGAGATCGCCATGCGCCTGCAGGGGGCTGCGCCAGGCGGGACCTTCGGCGCTTTCGCGGATGGCACTTCCCTCGTCGGCATTGCCGGGCTTGCGGCCTATGCGAATCTCAAGGAACGCCACAAGGCCCTGGTCTGGGGCGTCTATGTCACGGCAGCCCATCGCGGCCGGGGGCTCGCCAGCGCTCTCCTCGATCGGATCATCGCCCATGCCCACGACGCGGACGAATTGGAGATCGTCCAGCTCTCGGTCACCGTCGGCAACGATGCGGCACGGGCGCTTTATCTCTCACGCGGTTTCGTCCCCTATGGTCTGAAACGCCGTTCCTTGAAACTCGGGCCCGGCGACTACCGCGACGAGGAGCTGATGATGCTCGATCTCCGCGGCCGAGCCGCCGCCGGGTGAAATGCCGGCGAAAGGCTGCCGAAGTAATTGATTCGCCGCCCCCGCGTCGCCACATCTTGCTCGCGGAGCCGAGACAAATCATTTATCGGAAGAGCTGCAGACGCGCTGCGGCGCAACCCTGGCCCGAACCACCGCCGGCCTTGAACCGGCTGCGTGAGGAGAGACCCATGTTCATCCAGACCGAGGCGACGCCCAATCCGGCGACCCTCAAGTTCCTGCCCGGCCGCACCGTCAAGGACGGCGAGCCCGTCGACCTGCCGGACGCCAGCCACGCGACCATCTCGCCGCTCGCCGAGCGGTTGTTCGCCATCGACGGCGTCACCGGCGTCTTCTTCGGCAGCGATTTCGTCACGGTGACGAAAGGCGAGGGGGAATGGCAGCATCTGAAGCCGGCGATTCTCGGCGCGATCATGGAACATTTCATGTCCGGCGAGTCGCTTCTGCGGTCCGACGTCGAGATGGTCGGCGACACGACCGGTGAGTTCTTCGCGGACGAAGACACCGAGACCGTGGAGACGATCAAGGAGCTCATCGAGACGCGCGTGCGGCCGGCGGTTGCGAATGATGGCGGCGACATCACCTTCCGCGGCTTCCGCGACGGCGTCGTCTATCTCGCCATGAAAGGCTCCTGCGCCGGCTGCCCGTCCTCGACGGCGACCCTCCGGCACGGCATCCAGAACTTGCTCCGCCACTTCCTGCCCGACGTGCGCGAAGTTCAGGCGGTCTGAGGGGAAGCAGGGCGAAAGGCGAAACCGGGTGCGCGTTCTAGCCATCGATACGGCGCTTGGAGCCTGCGCGGCTTGCGTTCTCGACGAACGCGCGGCCGGGCCGCTCGCCGCCGAGAGCGTTGCGATGGCCCGCGGACATGCGGAGGCGCTTCTGCCGCTCGTCGAGCGAGTCGTGGCGCGTGCCGGCGGCGGCTTTGCCGCGCTCAACCGCGTCGCCGTCACCATCGGGCCCGGCAGCTTCACAGGCATTCGCGTCGGCATCGCCGCGGCGCGGGCGATCGGCCTGGCCGCCAAGATCCCGGTCGTCGGCGTGACCACTCTCACGGCCTTCGCCGCGCCGCTGGTGGCAGCCGGCGAAACCGGGCTCGTCGCGGCGGCCATCGACGCCCGTCACGGCCATGTCTTCTTCCAGGCGGTGGCGCCGGGCGGCCGCACGGTTGTGACGGCACGGCACATATCGGTGAGCGAAGCCGCCCGCGTCATCGGGTCGGGACCCGTCGTTATCGCCGGCTCCGGCGCCGGGCTCGTTGCCGCCGAAGCCCGGAGCCTCGGTATCGACGTCATGGTGAAAGGCCTCGCCGCCGCGCCCGACGTCGCCTGGGTCGGGCGCCTCAGCATCGCCGCCGATCCGGCTGTCGCCCTGCCGCGGCCGTTCTACCTGCGGCCTGCCGACGCCAAGCCCCAGGAAGCGAGGCAGGTTGCCCGGCAATGAGCCTGCCCCGGCCATGATCTTTCGTCGCCTCTTCGATCGCCATGCGGCGGTGCATGTGGCGCCGCTCCAGCCCGCGCATGCCAATACGCTGGCAGCCCTTCATGCCGAGGCCTTCGCGCGCCCATGGCAGGCGGTCGACCTCGAATTCATGATCATCGATCCCATGATGGTCGGCGACGGCATTTTTCTGGGCCGGTCGCGGCAGCCCTGCGGCTTTGCCCTGTCGCGGGTGGTAATCGACGAGGCGGAGATTCTCACCGTGGTCGTCGCCCGCCGGCTGCAGGGCCGCGGGCTCGGTCGAACGCTTCTCGCCGCCCATCTCGCCCGGCTCGCCGCCCAAGGCGCCAAGACCCTGCTGCTCGAGGTGGAGGACGGCAACAAGTCCGCAATCGCGCTTTATGAGACCTTCGGCTTCCTCACGACCGGCCGCCGGGAAGGCTATTATGCGAAGCCGGACGGGCGGCGCGTGGCAGCCCATCTGATGCGGCGGGTCTCCCCCTGAGACGGCCGGAGTTCGACGGATGAAGGCTCAAGGCCCGACCAGGCTCCTGCCGCTGTGGCTGCGGCTGGCGGTCATTACGCCGGTCACGCTCGTCGGCATTCCCCTGCAATGGCTCGCGGTGAAGTTCGATCTCCGTGCCGCCGCCATCATCCCCGTTCTCTACCACCGCTTTCTCTGCCGCGTCCTGGGGGTGCGCATCATCGTGCGCGGCGAACGCGACGCAAAGCTTCCCGCGCTCATCCTTGCGAACCATGTTTCCTGGCTCGACATTCCCGTCATGTCGACGCTCGGCCCGCTCTCCTTCATCGCCAAGACGGAGGTCGGGACCTGGCCCGTGGTCGGCCTGCTCGCCCGCCTGCAGCGCAGCGTCTTCATCGACCGCACGCGCCGCTCGGCGACCGCCAGGGCGAATGCGGCCGTGGCCGCCCGCCTCGGCCGCGGCGACGCCATCGTGCTCTTCGCCGAGGGCACCACGGGTGACGGCACCCGGGTCCTGCCCTTCCGCTCCTCGCTTGTCGGCGCGGTGCGCGACGCGCTCACGGCCAGCGCAGATGCACGCGTCGTGCTGCAACCGCTGACGATTACCTATATAAGACGGGGTGGCCTGCCGTTGAGCCAGGCCGAGCAGGCCGAGATCGCCTGGTATGGCGACATGGATCTCGCGCCGCATCTCAAGGGCGTGATGACCGGCGCACCGATCGACGTCTGCCTGACATGGGGCGAGGCTATCCTCTTCGACGCTTCGACCGACCGCAAGGCGGCGACGCGGCTTGCCGAGAAACGGGTGCGTGAGGCGATGCGCGCAGCGCGTGCCGGGCGGGGCCTAGTCAAGGCATAGCCTGTTTTTGTCGCTTGGAACGAGAAATCGCGATTCGTTGGGCTTGCACTTCTCTCGCGGAGCGCGAAGCTCTAAACAAGACGTGAGAGGCTGGGCGAAGCGGGGCAGGATGGCGAAGACCGCCGCGGGACGAACCTCACGCCGCCATGCGAGTGAATGAGCCACGTGAAGAAAGTTTTTATCAAGTCCTACGGCTGCCAGATGAACGTCTATGACGCCGAGCGCATGGCCGATGTCCTGGCGCCGCAAGGCTATGTCGAGACTGCGACGGCCGACAATGCCGATCTCGTCATCCTCAACACCTGCCATATCCGCGAGAAGGCCGCCGAGAAGGTCTATTCCGAACTCGGGCGTCTGCGGCTGCTGAAGAGCGAGCGCGCTGCCGAGGGCAAGGCGACATCGGTCGTCGTCGCCGGCTGTGTGGCGCAGGCCGAAGGCGCCGAGATCACCCGCCGCGCGCCGGTCGTCGACCTCGTCGTCGGGCCGCAGAGCTACCATCGCCTGCCCGCGCTGCTGGCCCGCAGCGGCAATGGTGCCAAGGTCGTCGACACGGAATTCCCGGCCGAGGACAAATTCGACCACCTGCCGGCCGCACCGCGCGCCGTCACCAAGGCGCGGGGCGTCAGCGCCTTCCTCACCGTGCAGGAGGGCTGCGACAAGTTCTGCACCTTCTGCGTCGTGCCCTATACGCGCGGCGCGGAGGTATCGCGCCCGTTCGCCAAGATCCTCGCCGAGGCCGAGCGCCTCGCCGACGCCGGCGTGCGCGAGATCACGCTCATCGGCCAGAACGTCAATGCCTATCACGGCGAAGGGCCGGACGGCTCGGCCTGGACGCTCGGCCGCCTGCTGGAACGGCTCTCGACCGTGCCGGGCATCGCGCGCCTGCGCTATACAACGAGCCATCCGCGCGACATGGACGCGGCGCTGATCGCCGCCCACCGCGACCTGCCGACGCTGATGCCCTATCTTCACTTGCCGGTGCAATCGGGCTCCGACCGGATTCTCGCCGCCATGAACCGGCAGCACACCGGCGACGACTATCGCCGCATCATCGAAGCGACGCGGGCGGCACGGCCCGATATCGCCCTGTCGTCCGATTTCATCGTCGGTTTTCCCGGCGAGAGCGATGCCGACTTTGCCGACACCATGCGGCTGGTGCGCGAGATCGGGTTCGCAAGCGCCTATTCCTTCAAATACAGCCCCCGACCGGGCACGCCGGCAGCCGAGCACGAGGCGCAAGTGCCGGAGATGGTGAAGGCCGAACGCCTCGCCGAACTGCAGGCCGCACTCGACGCGAGCCGCCGCGCCTTCAACCAGGCAACCGTCGGCATCGTCACCGACGTGCTGGTGGAGCGGCACGGCCGCCATGACGGCCAGCTCGCCGGCAAGTCGCCCTATCTCCAGGCCGTGCAGTTCGATGGGCAGGATGCGGCGATCGGCGACATCGTCGCCGTCGAGATCATGGAAGCGGGCCCGAACAGCCTGTTCGGCCGGCCCCTTGCGGGTGCCACAGTCCGGGACGGGGTGGCTGCCCTTTGAACCGCACATCAAGCGAAGCCGACATAATGGGGGAGAACCACGTGCCGCAACGCGCGCCGCGAGGACGGTCAGTCGACGCTCAGCCGGCGAACGGCCGGACAGGCGATGCCGACGAGGTCATGGTGACCTTCGAGGACAACCATGTCGCCAGTGGCGTTTTCGGCCATTACGACCAGAATCTTGCCCATATCGAGCGCCGGCTCGGGGTGCTCGCCACCGCCAATGGCAACCACGTCGTCATCAAGGGCCCGCCTGATGTCGCCGAACGGGTTCGCCATGTGCTGGAGAGCCTCGCTCAGCGGGTGAGAGCGGGTGCGCAGGTCGGGCCCGGCGATATCGACGGCGCGATCGAGGAGAGCGCGCAGCACGATTTCCTCTTCCCGCGGGAGGAGACGACATCGGAGCAGCGGCTTACCGCGTTCGAGCAGATCGTCACGCGCAAACGCGGCTCGGTGAAGGCCCGCAACGCCGCCCAGGACACTTATCTCAAGGCCTTGCGCCATCACGAGCTCGTCTTCGCCGAGGGGCCAGCCGGCACGGGCAAGACGTGGCTCGCCGTCGGCCATGCCGTGTCGCTGCTGGAACAAGGGCTCGTCGAGCGCCTCATCCTGTCGCGGCCTGCAGTCGAGGCGGGCGAACGGCTCGGCTTCCTGCCCGGCGACATGCGCGAGAAGGTCGACCCGTATCTCCGGCCCGTCTATGACGCGCTCTATGACTTCATGGAGGCACGCCATGTGGAGCGCGGGCTGTCCACGGGACTCATCGAGATCGCGCCGCTCGCCTTCATGCGCGGCCGCACGCTGAGCAATGCGGCGGTTCTGCTCGACGAAGCCCAGAACTGCACGGCGATGCAGATGAAGATGTTCCTGACGCGCCTCGGCGAGGGCTCGCGCATGATCGTGACCGGCGATCCGAGCCAGATCGATCTGCCGCCCGGCCAGCATTCCGGGCTGGTCGAGGCCGTGCGCCTGCTGTCCAAGGTGGAGGGCGTCGGCCATGTGCGGTTCCGCGAGGGCGACGTGGTGCGCCACGAGCTCGTGAAGCGAATCGTCAAGGCCTATGAGGAGGAGACGACGCGGCAACGCGCCACCCAGGAGGAGCGCAAGACGCTGGAGGAGCGCAGGCGATGACGGGCGAAGCGCCTGCCGCGGCGGTCGTCGTCGACGTCATCGCGGAGGCAGCGGCTTGGGATCGGCTGCCGGCCGAAGGGCTGGCCCATAAGGCCGTGGCCGCGGCGCTGGCCGAAGCCACCGTACAGCCCGCCGCCGGTGCCGAAGTCAGCATCGTGCTGACGGATGATGCACGCGTCCAGGCCCTCAATCGGCAATGGCGGGGGCTCGACAAGCCGACGAATGTGCTCTCCTTCCCGGCCGCCGATGCTGACACAATCGGCGAGAGCGCTCATCTCGGTGACATTATTCTCGCCTATGAGACGATCGCGCGGGAGGCGGAGTCGGACGGCAAAACCGTCGCCGACCATCTGTGCCATCTCGTGATCCACGGTATACTGCATCTTCTGGGCGAGGACCATATGAGCGACCAGGAAGCCGACGCCATGGAGGCGCGGGAGATTGCGGCGCTCGCGAGGCTCGGCATCGCCGATCCCTATCGCGAACCGCCTGATGTTTGATGGAGCAATGAAAGAGGCCATGAGCGACGACCGAAGTACGGGACAGGACGATAGTCCGGCGCAGAGTCGGGATGCCCCCGGCGAACGCTGGATAGACCGGCTTCTTGCCGGGATCGGCCTGAAAGCAGCCCCGTCGATCCGTGAGGATCTCGCAGATGCCCTGGAGTCCAACGGCACCAGCGGCGACTTCTCCCCCCAGGAGCGCGCGCTCCTGAAAAATGTGCTCGGCTTGCGCGAGATGCGCGTCGACGATGCCATGGTGCCCCGTTCCGACATCGTCGCCATTCATGCCGATGCCACGCTCGGCGAGGTGCTGGGCCTGTTTCGTACCGCCGGCCACTCGCGCATCCCCGTCTACGGCGAAACGCTGGACGATCCCCGCGGCATGGTCCACATCCGCGACTTCGTCGATTATCTCGCCAGCCGAACCGAGGCGCAGGCCCCGCAGCGCGCCCAGGCCACCGGATTGTCCGGGCTCGGCAAGATCGCTGCAGCGCGGCTCGCCATCGATCTGTCGGCGCCGCTCGCCTCCGCGCGGATCCTGCGCCCGGTGCTCTATGTACCGCCATCCATGCCGGCCATGGACCTCCTCGTGAAAATGCAGGCGACGCGCACGCATATGGCGCTCGTCATCGACGAATATGGCGGCACGGACGGGCTCGTCTCCATGGAAGACCTCGTCGAGATGATCGTCGGCGACATCGCCGACGAGCATGACGTCGAGGATGAGCCGCAGATCGAGGCGAAGGGCGATGTCTTCATCGTCGACGCGCGGGCCGGCCTCGAAGAGGTCTCGGCCGCGATCGGCGTCGATCTCGAAGCCGCCGATACGGCCGAGGACGTCGATACCATCGGCGGCTTGATCGTCACCCTCGCCGGGCGCGTGCCGGTGAATGGCGAGACGATCATAGGGCCGGGGGACCTCGTCTTCGACGTGCTCGATGCCGATCCGCGACGCTTGAAGCGCTTGCGCATTCGTCGACGCGCGGGCGAGGAGCCCCTGCCCAACGGCCGTGCGCATCCAGTCGAGCCCTCGGACGCCGCAACGGACGCGGAAAGCAACCCGCCCCGATCCGATACCGCCGCCTGAGATGCGGCTGGCGGTAGAGCGGGTCTTCCGTAGCATCGCGAAGGCGCAGGGGTGGCGCCGTCGCGCTATCACCTTCGTCGCCGGCGCGCTCGGCGCGCTGGCCATGCCGCCCTTCGGCCTCTGGCTGGTTCTCGCGGTCTCCCTCCCCGTAGCCGTCTGGCTGATCGACGGACGCGCCATGGTGGAGGGCCGGCGGCTGCGAAGCATCGGCGGTGCCGCCGCCGACGGTTGGTGGTTCGGTTTCGGCTTCTTCGTCGCCGGTTTGTGGTGGCTCGGTGCCGCCTTCTTCGTGGAGGCGGATCAGTTCCTGTGGGCCTTGCCCTTCGGTGTTCTCGGACTGCCGGCGGTGCTCGCCTTCTTCACCGCCTTCGGCTTCGCGCTGGCGCGGTGGCTCTGGACGTCGGACGCCAAGCGCATCGTCACCTTCGCCGCAGCCATGACCCTGGCCGAATGGCTGCGCGGCCATCTCTTCACAGGCTTTCCCTGGAACGTCTTAGGCATGGCGCTGGCGCAAGGGCCGGAAATCCAGGCGACGCCGGTCCTCGGCCAGGCAGCCTCGCTCGTCGGGCTCTGGGGCCTCACCTTCATCGCCGTTGCCTGTTTCGCGGCACCGGCGACGCTCGCCGGCAGAACGGGCACCGCGCGGTTTGTTCCATCGGTCCTGGCGCTGCTCGTGCTCGCCGGCCTGGCAGGCTTCGGCCTCTGGCGCCTGCCCGGCGCCCCCGTTGCCGACGTGCCAGGCGTTGTTTTGCGGATTATGCAACCCAATGTTCCGCAAGATGAAAAGTTTCGCCCCGACCGTGCCCAGGAAATCCTGGATCACTATTTCGACGTGAGCCGGCGACCGGCGACCGGCAATCTCGGGCCGGCCACGCATATCATCTGGCCGGAATCGGCCTTTCCCTTCCTGCTCGAGCGGGAGCCTGGCGCACTGGCGCAGATCGGGGCGCTGCTTCACCCCGGAGCGATCCTCCTGACCGGCGCGGCACGGGCAGATGACCGCCTGCCGGGTGAGAACTACCGCATCTACAACAGCATCCAGGTGGTGGACGAACAGGGCACCATCCGCTCCACCTATGACAAGGTTCACCTCGTTCCCTTCGGGGAATATCTGCCGCTCGGCGGGCTGCTGGAACGCTTCGGCCTGCGCCAATTCGTCGAGGTACCCGGCACTTTCATGGCCGGCGCCAAGCACCAGCTCCTGGCTGTGCCCGGCCTACCCCAGACGGCGCCACTCATCTGCTACGAGGCGATTTTCCCCGACGACGTCCTGCCGCGTGGCGAGCGCCCGGCGCTCTTCCTCAACGTGACGAATGATGCCTGGTTCGGCATGACGGCAGGCCCCTACCAGCATTTCGAACAGGCGCGGCTGCGTGCGATCGAACAGGGCATCCCGCTGGTCCGGGCGGCGAACACCGGCATCTCAGCCGTTATCGATCCTTACGGCCGTATAGTCGCGTCTTTGCCGCTCGGCGAAGAGGGGGTCATCGACGCAAAGCTTCCGATCGCGCTTCCCTCGACACCTTATGCACAATTCGGCAGTGTATTTGTTGTTTTCCCGATTATATGGTGCGCCTCGATTTTGATCCTTTTGCTGGGGGAGCGGCGGGGTCATCGTTTTGCGGGCCGAAACTGAAGGCTTGCGGCCCGCAGTCTACGTATCAATCGGGGACGATGGAGACTAGGCGCGTGAAGAAAACTCCCAACCCGATCGACAAGCATGTCGGTAGCCGTGTGCGGATGCGTCGAATGCTTATGGGAATGAGCCAGGAGAAGCTCGGCGAGGCGCTCGGGCTGACGTTTCAACAGGTTCAGAAATACGAAAAAGGTACCAACCGGATCGGTGCCAGTCGATTGAAGCAGATTTCGCAGGTTCTCGGCGTCCCCATCGGCTTCTTCTTCGACGGAGCTCCCGTCACCGAGGGTGAAGATGGCGGCTTCGCCGAATCGCCGTCGACCGGCTATGTCGCCGACTTCCTGTCGACCAGCGAAGGCGTCCAACTCAACAAGGCCTTCATCCGCATCCGCGATCAGAAGGTGCGCAAACGCATCGTCGATCTCGTCAACGCCCTTGCTGAAGGCGAACCGGAAGCCGAATAAGCCAGCGCTTCCGTTCGTTTTATCGAACGATTCCTGCCGTCCGTCTTGACCCAGCCCATTAGGGCTGTCAAAACTCGCGCGACTGCGAGCGGCGCAAGCTCGCGCTGCGAGAGAGGTCGGACCGTGCCGCGCCAAAACTATCTTTTCACCAGCGAATCCGTTTCCGAGGGCCACCCGGACAAGGTCTGCGATCGAATTTCAGATACGATCGTCGATGCTTATCTCGCCGCCCTGCCGGAAGCGCGCGTTGCCTGCGAGACGCTGGCGACCACCAATCGGGTCGTCATCGCCGGCGAGGTGCGGGGGCCGGAGAGCATTACCACCGACTATCTCGCCCATCTCGCGCGCCTCGCCATCCGTGACATCGGCTATGAGCAGGAAGGCTTCCACTGGGAGAAGGCGACCGTCGACGTTCTTCTCCACGCCCAGTCGATCGATATCGCGGCGGGCGTGGATGCCGCCGGCAACAAGGACGAGGGCGCCGGCGACCAGGGCATCATGTTCGGCTATGCGTGCCGCGAGACGCCGGAACTGATGCCCGCGCCGATCTATTATGCGCATCGCATCCTGAAGCTGATCTCCGAGGCGCGCCGCTCCGGCGAGACCGGTGCTCTCGGCCCCGACGCGAAGAGCCAGGTCACCGTCCGCTACGAAGACGGCAAGCCCGTCGGCGTCACCCAGATCGTGCTCTCGACGCAGCATGTCGACGAGAGCCTCACGTCACACGACGTTCGCGCCATCATCGAACCCTATGTACGTAGCGCGCTGCCGCGCGAATGGATCGATCGCGACACGGTCTGGCACGTCAATCCGACCGGCAAATTCGTCATCGGCGGACCGGACGGCGACTGCGGCCTCACCGGACGCAAGATCATCGTCGACACCTACGGCGGTGCCGCCCCGCATGGTGGTGGCGCCTTCTCGGGCAAGGATCCGACCAAGGTGGACCGCTCCGCCGCCTATGCGGCGCGCTATCTCGCCAAGAATGTGGTCGCCTCCGGCATTGCCGAGCGTTGCACCATCCAGGTCTCCTATGCCATCGGCGTCTCGAAGCCGCTGTCGCTCTATGTCGACCTGCACGGGACCGGCCAGGTGGACGAGGCGCGGCTCGAAAAGGTGCTGCTCGAGGTGATGGATCTGTCGCCACGCGGCATTCGCGAGCATCTCGGGCTCAATCGGCCGATCTATGCACGCACCGCAGCTTACGGCCATTTCGGCCGGCCCGCGGAAGAGGACGGCGGCTTTTCCTGGGAACGCACCGATCTGGCGGAGACGATCGGCAGCGCGGTCGCGTAGCAATCGTCCGATCGCTTTGCGCTGATCCGAACCCGGTCATCCCGGGACGTTGCAAAGCAACGAGCCCGGGATCCAGAAACGATGAGCGGATTGATTTTGGCATCTGTCCGCCACTTGTCGCACATGCGTTCTGAGGCATCGGTTCTGGATCCCGGGCTTCTCGCTGCGCTCGGCCCCGGGATGACGCGTGGTGCGGAACCAGCATGAGTGAGATCGAGGAGCGGCGCGGCGCCTTCTACGGGCGGCGCAAGGGCCACAAGCTGCGCGCGCATCAGGCCGGGCTGATGGATGCGCTCCTGCCGCATCTGCTGCTGCCGGAAGCTCCTCTGCCCGACGCGGCCGAATTGTTCGGCCGGCCGGTCGAGGACCTCTGGCTGGAGATCGGCTTCGGCGGCGGCGAACATCTGCTCGCACGCATGGCTGAAAGCCCGAACACCGGCTTCATCGGCTGCGAGCCCTTCATCAACGGCATGGCGAAGCTCCTCGCCGGCATCGAGCAGCGCGGGCTCGACAATCTACGTGTCTTCGACCAGGACGCGGCTCTGCTCCTGCCCCACCTGCCGGAGGCCAGCCTCGGGCGCGCCTTCATTCTCTATCCCGACCCCTGGCCGAAGCGCCGGCATCGCAAGCGGCGCTTCGTCTCGGAGGAGACCTTGTCGGCCCTGGCGCGCGCGCTGAAGCCCGGCGCTGAGCTTCGTTTCGCGACTGATATCGACGATTATGCCGCCTGGACACTCGCGCGCATCCTGCGTTCGCCGGATTTCGTCTGGACTGCGCAAACAGCGGACGACTGGCGCAAGCCCTGGGCCGGCTGGCCGGGAACGCGCTACGAGGCCAAGGCCCTGCGTGAGGGCCGCGTGCCGAGCTACCTCACCTTCCTGCGGCGGTGAGGCGAGGCGCAACGCACACTCGGGCTCGGGAGGTGCGACATGGGATCGGCCCGCCGCCGGACGCTCACGAACTGGGGCCGCGCCATCAAGCGCGATGTCCATGCCCTTTATCTGGCGGCGCGCGATCCGCGTGTGCCTCGGCTCGTGAAGCTGTTGGCGATCGCGGTTGCCGCCTATGCGCTTTCACCGATCGATCTGATCCCGGACTTCATCCCCGTGCTGGGCTATCTCGATGATCTCGTGATCGTCCCGATGGGCATTCTGCTCGTCGTGCGGCTCATTCCGGAAGAGGTGATGGACGAGCATCGCGCCGCGGCAGCCGCGGCCGCGGAAAGGCCTGTCAGCCGGGTCGCTGCGGCGGTGATCGTCGCCCTCTGGATCGCCGGTGCCATCCTCGCCGGCCATTTCCTGATCAAATTCGTCGCCTGGCTCCCGTCCTGACCCGCGGCGGACCACGCGACCGCTTGGCAGGCAGGCCGTCCTCCTATATAGCTACTGCCGTCTGGCGAGACGCTGCCCCGAGGCAGCGCGGCATAGGGTGCGGTCATCGCGCCCCTTTTGTGTTGCTGTCACGCGCCTCCCGGACACTTTAAGACGTTCTCGACCATCGGTTCGATGTGCCGGCTCGTCCGAAATCACCCCGCCAGCGACCGGCCTGACCGACAAGGCCAAAGCTGCAGCGTCGATGACGACATGGGGTGTTTCGCGACGATGTCGCAGGGCCTGCCAAGCCTTGCGAGACCGGGGTCGCGAGCGGAACGCAACCTTATCGCCGGTGCACTGGCAGTGGAGAACGAATGTCCGTTTCCGTCAATCGCGCCCCTTCCCGTGAAGATTTTGCGGCGCTTCTCGAAGAGTCCTTTGCCGAGCACGAGACCCACGAGGGCAGCGTCGTCAAGGGCAAGGTCGTCGCCATCGAAAAGGATGTCGCCGTCATCGACATCGGCCTGAAGACCGAAGGCCGTGTCGCCTTGAAGGAATTCACGGGCCCCGGGCGCGACCAGACGATCAATGTCGGCGACGAGGTCGAGGTTTATCTCGAGCGCGTCGAAAATGCGCTCGGCGAGGCCGTGATCTCGCGCGACAAGGCTCGCCGCGAGGAGAGCTGGGTCAAGCTCGAGAAGGCCTTCGAAAATAATGAGAAGGTCACCGGCGTGATCTTCAACCAGGTCAAGGGCGGCTATACGGTCGATCTCGACGGCGCCGTCGCCTTCCTGCCGCGCAGCCAGGTCGATATTCGCCCGGTGCGCGACGTGAGCCCGCTGATCGGCATGCCGCAGGCATTCCAGATCCTCAAGATGGACCGCCGCCGCGGCAATATCGTCGTGTCGCGCCGTACCGTTCTCGAAGAGACCCGCGCCGAGGCTCGTTCCGAGCTCGTCGCCAATCTCGAGGAAGGCCAGGTCATCGAAGGCGTGGTCAAGAACATCACCGAATATGGTGCCTTCGTGGATCTCGGCGGCATCGACGGCCTGCTCCACGTCACCGACATGGCATGGCGGCGCGTCAATCATCCGACCGACGTCGTCTCGATCGGCCAGTCGGTCAAGGTCAAGATCATCAAGATCAACCACGAGACGCACCGCATCTCGCTCGGCATCAAGCAGCTGCTCGCCGATCCGTGGGAGGGCATCGCCGCCCGCTATCCGCTCGGCGCCCGCTTCAAGGGCCGCGTGACGAACATCACCGACTACGGTGCCTTCGTCGAGCTCGAGCCGGGCATCGAGGGCCTCATCCACGTCTCCGAGATGTCCTGGACGAAGAAGAACGTCCATCCCGGCAAGATCGTGTCGACCTCCCAGGAGGTCGAGGTGCAGATCCTCGAAGTCGATCCCGTCAAGCGGCGTATCTCGCTCGGTCTCAAGCAGACCCTGCAGAACCCGTGGGAGGCTTTCGCCGAGAAGTACCCGGTGGGTGCCACCGTCGAAGGCGAGGTCAAGAACAAGACCGAGTTCGGCCTGTTCATCGGCCTCGACGGCGATGTGGACGGCATGGTCCACCTCACCGACCTCGACTGGAACCGTCCGGGCGAGCAGGTCATCGAGGAGTTCAAGAAAAGCGACGTGGTGCGCGCCGTCGTTCTCGACGTCGATGTCGAGAAGGAGCGCATCTCGCTCGGCATCAAGCAGCTCGAAGGCGACCCCTTCGCCGATGCCGGCGAGATCAAGAAGGGTGCCATCGTCACCTGCGAAGTCGTCGAGGTCAAAGACTCGGGCATCGAGGTCAAGATCGTCGATACCGATCTTACCTCCTTCATCCGCCGGGCCGAGCTCGCCCGCGAGCGCGCCGACCAGCGGCCGGAACGCTTCGCTGCCGGTGAGAAGGTGGACGCCCGCGTGGTGCAGTTCGACCGCAAGGCGCGTCGCATCCAGCTCTCCATCAAGGCTCTCGAAATGGCCGAGGAGAAGGAGGCGATCGCCCAGTACGGATCGTCCGACTCCGGTGCCTCGCTCGGCGACATTCTCGGTGCCGCGCTGAAGCGCGCCAACGAGAAGAAGTAATCGCCCGGGCCGCGCCGCGGCCCGTCTCAGATCCAACCCGCGCGGAGCGATCCGCGCGGGTTTTTCTGTCTCCACCCCTGCCGTCTCTCCGAGGATCCTCCATGGGCAGCCCTGCAGCCGCAGCGACCGATATCGTTGCCGTCGGCATCGACTTCGGCACGACGAACAGCGTCGTCGCCCTGGCGCATGCGAACGGGCAGGTCACCACCCGGCGCTTTCCTACCGCGGGCGGCGATGTCGACGCCTATCGTTCGGCTTTGATGTTCTGGCGCGAGGGTCGGCCGCCGCAGGCCACCGTCCGCCATGCGAGTGGGCCGGACGCGCTCGACATGGCGCTCGGCATGACGGCCGAGCACCGCTTCCTGCAATCGCTCAAGACGCATCTGTCGAGCCGGGCCTTCCAGGACACGCGGCTCTTCGGCCTGCTGTTCCGGCTCGAAGACCTGATCGGCACCTTTCTCGCAGATCTCGTCGCCGGCCTGGACGAGATCGCCGCCCTGCCGCTCGTTTCCGGACGTCCGGTCGTCTTCGCCGGCGACCGTCCGGACGAAGAGCTCGCCCTCGGCCGCTTGCGGCAAGCCTATGCAGAGGCCGGCATGGCGAAGATCGACTTCGCCTATGAGCCGCTCGGGGCGGCCTATTGGTATGCGCGCGATCTGACGCGGGCCGAGACCATGCTGGTGGCCGACTTCGGCGGCGGCACCAGCGACTTCTCCGTGATGCGTTTCGAGCCCGGCGGCGCTGGCGGACGGCTCGACGCCATCCCGCTCTCCCATGCCGGCGTGGGCGTGGCCGGCGACACATTCGACTACCGGATCATCGAGCATGCGGTCTCCCCGCATCTCGGCAAGGACGCACGCTACCATTCCTTCGGCAAATGGTTGCCGGTGCCGGCCCGCTACCACGCGGCCTTCGCCCAATGGCATCGGCTGTCGCTGATGAAGACGCGCGAAACACTGGCGGAACTCAGAGCTCTGATCCGCGACGCGGACGAGCCGAAGCGCCTCGAAGATCTGCTCACCGTCATCGAATACGACTTGGGTTACGAGCTCTACCGCGCTGTATCGGCGGCGAAGATCGCGCTCTCGTCGTCCGACGAGACTGTGCTTCGCTTCCGGCAGGTGGACGTCTCGATCGAGGCGAGGATCACGCGCGCGGAATTCGAGCGCTGGATCGCGGCCGATGTCGCCGCTATCGAAGGGGCGCTCGACGAGGCGCTGGCCAAGGCGGGCCTGCCGGCGGGCGACATCGAGGCCGTCTTCATGACCGGAGGCACCTCGCACGTTCCGGGCGTGCGGGCGCTGTTCGACCGCCGCTTCGGGCCGCAGCGCATTCATGTGGGCGATGCCTTCCGCTCGGTGGCGAGCGGGCTTGCCCTCATTGCGCGCGACCGGGCGGCAGCGGCGGCCTGACGCCTTGCCCCGACCGGGTGCTCGGACTACATCTGCCGGACAGACGTTAGCGCTTGTCCGCAGCAGCGGACCGCAGGCTTTGTCCGGGAGTGCCGCCGATGTCCTTCGATGCCGATCTTCTCGCGGACCGCAGGCGCCTGCGTCGCCGGCTGTCCTGGTGGCGCGCCTTCGCCTTCCTCGTCGTCATCGCCGTGATCCTGGGTGGCGCCTGGGCCATGCGCGACAGGGTCTCCGTGGGCGAAAAGCAGATCGCCAGGATCGAGATCTCGGGTTTCATCAGCGGCGATGACCGCACGCTCGATCTCATCAAGCGCGTGCGCGAGAGCAATTCCGTCGCGGCGGTGATCGTCGAGCTGTCGAGCCCCGGCGGTACGACGGCCGGCAGCGAAGCGCTCTACGATGCGCTGCGCCGCCTCTCGGCCAAGAAGCCGACGGTCACGGTGGTCGATACGCTGGCCGCTTCGGGCGGCTATATCGCGGCCATCGGCACCGATCACATCGTCTCGCGCGAGACTTCGCTCGTCGGCTCGATCGGCGTGCTGTTTCAATATCCGAATTTCACAAGCCTGCTCGACCACGTCGGCATCTCGGTCGAATCGATCAAGTCGAGCCCGCTCAAGGCCGCTCCGAGCGGCTTCGAGCCGACCTCGCCAGAGGCGCGGGCGGCGATCGCTTCGCTCGTCAGCGACAGTTTCGCCTGGTTCAAGCGCCTGGTGCGCGAGCGCCGCTCCTATACCGATGCCGAACTCAATACGGTCGCCGACGGACGCGTCTTTACCGGCCATCAGGCGCTCGGCCTCAAGCTCGTCGACGAGATCGGCGGCGAGCGCGAGGCTATCGCCTGGCTCGAGCGGGAAAAGAAGATCACCCCCGATCTGCCTGTTCGCGAATGGAAGAGGCGTTCGAGCGACAGCGAATGGGGCCTGTGGAGCGCATTGGGGACGGGTGCGACATTCCTGGGCTGGCATGATGTGGCGGCAATTTTTGACCGTCTCGACAATCAATTAGCCGCACAACGCCTTGACGGACTTCTCGCCCTCTGGCACCCTGCCCTGGAAAAATAGTGATTTTTCAAGGACTAAGCGGGGGCCATGATCAAATCCGAATTGGTGCTGCGCATCGCAGAACAAAACCCGCATCTCTATCAGCGGGATGTCGAAAATATCGTCAACGCCATCCTGGACGAGATTACGCGTGCCTTGGCGCGCGGCGACCGGGTGGAATTGCGAGGCTTTGGCGCATTTTCGGTGAAGCGGCGAGACGCCCGGACTGGGCGCAACCCGCGCACCGGCGAAACGGTGTCGGTGGCCGAAAAGATGATTCCGGTGTTCAAGACCGGCAAGGAAATGCGGCAACGCCTCAATGGCAATACGCCGGCGAGCCGGAGCCGTGGCCCGGTGCGGGCCCAGGCCTGAAACGCCGGTACCCGTGGTTGCGTCAGCCAATGGAAGTGGGAAGACCGTGAGGCGGTTTCTCAAGGCACTGGTCCTGTTGCCGGTCGCCCTCATCGTTGTGCTCATCTCCGTGGCCAATCGCGGCCCGGTGACGGTATCCTTCGACCCCTTTTCAGCGGGCCCGCCAGCGCTCGGCCTGGAGCTTCCCCTCTTCGTGGTGTTCTTTGCCGCGGTGATGATCGGGGTTCTGATCGGCGGCATCGCGGTCTGGACCACCCAGGGCAGGCACCGGCGCGCTGCACGACAGAACCGCCGCGATCTCGAGCGGCTGCGTTCCGAGATGCGCCGGCCTCAGCCGCAGACGCAGACGCCCGCGCTGCCCTCGGCCATACGCCCCTGACATCCGGCTGCCGTGAGCGGCCGATGGCTTCTCCCCGTCGCACTCAAGCCTGCCGATTTGAAGCGCGGACGCGCGAATGCCATATGTAGGCTTGGCATCCTCTATAGGCTTGGCATCCTGTGTAGGCGCGGGACCGATTGGGAAGAGACCGTGACGACCGTCAAAATCTGCGGATTGAGCACAGCCGATACGATGGCCGCGGCGCTTGACGCCGGCGCGGACCTTATCGGGCTCGTGTTCTTTCCGAAAAGCCCACGCTTCGTGAGCCTGGAGACGGCCAGAGGCTTGGCCGCCCAGGCGCATGGTCGCGCGGGAGTCGTCGCGCTGACGGTCGACCTCGACGATGCCGCACTCGCAGCCATCGTCGACGCGATCTCGCCCGATATCTTGCAGCTCCACGGCAGCGAGACGCCGGAGCGCGTGGCCGAGATCCAGCGCCGCTTCGGGCGGCCCGTCATGAAGGCTGTGGCGGTTGCCGAAGCCGGGGACCTCGCCCGTGCCCGGAACTATGCGGCCGTCGCCGACCATATCCTGCTCGATGCCAAGCCGCCGCGCGGAGCGGTCCTGCCCGGCGGCAACGGCCTGCCCTTTGACCACAGGCTCGTTGTCGGGCTTGACCTTGGACGCTCCTTCATGGTGTCAGGAGGGCTCGGCCCGGAGACGGTGGCCGAGGCTATCCGCCTTCTCCATCCCTGGGGCGTCGATGTCTCGTCCGGCGTCGAAGGCGCACCGGGCGAGAAGGACCCGGCGCGGATCAGAGCTTTCGTCGCGGCAGCACGTGCCGCCGGCGGGCAGAACGGGGCAGGCACGAGCGAGGCTCGGGTTTCCGCCGGAATCCCGCTCTAAACGATTTTGAAACAACGGTCGCGCTTATGATGCCGGTCACGACGATCGGCGGCGGGCGCGCAGCAAGAGGCATGGTGGCGTGACGAACGAGCCGAATTCCTATCGGACGGGCCCCGACGAGCACGGACATTTCGGCCAGTTCGGCGGGCGCTTCGTCGCGGAAACGCTGATGCCGAACCTGCTCGAACTGGAGAAGGCCTATGTGGCGGCCAAGGCCGACCCTGCCTTCGCGCAGGAGATGGCGGGCTATCAGACCCACTATGTCGGCCGGCCGAGCCCACTCTACTTCGCCGAGCGCCTGACCGAGCATGCGCGGGCCCTTGCTGCGGCCAATGGCCGCTCCGGCGGGGCGAAGATCTACCTCAAGCGCGAAGAGCTGAACCACACCGGCTCCCACAAGGTCAACAACGTGCTCGGACAGATCCTGCTCGCGCGCCGCATGGGCAAGACGCGCATCATCGCCGAGACCGGCGCCGGCCAGCACGGCGTGGCAACCGCCACCCTCTGCGCCCGTTTCGGCCTCACATGCGTGGTCTATATGGGCGCTGTCGACGTGGAGCGGCAAAAGCCGAATGTCTTCCGCATGGAGATGCTCGGCGCAACGGTCGTGCCCGTCCAGTCCGGCTCGCGCACGCTCAAGGACGCCATGAACGACGCCCTGCGCGACTGGGTGACGAATGTCACCGATACCTTCTACTGCATCGGCACGGTCGCCGGCCCTCATCCCTATCCGGGGATGGTACGGGATTTCCAGGCGATCATCGGTGGGGAAGTGCGCGAGCAGATACTGGCGGCGGAGGGCCGGCTGCCCGACTCGCTCGTTGCCTGCGTCGGCGGCGGCTCCAATGCCATCGGCCTCTTCCACCCCTTCCTCGACGACCGCGGAATCGAAATCTTCGGCGTCGAGGCGGCGGGCCATGGGCTCTCCAGCGATGCCCATGCAGCGTCCATCAACGGCGGACGACCGGGGGTGCTGCACGGCAACCGCACCTATCTCCTGATGGACGACGACGGCCAGATCACCGAGGCGCATTCGATCTCCGCCGGGCTCGATTATCCCGGCATCGGGCCGGAACATTCCTGGCTGCATGATACCGGCCGCGTCACTTATATCGGCGCGACCGACCGGGAAGCCCTCGACGCCTTCCAGCTTCTCTCGAAATGCGAGGGCATCATTCCGGCGCTCGAATCGGCCCATGCCGTCGCCAAGGCGGTGGAGATCGCTGCCGACCGGCCGCAGGATCACCTCATGGTGGTCAATCTCTCGGGTCGCGGCGACAAGGATATCTTCACGGTCGCGGACGCCCTCGGGAGCCACATGTCATGAGCCGCATCGACGCCAAATTCGCGGCGGTCAACCAGGAGGGCCGCGCCGCGCTCGTCACCTTCGTGACGGCCGGAGACCCCGATCCCGAGACCTCGCTCGCCATTCTCGAGGCGCTGCCGGAAGCCGGCGCCGACGTGATCGAGATCGGCATGCCTTTCACCGATCCGATGGCTGATGGCCCCGCCATCCAGCTCTCATCGCAGCGGGCGCTGAAGGCCGGGCAGACGCTCGCCAAGACGCTGCGCATGGTCGCCGCCTTTCGCGAGCGGGACGCGGACACGCCCATCATCCTGATGGGATATTACAACCCGATCTTCATCTATGGGGTGCCGCGCTTTCTCGCCGATGCGCGCGCCGCCGGTGTGGACGGCCTCATCGTCGTCGACCTTCCGCCGGAAGAGGACGAGGAACTCTGCCTGCCGGCACTTGCGGCCGGGCTGTCCTTCATCCGCCTCGCGACGCCGACCACCGATGCCGCACGCCTGCCGGCAGTGCTCGCGCATACGAGCGGTTTCGTCTATTACGTCTCCATCAACGGCATCACCGGCTCCGCCACCCCGGACTTCAGCGAAGTCGAGGCGGCGGTTGACCGGATCAAGGCCCATACCCACCTTCCGGTAGTGGTGGGCTTCGGCGTCAAGACCCGAGCCCATGCTGCGGCGGTGGCCAAGGTCGCGGACGGAGTGGTGGTCGGCTCGGCAATCGTCGAGGCGGTGCGCAGCTCCCTCGATGTTGAAAGCCGGGCAACCGGCGAGACGGTCGCGGCCGTCATCAAGCTCGTCGAAGAGCTCGCGGATGGTGTGCGGGAGAGCGGGCGCGTGAACGCGTGATGCCGATCTCCTGTGGGCCGGCATCTGCCTCTCGGCAAGGATAGGACTACGATGAACTGGATCTCCGACGTCGTTCGGCCGAAGATCAAGACGCTTTTCAAGCGCGAGGTACCCGAGAACCTGTGGATCAAATGCCCGGACACCGGGCAGATGGTGTTCCATAAGGATGTCGAGGCCAATCTCTTCGTCATTCCGGGCTCGAATTATCACCTCAGGATGACGGCGGCGAACCGCCTGAAGGCGACCTTCGACGATGGCGCATGGGAGACGATCCCAACGCCCGACGTTCCGCTCGATCCGCTGAAATTTCGCGACGAGAAGCGCTATGTCGACCGCCTGCGCGATGCCCGCACCAAAACCGGCATGCAGGATGCCGTCATGGTCGGGGTCGGCGCGATCGAAGGCCTGGAGACGACCGTCGCCGTCCAGGATTTCGACTTCATGGGCGGCTCGCTCGGCATGGCGGCTGGCGAGGCCATCGTCACCGGGCTGGAGACGGCACGGGAGCGTGGCACGCCCTTCGTGCTCTTCGTCTCCTCCGGCGGCGCGCGCATGCAGGAGGGCATTCTCTCGCTGATGCAGATGCCGCGCACCACGGTCGGCGTGCAGCGCCTGCGCGAGGCGCGGCTGCCCTATATCGTCGTGCTCACCAATCCCACCACGGGCGGCGTCACCGCCTCCTATGCCATGCTCGGAGATGTGCATATCGCCGAACCGGGAGCGCTCATCGGCTTCGCCGGGCCGCGCGTCATAGAGCAGACCATTCGCGAGAAACTGCCGGCCGGCTTCCAGCGCTCTGAATATCTCAGGGAGCACGGCATGGTCGACATGGTGGTGCATCGGCACGAGCTCAGGCCGACCATCGCCCGGCTCTGCCGGCTGCTCATGCGGGCGCCGGCGCCTTCGGCGGCGAAGGAGCCCGTCGAGGCTGCCAACGACGACCCGCCGGTCCTCGAAGCCGCGGCCGAGTAGTCGGCGACCCGCGCTCTCCTGCGGAGGGGATATGGACTCGTCCGACGCTGCGCTCGCGCGCTTTCTCGCGCTGCATCCCAAAGTCATCGACCTGTCGCTCGGGCGGATTCAGCGCCTTCTGGCGGCGCTCGGCCATCCGGAGCAGCGCCTGCCGCCGGTCATTCATGTGGCCGGCACCAACGGCAAGGGCTCGACCATCGCCTTCATGCGCGCCATTCTCGAGGCGGCGGGCCTGGTCGTGCATGTCTACACCTCGCCGCATCTGGTGCGTTTCCACGAGCGGATCCGGCTCGGGCGACCGGGCGGCGGGCGCTTCGTCGACGAGCAGCGCCTGCTGGAGGCCTTCCGCCGCTGTGAGGCGGCCAATGCCGGCGCGCCCATCACCTTTTTCGAGATCACGACCGCGGCGGCCTTCCTTCTCTTCTCGGAGACGCCGGCCGACGTTCTCCTCCTCGAAGTCGGGCTCGGCGGCGAGGGCGATGCCACCAATGTGGTCGACGAACCGCTGGTGACCGTCGTCACGCCCGTCTCGCTCGATCATCCCGAATATCTCGGCGACCGCATCACCCAGGTCGCAGCGGCCAAGGCCGGCATCTTCAAGCACGGCACGCCCGCTGTGCTCGCCCCGCAGGAGCCGGAAGCTGCCGCCGTTCTGGAGGCCCATGCAGAGCGCATCGGCGCGCCACTGGTCATCGGCGGGCAGGATTTCACGATCCATGAAGAGAACGGCCGCCTCGTCTACCAGGACCAGCGGGGGCTGCTCGATCTGCCCTTGCCGCGGCTTCCCGGCCGCCATCAGCATGTCAATGCAGGGACCGCGATCGCCGCGCTCCGCACCGGCGGCTTCGACCGCCTGCCGATTGCCGCCTATGATGCGGGCCTCGCCAGGACGGAGTGGCCGGGGCGCATGCAGCGGCTGACCCGCGGCCATCTCGTCGAGCAGGCGCCGGAGGGCTCCGAGATCTGGCTCGACGGGGGTCACAATCCGGATGGCGGGCGGGCGCTCGCCGCAGCCATGGCGGACCTGGAGGAGGCGAACCCGGCGCCGCTCGTGCTCATCGTCGGCATGCTCGGCAGCAAGGACACGTCCGGCTTCCTTGCCCCCTTTGCCGGGCTTGCGCGCGAACTGCTCGCCGTGTCCATCACGAAGCAGCTCGCCGCCCGCCCGGCAGAGGAGATCGCCTCGATCGGCCAGGAGCTCGGCCTGGTCACCTCCACCCACGCCAGCGTCGAGACGGCGCTGAGCTCGCTGAAGGGCTTCTTCTGGGAGCGGCCGCCGCGCATTCTCATCACCGGCTCGCTCTATTTCGCCGGCGAGGTCCTGTCGGCCAACGGCACGCCGCCGACCTAGCGCCAACGGGCTTGCCGCTGACTTTAGCCACTGCACCCTCTCTTGAGGGGAGAGCCCACGGGCGATCCGCCAGCTGGGTGGGGTGAGTGAGCCGATCACCCGGCAGGACGAGGCCGCCTGAGTTCTGAAGACACAAAAAACCCGGCTCCGATCTCTCGAAGCCGGGCTTGTCTCATGGCCCGAACGGGCTGAGCGAATCAGACCGAGGTCGAAATCCAGCGCGACAGGTCGCTCTTCGGCGCGGCGCCTACCTTCTGGCCGGCGAGCTTGCCATCCTTGAAGAGGAGCAGCGTCGGGATGGAGCGAATGCCGAACTGGGCTGCGGTCGCCGGGTTCTCGTCGACATTGACCTTCACAACCTTGACCTTGCCGGCCATCTCGGTGGCGATCTCTTCGAGCGCCGGGCCGATCATGCGGCAGGGGCCGCACCATTCCGCCCAAAAATCCACGACCACGGGTTCGCCGGCCTTCAACACATCGGTCTCGAAACTCGCGTCTGTCACCTTTGCGGTCGCCATGATGGAAGTCCTTTCTGCGCGGCCACAAATCTGACCGCCTGTCGGAATGGAAGGTAGGAAGCTCGGCCGATGGGGTCAAGCGACACGGGGTGCGACATCACACGCGCCCGATTGCGGCAAGCGCGGCATCGAGCACCGCCGCCGGCACAGCGAAGACCTGGGGCCCGCGTGTATAGACCAAAAACGCCTTAAGGGGACGATCGGGGTAGAGGGCCCGGAGCAATGCCGCATAGACGGCGAGCTGCGCGAGATGGTCCCGGGGGATCGTCTCAACAGCGGTAGGGGGCCACTGCGTGGTCTTGAAATCGGCGACATGGACCGCCTCGTCCGTGACGGCGAGCCGGTCGATCTGACCCGAAACCGGAAGTTCTTCCCCACCGATGATGAGGCGGCCGGCGATCGGCACTTCGGCGAGGCTGCCTAGCCCAAAGAGCGGCGCGAGATCGGGCCGTTGCAGCACGGCAAGCGCCTCGGCGACGATGGCCGCGCGGCGTCCTGAGTCGAGCCCGGCGGCGCGTGCAGCGAGAATGGCGCTGATCTCCTCGATGCCGCCCTCGGCTGACGCCAGCCGCTCCGGCAGATGCTGGAGAAGACGGTGGAGGAATTCACCGCCGAGCCTCGCCTGCCGCCGGGCTTCTTCGCTGAGGCGCGGCTGCTGAACCCTGTCCGCGTCCTCCTCGGCCGGCAGCTGGTCGGCGGCGGCGAGCGCGCTCGATGGCCTGAGCGGCGGGCGGACCTCCGGTTCGGCCGGCAGCGGCCGATCGATCCAGGCCGGCAGCGGTGTGGTCGTAGAAGGTGACTCGGCCGCGGGGCGCGGCGCGGCCGGTGCCCGCGACGGATCGCGCCAGCGCCAGACCGTGCCCGAGCCGTGCGGCACCTTCTCTTCGACGAGGCCGAAACGCCCCGCTTCCAGGCTGCGGCGTACCATGGCGGGCCAGCACATCTCCGGCAGCGGCTTGAAGTCGCCGGTCTTGGCGTCCCGGCCGATATTGGTCTGGGCGGCGACGACGAGGCGCTCCTTGGCGCGCGTCATCGCCACATAGAGCAGCCGGTTGTGCTCCTCCAGCGCCTCCTCGCGAAATGCAGCGCGCACATTTGCCACGGCGGGCGGGTCGAGATCGCCTTTCGGTGACCAGACGGGCAGCAGCGTGCCTGCCTTGACCTCTCCCCCTGGGGGAGAAGTCGGCCGCGAAACGGGCGGGTGAGGGGGATCTGTCCCGATATTGGAAAGATCCGCCGCCCTCATCCCGACGCTCTCCTCGCCGGGAAGAGGGAACGCAACAACAGTTACCGACGGTGCCGCGGGGATAGCGAATAATTTCGGATCGTTGCGGCCGTTGGGCACGTCGCAGCCGTCGGCGAGCACCACGAGCCGCGCCTCCAAGCCCTTGGCGCCGTGCACGGTCATGACGCGGACCTCGTCATGGGCGGTGTCGAGATCGCGTTTCACTTCGCGCTGTGCCTCGCCGAAAGCGAGAAGAAAGCCCGCGAGCGAGGGCGCCTGTCGGCGCTCGTGCGCCAGGGCCGCCGCCACGAATTCGTCGATTGCGTCGCCCGCCTCGGCCCCGAGGCGCGCGACCAGCCTGCGCCGTCCGCCTCCCGGCCCGACGAGATGGGCGTAGAAGGCGAAGGGTCCGCGCCGCGCGCGCTGCGTCCAGTCGGCAATGAGCGCAACCGCATGGGCGGCGCGCGCGTCGCCCGCCTCCGCCGCGGCAGCGAGCGCGCCATAAAGCGACCGGCCTTCCGGCCGCTCGGCGGCGATGCGGATGAGATCGTCGTCGTCGAGGCCGACGAGCGGCGATTTGAGGAGCGCCGCCAGATTGAGATCATCGGCCGGCAGGAGCGCTGCGCGGCCGGCGGCGACGAGATCGCGCACGGCGATATGTTCGGTGACCTTGAGGCGGTCGGCACCGGCGACCGGCACGCCGGTTTCCTTGAGCGCCCGGATCAGCGCCTCATAGAAGCCGCCGCGCTTGCGCACGAGAATGAGGATGTCGCCGGGAGCATAGGGGCCACCGTCCTCGCCGCGCGTCCATGCGGCGACGGCACGCGCAATGCGCCGGGCAAGCCGCACGGCGGGCGAGCCCTCCTCCAGCGTGTCGACCGGCAGCACCCAGGCCTCGGCATCCGGCATATCGGCGGGGCGCTCCGGTTCCCAGATCTCCACAAGGCCGACGGTATCGGGCCGGGCGCTCTCGTGAACCGTGCCGGTGGCGCCCGTCTCGAAGGAGAGGCCCTTGAAATGCTTGGGATCCGCAAAGACGGCATCGACGGCGGCCAGAATCTCCGGCGCCGAGCGAAAGGAGACCGTGAGCTCCACGCCCTCGAAGGTGAGGCCGGCCGCTTCGGTCCGCTGGCGGAAATAGCGGCCGCTGCCGTCGAATTCGCGCGGCGCCGCGCCCTGGAAGCCGTAGATGGACTGCTTGGGGTCACCGACCGCAAAGAGCGTGCGGCGCGTGAGCGATGCGCCTTCGCCCGCCGTGAATTCCTCGGCGAGTGCCTTCAGGATCCGCCACTGCGCCGGGCTCGTGTCCTGCGCCTCGTCGACGAGGATATGGTCGATGCCGGCGTCGAGCTTATAGAGCACCCAGGCCGCCTCGTGGCGGGCAAAAAGCGCGACGGTGGCGGCGATGAGATCGTCGAAATCGAGCGCGCCGCGGGCGGTCTTCAGCGCCTCGACGCGCGCGAAGACGGCGGAGGCGAGCCTCACCAGCGCCACCGTACGCTCGACGGCGAGCGCCGTCTTGTGCCGTTCCAACAGGCCGACGAGGCGGTCGCGCTCGGCGCGCAGGCGCGCGGCGAGATCCGGGTCGACAGACTTGGTGCCGAGCCCCCGGTCGGCACGCGGCTTACCGTCCTGCGTGAAGAAGATCCGCTGATAGCAGGCGAGGCGCGACGACGGGTTCTCGGCGGAAAGAGCATTGTTGAAACAGGCAGCGAGGTCCTGGTCGAGCTTCGAACCGGCGGCGAGCGCCGCCCTCATCCCCGCCCATTCGACCGACGGGATGCCGCCTTCGAGCATCTCGCGCTCGATGGTGGCACGACTTTCACCGGGGCGCAGCCCGAGCGCCGCGGCAAGCCGCGCCTCGAGGCTCTCGGTCGCGCGCGTAGCCCGCAGAAAATCTTTCGCGCGCAAGGCCTCCGAGAGCGCCCGGTCGATGGTGAGGTCGGCTGCCTCCTCGGTGAGGCGGGCGAGCGCCGCGGCGAGCGCCGGCGCCGTGCCGGAGACGGCCTCCGTCATCACGGCGGCGCGGGCGCGCGCCAGGAGGTCGGCTGCGTCGTTGTCGTCCAGCACCTCGAAGCGCGCTGGAACATTCGCCTCGAAGGGGAAGAGATGCAGCACCCGTTCGCAGAAGGCGTGGATAGTCTCGATCTTCAGCCCGCCCGGCGTCTCGATGGCGCGGGCGAAGAGCCGCCGCGCCGCGTCGAGCTCGGCGGCAGACGGCCTCTCGCCGCTCAGGCGCTCGAGCGCTTCGGTCAGCGCGCGGCTGTCGAGCGACACCCAACGGCCGAGCTCGTCGAAGACGCGGTTCGCCATATTGGCAGCCGCCGCCTTGGTGAAGGTGAGGCAAAGGATGCGGCCGGGATCGGAGCCGGCGAGCAAGAGGCGCAGCACGCGATTGGCGAGCACCGTCGTCTTGCCCGACCCGGCATTGGCCGAGACCCAGGCCGAAGCACGGGGATTGGCCGCACGGCGCTGATCGTCGAGCGTCTTCAGGGGAACGCGGACGAGCTCGCTCATTCGCCCTCTCCCTCGTCGCCGGCGACCGACCATTCACGCACGCGCGCCAGATGGTCATAGACGCCCTCGCGCCTGGCATATTCGGCGAAAGGCCGCGAGGCGAAGCCGATCTCGCCGGCAAGATAGCGCGAAAGGAGGGTCACGAGCCGCGCCGGATGTTCGGCGATGAGGTCGGCGACGCTGCGGGACTCGTCCTTGGGCGGCCGTACCTCGCGCGGCACGAGCGGCCGCGTGCCGCCGCTCGCATGCATGTAAAGCAGCTCGACCCGGTCGGCCGGCAGCTCCGGCTGGCCCTTGAAAGCGCCTGCGCCGAGCATGGCGGCCTCCAGCGTGAGCTGCGGCGAAAAGCCGGCGAAAACCTGCTTCGGGCTCGGCGGCTGACCCGTCTTGAAATCGATGATGACGGCGCCGTCCGGCCGCTCCTCGATGCGATCGGCGCGGCCGCGCAGGGCGAAGCTGCTGCCGTCGGCGAGGGTGAGGTCAAGCGCCCCGGAGACCTCGACATGAAGGCGCGCGATATGCGGGCGGCGTCCCGCCTCCCATTCGAGATAGGCAGCGGCAAGCCTGAGAAAGCGCGGCCACCAGAGCGCGGCGACATCCGGATAGGCGCTGAGCGGCGCGAAGACCTCGCGGCCGATGGCTTCGAGCTTCGCCGCGGCATCGGGCGGCAAGGCTTCGGGGTGCGCGGCGGCGAAGCGGCCGATCGCCTCGTGCACCAGGGTGCCGCGGTCGGCGGCGCCCGGCGGCACGGCGAGCGCGTCCAAGGCATCGAGCTTCAGCACATGGCGGGCATAGACGGCATAGGGATCGCGCAGCAGCGTCTCGACTTCCGTGACGCTGAGCGAGCGTGGCAGCAGGTGGAGCGGCGGCTTCGGCGCGGGACGACGCAACGCCGGCGCCGGCACGGGCCGCTCCAGGGCCTCCGACCAGCCGAGGAAGCGGGCGCCCCGCCTGACGGCCGCCTCCCAAGCCTCGGCGCCGGCGAGCGCCTTCATGCGCTGCAGGAAGCGCGAGGAGACGGTCGGCGCGCCCTCCCGCTTCAAGGCCCGCGTGATCACCGCATCGCGCGTGCCGAGCGCCTCGACGAAATCATGCGCCGTCTGGCCGATGCGCCGCTCCGGCGGGCTCATCCCGAGCGCCGTGCGCATCGGGCGGTTGAGGAAGGCGTCGGTGCGGGTCGCCGGCGGCCAGATGCCCTCGTCGAGGCCGCCGAGCACGATGCGGTCGGCGGAAAGCAGGCGCGCTTCGAGCAGGCCGAAAACCTTGGCACGGCGATGCGCGGCCTCGCCCCGGCGCAGCACGCGCTCGGCGAGGAGGCCGGCGAAGAAACCGGGATAATCGGCGAATCGGCCTTCGAGCCCGCCAGCCTCGGCGACGGCGAGATCGTCGAAGAGGCTGGCGAGATCGCCCCAGCCCTCGCCGCGCGGCGGCGTGACATCCTCCTCGGCAGCGCGGGCTGTCACCTTCGCCAGCGCCGCGCCATGGCGGCCGGCGAGCGTGACGAGATCGGCAGAGCCGCCCACGACCGCCGTGTTGAAATCGGCGAAGGCTTCTTCCAGCCGGTCGAGCAGAGCGGCGATGCGTGCCCAGGCGGCCTCGCCGAGCCGGCGGAGCGGCCGCGGGCTGAAGCGGCTCGCCGCCTCGCTCCGGCGCTCCGGCAGAATGGCCTTGAGGCCGGCGAGGCCCGGCGGCGGCGCGGGACCGCGCAGCAGTCCGATTTCGAGATCGGCCGCGGCCTGGCGGGCCGTCGCGAAGGGCAGCCCGAAGGTGGCATCGGGGTGGCTCAGCAGCGCGACCAGCTCGGGCGCGGCGAAGTCGGCAACCGCCGCTTCGGCAACGAGCCGGGCGAGCGCCCCGGCGCGGGTACGGGCGAGCGGCAGACCGGCCGAATCCTCGACCGCGATGTCCCAGCGGGCAAGCTCTGCGATCGTGCGCTCGGCGAGCATGCGGTCCGGCGTGACGAGGGCGACCGTCGCGCCGGGCTCTTCCAGAGCCTCGCGCATGGCGAGCGCCGCGGCGAGCGCTTCGCCGCGTTCATCCGGCGCCTCGACGACAGCAAGCCCTGCGAGCGCCTCCTCGACGGTTTCGGCAAAGTGGAGGTCGGGACGGTGGCGATCCGCCCAGAGATGGGTCGTCTCGGCAGGCCGCAGCGCCTCGCTCAGAAAGGCCATGCGCGCCCGGGTCTCGACCGCGGGGGTGCCGAGCGGCGCGACCGCTTCGCGGTCGATGCCGATGGTGGCGAGAAGGTTCTGCAGGGCGGCCTGCGGATGGCCGTGGCGGGTCTCGGCAAGGGCTTTCCACGTCGGCTCGTCGAGCGCCTGATCGAGCCCCGGCAGGATCACCGCGCCATTCGGCAGGCGGGCGATGGCGGCGATGAGATGGGCGGTCGCCGGCACGGAGCCGGTGGAGCCCGCGACGATCATCGGCGCGGTAGGGCGCTCGCGCGCAAGTCGCTCGGCCTCGGCGAGAAGGATGGCGTTGCGGCGTCGCACGGGATCGCTCGCGCCGCGCGCCGCCAGAATCTGCGGCCACGCCTCGGCGGCGATCTTCAGGAAGTCGAGCGTGATGCCGTAGTAGCGCGAATACCGGTCGTCGACGAGGCCGTGCAGGCTTTCCCAGGAGATACTCTCGGTGGCGAGGCCGTCCATGAGGCGGGCGAGATCGCCGGCAAGGCCGAGCGCATCGGCGGGCGAGGCGGGCACGAGCAGCGGCTCGTGCGCGTCGAGACGGAGCATGGCGCGATCGACCGCCTTCGCCCAGGCGAGCACGAGGCGCGTGAGAATGAGGCGCCGCTCGGTCTCGCCGATCGCCGGCGGCAATCCGGGAATGAGCTCACCACTGAGCCCGCCGAGATCGGCCGCGAGCGCGATCTCGGCATCGTCGACATCGCCGAGCGGCACTATGCGCGGCAGGAGCACCGGGCGGCCGTCGCAACGCGCGGCGAGCATGGCGGCGAGCGCCCGCGCGGCGCGGCGGGTCGGCAGGAAGATCGTGGCGCTCGCGAGCGCCAGCGGATCGCCGGTCGGCGGAGCGTCGAGCGAGAGGTCGGGCAGGATGGCGCCGCTCGCGAGCGCTTCCACGAGCGCCGGCAGAAAGGGCGCCCCGGGCGCGATGGTGAAGACGCGCGTATCCGTCCGGCTCACCGCTCCCTCGCGCTGGCGGCGAAGCGTTCTTCCGCCACCTTCACCGCGGCCGGGGTGCCGACATGCAGCCACAGGCCGTCGAGGCGCATGCCGAACAGCCGCCCGGCCTCGATCGCCCGGTCGAACAAGAGATTGAGCGAGAAGGAACCGCCGGGCGTGTCTGCGAAGAGCTGAGGCCTGACGATCGCGACGCCCGCATAGATGAAAGGCGCTACCTCGCGCTCCTGGCGGCGGCGCAGCCGTCCCGCCGGATCCATGGTGAAATCGCCGAAGCCCTCGGCACCGACCGAGGTGGCGCCGGAGGCGAGCAGCAGCAGCAGGTCCATGCGCTCGCTGTCCCAGATCTCCGCCATGCGGCGGAGATTGCCGCGAGGGCCCTCGAGCCAGAGCGAATCGGTATTGACGACGAAGAAGGGGTCGGGCCCGAGCTTGGGCAGCGCCTTCTTGATGCCGCCGCCGGTCTCCAGAAGCTTTTCGCGCTCGTCGGAAATGACGATCTCGGGCCGGGTGCGGCGCCTGAGATGCTGCTCCACCAGATCAGCGAGATAATGGACATTCACCACAGCCCGCTCGACGCCGGCATCGGCCAGGCGATCGAGCGCATGGTCGAGCAGGGAACGGCCGGCGATGCGCACAAGCGGCTTCGGCGTCGTCGCCGTGATCGGCCGCATGCGCTTGCCAAGGCCGGCGGCCAGCACCATGGCACTTCTGGGAACGGACGATGCTCTCAGGGATGTCGACGAGCCGTCGGTCATGGTGAGACGATCATGCGAGAGGCGATCCGACGAAGTCGATGGGTCCGATTGAAGTCGGCGAGAGGTCACGCTGCGGGGCGGGTGATGAGACCCGGCAGACGAGCCTCATACCAGAGCTTCAGCGCCGACAACACCGGATGTGCGAGGTTGCGGTTGAGATAATCCTGAAGCCGCGGCAGATGCGCCAGATATTGCGGCTTGCCGTCGCGCTTGTCGAGACGGGTGAAGGTGCCGAAGAGCTTGGTGGTGCGTTGCGCGCCGAGGACGGCATAGGCGCGGGCGAATTCACCCGTGTCGAAGCTCGGGTCGCGGGCTCGGCGGAGCTTGGCGTAATGGGCGAGGAGTTCGAGCTCGAGCGCCGGCGGCACCGTGACGCGGGCGTCCTGCAGGAGCGCGGCGACATCATAGGCGGGATGGCCGAGCACCGTGTCCTGCAGATCGATGAGCCCGACGCGGGCTATCCCCTGACGCTCCGGCAGCCAGAACAGATTGGGCGAATGCATGTCGCGCAAGGTCCAGGTTCGCGGACCGGCGACCACATCGGAGAGCAGCCCCGCCCAGATGCCGGCGAATTCGGTGCGGGCCGCCGGCCCAAGAGAGCCGCCGGCGCGATGTGGCGCATACCAGTCGAGCAGGAGCTCGGCCTCGATCATGAGCGCTTCGAGGTCATAGAGGGGCAGGACATGCTCGCGCTTGTCATTGACCCGCAAAACGCTGGGCAGCTCCATGCCATGGAGGGCGGCGAGCGCAGCGACCGCTTCCGCATAGCGCTCGCCGATCGGTCCGTTTTCGTCCACCACCGGCTGGGGGCCGAGGTCCTCGGCGAGCACGAGGCCCTGGTCGAGCTCGGCGCCGTAGATTTCCGGAGCACTGAAGCCGCGTTCGCGCAATCCCCGCGCCACCGCCACGAAGGCATCCACCCGCTCGGCGAGCTTGGCGAGCTCGTGATAAGGCCTGCCGTCGCGCACGGCCGGCCCTGCAAGCCGTGGCGGCGCGATCATCAGAATGGCGGTCTTGCCATCGGCGCGCTGCAGTCGCTCGTAGAGGCGAACCGAAGCGTCGCCTTGAATGTGCTGGCGCTCGGCACCGGCCCAGCCGGTGTCGCGCAGAAGCCGCTCGAGCGCCTTGAGGCGGTTGAGACGGGGCAGCAAGGCGCCCGTGGCCGTGAGCCGCGCCGTGCGCGCCCCGGGATCGCCGCCGGGCATGAGCATCAGCGCGATATCGAGGCGATCGGCGGAGAGCACGCCGGAGGCCCGTTCCGGCCATTCGACCAGCACGATCGCCTCCTCGCTCGCCTCGTCCCAGCCGAGATCCTCCAGTTCCGCGGCATCCGACACGCGGTAGAGGTCGGCATGGACGACGGCACCGCGCGGCGTCTCATAGAGCTGCATGAGGGTGAAGGTCGGGCTCGGCACTTCGAGCTCGGGATCGCGGGCAAGCACCCGGATGAGGGCGCGGGCGAAGGTCGTCTTGCCGGCGCCGAGATCGCCCGAGAGCGTGACGAGGTCGCCAGGCCTCAGCTCCTTGGCCAGGATTTCGGCGAGGCGCTCGGTGCCCGCCTCGTCGGCGATGGGGATCTCCCAGGCCGGTTCGGCTGGCGGCGCTTCGGCCGGCTTGTCGGGCGGTGGAGGGACCGCCGCGCCTTCTATGGAATCCTCGAACGCGATCACTGTCACCGCCGTCACGCTGGTCTCGCGGCCCTTATTCGGCTGCGACACGGGTCAGCCCGCCCTTGGCGGGGAAATGGCACGACACCGTCGTGCCGCGGCCGGGTGCCGAGTCGAGTTCGACATGGCCTCCGTGCAGCTCGACGAAAGAACGGACGATCGACAAGCCGAGGCCGACGCCGCGATGACGCTGCCCGGTCGGATGGCTTTCGAAACGATCGAAGACGCGCGCGCGGATGTCGGCCGGGATGCCCGGGCCTTCGTCGGACACCGAGAAGACGACCGCATCCTCGTGCTTGCGTGCAGCGACGGTCACCGTCTGGCCGGCGGAGGAGACGCCGACCGCATTCGACAGCAGATTGAACAGCACCTGACGCACGCGCTTGGCATCCGCCACGAAGAAGCCGACGCTCGCCGGCACATCCACCACGAGTTTGATATCGCGCTCCGACAGCCGGTCGTCCAGGCCCCTGACGGCGGCGGCGATGGTCTCGCGGACGTTGACCGGGCCGAGATCGAGCTCGATCGTGCCGTTGTCGATGGTGGCGAGGTCGAGAATGTCGTTGATGATGGCGAGCAGCGCGGCCGAGGACTTGGTGATGTGGGATGTATATTCGCGCTGCTTGTCGTTCAGCGCCCCCACCGTCTCGTCGCCGAGGAGCTGCGCGAAGCCGATGATGTTGGTCAAAGGCGAGCGCAGCTCATAGGAGACGTGGTGGACGAAATCGTCGCGCAGGCGCGACGTCTTTTCGAGCGCGTCGTTGCGGTCGGTCAGCGCCCGCTCGACATTCACGCTCGCTGTCACATCGGTGAAGGTGATCAGGGTCGAGCCATCCGGCAAAGGCGCCGTGACGCAGTCGACCACCGAGCCGTCGGGTCGGCTGATGCGCTGGAAATGGCCAGTGCGGCTGTCGTGCAGGCCGGTGACCGCGGTGCGCAGCTCGCTCCAGTCGCCCTCCTGGGAGAGGTGGCCGCACAGCCCGACGATCTCGTCCATATGCGGGCGACCGGCGAGGAGATCGGGCTCCAGATTCCAGATGCTCGCGAAAGCCGGGTTGAACAGCGTGAGCCTGCCGTCCGCGCCGAAGACGACCACGCCTTCGCGCAGCGAATCGAGCGTCTCGCCCCGCGCCCGGATCAGCGCGTTGTAGCGGGATTCGAGATGGAAGCGCTCGGTGACGTCGTCGAAGAGATAGGTGACGCCGCCTTTGGGATCGGGATTGCCGATCACGCGCAGCGTGCGCCCGTCCGGCAGGTGCCACCAATGTTCCTGCGGCTCCAGCGCCTGATAGCCGGCGAGCATCTCTTTCTTCCACACCCGGAAATCTGCCTGTTCGGGCAGGCGCCGCTCGGCCCGCAACCGCTCCAGGATCTCGCCGTCCTTCGGCCGGCTGTCGAGGAAGGCCGCATCGAGGTCCCAGAGCTGCCGATAGGCGGCATTGTAGAACACCAGCCGCTCGGAGCCGTCGAAGATGGCAACGGCGGTGGAGAGCTGGTCGAGGGTGCGGACATGGGCCTGCATCTGGCGCTGCAGGTCGGCGCGCATCGCCTCGAGCTCGGAGACGTCGGTGGCGATGCCCGCGCTGCCGGCGCCCGTCGGCGTCTCGACGACATCGAGCGTGCGGCGCTGGCCGGCGACGACGGCGGGCACGCGCGCCGCATAGCGCTCGCCCTTGGCGCGCTGTGCCTCGGACGTGAGCCGCGCCGGCTCGTCGAGCAGCTCGAGCCGGCGGGCGACCGCCTCGCTGGCCTCGCTCGCCTCCACCGCACGGGCGTAAGCCGCATTGACCCAGAGGATCTCGCCGTCGGCGTCGCGCAGCCAGACCGGCTGTGGAATGGCGTCGAGCAAGGCCTGCAAGCCTTCGAGATCGCCCTGGGTGGTGGCCAGCGTCTCGCGGATACGGGTGAGTTCCAGACGCTCGGCGGTGATCTCGCGCAGGCGCAGCACCGCATGGCCGCTGATGGCGCTGCCCTCCGCCTCGAAATAGCGGCCGAGGCCCGAGCGCAGGACGATGGCGAAGGCTTCGCCGTTCTGCTTCAGCCGATCGAGGGCCGATTCGAGCGCCTGGGCGCTCGATGCCGTGAGCCAGGAGCCGAAAGCAAGAATACGACGGGGCGAGGCCCCCTCGCCGACGATGGATACGTCGCCCTCGATCACCGGCTCGGCGTCGCGATGGCCGAAGCTGACGATGACGCGCCGCTCGGCCGCAAAGATGACCTCCGCCCGATCGCAGCGCAGCCTGAGTTCGGAAAGTTCGCCGGCGAGCACAGCTTCCCGCTGCGCCGCGCGGCGGCGCTCGCGCAGATGGAAGAAAGCCGTCGCCGCCGCAAAGAGCGCGAGGCCGCCGACCACCGCGAAGGGAGCGGCCGCGGCGATATCGGACCCAAGGCTGCCCGGGCCAGCCGTCCAGGGAAGGGCGGATGCGCCCTCGCCTTCGGCGAAGGCGCGCGATGCCAGCGAAGACAGGGCCGGGACGGCAAGAAGACCAGCGGCCGCGGCCGAAGCGAGGACGTGCTTCGATGAAATGCCGCGCTGCCCTCTTCTGAAACGCGCCATCGTCGCCACAGTCCCCGTCCGATTCGCCCGCCGCGTGATTCTGCCTGATCCGCCGGAGCAGCCCTAGTGCGCCACGGGCACATAGAGCCGCCCGGCGTCACGCGCGGGAGAGCACGCTCAAGCCGAATCAGTTTCACTGTATCGTTTGCGCGACTCCGTCAGGAAGTGGTTAACGAACGCAAAAAAGGCATCCGCGGGATGCCGCGGATGCCTCTTTTGGGGATAGCTTCAGACGAAAGGCTTAGTACCGATAATGCTCGGGCTTGAAGGGGCCCTGCGGCGACACGCCAATATAGGCGGCCTGATCGGACGTCAGCTCGGTCAGCTTCACGCCGATCTTGGCGAGATGCAGCCGCGCCACCTTCTCGTCGAGATGCTTGGGGAGCGTATAGACCTTCTTCTCGTACTGGCCGTGCTTGGTGAAGAGCTCGAGCTGCGCCAGCGTCTGGTTGGTAAAGGACGCCGACATCACGAAGGACGGGTGGCCTGTCGCATTGCCGAGATTCACCAGCCGTCCTTCCGACAGGAGGATGATGCGCCGGCCGGTCGGGAACTCGATCTCGTCGACCTGCGGCTTGACGTTGTGCCACTTGAAGTTCTTGAGGCCGGCGATCTGAATTTCATTGTCGAAATGGCCGATGTTGCAGACGATCGCCCGGTCCTTCATCGCCCGCATATGATCGACGGTGATGATGTCCTTGTTGCCGGTCGCCGTGACGAAGATGTCGGCGCGCGGCGCGGCATCCTCCATCGTTGTGACCTCGTAGCCCTCCATCGCCGCCTGCAGGGCGCAGATGGGATCGACCTCCGACACCATCACCCGGCAGCCGGCATTGCGCAGCGAGGCGGCCGAGCCTTTGCCGACGTCGCCGAAGCCGCACACCATGGCCACCTTGCCGGCCATCATGACGTCGGTGCCGCGGCGGATGCCGTCGACGAGCGATTCACGGCAGCCGTAGAGGTTGTCGAACTTGGACTTGGTGACGCTGTCGTTGACGTTGATAGCCGGGAAGAGGAGCCGCCCCTCCTTCTCCATGATGTAGAGCCGATGGACGCCGGTGGTCGTCTCTTCCGATACGCCGCGGATGGAGCCGGCGACCTCGGCGAACCAGCCCTTCGGCTTCTCCGCCAGCGTCTTCTTCAGCAGCGCGAAGAGGATTTCCTCCTCTTCGGAGCCCGCCTCTTCGAGAAAAGCGGTGTCGCCGTTCTCGGCGCGAAGCCCGAGATGGACGAAGAGCGTGGCATCGCCGCCGTCATCGAGGATCATGTTCGGCACGCCGCCGTCGCCCCACTCGAAGAGCTTGCGGGTGTAGTTCCAATAGTCCGTGAGGCTCTCGCCCTTCACGGCGAAGACGGGAATACCGGCGGCGGCGATCGCCGCGGCGGCATGATCCTGCGTCGAGTAGATGTTGCAGGACACCCAGCGGATATCGGCGCCGAGCGCCTTCAGCGTCTCGATGAGCACCGCCGTCTGGATCGTCATATGGAGGGAGCCCGCGATGCGTGCGCCCTTCAGCGGCTGCTGCGCGGCATATTCCTCGCGCACGGCCATGAGACCGGGCATCTCGCTCTCGGCGATCGAAATCTCCTTACGGCCCCAATCGGCGAGCGAGAGATCCTTGACGATGAAATCCTGTGTGGACATGACGCGCCTTCCAGATGTGCTGCGTGATTGCCGCCTCTATAGCAGCGCGCGGCGGAAGGGGCAATAAAGATATAAAGAAGTCTTTATGTGAGACTGACGAGTCCGACTTTGGTCATCCCGGACAGCGGCTTCGCCGCTTCCGGGATGTCTCCAAGGGAACGGCCGTTTCACCCCCGCCTGACGAAGCCGGTGATGTCCTTCACCGCATCCATGACCGGCCGGGCGATCGCGCGCGCGCGATCGGCGCCATCGCTCAGGACGGCGTCGATATGGGCGGGATCGTCGACCAGGCGCTTCATCTCGGCGCCGAGCGGCCCGAGCCGGTCGACGGCGAGATCGATGAGCGCTGCCTTGAAGACCGAGAACTGCCCGCCGCCGAATTCGCGCAGCACGTCGGTCCGCGACACACCTTTGAGCGCCGCGAAGATGCCGACGAGATTGTCGGCCTCGGGCCGGCCCTCCAGCCCCTTCTCCTCGGAGGGCAGGGGCTCGGGGTCGGTCTTCGCCTTACGGATCTTCTGGGCGATGGTGTCGGCATCGTCGGTGAGATTGATGCGCGAATTGTCGGACGGATCCGACTTCGACATCTTCTTGGTGCCGTCGCGCAGGCTCATGATACGCATGGCCGGCCCTTGAATCAGCGGCTCGGCGAGCGGGAAGAAGGCCTCGCCGAAACCGCAGGCGGCGATCGATTCCGCGAAGTCATTGTTGAACTTCTGGGCGACGTCGCGCGTGAGCTCCAGATGCTGCTTCTGGTCCTCGCCGACGGGCACATGGGTTGCCCGATAGACGAGAATGTCGGCCGCCATCAGCGTCGGATAGGAATATAAACCCACCGAGGCGTTCTCGCGATCCTTGCCGGCCTTTTCCTTGAACTGCGTCATGCGGTTGAGCCAGCCGATGCGCGCGATGCAGTTGCAGATCCAGGCGAGCTCGGCATGTTCCGACACCTGACTCTGGTTGAAGACGATGTGGCGCTTGGGATCGATGCCGGCGGCGAGAAAAGCGGCGGTGACTTCGCGGATCTGGCGCTTGAGCTCCTGGGGGCCACCCCAAACGGACGGCGGCATCGTGATCGCGTGCATGTCCACGACGCAATAAATGCAGTCGTATTTCTCCTGCAGCGGCACGAAGCGCGCAATCGCGCCGAGATAATTGCCGAGATGCAGGTTTCCCGTCGGCTGGACGCCCGAGAAGACGCGTTCCTTGAAGGCCGCCATGGTGGCTCCGTATGGCTCTTCGCATAAGAGGGAGGTGCGGAGGAAGGCTCCGGACCAAAATTCGACCATTCCGGTCGGAGCGGCGTTATCGCAATGACCTGCGGCGAGCGCAAGGCCGCGTGCTGTCGCGTCAGGCGGGCTTACGCCAGAGCCGCGGATCGACGGCGCCGAGCAGCCAAGCGGCTGCGCCATAGACGACGACACCACCGAGGCAGATGAGCGCCAACGCGCCCGCCCGGGAAAGAAGCGCCTCGGCGGCGAGCCAGGGGGCGAGCAGGCGGGCGGCGAGCCAGACCGCGAGCCCCATAACGAGTGCCGCGAGGAGGAGGAGCGCGAGCCGGCGCCGTGTCCCGTCGCCCTGGCGGAAGCCGAAGGTGCGCCGCGAGGCGACCTGCAGCACCGCCGCATGAACGACGAGGCCGAGTGTCAGGCCGAGGCCGATGCCGGCGACGCCGATGAGCCGTTGCAGACCCATGGCGGCGAGGCCCGTGACCAGCAAGGCGGCGACGCCGGCGACGAGCGGCACGGTCAAGGCTTCGCGGGCGAAGAAGGGTTGCGCCAACACCTTGGCGGCCGCCGCAGCCGGCAGGCCGAGCGCGAGCATGGCAAGGAGCGCGGCGGTGCCCGCGGCATCGCCCGCGCCGAAGGCGCCGCGCTCGAAGAGGATGCTCGCGATCGGTCCAGCGAGGATGATCAGCGCCACCGCCGCCGGCAAGGCGAGCGTCAGCGCGCCCTCCAGGGCGAGGTTCTGCGCCTTCGCGGCGCCGGCCTGATCGCCCGCCGCGAGCCGCGCCGCGACCTCCGACAGGAAAACGGTGCCGATCGCGACGCCGATGAGCGACAGCGGCAGCTGGGCGACCCGGTCGGCATAATAGAGCCAGGAGACCGCCGAGGCTTCCTGCGAGGCGACCGCCGTCGCGACGAGCACCGCGAGCTGGGTGGCACCGCTCGCCGCCGCAGCGGGCAGGACGAGACGGCCGAGGCGGCGGATCTCGGGCGAAAGCCTTGGCTGGGCAAGGCGGAAGCCGTGAGGCGACCGCAGCAGCGCGAGGGCGACGATGACGAGGTGAAGGAGGCCGGACGCCGTGACGGCGAGCGCGAGCCATAGGCCCTGACGCGCCGCGGCGGCCTTCTCCGGTGTGCCGAGCATCAAGAGCACGACGATGAGGAGCACATTGACGAGAACGGGCGCAATGGCGGCCGCCGCAAACCGCCGCTCGGCGTTGAGCAGCACGCCGATGAGCGAGGCGAGCCCGGCGAGCGCGACGAAGGGAAAGGCGAGGCGCGTGTAGAAAACCGCGAGCGCGAATTTCTCCGGCTCAGTCGCATAGCCGCCGGCGAGAAGAAACACGACGAGCGGCGCGGCGACTTCGACGACGCCGGTGACGGCCAGAAGGACGAGCGTGCCCGCGCCAAGCGCCTGGCCGGCGAAGTCGCGGGCTGCGGCAGGGCCGGCATCGGCGCGGATGCGGCCGTAGAGCGGCACCACGCCGGCATTGAGCCCGCCCTCGTTCAGGATGCGCCGCGCGGTGTTGGGCAGGCGGAAGGCGATGAGAAACGCATCCGCCGCCGGGCCGGCGCCCAGCACGCGCGCGATCATCACGTCGCGCGCAAAGCCGAGAAGGCGCGAGGCGACGGCGGCAAGGCCGACGATGAGGCTGGAGCGGGCGAGGGACATTTCGCCAGGGACTTAGCTTATCCGATCGAAATAAGCAGCAGCCTTGATCCCTCCCCGCAGGGGTAGGGCAATCGCCTGTGAAAGCCTCGTCCCCTCTCCCCGGCGGGGAGAGGGACAGGGTGAGGGGATGACTATTTGAGATGAGAGGGATTTCCCCCTCACCCGGCCGCCTATCGAACTCGGGTTTGCCCGAGTTCGACATTTGAAAGCCGAAGTCGGATCTATCCGACTTCGCTCGGCCGACCTCTCCCCGCCGGGGAGAGGTGAAACGAGCGTCTCGCCGGTTTATGCGATAGCCCTGCCCGCAGGGGGAGGGTCAAGGAAGGGAAGCGGCACAGGCCGGAGATCGAGATACGGCTCGGACAAGAATTCGGGCTTGCCACTCGTACCCCCCTCTCCACCTCTCCCCCACAAGGGGGGAGAGCGAAACCGCGATCACCCGACCCGGATAAAAAACGACCGTCGCGTCCGGGACAAGTGGCAGGAGGAGTCCGCCGCCACTCTCACAAAATAAACCGGCTCAGATCCGCGTTCTTGGCGAGGTCGCCGACACCGTTGCGCACATAGTCCCCGGTGATCGTCACCGTCTCGCCGGAGCGGTCGGGCGCGGTGAAGGAGATATCGTCGAGCACGCGCTCGATGACCGTCTGCAGCCGGCGCGCGCCGATATTCTCGACCGAGGAATTCACGTCGACCGCGACGCGGGCGATCGCATCGATGGAATCGTCGGTGAAGACGAGGCTGACGCCCTCGGTCGCCATCATGGCAACGGCCTGCTTGATGAGGCTCGCCTCGGTCTCGGTGAGGATGCGGCGGAAGTCCGCCTCGTTCAGCGGCGACAGCTCGACGCGGATTGGCAGACGGCCCTGGAGCTCAGGCAGGAGATCCGAGGGCTTGGAGACGTGGAAGGCGCCGGAGGCGATGAAAAGGATATGGTCGGTCTTCACCGAGCCGTGCTTCGTCGAGACCGTCGTGCCCTCGATGAGGGGCAGGAGATCGCGCTGCACGCCCTCGCGCGATACGTCGGCGCCGCCGCGGCCGACTTCGCTGCGCGCGCAGATCTTGTCGATCTCGTCGAGAAAGACGATGCCGTTCTGCTCGACCTCGCGGATCGCCTCCTGGGTGATCTGGTCCTGATCGATGAGCTTGTCGCTTTCCTCGGCAAGGAGTGGCTCATAGGCTTCCTTGACGTTGACGCGGCGCGTCTTGGTGCGCCCGCCGAGCGCCTTGCCGAAGATATCGCCGATCGAGATGGCCCCGACGGAGGCGCCGGGCATGCCGGGCAGGTCGAACATCGGCAGGCCCTGGGCGGGGGCCTGGACCTCGATCTCGATTTCCTTGTCGTCGAGTTCGCCGGCTCTCAGTTTGCGGCGAAAGGCATCGCGCGTGGCCGGGCTCGCATTGGGGCCGACGAGGGCGACGAGCACGCGCTCCTCGGCCGCGAGATGGGCCTTGGCCTCGACATCCTTGCGCTTGGCGGCGCGCACCAGGCCGATGCCGACCTCGACGAGGTCGCGGATGATCTGCTCGACGTCACGGCCGACATAGCCGACCTCGGTGAATTTCGTCGCCTCCACTTTGAGGAAGGGCGCTCCCGCGAGCTTGGCGAGCCGGCGTGACACTTCGGTTTTGCCGCAACCGGTCGGCCCGATCATCAGGATGTTCTTCGGCAGAACCTCCTCGCGCAACGGCCCGGTGAGCTGCTGACGGCGCCAGCGGTTGCGCAGGGCGATCGCCACGGCGCGCTTGGCGTCGTTCTGGCCGACGATATAGCGATCGAGTTCGGAGACGATCTCGCGGGGGGAAAAAAAATCGGTCATGATGCGGTCACGGGATCCGGTAAGCGAAGGGTGATGGGCGCCGGCAGGACGCGCAGCAACAGCCGACGCAGGGGGTGCCAACCGGCGCTGAGCAGGAGGATGAAGGCGCCGAGCGCAAGAAGCGTCGCCGGCATGACGAAATCGGTCGCGCCCGCGGTTCTCAGCAAGGCCACGCAGGCAACCGCCGCATAGATGAGCCCGGAGACAAGCATAGCGCGCCGGTCGATGATGACGGCGATGAGCCCGAGTAGCAGGAAGGCGGCGAGGATGAGGCCCGCGCGGCTGGGGTCGACAGCATCCAACCCGCCACCGATGCCGGCGAAGAGCGGATGCACGATCATAGGCGCGGCGGCGAGATGGAGCCAGAAGGCGATATCGGTTCGGCGGGTGGCACGCGCCCGGTCGGACATATCGAAATACATGGCGAGCGCGAAGACGGCGAGCCCCAGCAGGAAGATCAGGCTCTCTATATACGAGCCGATCACCTCGGGCGCGGCGGCAAGGAGGCCGGCGAAGATCGCCCCGGCCAGCGCGACAACACCCGCGGCCACGGTGATCGGCACGTGGAACCGCCAATAGTGCAGGGCCGTGAGCAGGCTGGTGCCAAGCGCGGCAGCGGCTGCGGCCCAAGGATGCTCGGCCGCATAAGCCAGCGTGTTCTCGAGCGCCGCATCCTCGCCGCGAACGTGGCCCGCAAAGGTGAGCAGGCTGGCAAAGACAGCGCCGGCAAAGACGGCCAAGAGAACGATGCTCGGCAACGCCATCCGGCGGCGGCGTGTGAAGAATTCGGCGAGGAGCCAGGAGGCAACCGCAACGACCGGCCAGGCCGTCAGCTCGGATTGGCCCAGGTTGGCTCCGAAATAGGTCAGGGCAGCGAGAAACAGGCCGAGCCCGAGGGTCACGAAGATGTCTGCGAAGCCGGTGATGAGCCGCAGCTTTTCGTCATCCGGGCTGGTCGGGATCTCACCGGGCGCGTCTTGCGCCGGTAACTCTGCGCCGCCCAATTCCGCCGCCAGCCGGCGCAGGTCCTCGGCCTGGGGGGCGGTCAGAATGCCACGCGTCTGAGCGGCGGAGATCAGGCCTTCATGCGTCATGCGTCTATGCTCTCGATCACGAGATTGCCGTTGGTATAGACGCATATGTCGGCGGCGATGGCCAAAGCGCGGCGCACGATCGCCTCGGCATCGTGATCGCTGTCGGCGAGCGCGCGCGCCGCCGCGAGCGCGAAATTGCCGCCGGAGCCGATCGCCATGATGGAGGCGCCGTCGCGCGCCTCCGGCTCGAGCACATCGCCGGTGCCGGAAAGGAGGAGCCCGACGTCCTTGTCGGCCACCAGCATCATCGCCTCGAGCCGCCTCAAATAGCGGTCGGTCCGCCAGTCCTTGGCGAGTTCGACGCAGGCCCGCATGAGCTGGCCCGGGAACTGCTCGAGCTTGGCTTCCAGGCGTTCGAACAGGGTGAAGGCATCCGCCGTCGCGCCGGCAAAGCCGCCGATCACGGCGCCCTTGGCGAGCCGCCGCACCTTGCGCGCATTGCCCTTGACCACCGTCTGGCCGAGGCTCACCTGGCCATCGCCGCCGATGACGACCCGCCCGTTCTTGCGCACCATCAGGATGGTCGTCGCATGGAACAGTTCGCTCCGACCGGCGTCTTGGCTGTAGCTCGAACCTTGAATGTGCATGGACGCGATCAACCTCATCTTCGGCTTTCTCATGTAAGCCCATTTTCGCCGAGGTCCAGAACCGATCGCCCTTAAGGCTATATGCGAGCGGGTCGGCGGCATCGGCGCTCAGCGGTGGCGCAGCGCCGCGGCTCTTGCTAGAAGCTGCATCGTGCCAGAGCCTTTGGCGCAAGAGGCTTGCTTTGGCGCCAAAGCCTCGGCGAAGGAGAGATGTCATGCGGGCCGCGACCGTCAAACGCCGCACCAGCGAGACCGACGTGCTCGTCGAGATCGACCTCGACGGCTCGGGCAAGGCCGATATCGCGACCGGCGTCGGCTTCTTCGATCATATGCTCGAACTTTTCGCGCGCCACAGCCTGTTCGACCTCAGGGTCGCGGTGACCGGCGATCTTCACGTCGACCAGCACCACACGGTGGAGGACACGGGGATCGCGCTTGGCCAAGCCTTCGTCGAGGCGCTCGGCGAAAAGCGCGGCATCTGCCGCTACGCCAGCACCGACCTGCCCATGGACGAGACGCTGACGCGCGTCGTCGTCGACATCTCCGGCCGGCCCTTCCTCGTGTTCCGCACCACCCTGCCGCATGCCAAGATCGGCGCGTTCGACAGCGAGCTCGTGCGCGAATGGTTCCAGGCTTTCGCCATGAATGCGCGGCTGACGCTGCATGTCGAGACTTTCTACGGCGACAACGGGCACCATATAGCGGAGAGCTGCTTCAAAGGGTTGGCCCGTGCCTTGCGTGCCGCGGTCAGTATCGATGCCCGCGAAGGCGAGCGCATCCCCTCGACGAAGGGCGCGTTGTAGGAGCGAGGTCATGGCTGTCTATACGCTGCATGTCCCGGCGGGGAGCGTGCCGGGCGATCCCGCGGCGCTCGACGAGGCCGTGCTCGTGCGCGACGGCTTTTCCTGGGGCGCTTTCATCTTTCAGGTCCTGTGGTGCCTCTACCGCCGGCTGTGGCTCGCGGCCCTCGTGCTCCTCGTCCTGACCGTCGGGACCGATCTGCTCATGAATTGGGCAGGGCTGCCCGCATGGGCAGTGGTCTCGGTCTCGCTCGTCATCGTCATCCTCTTCGCGCTGGAAGCCAATGACCTCAGACGCCGAAAGCTCGAACGGCAGGGCATGATGCTCGCCGGGGTCGTCGTTGCGAGCAACAAGATCGAAGCCGAGGCCCGCGCCTTTGCGCTCTGGCTCGCCAGCCGGACATCGGGTGCCGGGATGCCCGGCCCCAATTACGCCGGCCCGGCCCAGCCCCCACCGAAACGGCCGGAAGCCCCGCGTGGCTCCGAACCAATGCGCGGTTCGCAGGCGAATAGTTCGCCGGGAGGCGGTTCGCCGGTTCTTGGGCTCTTCCCCGAACCCGAGGGCGCGCGATGACGACCGCCATCGTCGATTACGGTTCCGGCAATCTGCATTCCGCCCATAAGGCCGTCGAGCGCGCCGCGCGCGAGGCGGGCCTTGCCACGACCATCACCGTCACGGCCGATCCGGAACTGGTGGCCGGGGCGGAGCGCATCATCCTTCCCGGCGTCGGCGCCTTCGCAGATTGCCGCCGCGGCCTCGATGCCGTGCCCGGGATGGTCGAGGCGCTGGAGGCAGCGGTGCATCGCCGCGGCGTGCCCTTCCTCGGCATCTGCGTCGGCATGCAACTCATGGCCACGCGCGGCCTGGAATATGAGACGACACCCGGCCTCGACTGGATCGGCGGCGATGTCCGCCTGATCGAGCCGAAGGAGCCCGGCCTCAAGATCCCGCATATGGGCTGGAACACCTTGCTGACCGCGCGCGCCCACCCCCTCCTCGACGGCATTCCCACGGGTCCGGAGGGTCTGCACGCCTATTTCGTGCATTCCTATGCGCTCGATGTCCGTGATCGGGCGGATCTCGTCGCCGAGACGGATTACGGCGGCGTGCTCACCGCCATCGTCGCCCGCGGCAATGTCGCGGGCACCCAGTTCCATCCCGAGAAGAGCCAGGCGCTCGGGCTCGCTCTCATCGCCAATTTCTTGAGGTGGCGGCCGTGATTCTCTTTCCCGCCATCGATTTGAAGGACGGCCGCTGCGTGCGGCTCGTCCAGGGCGACATGGACCAGGCGACGGTCTTCAACGACGATCCCGCCGCGCAGGCGGCGATCTTCGCCGATCAGGGCTTTTCCTGGCTGCATGTCGTCGATCTCGACGGCGCCTTTGCCGGCCGGCCGATGAATGCCGATGCGGTCGAGGATATCCTGGCGCGTACCGCCATGCCGCTGCAGCTCGGCGGCGGCATTCGCGACATGAAGACCGTCGACGGCTGGATCGCCCGCGGCGTCGCCCGCGTCGTCATCGGCACGGCGGCCGTGCGCGACCCCGACTTCGTGCGCGAGGCAGCGCGGGTGCATCCGGGGCGTATCGCCGTCGGGATCGATGCACGCGACGGGCGTGTCGCCGTGGAAGGCTGGGCACGGCTGTCGGAGATCACGGCGGAGGAGCTCGGCCGGCGCTACGAGGATGCCGGCGTCGCTGCCCTCATCTATACCGACATCACCCGCGACGGCATCCTCAAGGGCCTCAATATCGAGGCGACGCTCCGGCTGGCGAAAGCCGTGGCGATCCCGGTGATCGCCTCGGGAGGGCTCGCCTCCATCGAGGACGTGAAACGGCTGCTCGAACCGGACTGCGCGATCCTGGAGGGCGCGATCTCCGGCCGCGCGCTCTATGACGGGCGCCTCGATCCGGCGGAGGCCATTGCGCTGATCAAGGCTGCCGCCGCCCTGCCGGCCGGGCAATAGGAGCAAGAGGTGCTCAAAACCCGTGTCATCCCCTGCCTCGACGTCAAGGACGGCCGCGTCGTCAAGGGCGTGCGCTTCGTCGATCTGCGCGATGCCGGCGATCCCGTCGCCGCCGCCATCGCCTATGACGCGGCCGGTGCCGATGAATTGTGCTTCCTCGACATCACCGCGAGCCATGAGGATCGCGGGATCCTGCTCGACGTCGTGAAACGCACCGCCGAGGCCTGTTTCATGCCGCTCACCGTCGGTGGCGGCGTGCGCACCATCGAGGATATCCGCACCCTTCTCCTTGCCGGCGCCGACAAGGTCTCGATCATGACGGCGGCGGTGAAGAACCGCGAGTTCGTGCGCCAGGCTGCAGAAAAATTCGGCGACCAGTGCATCGTCGTCGCCATCGACGCCAAAAAGGTTTCCGCGCCCGAAGAACCCGACCGCTGGGAGGTCTTCACCCATGGCGGGCGCCAGGCGACGGGCCTCGATGCCCTGGCCTATGCGCAGGAGGTCGCGGAGCTCGGCGCCGGCGAACTGCTCGTCACCTCCATGGACCGCGACGGGACCCACGAGGGCTATGACCTCGCGCTCGTCCGGGCCATCGCTGACAAGGTGCGCGTACCGGTGGTCGCCTCAGGCGGGGTCGGCAATCTCGATCACCTCGTCGCCGGCGTGCAGGACGGACATGCGAGCGCCGTGCTGGCCGCGTCGATTTTCCATTTCGGCGATTATAGTATAAGCGAGGCCAAGGCTTACATGGCCGGTGCCGGCTTGGCGATGCGGCTCGACCCTGCCCGGCAGGACGTCGCGCATCAGGATGGCTGATCAACCCGACGGCCAAGCTGCCGCTCAGGGCAAGGTTTCGGACCCGCTGGCCATGACCGACACGTTCACGCTCGACGATCTCGCGGCCATCGTGGCGCAACGCGCCAAGGCGAGCCCCGAGGAATCCTATACCGCCAAGCTCATGGCGAGCCGGCCCGAAGGCCCCGCCAAGAAGCTCGGCGAGGAAGCGGTGGAGACGGTCATCGCGGCCATGGCGGGCGATCGCCGGGCGCTGACGAGCGAGGCCGCCGATCTGCTCTACCATCTCCTCGTCGTGCTCGAAGCCGGCGACGTCGCGATCGGCGACGTGCTGGCCGAGCTTCAACGCCGTACCGCCCAATCGGGGCTCGCCGAAAAGGCCCAACGCCGCCGCTGAGCCGCGCGGGACGGGATACGAGAATGGATGAACGGGTCAATCTTCCGCAGCTCGAAGACGAGCTTTCGCCCTACCGCATCTTCTCGCGGGCGGAATGGGCAGCGCTGCGCGCCGACACGCCGCTCACGCTGAGCGCCGAGGAGGTGCTGCGGCTGCAGTCGCTCAACGACATCATCTCGCTCACGGAAGTGTCCGAGATCTATCTGCCGCTGTCGCGCCTGCTCTCGCTCTATGTGGCGGCGACGCAGGGGCTCTTCCGCGCTACGCAGCGCTTCCTGCTGGCCGACGAGAACGGCAAGGTGCCCTATATCATCGGCATCGCCGGCTCGGTCGCTGCCGGCAAGTCAACCACGGCGCGCGTGCTGGAGGCGCTGCTCGCCCGCTGGCCGAACACGCCGAAGGTCGACCTCATCACCACCGACGGCTTTCTCCTGCCGAATGTCGAACTCGAGCGGCTCGGGCTGATGAACCGCAAGGGCTTTCCCGAAAGCTACGACATCCAGGCGCTCCTGCGCTTCCTGACGGAGATCAAGGCCGGCAAGCGCAATGTCGAAGCGCCAGTCTACTCGCATCTCGTCTACGACGTCATGCCCGGCGAGACGGTGGTGATCGATCGGCCGGACATCCTCATCGTCGAGGGGCTCAATGTGCTGCAGCCGGCACGCTTGCCGCGCGACGGCACAGCCATCCCCTTCGTGTCCGATTTCTTCGATTTTTCGATCTATGTGGATGCCGACGAGCGCCACCTGCACGAGTGGTATGTGAGCCGCTTCCGGCGGCTGCGCGAAACGGCCTTCCGCGATCCGAAGTCCTATTTCGCGAAATATGCCGTGGTCTCGCTGGAAGAGGCGATGGCGACCGCCGAAAATCTCTGGCGCGGCATCAATCTCGTCAATTTGCGCGAAAACATCCTGCCGACGCGCCAGCGCGCCAGCCTCATCCTGCGCAAGGGCGACAGCCATCGCATCGAGGAAGTGGCGCTCCGGCGGCTGTAGGTATGATCGATGGCCGCTTGCACCTCTCCCCGATGGGGAGAGGTCGGCTGCGAAGCAGCCGGGTGAGGGGATCTGTCTGCCGCTTCAAGGGGTTATCCCCCTCACCCTGTCCCTCTCCCCGCCTGGGAGAGGGGATGACCCGCACAGATGATGCCCACAGCCCCGTATTCGAGCGATGAGAGCAGGTAGGCGCCCCCTTAAGCGAAGCGCCTAACACCTCACACCGGCAGCCCGTTGTCCTCGGCGAGCCGGCGCAAGTTCTGCTCCGGCCGCGCGCCGAGATGCTGGATGACCTCCGCGGCCGCGAGGCTGCCGTGGTGGGCGCAGGTTCGCAGATCGAAATCCCGTGCAAGCCCGAAGAGGAAGCCGGCGGCGAAGAGATCGCCGGCGCCGGTTGTGTCCACGAGCTTCTCGATCGGGGCTGCAGGCACCGCCACCGTCTCCTCGCGCGTGACCGCCACGACGCCCTTCTCCGAGCGGGTGACGACGCCGAGCAGGCTCTCCTCGCGCAGATAGCCGACCGCTTCTTCGAAATTCGGCGTCTGATAGAGGCTCAGCAACTCGTGCTCGTTGGCAAAGACGATATCGACGGCGCCCGTGCGCATGAGGCCCAGGAATTCCTCGCGATAGCGATCGACGCAGAAGGGATCGGACAAAGTGATCGCGACGCGGCTGCCGGCGCTGTGGGCGAGCCGCGCCGCCTTGACGAAGGCCTCTTTGGCGGCCGGCGGATCCCACAGATAGCCTTCGAGATAGACGATGGAGGAGGCGGCCACCATCTCGGCATCGATATCCGCGGGCGACAGGTCCTGGCTCGCGCCGAGATAGGTATTCATGGTGCGCTCGCCATCCGGCGTCACCAGGATGAAGCAGCGGGCCGTCGCCGGGCCGTCAGCGGCGGGCATGGTCGTAAAATCGACGCCGAGCGCCCGGATGTCATGGGCGAAGAGCTCGCCGAGCTCGTCCGCTTTCACCTTGCCGATCAGCGCGGCCGACCCGCCCAGAGAGGCGAGCCCGGCAATCGTGTTGCAGGCGGAGCCGCCGGAGACCACCGTCACCGGCCCCATGGCCGCGTAGAGCGCTTCCGCCCGTGCCTCGTCGATGAGGGTCATCGACCCCTTGCGCAGGGCGTGGGTAACGAGAAAATCGTCATCCGTGCGGGCAAGGAGATCGACGATGGCATTGCCGATCCCCAGCACGTCATAGCGGCGCGTCATTGACTAGTCCTTTCGAGCTTCCCGGTCGCGACTAAACATCGGCGAAGGATGGGGTCAAGCCACGGAGGCCGTTGGATCAAGGTCGGGACTGACGGGCCTCGACTTCGTCGAGAATGGCGAGGAGCCGCGCGAGATCGTCCTCGCGCAGGCTGTCGATCGCGCGGGCGAGCCGATTCGCGAGAAATGTCGCCTCGGGTGGCAGGCCGGACGTGTCGATGACGACGCGCGGGTGCGAAAGATCCGCGAGCCGCAGCAGCTCGTCCGCATCGTCCCAGATGATGTTGAAGTGCTGCAGAATGGCCTGCATCATCGCCCAGGTGGGACGTCCGCGCCGGCCGTGCTCCAGGGCGGACAGATAGGCGCTGGAGACGCCGAGCGCCTCGGCCATGTCCTTCAGCGTCATGCCGCGCTCCCGGCGAAGGGCGCGCATGCGGGCGCCGAAGGGCGTCACGATCGCGCCTCGCGCCGGCGCCGCAGCCGAACATAGAGGGCGCCGGCGCCACCATGTTCGCGGCCCGCCTCGCCATAACCGAGGACGACCGAGCGGAGATCCGCGGCTGCGAGCCACTGCGGCACGACGCGGCGCAGAATGCCGCGCTCGGCAAAGAGATCGCCGGCACCGGCTTCGAACCGGGCGCCGCCCTTGCCGGTGATGATCACGACCAGCCGCAGATCGGCGCGCTGAGCCCGCTGCAGGAAGCCGACAAGGGAGGCATGGGCCTCCGACTGGCGCATGCCGTGCAGATCGAGTGAGGCTTCGACCGGCTCGGTACCACGCCGCAGCTTCAGGCGCTGCCGCCGGTCGAGCGGCGCCAATGGCGCGAGCTTCGGCGCGACCGGCTTGGCCGGGGCTTTCGTTGATCGGGTCGCGACGGCTTTTGCGGGCGGCGTGCCAACAGGCTCCGGCTCCGGCACGGGGGCCGGTGCAGCCGGCGGATCGGCGGGCTCGTCCCGTCCGGAGAGCGGCTTGACGTTTCGCGTCACATGGCGCCAGAGCGCGACCTCTTCGGGATCGAGCAGGCGGCCACGCCGGCGCCTCATCGCTCGCTGCCCGCCGCGGCAGGCTCCTTGGCGTCAGGCTCCTTGGGCAATTCCTTGGGCAAGAGGACGACGAAGCTGCCGGCATGGCGGAAAAGTCCGGCCCGTTCGCCGGCCGCCGGCCCCATGCCGACGAAGATATCGGCGCGGGCGGGTCCGCGGATGGCGGAGCCCGTATCCTGGGCGATCATCAGGCGACGGAAGGGCTCGTCAGCGCCCGCACCCGGCAAGCTGGCGTTGATCCAGAACGGCAGGCCATAGGGCCAGAGCGTGCGATCGATCGCCAGGCTTCGCCCCGGCACGAGCTGCACGGAGGATCCGCCGAGCGGGCCTTTCGCGGGGTCGAGCTCGGTTGCCGGTCGAAAGAAAATATAGGACCCGTTTTCGCGCATCAGCCGGCGGGCGTCAGCCGGGTTGGCCCGCAGCCAGGCGATGAGCTGCGGCGCGGTCAGCTGCGCGGGAGGGAGCCCCGTTTGCTGCGCCACCAGGCGGCCGAGCGAGCGATAGGGGCGGCCGTTCTTGCCCGCGTAGGCGAACCGCAGCACCTGTCCGTTGCCGAGCCGTACCCGCACCGAGCCCTGCACATGGGCGAAATAGGCATCGACCGGATCGAGCCAGGCGAGCGGCTTGGCGGCCGAGCCCAGCGCGCCGTCCTCGATCGCCGCGCGGTCGGGATAGGGTTCGAGACCGCGCGGGCCGCGCCGGGCGCCCGAGAGCGCCGGGTCGAGGCCCGCCACCTGCTCACCCGGTTGAAGGGTGACGAGGTCGTCGGGCCGGGCGAGAAGGGGGGTGGTGTATGTCGCATCAGGCGTCAGGCGCCCGCGATACTCCGGCTCGAAATAGCCGGTGAGGAAGCCTTCGCCGTCGGCGGGCAGCACGCGAAAGGCCGTGAAATTGTCCTCGAAGAAGCGGCGGGTGGCGGTGCGGCCCTTCGGCGGATCTGCAAGGGCAGCCCGGCAGATCGCGGCCAATCCCCGCGCCGCGGCCAGGGCCGGCCGGGGCGGAGGCTCTGCCCGGTCCATGGCCGTGCAGGAGCGCAGGAAAGTGGCGAAGGCGGCCGCATGATCGTCTTGCCTCCAGCCAGGAAGCGTGGAGTAGGACACAGGCTCGAGACGTGCGCCGCCGACTGCGGAAGGAACCTCAGCCTGAACGGGCGAGGCCGTCATCACAATCGCGAGACAGGAGATGAGCCGACCGAGAACGCGTGGACGAAGCATCTCCCGCACCGTCCTCGCCCATCATTGCGCGGCTTCGGTCGCGACGAGCTGCCAGTTGGGATCGCGGCTGCCGAGCGTGCGGGCGAAGGTCCAGACGTCGGTGACATCGACCACCGTATCGGCGCTGCCGTCCACCACCTTGCCGGTGGCGTCGCGCGTGGCGGTGATCAGCTTCGACTGGAAACGCACGGTCGCCTGCGCAACGCGGCCTTTCAGGTCGACATTGAGGAGATCGGCACCGTCGATGGACACGAAAGTCGTCTCGACCTTCTCGCCGCGCTTCTCACGCTCGGTAATCGCCCGGTCGAAGCCGTCGAAGACCTCCTTGGCAAGAAGGGTCTTGAGCGTCTTTCGGTCCCCCTGCGCGAAGGACACGACGATCATCTCATAGGCCATCTTGGAGCCGTTCAGGAATTCGGCCGGATCAAACGCCGGTTCGGCGCGCACCAGCGCGTCGAGGCTCGCCGCCAGCGGCGTTCCCGGTTCGGCGATGCCCTGCCAGCGTTCACCGCTCGGCTCGGGTACCGCCGCCCCGCCGGCATCGTTGGCCGCACCCGGCAGGCGCACGATGTTATCGCCGTTGCTGCTCGCATTGGGCGCCGGCTTCATCGGCGGCTCGCGCCGGGCAAACGGATCCTGCGGCGGCCGTTCGCTCCCTGTGCGCTGGCCGAGAACAGACCGCAAGCGCCAGATGACGAAGACCGCAAGCGCGAGAAAGACGATGGTGGTTACGTCGAAACTGTCTTGCATGGCTCTCAGTCGTCTCGCGCTCCACCCCTTGCGTCAAGCCCCGCCGGCCGTAGAGCGGTCACGAGGTAGGCCCTTTCGGACGCCGTCATGTAGATATGGGGGCTTGCGCTCGTAACATCCACTGTCTTTGCAAACAAGCCACGGTCGATCGATCGCTTTGTCCCACATGTCCCCGCGCAGCGCCTTGTCGGGGCCTGGCTTCCATGATAGCCCCCCGCATTCGGAGCCGATAATGCGCTGCAGGGGCTCCGACGGTTCTTTTGCGAAAAGCCCCGGCGGGCTGTTTTTGCAGAGGCCAGCCCGGCGAGCGGACGCTTTTCGGGGCCCCTTTTTTTCATACCGAGATCCCGAGGACCAAGATCATGGCCGACACTTTCACCAACGGCGGTGGCGCCGAGCAGACCGCTCCGTCGCTCAATGCTCTGGCGCAATATATCAAGGATCTCTCCTTCGAGAATCCCAACGCGCCGCGGTCGCTTACGCCGCAGCAGCAGGGCCCGGAGATCTCCATCCAGGTCAATGTCGGCGCCAACCAGCTCGCCGAGACGGATTTCGAGGTCGATCTCACCTTGGAAGGCAAGGCGAGCATCGGCGAGAACGTGCTGTTCGTCTTCGAGCTCATCTATGGCGGCGTTTTCCGCCTGCGCAACATCCCGGCCGAGCATCTGCATCCGACGGTGATGATCGAGTGCCCGCGGCTGCTTTTCCCCTTCGCCCGGCAGATCGTGGCCGATTGCGTGCGCAGCGGCGGTTTTCCCCCGCTCTTCATCGATCCGATCGACTTCGCCGCGCTCTATCGCCAGAAGCTGGCGGACCTGCAGCAGCAGGAACAGCCTCAGGCAGAAGCCTGAGCAACAGCCTCTGTTTCGGGCTCGCCATAGCGATTCCACAAGGCGGCGGCACCAAGGCCCGCCACGAAGGCACGATGGGCGTCGCGCTCGGCTTCGGTCAAGCGCGACGGTAGCGGGGCGGGGCGGGGCGTCGCGCGCTCGATCTCGCCATTCCTGAGATTGGCCGCGCGGCCAAGGCCCACCACGGCGAGGCCGAGATCCGCCTGCCGGCCGCCGATGAGCTCGAGATAAACGTCGGCCAGGATTTCCGCATCGAGCAACGCGCCGTGTTTGGTGCGACGCGAATTGTCGATGCCGTACCGGGCGCAAAGCGCATCGAGATTGTTCTGGGCACCCGGGTGTTTGCGCCGCGCCATGGTGAGCGTGTCGATGACACTGGCCGGCGGGATCGGCGGGTAAGCGAGCCGGCGCAGTTCCGCATCGAGGAAGCCGATGTCGAATGATGCGTTGTGGATGACCAGCCTGGCGCCGGCGATGAATTCCAGGAACTCCGCCGCAATCGCCGCGAACAGCGGCTTGTCGGCAAGAAATTCGTCGGACAGGCCGTGGACGGCAAAAGCTGCCGGCGCAACCGGATATTGCGGGTTGATATAGACGTGGAAATTGCGGCCGGTCGGCAGGTGGTTGATCAGTTCGACGCCGCCGATCTCGACGATCCGGTCACCGGTCGCGTGATCGAGGCCCGTCGTTTCCGTGTCGAGGACAATTTCCCGGAGCATCAACAACCCTTCAGACGACTCGCTTCCTGCCTCACCTTAGCGATGATCGCGGCAACCTGAGCCTGGGCATGCTCCAGACCGCTGCCGGTGTCCACAACGAAATCGGCGCGGCGGCGCTTCTCGGCGTCCGGCAGCTGTTTCACGTGAATCATCTCGAAGCGTTCGGGGGTCATGCCGGGCCGCGCCAGGACGCGGGCATGCTGGACTTCCGGCGGCGCGCTCACGACGACGACCGCATCGCAGTCGCGCTCCGCGCCCGTCTCGTAAAGCAGCGGGATATCGAGCAGGACCAGCGGCTCTCCCGTCCGGTGCGCCTCGGCGACGAAGGCTTCGCGGTCCGCCCTGACGAGCGGGTGGACGATGGCCTCGAGGCGCGCGAGGCGTTCGGGATCACCCAGCACCACCGCGCCGAGCTTGGCGCGATCGACGGCACCGCCCGCGGTCGTGCCGGGAAAGGCTTTCTCGATGAGCGGTACGGCCGCTCCGCGATAGAGCCGGTGCACGGCCTCGTCGGCATCATGCACGGGAATGCCTTGCGCCCGGAACATGCCGGCGGTCGTCGACTTGCCCATGCCGATCGAACCCGTGAGGCCGAGAACGAAGGTCATGGCAAGTCACGCGCGCGGATGATGGCGCAGGACGTCGCCTTCGATCAGCGTCCGCAGCGCCGGTGTAACCCGCGGCCTGATGCCGAACCACCGCTCGAAGGCCGGCACGGCTTGATGAAGCAGCATGCCGAGCCCATCGACCACAAGAAGTCCGCGCGCCCGTGCCGCGGCGATCAGGTCGGTTTCGAGCGGCACATAGACGATGTCATTGACCACCGCGGTCATCGGCAGCTTGGATATATCGACCACGAGCGGGTCCTGGCCGTGCATGCCGAGCGAGGTCGCATTGACCAGAAGCTTTACCTCGCCGAGGTGAATGTCGAGCTCCGACCACGGCACCGCTTCGAGCCGCTGCTCCGGCGAGACCTCGCGTGCCGCGAGTGCTTGGGCGCGGGCGAAATTGCGGTTGGCGATGATGATGCGCTCGACCCGGCGCGTGAGCAGCGCATGCACCACGGCCTTTGCCGCGCCGCCCGCGCCGAGCACCATCGCGACTTGCGTGCGCGCCTCCCAGCCCGGGGCTACCTCGTCGAGATTGCCCAGAAAACCTGCAACGTCGGTATTGTCGCCGCACAGCCGGTTGGTCTCGTCGAACCAGAGCGTGTTGACCGCTCCGAGCACGCTGGCCGTATCGGTCAGGGCCGCCACCTGGCCGGCGACGGCCTCCTTGTGGGGCACGGTGACATTGGCGCCGACATAGCCCCTCTCAGTGAGGCCCGTCACGAAGGCCGCGAGATCGGCGGGCGGCACGTCGACCTTCTCATAGGCGCCGGCGAGGCCGTTTTCTCTCAGCCAATGACCGTGGATCAGGGGGGAGCGGGAATGACCGATGGGATGGCCGATGACGCAGGCTTTCGGCAGGGCGGCTGACATCGATCCACTCCTCGGGCACGACGCGTTGCGATCGAAGCGACCAAATGCATGAAACGCGACCGAAGCCAATAGCCCTCGCGTCAGGCAGCTAGATAGCCTTCCCGACGCAGGGCTTCGAGCACGGGAAGGAGCGGCAGGCCGAGAATCGTGAAATGGTCTCCCTCGATTCGCGCGAAGAGCTGGATGCCGATGCCCTCCAGCTGATATCCACCGACGCTGTGCAAGACCGCGTCACCGGCAGCTGCGAGATAGCGCGCGATAAAGGCATCGTCCATCGCCCGCATGGTGAGCGCCGCCGACTGACACACGTCGAAAACGATCGCGCCGTCGCGGGCGAGCGCGGCGGCGGAATGCAGGTGATGGGTGCGGCCCGCAAGCCGGGCGAGCTGGTCGTGGGCGGCAGCCCGATCCTTGGTCTTCGTGAAGGCCGAATCGCCGCAGGCCAGCGTCTGGTCGCCGCCGAGGACGAGACGTCCGGGATGGCGCATGCTGACGGCAAGCGCCTTGGCCCGGGCGAGATGAAGGGCGATCTCCGCCGTCGACGTGCCGGAGGCGCGCAGCGGCCCTTCCACGGCCCGCTCGTCGACACCCGGATCCTCCGCTTCGATCGGTATGCCCGCCGCTTCCACGAGCGCACGGCGGGTGGCGCTCGTCGAGGCGAGCAGGAGCGGTTCGGCCGACAGCCACAAGGGCGATACGGTCATAGGGCGATGAACTTCAGACGATGATCGCGGAATAGTTCGATGATCGCCGCGGCCGTTTCCTCGATCGACCGGCGGGTGACGTCGATAATCGGCCAGCCCTGCCGTGCGCAGAGCCTGCGCGACTGGGCGACCTCCTCGGCGACCGCATCGCGGTCGACATAGGCGGAGTCCTCCTCGGCTCGCAGGCTCAGGAGCCGATTGCGACGGATCTCCACGATGCGCTCCGGCGTCGCGATGAGACCGACGATGAGCGGCTTGCGCGCTTGGAGCAATTGCGGCGGGGGAGGCACGCCGGGCACGAGCGGAACATTGGCCGTCTTGATGCCGCGGTTGGCGAGATAGATGCTGGTCGGCGTCTTGGACGTGCGGCTGACGCCGGTCAGGATGACATCGGCGGTGTCGATCTCCTCGACCATCTGCCCGTCGTCATGCAGCAGGGTGAAATTCATCGCGTCGATGCGCTTGAAATAATCCGCATTGAGCGTGTGTTGTGCACCCGGCCGGGCCATAGAGGCCATGCCCAGATAGGACTGGAAGAGCCGCATCACCGGATCGAGAACGAAGAGGCAGGGCGAGCTCGAGGCAGCGCAAGCCACTTCCAGCATCTCCGCCAGATCCGGCTCGACGAGGGTGTAGAGCACGATCCCAGGGGTGACGTCGATCTCGGCGATCACCCGCTCGAGCTGCGCCTTGGAGCGCACGAGCGGGTAGACATGCTCGATGGCGGAAATCCCCTCATATTGAGCCGCTGCCGCCCGGCTGACCGCAATGAGCGTCTCACCCGTCGAATCCGATACGAGATGGAGATGGAAATAATTGCGGCTCAAGATCTGTCCCGAAGGTTGGCGCAGCCGTCGGCCGGGCGAGGCCATATGCCGGATGACGGCCATGTATGGACGGTTGACGACTGTGGAGAAAGCCTCGACCTCCGTGGACCGGCGTCAGACACTGTGCCGTGAGACCCGCAAGTGATCAACAGGCGTGACATTGTGGGTGAGGACCACACACCTTTGCGGAGGGTCATGGGGACAAAGGGCGGAGGAATTCTGCGCGCATGGTTAAGGAACCATAAAGATTAACGGTTTCTTAACACCTGTGACGGTGCAAGGGTGCGGCCTTGCGAGCCCTTCGCGGCAGGCCATCCCTCTGGCAATTTGGGGACGAGCTGTGGACGGCCTTGGACCGCTCCAATAGGCCCCCCTAATAGAAACAACAGAGTCTAGAATCAGAATCTTATTGATAAGAGAGAAGGGGTGATCTTGGTTCCTCGCGCTTCGCCCAAAGATGGCACTTTCCTGAAGACGCTGGCAGGCGAACGCTCGAACCCGCCCCCGCTGTGGCTGATGCGCCAGGCAGGGCGCTATCTGCCGGAATACCGCGACCTGCGGGCCAAGGCCGGATCCTTTCTCGACCTCTGCTACGCGCCGCGGCTCGCCGCCGAGGTGACCTTGCAGCCGATCCGCCGCTTCGGCTTCGATGCGGCGATCCTGTTCAGCGACATCCTCGTGGTGCCGCATGGGCTGGGCCAGACGCTTTGGTTTGCGGAGGGCGAGGGCCCGCGACTGACGCCCGTCACCACGCCGGCAGATTTTGCGCGGCTCAGCGAATCCTTCGATCCGGCGAAACTCGGGGCGGTGCTGGAGACCGTGGAGAGGGTTCGCACGGCCCTGCCACCCGAGACTGCGCTCATCGGCTTCTGTGGCGCGCCCTGGACGGTTGCGACCTATATGATCGCCGGCCGGGGCACGCCGGACCAGGCGCCGGCGCTGGCGCTCGCCGCAAGCGACCTGGCCCTTTTCCAGTTGATCATCGACAGGCTGGTGAAGGTCTCGACCGATTATCTCGTGGCGCAGCTCGAGGCCGGCGCCGATGCGGTGCAGATCTTCGACAGCTGGGCCGGCGCTTTGACGAGCGACGAGGCGCTCTATCGTCGCTGGTGCCTCGACCCGATCCGGCGTATGACCGAGGGCGTGCGGCGCGCCGTACCCCGGGCGCGAATCATCGGCTTTCCAAAGGGAAGCGGCCGGTTCTATTCCCTCTTTGCAGCGGAAGCCGGGGTCGATGCGGTGGGGCTCGATCAGCATCTTGCGCTTGACGAGGCGCGTGCGCTGCAGGCCTCCCGTCCCGTACAAGGCAATCTCGATCCGAAGGTTCTCCTGGCCGGCGGCGAGGCACTGGACCACGCTGTGGATATGATTCTGGCGGCCTTGAGCACCGGGCCGCATATCTTCAATCTCGGTCACGGTATCCTGCCGCAGACGCCGATCGCTCATGTCGAGCAGCTCGTCGGCCGGGTCCGGGGCACGCATGGAGCGGGCTGAGCATGTATGAGTGGATCAAGGCCTTTCACGTCATCTTCGTCATCTCGTGGATGGCCGGCATGCTCTATCTGCCCCGTCTCTACGTCTATCACGTGGATGCGCTGGCCGGATCGGACCGGTCCGAGACGTTCAAGGTCATGGAGCGGCGCCTTCTCAGGGGCATCATGACGCCGGCGATGATCCTGACCTGGCTGTCGGGTCTCTACATCGCCTATTCCGGCGGTTGGTTCACGTCCGGCTGGCTGCACGGCAAGCTCGCCCTGGTCGTGATCATGTCGGGCATTCACGGCTTTCTCGCCGGAGAATGGCGCAAGCTGAGCGCGGACAAACGCCCACGGTCGGCGCGTTTTTATCGTATTCTGAATGAGATTCCGGCTCTGCTCATGGTTGGAATCGTCATTCTTGTGATTGTCAAACCTCTGTGAGGCGCCCCGGGGGGCTTGAGGCCGGGACGAAAAAGCGTTAATGAGGGGCACCTTCCCTAAAACAGGTTGGCCCGCGACGTTCTGACTTCCGTCGCCTTTGCTTGGTAGCTCGTTCTTCCTAGCTGCCCCTTCCTGTCCCAGTCCCCATCAATTCCAGGCCGCCGTTCCGAGGCAAGCCCCTTGAATATTGAGAGAGTCTCCATGCGGGAGATCAAGCTTCAGGACCTCAAGTCCAAGACGCCAACCGAACTCTTGACCTCAGCCGAGGAACTGGAGGTCGAGAACGCCAGCATCATGCGCAAGCAGGAGCTGATGTTCGCGATACTGAAGCAACTCGCAGCCCGTGAAATCGAGATCATCGGCGAAGGCGTCGTCGAGGTGCTGCAGGACGGCTTCGGCTTCTTGCGCTCGTCCGATTCCAACTATCTGCCCGGGCCGGATGATATCTATATCTCGCCCTCGCAGATCCGCCGCTTCGGTCTGAGGACCGGCGACACGGTCGAGGGACCGATTCGCGGACCGAAGGAAGGCGAGCGCTATTTCGCGTTGCTCAAGGTCAATACGATCAATTTCGAAGACCCGGAGAAAATCCGGCACAAGGTTCATTTCGACAATCTGACGCCGCTCTATCCCGACGAGCGCCTCAGGCTCGAGATCGAAGATCCGACAAAGAAGGATTATTCGGCGCGGATCATCGACATCGTCGCACCGATCGGCAAGGGGCAGCGCGGTCTCATCGTTGCGCCGCCGCGGACCGGCAAGACGGTTCTCCTGCAGAACATCGCCCAGTCGATCACGACGAATCATCCGGAATGCTATCTTCTCGTGCTGCTCATCGACGAGCGGCCGGAGGAAGTCACGGACATGCAGCGCTCCGTGAAGGGCGAGGTCATCTCGTCGACCTTCGACGAGCCGGCGGCGCGTCACGTGCAGGTGGCGGAGATGGTGATCGAGAAGGCCAAGCGCCTCGTCGAGCACGGCCGCGACGTCGTGATCCTGCTCGATTCGATCACGCGCCTGGGACGTGCCTACAACACGGTCGTGCCGTCATCCGGCAAGGTGCTGACCGGCGGCGTCGATGCCAATGCCCTGCAGCGGCCGAAGCGCTTCTTCGGCGCGGCGCGCAATATCGAGGAAGGTGGATCGCTGACGATCATCGCGACCGCCCTGATCGATACCGGCAGCCGCATGGACGAAGTGATCTTCGAAGAGTTCAAGGGCACGGGCAACTCGGAAATCATCCTCGACCGCAAGGTCTCGGACAAGCGCGTCTTCCCTGCCCTCGACATCACGCGCTCGGGCACACGTAAGGAAGAGCTGCTGGTGCCGGCCGACATCCTCAAGAAGATGTATGTGCTGCGCCGCATCCTCAATCCGATGGGGACCGTCGACGCCATCGAGTTCCTGCTCGATAAGCTGCGTCAGACCAAGGGCAATTCCGACTTCTTCGACTCGATGAATACCTGAGCGGCAACGCGCCGGCGGGAGCGTTTGGCGCGAAGTGGATCCCGGTTCGCGTAACCGCGGATCCGGGGCTTTTCTCGCGAATTTGGGCAACGGCGAAAAGCCGGCGCTAGCCGCCGTTTCCTGCGGGCTTTGTTTTGGCGGTCAGGGCGGCGACCCGGGCCTGCAGTTCGGCCGGATCGGTCAGGGGCAGAGAACAGTGGTCGCCGACACAAACAAAGGCGGCCCCTTCGCCCGCTGAAGCGATCTGCGCGGCAGCCGGATGATCTTCGGGCAAGCTTGTGCCGGGCGGCAACTCGGCCAGCGTTCGATTCGGATAAGGAATGGTCCGTGCGGCCGCCATAAGTGCTGCCCGCTCCTTTCCGGCAACGACGATGCTTGCCCCGTTGAGACGCAGATCGAGCGCATTCAAGATCGTGCCATGGGCGAAGGGCGCTTCGCGCGCCCGGCCGGCAAGGGTCGCGAGGACCTTGTCCACGTCTTCGCGGTGAGTCCCTGGAAGTTCTGCGAGCCGAACCAGGGCTTCGGCATGCAATCCATTGGCATTGGGCACGGCGTCGTCGTGTGTCGGCTGCGGACGCAGAACGAGGCCGGCGGCGCTGTCGGCGACCATGAACAGAACAGCCGATTCGTCCGCGAAATGGTCCTGCAGCACCTTCGTCCAGTGGAGGGCGTCCTCCAGATAGCCGGCTTCACCGGTTGCCTCGAGCAGCGCCAAGGCGGCGATCGCCATGGCCGCGTGATCGCTGGCAAAGCCCGGGACGAGAAGCCGTCCGTCGCGCCAGCTGTGACCGAGCAGGCCATCCCGGCTCATCGATTCACGCACGAAACGATAGGCGCTCTTTGCAGGCTCGAGCCAGTCGGGACGGTTCATCATGAGGCTCGCCCGGGCCAGGCCGCCGATCATCAATCCGTTCCAGTCGGCCAGAATCTTGTCATCGCGCCCAGGCTGCGGCCGGCCTTGCCGGACGGCGAGTAGCTTTTGCCGCGCAGCCGCGAGCTTCCTTCGGGTCGCATCGTCAGTCTCGGGGGCCTGTCGGCGATTGAGGATGATATGGCCTTCCCAATTGCCTTCGGGTGTGACGTCGTAATGGGCCGAGAACAAGGCGCTGTCCGGCCCGAGGATGTGGTCGATCTCCGCCTTGGACCAGACGTAGGTCAGTCCCTCCTCACCCTCCGTGTCGGCGTCGAGGCTCGCCGCGAAAGCGCCCTCCGGCATCGCCATGTCGCGCAGCAGCCAGGTGACGATGCCCTCGGCGGCCTCGCTGAACACGTCTTGGCCCGTCCGAACAGCGGCCAGTGCGTAAAGGGGCAGAAGCTGGGCGTTGTCATAGAGCATCTTTTCGAAATGCGGCACGAGCCAGATCTCGTCGACCGAATAGCGAGAAAAGCCACCACCCAGATGGTCGTGAATGCCGCCGCGCGCCATCTGCTCCAAGGTGAGATAGACGAGCGCTTCGGCGCGCGAGTCGGCCTGCGCGACGCCGTGGCGCCAAAGCAGTTCCATCAACGGAGCGTTCGGGAATTTCGGAGCGCCCTTGAGCCCTCCATTGACAGGATCGAAGGCACGGGCAAGCGCCTGGCCCACCTGATCGAGCCATTCCCGGCCCAGCGAGGCGTCAGGCGCGGCGCGAACTTCGGCGCGCAGATGCGTGAGAAGCGCCTGGCGGTTATGGGCGACACGGCCGGGCTCTTCCTGGACCAGCCGCGCGATCTCGCGCAGCAGAGTCACGAAGGGAGGCCGGCCGAAGCGCGCCTCTTTCGGGAAATAAGTGCCACCCCAGAAAGGCTCGCCCTCCGGCGTCAGGAACATGGTCAGCGGCCAGCCGCCCTGTTCTCCGAGCGCCTGCAGCGCCGACATATAGATGTGATCGACGTCGGGGCGTTCCTCGCGATCGACCTTGATATTGACGAAGAGATCGTTCATCACCGCGGCGGTCGCCTCGTCTTCGAAGCTCTCATGGGCCATGACATGGCACCAATGGCAGGCCGCATAGCCGATGGAGAGGAGGATGGGCTTGCCCGTCCGGCGGGCTTCGGCCAAAGCCTCTTCGCCCCAGGGCCACCAGGCGACGGGATTGTCGCGGTGCTGAAGAAGATAGGGACTGGTTGCTCCGCCGAGCCGATTCATGGCGCGATCCGTCAGGGTTGAGGGCAAGTGGAAGTCGCTCACTTAATGTGGCATGCCTCTCGGCTGAAGGCGAATGACGGGAAAAGGTTCCCGACGGTGCAGCATATGTCCAACGATCGCGGCGCTCGCCCATGACGGATCATGGCGGCGATACCATTGTGGCGCTCGCCACAGGGCGCGCTCGCGCGGCCATCGCAGTGCTGCGGCTGTCGGGCCCAGCATCTCGATTCGTGCTCGAAACGATCGCCGGATCCTGCCCTCCGCCTCGGCAGGCCCGGCTGCGGCGGCTGCGCAGACCTGCGACCGGCGAGATCCTGGATCACGGCCTCGTGCTCTGGTTGCCCGGTCCGGGCAGCTTCAGCGGCGAGGACATGGCCGAGTTTCACTTGCACGGCGGCCACGCCGTCGTCGCGGCCGTGCTGGAGGCCATCCTCGGATTGCCGCACTGCCGGTTGGCCGAGCCAGGCGAATTTTCGCGCCGGGCTTTCCTGGCGGGCAAGCTGGACTTGAGTGCCGCCGAGGGTATTGCCGACCTGGTTGATGCTGAAACCGAGGCACAACGTCGACAGGCATTGCGGCAGATGGACGGCGCGCTTACTGCCACCGTCGAGGGCTGGCGGGACCGCCTCATCGCCTGTCTAGCCGAGGTCGAGGCCGAGCTCGATTTCTCGGACGAGGGCGACGTCGTCACCGACAGCACCGCCACCGCGGAGGAGATCGCGCATATCCGCGACGAGATGACGGCAGTGCTGGCCGACGGCCGTCGCGGGGAACGCCTGCGCGAGGGCTTCACGGTCGTTATCGCCGGCCCACCGAATGCCGGGAAGTCGACGCTTCTCAACCGGATGCTGCAGCGCGAAGCGGCCATCGTTTCGCCGATCGCCGGCACGACGCGCGACATCATCGAGGCACGTCTCGATTTCGATGGGCTTCCGGTCGTTCTCGTGGATACGGCCGGCCTGCGCGATACGCAGGACCCCTTGGAAGAGGAGGGCGTTCGCCGGGCGCGGGCGCGGGCGGAGACAGCCGATCTGGTGCTTGCACTGGAAGCGGTCGATTCGCCTCCGCAATTAACTAGCGAGGCTCCGACTGCACGCCTTTTCCGGGTCTGGACCAAGCGCGACCTTGCTCCGCCACCGCATGGGTTCGAGGGAATTGCAATCTCGGCCAAAACGGGTGAGGGCGTTGAGCACCTCCTCGACCTTTTGGCGAGCGAGGCAGCGCGTGCGGTCGGCGACGGCTCGGCGCTGGTCACACGGGAGCGACATCGTCGCGCCCTGACCGATGCGGTCGAAGCGCTCCAGCATTACCGTGGAACGGCAGGGCCTGAGCTTCTTGCCGAGGACCTGCGGCTCGCCTTGCGGGCGCTCGGCCGTGTGACGGGGCGCGTCGGGGTGGAGGACATTCTCGACCGCGTGTTCTCGACCTTCTGTATTGGTAAATGAAACGCTAAGCACACGGCGTTTCACGTGAAACAGGGCCGTCCCTTCGTTGACGGGCCGGTGCCCGTGGGCTAGAGCCCAAGGGTCTGGTGTTCAGGCCGATCGGGTTCGATTCGGCGGCGTGACGGCATCATTGGAGACCAGCATGTCAGCGTCTTTTGACGTCGTCGTAGTCGGCGGCGGCCATGCAGGAACGGAGGCGGCGGCAGCCGCCGCACGTCTCGGCGCGCGCACGGCGCTCATCACCCATCGCCGTGACACGATCGGAGCCATGTCCTGCAACCCGGCGATCGGCGGTTTGGGCAAGGGTCATCTGGTGCGGGAGATTGACGCTCTCGACGGGATCATGGCGCGCGCCGCCGATCACGCCGGAATTCAGTTTCGCGTGCTCAACCGCCGCAAAGGTCCGGCGGTTCGCGGCCCCCGCGCCCAGGCTGACCGGAAGCTCTATGCCCGGGCGGTGCAAGAGGCGCTTGCCGCAACCGACGGACTGACGATCCTGGAGGGAGAAGTCGACGACATCGTCCTTGAGAGTGGGCGTGTCACGGCGGTCGTCCTCGGCGACGGTCGCCGGATCGGCTGCGGAGCCGTCGTGATTACGACAGGCACCTTTCTACGCGGTCTGATCCATATCGGTGAAGCGCAGACACCCGGCGGGCGTGTCGGCGAGCAGCCGGCGTCTGGCCTCTCGGCGACTTTTGCCCGGCTCGGATTCCCCCTCGGCCGGCTGAAGACCGGCACGCCGGCGCGGATCGACGGCCGCACCATCGATTGGAAGGCGCTGGAGATGCAGGCCGGCGACGATCCGCCGGAACCTTTTTCGGCGTTGACCGAGCGTATCACGACGCCACAGGTGGAATGCGGCATCACCCGGACGACAGACGCAACGCATGCGGTCATCCGCGCCAATCTCCTGCGCTCGCCGATGTATTCAGGCGAGATCAAGAGTCGCGGCCCGCGCTATTGTCCTTCCATCGAAGACAAGGTTACGCGCTTCGGCGACCGCGACGGCCACCAGATCTTCTTGGAACCGGAAGGGCTGGATGATCCGACGGTCTATCCCAACGGCATCTCGACATCCCTACCGGAAGACGTCCAGCGCGCTTTCATTGCCACCATCCCAGGGCTTGAAAAGGCGCTTATCCTGCGGATGGGCTATGCGATCGAATATGACTATGTGGACCCACGCAGCCTGACCGCACAGCTTGAGACGAAGGCTGTGCGTGGTCTTTTTCTCGCCGGTCAGATCAATGGCACGACCGGTTACGAAGAGGCGGCGGCTCAGGGGCTGGTTGCTGGATTGAATGCAGCCCGTCGGGCCGGTGGCGGTATGGGTGTGATTTTCGACCGGGCCGAAAGCTACACGGGTGTCATGATCGACGACCTGATCACTCAAGGTGTGAGTGAGCCCTACCGGATGTTCACCTCGCGGTCGGAATATCGGCTGTCGTTGCGCTCGGACAATGCCGATGAGCGCCTCACGCCGAAGGGGCTGGACGTGGGTTGTATCGGTCGGGAGAGGGCGTTTGCCTTTTCGGCAAAACAGGCCGCCTTGGCTGAGAGCCGGGCACTACTGGACGGTCTGCGGCTCACGCCGGATGAGGCCCAACGTCATGGCCTAGCCATCAACCGCGACGGGGTGCGCCGCAGCGCGTTCCAGTTGCTTGCCCATCCAGGCATCAACCTCGCACGCCTCGGCCGGATCTGGCCAGAGCTGAACACCATCCCGCAGCGGCTGCGCGACCGGCTGGAAGCCGATGCGACCTATGCGGTTTATGTCGAGCGGCAGGCAAGCGATGTCGCGGCCTATCGGGCCGACGAAGCGGTCCCCCTCCCTTCGCTCGACTTCAGCAATATGCCGGGTCTGTCGAGCGAGTTGCGACAGAAGCTGACACAGGTTCAGCCGGCGACGCTCGGCCAAGCCGCACGGATCGAAGGAATGACGCCGGCTGCCATGACGGTTTTGGTCGGCCTGGCAATGCGCCACAAAAATCGATTCGTACCCGTATCGAGCTGAATCGGAACCTGCTATCCTGTTTCACGTGAAACGCGGCCGAAACGGTCGCGATCGAGTCGGATCAGGAATGATTGGTCCTTCGGGTTGGGAATGGCGGACACTCTGCGCAGAAACTCGGATGAGCAGGAGGTTCTCCGGAGCCTCGCTGTTTCACGTGAAACCGCGGATCGCCTGAGGGCCTATGTCGCCGAGCTCGAACGTTGGCAGACCGTGAAGAATCTCGTCGGACCGACGACGCTTGATCAGATCTGGACTCGGCATATCGCCGATTCGGCCCAGCTTCTTCGCCTGGCGCCAACGGCGCGACGCTGGCTCGATCTGGGTTCCGGCGCCGGCTTTCCCGGACTGGTGATCGCCATTCTGCTGGGCGAAGGTGCTGACGTACATCTCGTTGAGAGCAACGGTCGGAAATGCGCCTTCCTGCGCGCGGCGATTCGGGCGACCGGCGCCAGGGCGGTCGTGCACGAGGCGCGAATCGAAGCGGTTATTTCGAACTTCACCGGCCGTATCGACATAGTGACCGCGCGTGCCCTTGCTCCGCTTGTCCGTCTTCTGCCCATGGTTAAAGATCTGTTGAGAACAGGGGCAATGGGAATCTTTCCGAAGGGACAAGATCTGGATGCGGAATTGACCGAAGCCACCAAATCTTGGAGAATCAGCGTCGAGGTCGTGCCGAGTGTCACGGACCGCGGCGCAGGCATCCTGATTGTGCGTGACGCCTGCGAAATCGAGCGGGGATAACCCACGAATGAGCGATAGCCAGGATACTCTCGAACCCCAGGCAGCGGGCCCCATTCTCGGGGGCCACGGATCCAGGAAGGTTCGGATATTGGCCTTGGCCAATCAGAAGGGCGGCGTCGGCAAGACAACGACGGCCATCAATCTCGGCACGGCCTTGGCGGCGATCGGCGAGAGGGTGCTGATCATCGACCTCGACCCGCAAGGCAATGCCACCACGGGGCTTGGAATCGACCGGCGCAGTCGGCGTGTCTCGACCTATGACGTCATGACCGGTGCGGCCTCGCTGGCGGAAGCGGTCATCGACACCGTCGTTCCCAATCTGGCTGTCGCGCCGTCGACGCTCGATCTTCTGGGCGTGGAGCTCGAAATCGCCTCCTCGCGCGATCGCGCCCATCGGCTGAAGCATGCGATCAGCACGGTGGCGGCCGGCTCCGCAACCCAGGACACGGCCGGACCCGCGCCCTCCTTCACCTATGTGCTGATCGACTGCCCTCCGTCGCTCAATCTGCTGACCATCAATGCCCTGACGGCGGCTGACGCCGTGGTCGTTCCGTTGCAATGCGAGTTTTTCGCTCTCGAGGGTCTGAGTCAGCTCCTAAAAACGGTCGATCAGGTGCGCAGCGCGCTCAACCCGCGGCTCACCATCCACGGCGTCGTTCTCACCATGTATGACCCGCGCAATAACCTGGCCGGTCAGGTCGTCGCCGACGTGCGTCAGTTCATGGGCGCCAAGGTCTATGACACGATCATTCCGCGCAATGTGCGCGTCTCGGAGGCGCCGTCCCACGGCAAGCCGGTGCTTCTTTATGATCTGAAATGCTCGGGCGCGCAGGCTTATCTCAAGCTCGCGTCCGAAGTCATCCAGCGTGAACGAAGCCTGTGCGCGGCATGAGTGGTCGCCAGCCGGAGATGAAGTGATGGTCGATGATCCCGCACGGTCGCGTCTCGGTCGGGGCTTGGCCGCACTGATCGGTGATGTCGGAGAAGAATTCGGCGCGCTCGAGCGGTCGCGGCCGCCCGGACAAAAATTTGTGCCGGTCGAGTTCCTGCGGCCCAACCCGCGCAATCCGCGCAAGGCGTTCACCGACGAGGCGCTTGCCGAGCTCGCCGATTCCATTCGTCAGCGTGGTCTCATCCAGCCTATCGTCGTGCGGGCGATCCCGAAGCTGGTGGACGTTTATGAGATCGTCGCCGGCGAACGGCGTTGGCGAGCGGCGCAGCGGGCGGGCCTGCACGAAGTGCCGGTGGTCGTGATCGATGCCGACGATCGCGCTGCACTCGAGATCGCCATTATCGAGAACGTTCAGCGTGCTGATCTCAACCCGATTGAGGAGGCTGCCGGTTACGAGCAGCTCATCGCAGAATTCGGCTATTCACAGAACGATCTCGCCCAGGTGATCGGCAAGAGCCGCAGCCATGTCGCGAATACGCTGAGGCTTCTGAAGCTCCCTCCCAGCGTCAAGACGCTGGTCAATGACGGACAGCTTTCAGCCGGCCATGCGCGGGCGCTGATCGGGCTCGCCGACCCGGAAGCCGTGGCGCGTGCGGTCGTCGAGAAGGGTCTCAATGTGCGCGATGTGGAGCGCATCGCCCAGGATGAGGCGCGCGATACCGGCAAGGACAACGCGCGTACGCGCGTGAAGCCGGAGAAGGATGCGGACACTCGCGCCCTGGAGCGGGCGCTGGAGGAAGTCCTCGGCCTGTCGATCGCCATCAATCACCAGGCGCAGGGGGGCGAGGTGCGCATTCGCTACCGCACGCTCGAACAGCTCGAGGGGCTCTGCCGGCGCTTGCAGGGGCAGGCGACCTGACGCCGTCCTCATGGTTCTCTGCATGACCCCTCGCCTTTAAGCTCGCTTGCAGGGTGCGGCTGGCTGAAGCCCGGCCACGCGCGCTTGTCCGCCGCAGGCGACTTTGCATAATAGCTGTTAAGTGGTCCGGCATAGACATGCCGCGAATCGTCTTTTGCCGACCGGGAGGAAGCCATGTCCGACAAAATCTATCCCGTACCTGCCGGTTGGGCCGAACGCGCCCATATTGACGCTGCCGGCTATCGCGCCATGTATGAGGCGTCCATTCGTGACCCCGAAGCCTTCTGGGGCGAGCATGGACAGCGGCTCCATTGGTACAGGCCCTATACGCGGGTGAAAAACACGTCGTTTGCACCCGGCGCGGTCTCGATCCGCTGGTACGAGGACGGCACGACCAATGCCGCCTATAACTGCATAGATCGGCATCTGCCTGAGCGCGCCAACCAAACCGCGATCATCTTCGAAGGCGACGATCCGTCCGAATCGCGGCATATCACCTATCAGGAGCTGCACGACGAGGTGGCGCGCTTCGCCAATGTGCTGCGTCTGCGCGGCGTCGAGAAGGGCGACCGCGTCACCATCTATATGCCGATGATCCCCGAGGCGGCCTATGCGATGCTCGCCTGCGCGCGGCTCGGGGCCATCCATTCCGTGGTGTTCGGCGGCTTTTCGCCGGATTCGCTCGCCGGTCGCATCGAAGATTGCCAGTCAAAGGTCGTTATTACCGCCGATGAAGGCGTCCGCGGCGGCCGCAAAATCCCGCTCAAGGCGAATGTGGACGCGGCGATCGAGCGCGCCGGCGGTGTGGACCATGTGATCGTCGTCCGGCGAACCGGCGGGGCGGTGGATATGGTGCCCGGCCGCGACGTCTGGCTGCATGAGGCGGCCGCGCTCGTGACGCGCGAATGCCCCTGTGAGGAGATGAATGCGGAAGATCCGCTGTTCATCCTCTATACATCGGGATCGACTGGAAAACCGAAGGGCGTGCTGCATACGACCGCCGGTTACTTGGTCTATGCTGCGATGACGCATCAATATGTCTTCGACTATCACGACGGAGATATCTATTGGTGCACGGCCGATGTCGGCTGGGTGACGGGGCACAGCTACATCCTCTATGGGCCGCTCGCCAATGGCGCGACGACCCTGATGTTCGAGGGCGTGCCGACCTATCCGACGAACTCCCGCTGCTGGGAGATTGTCGACAAGCACAAGGTCAATATCTTCTATACAGCGCCGACGGCAATCCGCGCCCTGATGCAGGCGGGCGATGCGCCCGTCACGAAAACCTCGCGCGCGTCGCTTCGACTGCTCGGTTCGGTCGGCGAGCCGATCAATCCGGAAGCCTGGGAATGGTATTACCGCGTGGTCGGCGATAGCCGCTGCCCGATCGTCGATACCTGGTGGCAAACGGAAACTGGCGGCATTCTGATCACGCCGCTGCCGGGCGCGACGGACTTGAAGCCCGGCTCCGCCACACAGCCCTTCTTCGGCATCCGGCCTGAGATCATGAACGGTGACGGCGCCCCGCTCTCCGGTGCCGTCTCGGGCAATCTGGTCATCGCCGATTCCTGGCCGGGGCAGATGCGCACCGTCTATGGCGATCACGCTCGCTTCATGGAGACCTATTTCTCCACCTATCCCAATAAGTACTTCACCGGCGACGGCTGCCGGCGCGACGAGGACGGCTATTACTGGATAACCGGCCGGGTCGACGACGTGTTGAACGTCTCCGGCCATCGCCTGGGAACGGCGGAGGTCGAATCGGCGCTCGTCGCCCATCGCGACGTGTCGGAGGCCGCAGTGGTCGGCTATCCCCATCCCATCAAGGGCCAGGGCATCTATGCCTATGTCACGTTGATGGCGGGCGTTCAGCCGAGCGAGGAGTTGCGCAAGGAGCTCATCACCTGGGTGCGCCAGGAGATCGGGCCGATCGCCTGTCCCGATCTTCTGCAATTCGCGCCGGGGCTACCGAAGACGCGTTCCGGCAAGATCATGCGGCGCATTCTGCGCAAGATCGCCGAAGACGAACATGAGAACCTAGGCGACACCTCGACGCTGGCGGACCCCGCCGTCGTCGACGATCTCGTGGCGAACCGGCAGAACAAGCGTGCCACGGCCTGAGGCCTTGCCGGGCCTGCCCGGCCCGCAGGCGGTCGATGAACCGGTTCTCGTCTGGCGCGTTGGGGCGCTCGCGCGCATCCGGCTCAACCGGCCGAAGGCGCTGAACAGCCTGACGCTGCCGATGGTCCGCATCATCGCAGCGGCGCTCGACGCCATCGAAGCCGACCCGAGCCTCGCGGCGGTTCTCGTCGACGGTGCCGGCGAGCGCGGCTTCTGCGCCGGTGGCGATATCCGCGCCGTTCACGACAGCGGCCGTGCCGGCGATGGCATCGCGGAGGCGTTCTGGCGCGTCGAATATGAGGTCAACGACCGCATCGCGGCCTTCGGCAAGCCCTATGTCGCCTTGATGGACGGCATCACCATGGGCGGCGGCGTCGGCCTTTCGGCCCATAGTTCGAATCGCGTCGTCACCGAGCGGACGCGGCTCGCGATGCCCGAGACCGGCATCGGCTTCATTCCCGATGTAGGCGGCACCTGGCTTTTGGCGCGGGCACCGGGGGAGACCGGCAGCTATCTCGGATTAAGCGGCCAGAGCATCGGCGCGGCCGACGCAATCTTTGCCGGCTTCGCTGATGTCTTGGTGCCTTCGGAGGCACTCGGCGTGCTCGCCGAGGCCCTGGAGGCGCTGCCGGCAGGCGCGACCGCAGCGGATGTGAACGCCGTCATCGGACGATTCGCAAAGCCTGCGGGTCCCGCGCCGCTTCAGGCCAATCAGGCCGTCATCGACCGCACGTTTTCCTTCGACGAAGTCCCGGCGATCCTCGCCGCCTTGCGTGCCGATGGATCAGATTTCGCGCTGGAGGCGGCTGAGATCATCGGCCAGCGGTCACCAACCAGTGTGGTGGTGACGCTTGCGTTGCTGCGTCTCGCTCGCACGGCTCCCTCGCTCAGGGCGTGCCTCGACCGGGAATATGTGGCCGCCTGTCAGACGCTCCGCGGCCACGACTTCTATGAGGGGGTTCGCGCCGCGGTCATCGACAAGGATCGGCAGCCACGCTGGCAGCCGGCCACGATCGCCGAGGTCACGCCGGCGATCGTCGAGGCGCATTTAGCGGACTGAGGCTCGCCGGTCTAAAGCGGCTCCTCGGCGAGCAGGTCGGCGAGATCGAGCCGCTCCGTCACCATGGCGAGCTCACCATTCGCCTGGCGCGGCCATTCCGCCTGCGGGCGATCCCAATAGAGCTCGACGCCGTTCTCGTCCGGATCCCGAAGATAAAGGGCTTGGCTGACGCCATGGTCGCTCGCGCCGTCGAGCGGGATGCCGGCGGCCATCAGCCGGCGCAGGGCGTCGGCGAGTGCGCCTCGCGTCGGATAGAGGATCGCTGTGTGGTAGAGCCCGGTGGAGCCGCGCGGGGGCGGCGAGCCGCCGAGGCTTTCCCAGGTATTGAGCCCGATATGGTGATGGTAACCGCCCGCTGAGATGAAGGCGGCGCGCCGGCCGAAGGTCTGCCTCAGCTCGAAGCCGAGCACGCCGCAATAGAAGGCGAGCGCCCGGTCGAGATCCGCGACCTTGAGATGGACATGGCCAATGCGCACGCCGGAATCGATGGGCCGATCTGTCGTGCCTGCAGCGCGTAAATGGTCCTGCGGCATGACTTTTCTCTCCTGGTCAGAGGGTCGGCACGATCCGACTGGCCATCTGTACTGTCGACGGTACTACCACCTGCCGGCATTATCTAGAACAGGTTCTGGAGGAAGCGCGCAATTTGGCTCGCTCTGCTCCCCTCCGATCCTTCGGACCGCGGGACATAGGATCTCCAAAGGCGTGCTGCGTGCCGGTGGTGGGGGTACTGTGGAACCCATGGGGGGCAGGTTGGCTCTCCCCTCATCCAGAACTGGATGCGCCGTTGGACCTCCGGCTTATACCTGTTTCTGTAAATCCAGCGTAATTCTACGCCCGTAAAGCTCCGCTGCTTGCCGAATTTCGTGACGCAATCGGCGTCGTGTTCTTTGCGGGCGACTTGCCTCATATCAATGTCGTCCAGAAGAAAATGTACGCATGTGTCGCACGGGTCGTTGCACATCCAATCGAGGCCAGCTTTTATCTTGCGACGGATATCTCGGTTGTAGCGTTCTTCTGTCCAGTTTTCCTCAGAGGTGGTCAAGAGTGTGGAATATTTAGGATGGCCTCTTACCGCCCCGAGAAAGTCTTCCAGCCTGGGCGGCGCAGGTCCCGGCTCTTCACCGATAACGACCTTGTATTGGTCGATACAGTGAATGCCGCCGGCTTCGCCGGCCTGAGCAAAGGACGGATAGGACCTGCGGTAACGCGCCCGTGTCGGCTCCAGGCCGTAAATCAGATCATCATGCTCGAACCGACCCTTAAAGGGCTTGTAGAACGGCATTACAGTATCCCGAAAGTAGTACGATCTTGGAGCAGAATAGGATTGCTTTTGGATGAAGGACATAGCGCGAAGCCGGCGGGGAACGCCTGAGGACGCGCAGTTTGCGTCAGGGCGCTACCCCGCGAGGCCCTAGTGGCGAGGCCTTCGGCTCGACACGGGGCACTGTTCAGAAAAATCCGCGAAAGACACGCGCGACGAGTCCGGACCAGGTCGGTCCACACCGCTCGGACCGCGGGATATAGGATCTCCAGAGACTGCAAGCATTCCGATCATAGGGATAGCGAGGGTCCCATGGAGGACAGGTCGGCTGTCCTTCCATCCAGAACTGGATGCAGCTCTGCACCCTCGGATTGTGCCTGTTTCGATAGATCCAGCGCAGTTCGACGCCTGTAAAGGCCCGCTCTTTGCCTAAGCCGAAGTCTCCGTCCGACGAGCCCGATTTATGAACGATTTCCGCGAGATCGATGTCATCCAGAATGAAGTGCACACAAACGTTTTGCGGATGGTGAGCTGCCCAGTGAAGGCCGGCCTTTACCTTCCTTCTGACGTCCAGGCAGAAGCGTGCGGGGCTCCACTCGTCGTCCGTCGTGTTCAAAATCGAAGAATATTTTGGATGATCCTGAATTGCTTTCAGGAATTCGCCTCGTCGTGATGGCGCGGGTGCGGGGTCGTCCGCATTCGATATTTCCCAAAGAACAACGCGGTATTGGTCGATCGAATAGATCGCGCCGGCCTCTTTAGCTGAGATAAAACGAGGATTGCTGCTTCGGTACCCCCATCGCGAGGACGTCAGTCCGTATATCAGATCACCATCCTCGAACTGCGTCTTGAAGGGCTTGCAGAAGGGCATTTTACATCCAGATCCGAAGACGCTCGGCGCCGGAAAGCTTATGATCCAGTCGGCACGCAGCACATCGAGACGGACACGCAGCGGACGCGCGCGACGGTGCAGCCGGTGCCGAAACGCCGTGCCCGAACCGTCCGGCTCCGGGCGTGGCCAGCGCGGGGCTGGAAGTGCTCGATCGTCGATGCCTTCATTTTTATGACACCCTGCCTTATGACTGGCTCAGTGCAACTCAGCCGGTAAAGGGTAGCCATGCGCGATGTTCTCGACCAGCTCGAACGCCGCCGCGCCGATGCCCGCCACGGCGGCGGCGAGAAGCGCATCGCCGCCCAGCACAAGCGGGGCAAGCTCACCGCGCGCGAGCGGCTCGAGCTCCTGCTCGACGAGGGCTCCTTCGAGGAGTTCGACATGTTCGTCGAGCACCGCTCGGTCGATTTCGGCATGGCGGAGCAGAAGATCCCCGGCGACGGCGTCGTCACCGGCTGGGGTACAATCAACGGCCGCAAGGTCTTTGTCTTCTCCAAAGATTTCACCGTCTTCGGCGGCTCGCTGTCGCAGACCCATGCCGAGAAAATTGTGAAGATCCAGGACATGGCGCTCAAGATGCGCTGCCCCATCATCGGCCTGTTCGATGCTGGCGGCGCACGCATCCAGGAGGGCGTGGCGGCGCTCGCCGGCTATGGCGATGTCTTCAAGCGCAATGTGGTCGCCTCCGGCGTCATTCCGCAGATCTCGGTGATCCTCGGGCCATGCGCGGGCGGTGACGTCTATTCGCCGGCCATGACCGATTTCATCTTCATGGTGCGCGACACGTCCTACATGTTCGTCACCGGCCCGGAGGTGGTGAAGACGGTCACCAACGAGACGGTGACGGCGGAAGAGCTTGGCGGGGCCAAGGTGCATACCACCCGCTCGGCGGTGGCGGACGGGGCCTTCGACAATGACGTCGAGGCGCTCCTGCAGATCCGCCGGCTGATGGACTTTTTGCCGGCGAATAATACCGACGGCGTGCCCTCCTGGCCGAGCTTCGACAATGCCGAACGTCTCGATCCCTCGCTCGATACGCTTGTGCCGGACAATGCCAATGTGCCCTACGACATCAAGGAACTGATCCTCAAGATCGTCGACGAGCGCGATTTTTTCGAAGTTCAGGAGACGTTTGCGCGCAACATGGTCGTGGGTTTCGGGCGCATCGAAGGGCGCACGGTCGGCATCGTCGCCAATCAGCCGATGGTGCTCGCCGGCGTGCTCGATTCGGATGCGTCACGAAAGGCCGCGCGTTTCGTGCGCTTCTGCGACGCCTTCGAGATCCCGATCGTCACCTTCGTCGACGTTCCCGGCTTCCTGCCGGGTACGGCCCAGGAATATGGCGGGCTCATCAAGCATGGCGCCAAGCTCCTCTTCGCCTATTCCGAGGCCACGGTGCCGCTCGTCACGATCATCACGCGAAAGGCCTTCGGCGGTGCCTATGACGTCATGGCCTCGAAACATGTCGGCGGCGACATCAATTACGCCTGGCCGACGGCACAGATCGCCGTGATGGGCGCCAAGGGCGCCGTCGAGATCATCTTCCGGCAGGATGCGGCCAATCCGGAGGCGATTGCCGAGCACACCCGGCGCTACGAGGAGCGCTTCATGTCACCCTTCGTCGCCGCCGAGCGCGGCTATATCGACGAGGTGATCATGCCCCGCTCGACGCGCCGGCGCGTGGCGCGCGCGCTCGCCCTCCTCGCGACGAAGCGTGCCGAGACGCCCTGGAAGAAGCACGACAATATTCCGCTTTGAGGAAACGCCGTTGTTCTCGAAAATCCTGATCGCCAACCGCGGCGAGATCGCCTGCCGCATCGTCAAGACGGCGCGCCGCATGGGGATCAAGACGGTCGCCGTCTATTCCGACGCCGACCGCGACGCGCTGCATGTCGCCATGGCGGACGAGGCGGTGGCGATCGGCCCGGCGCCGGCCTCCGAAAGCTATCTCGTCATCGAAAAGATCGTTGCGGCCTGCAAGCAAACGGGCGCCGAGGCGGTGCATCCGGGCTACGGCTTCCTCTCCGAGCGCGCCGCTTTCCCCGAGGCGCTGGCGGCGGCGGGCATCATCTTCATCGGGCCGAAGCCTTCGGCCATCGCCGCGATGGGCGACAAGATCGAATCGAAGAAGGCGGCCGCGGCGGCGAAGGTCTCGACCGTTCCGGGCTTTCTCGGCGTCATCGAGAGCCCGGACCACGCGGTCGCCATCGCCGAGGAGATCGGCTTTCCGGTGATGATCAAGGCCTCGGCCGGCGGCGGCGGCAAGGGCATGCGCATCGCCCATTCCGCCGACGAGGTGGCGGAGGGCTTTGCACGCGCCAAATCCGAGGCGGCCTCGTCCTTCGGTGACGATCGTGTCTTCGTCGAGAAATTCATCACCGATCCGCGCCACATCGAGATCCAGGTGCTCGGCGATAAGCACGAGCATGTGATTTATCTCGGCGAGCGCGAATGCTCGATCCAGCGGCGCAACCAGAAGGTCGTCGAGGAGGCGCCCTCGCCGCTGCTCGACGAGGCGACGCGGCGCGCCATGGGCGAGCAGGCGGTCGCGCTGGCGAAGGCCGTCGGCTACGATTCGGCCGGCACCGTCGAATTCGTCGCGGGCCAGGACCGCTCCTTCTATTTCCTCGAAATGAACACGCGGCTGCAGGTGGAGCATCCGGTGACCGAGCTCGTCACCGGCATCGACCTGGTCGAGGAGATGATCCGGGTCGCGGCCGGCGAGCCGCTGCGCTTTTCCCAGGCGGAGGTGAAGCTCGACGGCTGGGCCATCGAGACGCGCATCTACGCGGAGGACCCAACGCGCAATTTCCTGCCCTCGACGGGCCGGCTCGTCACCTATCGGCCGCCGGCGGAGGGCACGCGCGACAGCGTGACCGTGCGCAACGACACCGGCGTCTACGAGGGCGGCGAGATCTCGATCTATTACGATCCGATGATCGCCAAGCTCGTGACGCATGCGCCGACGCGGGCGGCGGCGATTGCGGCGCAGGCCGAGGCGCTCGACGCCTTCGCCATCGAGGGCATCCGCCACAACATCCCCTTTCTCTCGACGCTCATGCACCATCCGCGCTGGCGGGAGGGGCGGCTGTCGACCGGCTTCATCGCCGAGGAATTCCCGGAGGGCTTCAGCAATCCGGAACCGAGCGGCGCGCTCGCGCTGACGATCGCGGCGGTGGCGACCGCCATCGATCACAAGCTCAACAGCCGTAAACGGCAGATCTCGGGGCAGATGCGCACCGCGCGGCCGGTCGCCTTCTCGCCCGAGCGAGTCGCGGAGGTCGGCGGCACGCGCTTCGATCTCACCATCGCCGACGAGGACGGCACGACCGTGCTGCGCATGGCAGACGGGCGGAGCATCACGGTTGTCTCGTCCTGGCAGCCGGGCGAACCGGTGTGGCAGGGGACGATCGACGGCGAACCGATCGCGGTGAAAGTCACACCGATCCTGAATGGGGTGCGGCTCGCCCATGCCGGCGCGATCGCCGACATCTGCGTGCGCACGCGGCGCGAGGCGGAACTGGCGGCGCTCATGCCGGTGAAGATCGAGGCGGATGCCGGCAAGAAGCTCATCTGCCCCATGCCCGGGCTCGTGAAGGCGATCATCGTCTCGAGCGGCCAGGAGGTGCGCGTCGGCGAGACGCTCGCCATCGTCGAGGCCATGAAAATGGAAAATGTGCTGAAAGCCGACCGCGACGGCACCATCGGCCAGATTTTCGCGCGCGAGGGAGAGAGCCTCGCCGTCGATGCCGTCATCCTCGAATTCGCCTGAGGACCGGGGCGGATCTATAGCCGCGCGATGCCGTTATCCGGGACGGCATCATGCGGCGTCTGCCGCGAATGGAATGAGGTTGAGGTCATGAGCACGGCAGGGATGCAGAGCTTCGTGCGCACCGGACTTGTCGCTGTGGGTCTGGCCGCTGTTCCGCTGACGCTCGCCACGGCGCCCGCGATTGCCGCCACCCCTTATGACGGCGCCTGGCGCGTCGAGGTGGTGACGCAGGCGGGTACCTGCGACCGCGTTCACGGCTATAACTTGCGAGTGGTGAACGGCAGGATAGAGTACGACCGGCGGGACAGCGCGCTCGAATTCAGCGCGTCCGGCAATGTCGATCGGCGCGGCCGGGTGGCGGTGACGATCGTCCGCGGTGCTGACCGGGTGAATGCACGCGGCCAGCTGAGCGGCAACGACGGCACGGGCAGCTGGACGCTGCCGGCACGCGGCTGCTCCGGCCGCTGGCAGGCGATACGCAGAGGGGCCTGATATGGCAGCCACATCCGCCATTCCCGATTTCGCGACGGTGGCCTGGTCGCCGCCGTCCGCGCGGGCTACGCAGGCGGAGGCAGATGTCTGGCTCACACCCGAGGGCATTCCGGTCAAGCCGCGCTATGGCGAGGCCGATCGGGCAGGGCTCGATGTCGTCGATAGCTATCCCGGCATCGCGCCTTTTCTGCGCGGACCCTACCCGACGATGTACGTCACCCAGCCCTGGACGATCCGGCAATATGCCGGCTTCTCCACGGCCGAGGAATCGAACGCCTTCTACCGGCGCAATCTGGCGGCGGGGCAGAAAGGGCTGTCGATCGCCTTCGATCTCGCCACCCACCGCGGCTATGATTCCGATCATCCGCGGGTCGCCGGCGACGTCGGCATGGCGGGCGTGGCGATCGATTCCATCTACGACATGCGCACGCTCTTTGCCGGCATTCCGCTCGATGCGATGAGCGTGTCGATGACCATGAACGGCGCCGTCCTGGCGATCATGGCGCTCTATATCGTCGCCGCCGAGGAGCAGGGGGTGCCGCCCGAAAAACTCACCGGCACAATCCAGAACGACATCCTCAAAGAATTCATGGTGCGCAACACCTATATCTACCCGCCGCGGCCGTCGATGCGCATCGTTTCCGACATCTTCGCCTATACATCGCAGAAGATGCCAAAGTTCAACTCCATTTCGATTTCCGGCTATCACATGCAGGAAGCGGGGGCGAGCGCCGATCTCGAACTCGCTTATACGCTCGCCGATGGGCTCGAATATATTCGGGCCGGGCTCGATGTCGGCCTGAAGATCGACGATTTTGCGCCGCGGCTAAGCTTCTTCTTCGGCATCGGCATGAATTTCTTCATGGAGGTAGCCAAGCTCCGGGCGGCACGCCTCCTCTGGGCCGAGCGCGTTGCCGCCTTCGATCCGAAGAACCCGAAATCGCTCGCGCTGCGCACCCACTGCCAGACCTCCGGCTGGTCTCTGACCGCCCAGGATGTCTTCAACAATGTGACGCGCACGGCGATCGAGGCCATGGCGGCGACGCAGGGCGGCACCCAGTCGCTGCACACCAATGCCCTCGACGAGGCCTTGGCCTTGCCGACCGACTTCTCCGCGCGCATCGCCCGCAACACCCAGCTCTTCCTGCAGCAGGAGAGCGGCACGACTCGCGTCATCGATCCTTGGGGCGGATCTTGTTACGTCGAGCGGCTCACGGCCGACCTCGCGAAGCGCGCTTCGCACCATATCGCCGAAATCGAGGCGCTCGGCGGCATGGCCAAGGCGCTCGAGACGGGGCTGCCCAAGCGCCGCATCGAGGAGGCCGCGGCGCGCACCCAGGGACGCATCGATTCCGGCGAGCAGATGGTCGTCGGCGTCAATCGCTACCGCCTGGACGACGAGCCGCCGCTCGACGTGCTCAAGGTCGACAATTCCGTGGTGCGTGCCTTGCAAATCGAGAAGCTTAGCCGGCTGAAGGCAGAGCGCGACGGCAAAGCTGTCGAAGCGGCGCTCGCTGGTCTGTCGGAAGGCGTCGGGCGAGGCGAGAACTTGCTTGCGCTCGCCGTCGCTGCGGCGCGCGCCAAGGCGACGGTCGGCGAAATGTCGGCGGCGCTGGAGCGGGCCTTCGGCCGGCATGTGGCGGTCGCCAAGGCGGTATCGGGGGTCTATGAGAGCGCCTTCGACAAGAAGGACCTGCGTATGGCGCATGCGCGCGAGGTGGTTGCCGCCTTCACGCGCAACGAGGGCCGGCGGCCGCGCATCCTCGTCGCCAAGATGGGCCAGGACGGCCACGACCGCGGGCAGAAGGTGATCGCCTCGGCCTTCGCCGATCTCGGCTTCGAGGTGGAGATCGGGCCGCTCTTCGCAACGCCCGAAGAGGCAGCCGAGCAGGCGGCCGCGGCGGATGTGCATATCGTCGGCGTGTCGTCGCTCGCCGCCGGCCACCTGACTCTTGTGCCGGCGCTCAAGGAGGCGCTCGCCAGGCTCGGGCGCGACGACATCCTGGTAGTGGTCGGCGGCGTCATCCCGCCGCAGGATTTCGACGCGCTGCGCGAGGCTGGAGCCGCTGCCATCTTCCCACCCGGCACGGTCATTCCGGAGGCCGCGGAGGCCCTGGTCCAGGCCCTCAATGCTCGGTTCGGCTACGCGCAGAAAGATCCGGCGGATTATCTTTAACCCGCCGGCGCGCGGCGCGCTTCGCTTCCCTCTCGCGTCAAGCTCCGGATCCTGGCAGACTCCTGCCCGAAGTCGGCAGACAGATGCCGCGGAGGGAGATACGGCCATGAGCGACGCAGCCAATCATGATCCCGCAAAGCCCCGCATCGTCATCACCTATTGCACGCAGTGTCACTGGCTGCTGCGTTCCGCTTGGATGGCGCAGGAGCTCCTTTCCACCTTCTCGACCGACCTCGGCGAGCTCGCGCTTGTGCCCGGCACGGGCGGCGTTTTCCAGATCGAATATGACGGTGAACTCATCTGGGAGCGGCAGCGCGATGGCGGCTTCCCCGACGTCAAGACGTTGAAGCAGCGCGTGCGCGACCTGCTCGACCCCGCGCGTAATCTGGGCCATGTCGATCGCCCGTAAGGAGATGAAGCGGCTTCGATTCCACGCGTAATCTGAATATAGAACAATTAAAATGTGAGGTTTTACAGTTATTTAAAGGTTGCGCGAAGCTTCCATTGCGCCCAATAACACCCTGTACTGACCCGATGCGGACCATCGGCACCCCGTCGGGGCGCCTGGCCGGCATCCGACAGACAGGGCTTTGCCCCATGGGCTTATTGACATGCGAGGCTCGGGTCCGCACCGAGCTGCCGTCCCGCTGGATCGCCGCCCTATGTGCGCAGTTCGCCGAGGACGAGGCGCATTCCAGCTGGACCGAGACGCGCGGCGAGGCAGCGTTTCGCTTCGGCACCGGGCGCATCGAAGCCGGTGCCGAGATGCTTTATCTGCGGGCCGAGGCCGCCGACGCGGCTTCGCTCGCCAAGGTCAAATTTCTGCTCGCGGCGCGGCTCGAGGACATCGCAGCGGCCGAGAAGCCGGAGATCGTCTGGACGGGCGACGGCTGCGACAGCAGCGAATTACCGAATCTGCGCGTGATGGGCGTCAGCCGGGTTGTCGACGTGACGCCGCATATGCGCCGGATCACCCTGACCGGCGCGGATCTCGGCCGCTTCGACGCCAGCAACCTGCATGTGAAGCTCCTCATACCGCCCGCCGGCCTGGCGGCTCCGACCTGGCCTGTGATGGGCCGCAACGGCATTCCGATCTGGCCGGACGGCGACGAGCGGCTGACGGTGCGCACCTATACGATCCGCCGCATCGATGTTGGCGCGGACGAGATGGATATCGATTTCGTCCGCCATGAGGATGCCGGCCCCGGCGCGGCCTGGGCCGAGCGGGCGCAAGCCGGCGATGTCGTCGGCGTCATGGGACCCGGCGGCCGCGGCATCAGCCTCACCGAGTGGTATCTGCTCGTCGGCGACGAGACGGGCCTTCCGGCGATCGGGCGCATTCTGGAGGCGCTGCCGGCCGACGCGCGCGGCCTCGCCTTCGTCGAGGTGGCGGATGCCGGGGAAGAGCAGGTGATCGCCCATCCGCCCGGCCTATCGCTCGTCTGGCTCCATCGCGATGGGGCCGAGCCGGGCACCACGACGGCTCTCGTCGAGGCGGTGCGCGGCGTCGCATGGCCCGACACCCCCAATGTCTTCGCCTGGGCCGGCGCCGAATTCGAGACCTTCCGGGCGATCCGAACCCATTGGCGCCGAGAGCGGGGCCTCGACCGCAGTTGTCATCTGGCCGTCGCCTATTGGCGGCGCGGGTATTGCGAAGGTGAATTCAAGAAAACGCCGGCGGAAGACTGATCCTCATGCGCGCTCGCTGCGGCGGACTCAAGATCAGCATCGACGGCCTTTCGACCGACACATGTAGCGAGCCGGTATCCCGCCTCAGTCGGGTCGGATCGCAGTGAAAATGGGAAGCGGCTATGCCTGCGACTGATAAATCGATGCGACATCGTCGCGCGAATGCTCTCGGACGGAGGTTCGCGATGCTCGGAGCAGCCGTCGTCCTGATGCTCGCCGCGCAGCAGCCGGTCCTTGCGCAACAGAACGACGCGCCGGCCGGCGCGGGCGAGCCCGTTGCACAGCAGGCACCGCCAAGCACGGCCCCAGCGGCCGTGCCGGGACCGAGCCCCGCCGCGCCACAGACCGGGCCTGTCGCCCCGCCTGCCGGCTCGCCCGAGGCTCCGGCGCAGCCGCTCGTCGATGAGTCCGCGCCGCCGTTGGCAGGTCCAGCCGCTGCCCAGGGCTCGCCCGCAGCCGGCACATTGCCGCATGACCTGTCGCCCTGGGGCATGTTCATGCAGGCCGACATCGTCGTGAAGGCGGTGATGATCGGGCTTGCTTTTGCCTCGCTCGTCACCTGGACCGTGTGGCTTGCGAAAAGCCTGGAACTCCTCGCGGCCAAGCGGCGCGCCCGGCGTGCGCTCGCGGCGATCGTCGCCGCGCGGAGCCTCGTCGACGCGGAGGCCTCCTTGCATCAGCGCCGCGCACGCTCCGGTCCGGTTGCCGCATTGGTGCGGGCGGCGCGGACGGAGGAAACGGTGTCGGCCGACCTGCCGGCCGACGGCGTCAAGGAACGTGCCTCGGCGGCCTTGGCGCGCATCGAGGCAGGCGCGGGCCGCGCCATGACCCGCGGCACCGGGTTGCTTGCGACGATCGGCGCGACCGCGCCCTTCGTCGGTCTGTTCGGCACCGTCTGGGGCATCATGAATTCCTTCATCGGCATCAGCCAGTCGAACACCACCAATCTGGCGGTGGTGGCGCCCGGCATCGCCGAGGCGCTGCTGGCCACGGCCATCGGCCTCGTGGCGGCCATTCCGGCGGTCGTCATCTACAATGTCTTCGCGCGGGCCATTGCCGGCTATCGCGCGCTCCTGGCCGACGCCGGCACGGAAGTCCTGCGGCATCTGTCGCGCGATCTCGACCAGTTGGCTGCCGGCCGGGGGCGACGCGGCACCGGCCTCGCCGCAGCCGAGTAAGCCGCCATGAGTGTACGGCTCGATCACGGCGACGATGACCTCGCCGAAAACCACGAGATCAATGTCACGCCCTTCATCGATGTGATGCTGGTGTTGCTCATCATTTTCATGGTGGCAGCACCGCTCTCGACGGTCGATGTGGCGGTCGACCTGCCGACCTCCAATGCCGAGCCGCAGCAACGGCCGGACAAGCCGATCTTCCTGACGGTGAAGGAAGACCTGTCGCTCGCCCTCGGCGATGCGCCGGTCGACCGCGCCGCGCTTCAAGTCGCGCTCGATGGCGAGACGCAGGGCAACCACGACGAGCGCATCTTCGTCCGGGCCGACAAGGCGGTGGCCTACGGCGACGTCATGGAGGTGATGAACCTGTTGCGCGCCGCCGGCTATCTGAAGGTCGGGCTCGTCGGTCTGGAGGGCCCGGCGCCGGCGCAGCCCGGCCAGGCCCCGGCGGGACCGGCACCGTGAGCCGAGCGCCGCACCACCACTGGGACGACGGGATCTCCCGGCAGGTCGCGCGTTGGAGTGCGGCCGCGCTCGTGGTCGTTGTGGCGCATGCGGGCGGCGCCTGGGCGGTGATGAACTGGCGGAACGAAGCGAGCGCCGGCGAGCCCCCCGCCGCCGTGATGATCGAGCTGGCGCCGCTGCCGGCTTCGCCCGAGGCTCCGCCGGAAATCACCCCGGGTCCGCCGACGACGGAGGCCGAGCCGGACCCGCCGCCGGAACCCGAGCCCGAACCGGAGGCCGCGCCGGAACCGACCCCGCAGGTGGCTGAGATCCCCGATTTCGAGGTGCCCGAGCTACCGGCCGTGCCGGATGCAGCGGCGGTTCTCGCGCCGCCGGCCCCGCCCAAGCCCGTTCAGAAGAAGGTGGAGAAGAAGCCGGAGAAGCCGCGCAAGGTGGAGCGCCGCAAGAAGGTGGAACGCAAGGACAAGCGGGTCGAGCGCAGCGCAGCGCCCCCGAGCAGCGAGGCGCCGCGGGCTGAAAGAGCGGTCGCGCCGCAGAATGGCGTGTGGTCCGCCTCGTCGTCGCGCGCCAAGGCGACGTGGATGAGCCGGCTGAGCGCCCATCTCAACCGCTATAAGCGTACGCCGCCGGAGCAGGGCGGCCGGCGTGACCCGCGGACGGTCCGCGTCACCTTCACCATCGATCGGAATGGCCGGGTCCTGTCCCAGCGTCTTGCGGCGAGCTCGGGGACCGATGTGCTCGACCGGGAGAGCCTGGCGATGATCCGGCGCGCCAATCCCGTCCCCGCGCCGCCCGCCGACATGGCGCGTTCGACCGTTACCGTGACGGTGCCGATCCGGTTCGACCCACCGCGCTGAGAACAGCTCCGGCAATAAGAACGCCCGTTTCCGACGTTCCGGTAACGGGCTTTTTGCGTTGCGAAGCCCGGGCGCGACTGCCGTTAGGCGACGCCAGGGGCCGAGCCGATGCTCCCGTTGTCCGAAACGCGCGCCTTGCGTGAGCGCTGGTCGCGGGTTTAGACGAAGGTGAGAAGGCCGACGATGGAAAGGGCTGGAACGAGGGCGGCTCTTTGCGGATCTGCCGCGAGTTCCTATTTCTTATGGGTCGGTTCCATCGGACGACTGACTGGTCATGGCATGGTCATGGCACGGCCATGGTGCGCCAGGGATGAGAGAAGCCTGCCGCCAAGAGTTGAGAGGACTTCATGCTCGCAGACACGCAAGCCCAGGCTGATTCACTGGTGAAGGACACCACGACGGCGGCTTTTCGGCAGGACGTCCTTGCCGAATCGATGCAGCAGCCGGTGCTGGTCGACTTTTGGGCGCCTTGGTGTGGTCCTTGCAAACAGCTCGGACCCATCATCGAAAAGGCGGTGAAAGCCGCCGGGGGCAAGGTCAAGCTCGTCAAGCTCAACATCGACGATCATCCGCAGATCCCCGGCCAGCTCGGCATCCAGTCGATCCCGGCAGTGGTCGCCTTCAACCGCGGTCAGCCGGCCGACGGCTTCGTCGGGGCTCTGCCGGAAAGCCAGGTCACCGCCTTCATCGAGCGGCTGGTCGGCCCGCTCGGCCCGGGTGCCGTGGGCGAGATCCTGGAGGAGGCGGACCAGCTTGTCGCCTCGGGTGATCCGGCCGGCGCCGCCCAGCTCTATGCCGAGGCCTTGGGACAGGAGCCCGACAACATCCGTGCCATCGCCGCGCTCGCCAAGCTCCATCTCGAGATGGGCGATCTCGACGCGGCGAAGCAGTTCCTCGCCATGGTGCCGGCCGACAAGGCCAATGACGCGGCGATCGCGGCGGCTCGCGCCGCCATCGAACTCGCCGAACAGGCCGCCTCGCTCGGCGACCTCGGCGACCTCGAGCAGCGGCTCGCGGCCAATCCGCTCGACCACCAGACGCGGTTCGATCTGGCGCTGGCGCTCAACGCCCACGGCAAGCGGGAGGAAGCGGGCGATCACCTGCTGGAGATCATCAAGCGCGACCGGGCCTGGAACGACGACGGCGCGCGCAAGCAGCTTTTGCAGTTCTTCGAGGCTTGGGGACCGACCGACGAGGCGACCCTGGCCGGTCGGCGGCGGCTGTCGTCCATCCTCTTCGCCTGATCTTGCCTCTTCGCCTGATCTTGCCGAGGCTCCCGCGCGCCTTAGATTCCTCCGAGAGCAGCGGGGCACCCATCGGGGTCGGCCCCGCCGGATGACGGTGATGGCCACCACACAGACCTATCGCAGCCCACAGGACTGTCCGCAGGTCGTGCCGCTCTTTCCCCTGGCCGGCGCCTTGCTGCTGCCGCGCGGGCAGCTGCCGCTCAATATCTTCGAGCCGCGCTATCTCGCGATGATCGATGATGCGCTCGCCGGCCGCCGCACCATCGGCATGATCCAGCCGGAGGACGAGGAGAGCGTCGTCGTGCCGCGGCTTTATTCCGTCGGCTGCGCCGGCCGCATCACCCAGTTCGCCGAGACCGGCGATGGCCGCTATGTCATCTCGCTCACCGGCGTCAGCCGTTTCCGCATCAAGCAGGAGCTGACCGTCACCACCCCGTATCGGCAGGCGCAGGTCGACTACACGCCGTTCAAGCTCGATTTCGAAGCCCGCGCCGGCGAAACCGAGGTGGACCGCGACGGCGTGATCCGCACGCTCAGGGCCTTCGCCAAGGCCAATGACCTGAAGGTCGACTGGAAGGGCATCAACGAGGCGCCCAACGAGGCGCTGGTCAATGCGCTCGCCATGATGAGCCCGTTCGGCACCCGCGAGAAACAGGCGCTGCTCGAAGCGCAGGACCTGAAGGCGCGCGCCGAGATGCTCATCGCCATCACCGAAATCGAGCTGGCGCGCGATGCCAGCAATCCGGACAGCACCCTGCAGTGAGAGGCCTATGACGGACGATCCTTCCTTGCCCGCCACGACTCCGGTGGAAGCGCAGCCTGCGGAGGGTACGCGCGTCGACCCGAAGCTGCTCGAAATCCTCGTCTGCCCCCTGACCAAGGCACCGCTCGAATATGATGCGGCTCGTCAGGAGCTGATCAGCCGCCCGGCGAAGCTCGCCTATCCCATTCGCGACGGCATACCGATCATGCTGCCGGAAGAAGCGCGGCCGATCGAGTAAGGCAGCTCACAAGGGCTCGCCGCGCATGAGGCGTGGCACGGCGCCGACGAGCCCGGCCGCCTCCCGCACGAAGAAGCGTTTCAGCCCCGGTATGCGATCGACCAGGCCGAGCCCGAGATCGCGCGCGAGCCGCACCGGCAGACGATCGTTCGAGAAGAGGGCATTCAGGCCATCGGTCGCGATGCCGAGCGTCAGAGTGTCGAAACGCCGTGCGCGCTCATAGCGGCTGAGCACCGGCGGATCGCCCGGCGGCAGGCCGAGCCGCACATGGTCGATGAGGGCCTCGGCGAGCGCCGCCACGTCGCGCAGCCCGAGATTGAGCCCGAGCCCGGCCAGCGGATGGATGACATGGGCGGCATCGCCGACGAGCGCCAAGCGCTTGCCGACGAAGCGCCGGGCCATGCCGATGGCGAGCGGAAAGGCGCGCGGTGGCGTCTCCAGCGCGATCGGCCCGAGCTGCAGGCCGAAGCGGCGCTCGATCTCCTCGGCGAGATCCTCCTCGTGAAGCGCCAGCAGGATCTCGGCGTCACGGGTCATCTCCGTCCAGACGATCGAGGAGCGGTTTCCCGTCAGCGGCAGGCGGGCGAAGGGCCCCGACGGCAGGAAATGCTGGACGGCGCGGCCCTCGTGCGGGCGCTCGTGCCGGATCGTCGCGACGATGCCGGATTGGCCGTAGCCGTGGCCGACCCAGCCGATGCCGGCGAATTGGCGAAGCGCGGAGCGGGCTCCGTCGGCGGCCACGAGCAGGCTCGTGCGGTACCGTTCGCCATTGCCGAGCGTCACATCGAGGCCGACCGGCGCCTCCACGAATCGCTTGACGGTGGTCTCGATCATCCTCACGCCGGAGGCCGCGCAGGCGTCGCGCAGCGCCTTCGCCAGAACCCCGTTCTCGATGATATGGGCGAAGGGCTCGTCCGGCGCGAGCTCGCCGTCGAAGGTGAGAAAGGCCGGCCTCACCCAGTCTTCGAGGCGGCTGTCGGTGACCTCCATGCCATGGACGGGCTGGGCGTGCGCCGCGATCGTCTGCCAGACACCGAGCTCGGCGAGCATGCGCCGGCCGCCCGAGACGATGGCGGAAGCGCGCCCCTCCTCGCGGCTGGCGGGGTTAGGGTCGCAGAGCATGACCTCAAGGCCGCCCGCCCCCTGCCGGAGCGCGAGCGCCAGGCTGAGGCCGGTGATGCCGCCGCCGGCGACGACGACATCGGCCGCGGCCGGCTCGGACATGGGCTTGCCTGGTTCGCTCAGCATGGCCTCCTATCTGTCGTTCATGGCCGCTGCTTGCAAGCCGCATCTGCTTGACGGACTCTCGCCGGCGGTTGCAGATGGATGATGCGCCCGGCGGTTCTGCGCGGGAGCCTCGCCGCCTTTGCCGGACCGATGACCCATGCCGAACGCCGTGGATGAACTTCTCAATATTCTCGACCTCGAGCCGCTCGAACACAATCTGTTCCGTGGCCGCAGCCCCAAGGTGGGCTGGCAGCGGGTGTTCGGCGGGCAGGTGATCGGCCAGGCGCTCGTCGCCGTGACGCGCACCGTGGAAAGCGATCGGCGCGTCCATTCCCTGCACGGCTATTTCATGCGCCCTGGCGATCCCAAGGTGCCGATCATCTACGAGGTCGACCGTATCCGCGACGGCAACAGCTTCACCACCCGGCGGGTGGTCGCCATCCAGCACGGCGAGGCGATCTTCGCCATGTCCTCCTCGTTCCAGAAGGCGGAGGATGGTTTCGATCACCATATGCCCATGCCGAAGGTGCCGATGCCGGAGGAGCTGCCGAGCGAAGAAGAGATCAAGGCCCGCTTCATGCCCATGATGCCCGACCCGATGCGCGCCTATTACGAGCGTGAACGGCCGATCGAGCTGAGGCCCGTGGAATTCGAGCGCTATCAGACGGGGCTCCCCCGCGCGCCGTCGTTCCATGTCTGGATCCGTGCCACGAAGCGCCTGCCGGACGATCCTTCCGTTCACCGCTGCGTCTTGGCCTATGCGTCGGACATGACCCTGCTCGACACCAGCCTCATCCCACACGGGCATACGGTGTTCGAGCGCGGCATCCAGGCTGCGAGCCTCGATCATGCGCTATGGTTCCACCACCCGTTCCGCGCGGACGAATGGCTGCTCTATGCGCAGGATACGCCCTCAGCGAGCGGCGCTCGCGGCTTCTCCCGCGGCCTGATCTTCACCCGCGAGGGCGATCTCGTCGCCTCGGTCGCGCAGGAAGGGCTCATACGCCCGCGGCCCGATCTGGCCGACTAGCACCCGAGCAACTGCCGTTTATTGCGGCAAACTGCACAGATTGGTGGCAGATTTTTGCGCCCGGCCGGTTCCGCCGGTCCCATCCGGCCGCCTTCTGCCGCGCAAAAGCCCAAAATGGACGCCCGCGCGCCATTTGGCACGAAGCTTGATTTCCCCCTTCCAGATCACTTGGTCCAGCGGTGCCTCACCGGGCGGGCCGTGACCATCGAAGGGGAGCCGAGACATGAAATTCGTGATGGCCATCATCAAGCCGTTCAAGCTCGAGGAGGTCCGCGACGCCTTGACGGCCATCGGGGTGCACGGGCTCACCGTCACCGAGGTCAAGGGCTATGGTCGCCAGAAGGGCCATACCGAGATCTATCGCGGGGCTGAATATGCGGTGAGCTTCCTGCCCAAGCTCAAGATCGAGGTGGCGGTCGCATCCGACGTCGTCGACAAGGTCATCGACGCGATCGTCGGTGCGGCGCGCACGGGCCAGATCGGTGACGGCAAGATCTTCGTCTCGACCATTGAGACGGCCATCCGCATCCGCACCGGCGAAACCGACGCCGACGCGCTCTGACAAAACCCGCCCAAATCGCTCAATCGAGGAGTTCGTTCCATGACGTTCATGCGCAAGCATAAGGCGGGCTTTGCGGGGCTCGCCGCACTTGCGGGGTTGGCCCTTGTCGCCGCTGCCGGACCAGCGCTCGCACAGGCCGCCGCCGAGGCCGCGCCGGCCGCAGCGCCAGCGGTGCCGAACAAAGGCGATACCGCCTGGATGCTCGTGTCGACCATCCTCGTTCTGGCCATGACCATTCCCGGGCTTGCGCTGTTTTACGGCGGCCTTGTCCGCACCAAGAACATGCTCTCGCTCCTGACGCAGGTGTTCTCGATCGTCTGCCTCGTGTCGATCATCTGGGTGGTCTATGGCTATAGCCTCGCCTTTACCAGCGGCGGGGGGCTCACGAGCTTCATCGGCGGCCTGTCAAAGGCTTTCCTAGCCGGCGTCGGCACCGACTCCACCTCGGATACCTTCACCAAGGGTGTGGTCATCCCCGAATATGTGTTCATCTGCTTCCAGATGACCTTCGCCTGCATCACGCCAGCGCTCATCGTCGGGTCCTTTGCCGAGCGCATGAAGTTCTCCGCGCTCCTGCTCTTCACCTTCCTCTGGGTCACCTTCGTCTATTTCCCGATGGCCCATATGGTGTGGTTCAGCGAGGGCTTCCTGTTCTCCATGGGCGCGCTCGATTTCGCCGGCGGCACTGTCGTGCATATCAATGCGGGTATCGCGGGTCTCGTCGGCGCCCTCGTTCTCGGCAAGCGCATCGGCTACGGCAAGGAGCCGATGCCGCCCCACTCCCTGACCATGACGATGATCGGCGCGTCGCTCCTCTGGGTCGGCTGGTTCGGCTTCAATGCCGGCTCGAACCTCGAGGCCAACGGCGTCACCGCGCTCGCGATGATCAACACCTTCGTGGCAACCGCTGCCGCAGCGCTCGCCTGGCAGCTGACGGAATGGGCGAGCAAGGGTCATCCCTCGCTGCTCGGCACCGTGTCGGGCGCTGTTGCCGGCCTTGTCGCGGTCACGCCTGCCGCCGGTCTCATCGGCCCGATGGGCTCGATCATCCTCGGCATCGTGGCGGGGGTGATCTGCTTCTATGCCTCGACGGCGGTGAAGAACGCGCTCGGCTACGATGACTCGCTCGACGTGTTCGGCATCCACTGCATCGGCGGCATCATCGGCTCGCTCGGCACCGGCATCCTCGTCGCGCCCTCTCTCGGCGGTGTCGGCGTCGCCGATTACACCATGGGCGGCCAGCTCTGGACGCAGTTCGTCGCGGTTCTCGTCGCGCTCGTGTGGAGCGGCATCGGTTCGTTGATCCTCTACAAGATCGTCGATGCGACCGTCGGCCTGCGCATCTCGCAGGAAGGCGAGCGTGAAGGCCTCGACGTGGCGGATCACGGCGAACGCGCCTATAATTACTGAACCGAAGCCAAGTTTACGGTTCTAGCCAAGTCTACGGTTCACTTCCTCCCTAGACTCGAACCCCGGCCCGGTGGCCGGGGTTTTTTTGTCACGCGAATGGACGCGATAAGCATCGCAGACGCTGCATGCGGGGAAGGTTAATCGGGCCTTAACCGCCACGCCCTAGGCTTTCCGCAGAATCGTCGTCGCGTTCCACCTTCCAGGCCATTGCGCATGCGAACAATCCGCCGGACCTCGTCCCCCGCCGACGACATCTCGGAGGCGCTTCGCCGGTTCTTCACGCGCCGAGCCGTCGAGATCACGGGCCTTGCCCTGACCGTCCTTGCCGGCGCGGTGGCGCTTGCCCTCGCCACCTGGTCCGTCGAGGATCCGAGCCTCACCCACGCGACCAGCCGACCGGTGTCCAATCTGCTCGGCTGGCCTGGGGCCATCACCGCCGATCTTGCCATGCAGGTCTTCGGCCTCGGCTCGATCGCACTGCTTTTGCCCGTCGGCGCCTGGGGGCTTTCCCTTGTGACGCGCAAGACGGTTCCCCGCCTGCCGCTCCGATTGGGGCTTTGGCTGCTCGGCGGCGCGGCGGCTGCGGCGGTCGCCAGCACCCTGCCTTCGACGGCCCGTTGGCCGTTGCCGACCGGTCTCGGAGGGGTTGTCGGCGATGCGCTTGTCTTCGCGGCGCGCGGCGTCATTCCCTTCGGAGGCGGTGCGGAGCTCGTGGTGGTGGCCCTCGCCTATGCCGGGGTCACGATTCTCGCCCTGTCGGCCGCCTGTGGCGTCGGACTGCCCGAGGATCCGGACACGCGCGATGACGATCTCGACCCGGCGCGCGAGAGCGACGACGATGCGGATGGCGCCAGCGAACCCGGATGGGGCATCATTTCGCTCGGCGCGCTCGCCCATGGCCTCATGTCCGCCAAGGCAGCGCTTAAGCGCCGCCTGGCCGTGCGGAGGCCGGCACGACAGGCGCAGGGCGACCCGTTCTTCGCCGGCAATTTCGGCACGCGGCGCGAGCCTCAGCCGGTCTTTACCGATTATGACGAGGACGAGGACTTCGCCGATCCGCGTGGCCTCGCCGGGTCGGCCGTTCCGCCGATGCCGGACATCGCGGCGACCCGCGTCGTGCCGCCGGGCCCCGGACCTAAGCCCGGCAGGCGGCTGGCGCGCGAGGCGCAGCCCTCCTTTCTCGATCCGGAAAGCTACCAGCTCCCGCCGCTCACCCTGCTTGCCGAACCGAAGAAGACGAGCCTGCCCGTCTCGCCGGAAGCGCTCGATCAGAATGCCGCTCTGCTCGAAGGCGTGCTGGTCGATTTCGGCGTGCGCGGCGAGATCATCAATGTGCGGCCGGGGCCGGTCGTGACGCTCTACGAGCTCGAGCCGGCGCCGGGCACGAAGTCCTCGCGCGTCATTTCGCTCGCCGACGACATCGCCCGTTCCATGAGCGCCGTCTCGGCGCGCGTCGCCGTGGTACCCGGGCGCAACGCCATCGGCATCGAACTGCCGAATACCAAGCGCGAAACCGTCTATCTGCGCGAGCTGCTCGCCTCGGAAGATTTCGAGAAAACGAAGCTCAAGCTCGCACTCTGCCTCGGCAAGACCATCGGCGGCGAGCCGGTGATCGCCGAGCTCGCCCGCATGCCGCATCTCCTTGTTGCCGGCACCACCGGCTCCGGCAAGTCGGTCGCCATCAACACCATGATCCTGTCGCTGCTCTATCGGCTGAAGCCGGAAGAATGCCGGCTGATCATGGTCGATCCGAAGATGCTGGAACTCTCCATCTACGAGGGCATCCCGCATCTCCTCACGCCGGTCGTCACCGATCCCAAAAAAGCGGTCGTCGCGCTGAAATGGGCCGTGCGCGAGATGGAGGATCGCTACAAGAAGATGTCGAAGGTCGGTGTGCGCAATATCGACGGCTTCAATGCGCGCGTCGCCGAGGCCAAAGCCAAGGGCGAGGTGATCACCCGCACCGTCCAGACCGGCTTCGACAAGGAAACAGGAGAGGCGGTCTACGAAGACGAGATCATGGATCTCGAGACCCTGCCCTATATCGTCGTCATCGTCGACGAAATGGCCGACCTCATGATGGTCGCCGGCAAGGAGATCGAGGGCGCCATTCAGCGCCTGGCGCAGATGGCGCGCGCCGCCGGCATCCACGTCATCCTCGCCACCCAGCGGCCGTCGGTCGATGTCATCACCGGCACGATCAAGGCGAATTTCCCGACCCGCATCTCCTTCCAGGTGACATCGAAGATCGACAGCCGCACCATTCTCGGGGAGCAGGGCGCCGAGCAGCTCCTCGGCCAAGGCGATATGCTCTACATGGCCGGCGGCGGCCGCATCATGCGCGTGCACGGCCCCTTCGTTTCCGACAACGAGGTCGAGAAGATCGTCACCCATCTCAAGCGTCAGGGCCGGCCGCAATATCTCGACGCGGTCACTGCCGGCGACGATGAGGCGACGGAAGGAGAAGGTGCCGACGGCGCGGTCTTCGACAATTCCTCCTTCGGCGCGCCCGGCGGCGATCTCTACGACCAGGCCGTCGCCGTCGTGCTCCGCGACAAGAAGGCTTCCACCTCCTACATCCAGCGCCGCCTGCAGATCGGCTACAACCGTGCCGCCTCGCTCATGGAGCGCATGGAGAAGGAGGGCATCGTCGGCGCCGCCAACCATGCGGGCAAGCGCGAGATCCTGATGGAGAGCAACGGGGCCAACGACGAGGACGAATAGGCCGCCGGCCGCCGGTCCTTCTTTCGGCCATATCGGCGCCCTATATAATTGGTGTCACGCCTTGCGTGGCTTTTGATGTGGATGTGCGATGCGTGAGACCGGCGCGCCTTTGGCTGCCCCGAACGGCCGGAGCAGCGTGTGGGGGCGCTCCAGCTGCCGCCTCCAGCGTGGGTGACGATATGAGGCGATACGGTTTGGTGACAGTGGCCTTTGCGACCGCCTTGGCGACGGCTGCAGTAATCAGCATCGGCCAAGCTCAGGCACAGGCAAACGATCCCCTGACGCGGCTTCTGGACGGCCTGTTCAACAAGCAGGCGCCGACGACAAGGCCCGCGCCCGCAGCGCCGCGGTCGCCCGCTTCTGTTGCGCCCAACCCGAATAGCGGTAGCACGGCCCTTCCGCAGAGCTTGGCGCCGGCAGCTCCCGCCGGCGAAGCGATCGCCGCCACGCCGCCTCTGCCGCCACGCCGCCCGGCCAATCTCGGCGGTTCGAGTCAGCCTATCGAGACGGTCGCCGACCATCCTGCGCCGTCTTCCGGCAATCCGCCGCCACAGGTGGTCGCCGCCGCGCCGGCACAGCCGGCCGCGGCGCCGCAGGCGTCGGTGCCGACTAGCCGGGAAGGCGCGATTGCGCGCGTCAATGCCTATGTGAACAGCATCGACACCCTGACCGGGCGCTTCGTGCAATATGGCGGGGACGGACGACGCGCCGAGGGCACGATCTATATCCAGCGGCCGGGCCGCCTGCGCTTCGCCTATAACGCGCCCTCGACACTCGAAATCGTAGCCGACGGACGCTCCGTCGCCATCCGCGATTCAAAGCTCAAGACCAATGATGTCTACCCGATCGGCCAGACGCCGCTGAAATTCCTGCTGAAGGACGGCTTCGATCTGAACCGCGACACCCGGCTCAAGGCCGTTGATATCGGCGACGACGGGGTCATCTCCGTCACCTTCGAGGACAGTGCGACCATTGGCGGCACGTCGCGGGTGACGCTGCGCTTCGATGCTCGCAGCAACACGCTGAAGCAATGGACGGTCGTCGATCCTCAGGGATATGAGACGTCGATAGCTCTTTCGGATCTGCGCCAGACAGCGCGCGCCGACTGAATCCCGCACCGGCTCCTTCCTGCTGCGGGCCGCGCCGCCGTTGCCTTCCCGTGCGAAACGCCCCAATTCTGCACTGCCCCGCGGCCGATCGATTCGGTTGCGGTTCCATTCATCCCCGGATCGATCCCCCGTGAAGCTCGTCGTCACTTCCTGGAACGTCAATTCCGTCCGCATGCGCCTCGACCATGTCGTGCGTTTCCTCACCGAAACGCAGCCGGACGTGCTCTGCCTGCAAGAGACGAAGTGTCCGGACGAGCACTTTCCCCTCTCCGCCCTTCGGGCGCTTGGCTATCCCTATATCGCGCTGAGCGGCCAGAAGGGCTATCACGGCGTTGCCGTCATCTCACGCCTGCCCTTCTCGGCCATCAATGCCATGAGCTTCTGCGACAAGAACGATTGCCGGCATATCGCCGTGACGCTCGGGGCGGAAGCGAAGGCCGGGGCCGGCATTACCATCCATAACTTCTACGTGCCGGCCGGCGGCGACATCCCCGATCCCGACGTCAATCCACGCTTTGCCCATAAGCTCGCCTTCCTCGACGAGCTGATGCAATGGCAGGAGCGTACCCGGCCGACGGCGACGCCGAGCATCCTCGTGGGCGATCTCAATGTCGCGCCCTACGAGACCGATGTCTGGAGCCACAAGGCGATGCTCAATGTCATCAGCCACACCCCGGTGGAGACAACGCGGCTCGAGAATTTTCGCTTGGCCTCGGGCTATGTCGATGCGATCCGCCACCGTGTGCCGGAGCCCGAGAAGGTCTTTACCTGGTGGAGCTATCGCTCGCCGGACTGGGTGACCGCCGACAAGGGCCGCCGGCTCGATCACGTCTGGCTGGCGCCGGACCTGGCGACGACCTTGACGGATACCGCCATCACCAGGGAAACGCGCGGCTGGGAGCGCCCTTCGGATCACGTCCCGGTCTCGGTGACGCTCGATCTTTGACGCCGCGGCAGCGCGGACGGCTCAGGCGCGCTCCTCAGGGGCTGCGATGACGTCGCGCAGCTGCGCCAGTTCCTGCGAAAAGCCTGTGAGCCTCGTCGTCATGGCCTGGCGCAAAGCGAGCGCCGAGCGGGGGAATTCGGCGAGCACCCGGTGCACGAGCGTGCGCGACATCCGCATGACGCTCGACGATTCGCGCGCGATGGCTGTCGCCGGCCGGACCACCGGCACGAGCAGGGCGAGTTCCCCGATCAGGGTGCCGGGACCCGCCACATAGGCCGCGGGCGAGCCGTCGTCGCGCGCATCGAGCGCGATGGCGCCGGAGACCACGATATAGCCGCTGTCGGATTCTTCGCCCCGCCGAAACAGCACATCGCCAGCCCGCAGGATGCGCGTTTCCGCCGCAAAGGCCAGCAGACGCAGCGCGTCCTGCTCCAAAATCGCCAGGGTCGGCACGCGGCCCATGGCCGCAATATCTTCGTTCAATCCCATATCGGCCGTCAGAAGCCACGGTGCCCAAGCCGGCGGTGGCTTTCCCCCTTCGTTCGAGCAGATCCGCCGGATCATACCCCGCTGCAGATCAATCCTCTAACGCCCCGCCGTCCCCGTCAGGGGATAAGCTTGTAACCTCCCGCCTCGGTCACCAGAATGCGTGCGTCCGAGGGATCGTTCTCGATCTTCTGACGCAACCTATAAATATGCGTTTCCAGCGTATGGGTCGTGACGCTGGCATTGTAGCCCCATACCTCGGCGAGCAGAACGTCGCGGCTGACCACCTTTTCATCCGCCCGATAAAGGAAGCGCAGGATCGCGGTTTCCTTCTCCGTGAGCTTCAGCTTGGAGCCCCGCTCGTTGACGAGGAGCTTGGCGCTCGGCCGGAACGTATAGGGGCCGATGGAGAAGACCGCGTCTTCGCTCGCCTCGTGCTGACGCAGCTGGGCACGGATGCGCGCGAGAAGCACGGCGAATTTGAACGGCTTGACCACATAATCATTGGCGCCGGCCTCGAGCCCGAGGACCGTGTCGGCGTCCCCACCGAGCGCCGTCAGCATGATGATGGGTGCGCGAAAGCCGGTATCACGAAGCGTCTTGACGACATCGCGGCCGTCCTTGTCCGGCAGCCCGACATCCATCACGATGAGATCGATTCGACTTGCATTCACGGCGTGGACGGCTTCGGCGGCGGTGGCTGCGGAGCTCACGGTGAATTCCTCGACGAGCGCAAGCTGTTCCGCGAGCGTGTCGCGAAGCTCTTGTTCGTCGTCCACGATCAGGATGTGGCGAACATTGGCCATGCGGCGGGATTCTCCAGGATCGAAACGAAGGCCTCGGAACGGGCTGTTGACGACGGCCGGTGCTGAATAGCTAGTGTCGTCTCGATTCCTAGACTAGGCCTACCCTATCCGGCAACAAGGGCATTCGATCGCCCCTCATTCGGATAATGCATGAAGCGCGCCAGTCTGACCGTCCTTCGCGTCTTTGCCCTTCCGTCAAATCGCTCGCGCGGCATCCTTGTCGCCGGCCCGCTCAGGCTGCCCTGCGCCCTCGGGCGCGCCGGCATCGGCTGGGACAAGCGCGAGAGCGACGGCCGCACGCCACGCGGGCAGTTTCGGCTCGGGCGCCTCCACTACCGGGCCGACCGCGGGCCGAGGCCGGCGACGCTGCTTCCGGTCAGGGCGACAAGGCCGCGGGACGGCTGGTGTGACGATCCGCGGGACTGGCGTTACAACAGGCACGTGCTCTTGCCGTGTGGTGCGAGCGCCGAGACGATGTGGCGCGACGATCACCTCTATGACATCGTCGTCGAGATCTCGTGGAACGTCTGCCCCCGCGTGCGCGGGCGCGGCAGCGCCATATTCCTGCACCTCGCCCGCGATGATTTCGCGCCGACAGCGGGATGTGTCGCCATTCGGCCGAAAGATGCGCGGCGGCTTCTCGCGCGGCTCGGGCCGAGAACCATTCTTGCCGTGCGCTGACGGTTCGCGCAGGCTTTGCGCGTCGACGCTCAGATGCTGCGATCATATCAAAGAAATACTGAACTAGGCTCTGCACCTGTGCTTGGCGCGGAGCAAATAGATGACGAATGCCTTCGTTTTTGTTGGAAATGTTAACGAACATCTCAAGGTCAGAGATGTCGAGAAGTGCTGCAATGACTTGCAAGCATCGCGACGCTATCGATTTGCGACCTTCTGCAATCGGGGCAGCAGCTTCAAGCCGGCCACCCTCGACTGCCTGGCCGATCTCCCGGAGGGCAGCACCCTCTACGCGGCTTTCGTAATTGCCCCGGATGGCGAGCGCATTCTCGCGCGAGCCAATCCGTTTCCCGGCGCGGAATCACGCTACGGATCGGCGCGGACGCTCGTCATGCGGATGCGCGCCTGTTTCGCACCAATGGTCTGGTTGCCGCCGCACGATCATGGCCCTGACACTTTGATTACAGTCGAGGACCTCGCTTGGTTCATCAGCCACCTCGGTATTCCACACTGGTTTCGGCTGGCTATTCCGCCGGGTTTATCCGACAACGCGCTGGTGCGCTTCAACCAGGCCATCAGTATCGACTGCAACACGCTCGTCGCGGTGAGTCGCAGGCCTTGGCTGCCGCCTTATGAGGGCGACTTTCCCAATCCCGATTTCGCTGCGCTGAGAGAATGGCGTTGCACGATGCGGTTTCCGTCGCTCGAGGGCCGCTGATCAGCGATCTCCTTCAGCTCTGTGCTCCGCGCCCCCAGTCAGGCCAGGGCTCATTGAAAAGGCAATTTGAGCGCGATGATACAGGATGTTTCAGCCAACTGTCTTATGGCGGACGCCATTCTGCTCTATATCGGGAATTACCACGATGCGTCGATGCTGGGGCGGCTGGCGCTCACGTCGACCTATCGCAACACACCGTCGCAGAACCGGTTTGCAACCTTCGAGGAGCCGGAGCTTGGCCTGCGATGCGTCAGCCGCCGCTGTCTAGCCCAACGGCCGCGACGCTCGGTGGTCACAGTGGTTTGCGCGCAGACGCCGGACTGCCGCGATGTCGCCGGCCGGCACCTCTTTCCGCCCGAGCCGGGCAGGCGCCGCGACTTCGGGCCGGACAGGCGCATCCCCATCGGCGAATTCGTGGATTTCCTGCTCGATCTCGATCTCCCGCGGCCATTTACCCTGCTGCTGCCGCCTGAATTCAGCGACGCTGGCCGGCTGCTCTTTCGTCACCACCTCAGCCTGTCGGATCCGCGGATCACGTTCCGCTTCGGGCCCGAGCCTCTGGTGCCGCCGGCCCGCGGCTATCTGCGCGACTTGCTCTAAGCAGCGCCATTCCGCCGTGCCGATCAAAGCGGTGGGCGATGGCCGAAGATCGCGCTGCCGACGCGCACATGGGTCGCCCCCAGCATCACCGCCTGCTCGAAATCGCCGCTCATGCCCATGGAGAGCTTCGTAAGGCCGTTGCGCCTGGCGATGGTCGCGAGCAGCGCGAAATGGGGCGAGGGTGGCTCGTCGGCGGGCGGAATGCACATCAGCCCTTCGACTGCGAGGCGATAGCGCTCCCGTATGAGCGCGAGGAACGCGTCCGCCTCGCCGGGCGCTACACCGGCCTTCTGCGGCTCCTCGCCGGTGTTGACCTGGACGAAGAGGCGGGGACCGCGGCCGGAAGCGGCGACTTCCTTGGCGAGGGCCTCGGCAAGCGAGGGTCGGTCGAGCGTGTGGATGACGTCGAAGAGCGCCACCGCCTCGCGCGCCTTGTTACTCTGCAGGGGGCCGATGAGATGCAGTTCGATATCGGGAGAACGCGTCTTGAGGGTGGGCCATTTGGCCTTGGCTTCCTGAACGCGGTTTTCTCCAAAAACGCGGTGCCCCGCCTCCAGCACCGGCAGGATGTCGTCGACGCCGAAGGTCTTGGAGACCGCGACGAGCGTCACCTCGGCGGGATCGCGACCTTCCTCCCGCGCCGCCCGGGCGATGGCCTCCCTCACCGCGGCGAGGCGGGTGGGGCTCGTATCCGGCGCAGTCATGCTCACGGTGAAACTCCCTTTGTCCATCCTGCAACACAGCGCGGCCAAACGCCCCCGTATTGTTGACCGCATCACGCATTCATGTCCTAGTCCGATCGACCTCAGCCAGGCAATGTCGCTGGTTCTTCCGGCGCTATTGGTGGCCGGTCCATCCCGTCAATCCGCGCCTGCGAGCGCGCCAGCTGATCGACATGCATCAATGACCGTGGAGCGTTACAACCCGAAGGAAGCCGAGCCGAAGTGGCGCAAGGTCTGGGAAGAGCGCGCGCTCTTCCGCACCGACAACGCGGACCGACGCCCCAAATATTACGTGCTCGAGATGTTCCCCTATCCTTCCGGGCGTATCCACATGGGGCACGTGCGCAATTACACGATGGGCGACGTGGTCGCCCGTTACAAGCGCGCCAAGGGCTTCAACGTGCTCCATCCGATGGGATGGGATGCCTTCGGCATGCCGGCCGAAAACGCCGCCATGGCCAACAAGGTGCATCCGCGCGAATGGACCTATGCCAATATCGCCACGATGCGCGACCAGCTCAAGTCCATGGGCCTGTCGCTCGACTGGAGCCGGGAGGTCGCGACCTGCGACCCCAGCTACTATCGCCACCAGCAGCATATGTTCATCGATTTCCTCAAGGCGGGCCTCGTCGACCGTAAGACGGCGCGCGTCAACTGGGACCCGGTCGACCAGACCGTGCTCGCCAACGAGCAGGTGATCGACGGCCGCGGCTGGCGCTCGGGTGCGCTGGTGGAGCAGCGCGAGCTGACGCAGTGGTTCTTCAAGATCACCGATTACGCCCAGGATCTGCTCTCGGCGCTCGACGGCCTGACGCGCTGGCCGGAGAAGGTCCGGGTCATGCAGAAGAACTGGATCGGCCGCTCCGAAGGCCTGCTCGTCCGCTTCGCGCTGGCGCCGTCCAACGCAGCCGAGACGAATGAGGTCGAGGTCTATACCACCCGGCCCGACACGCTGTTCGGCGCGAGCTTCGTCGCCATCGCCCCCGATCACCCGCTCGCCCGCCGCATGGCCGAGGAGAACGAGGCGCTCGCCCAATTCATCGAGGAGTGCAAGCGCACCGGCACGGCCCAGGAGCTCATCGACAAAGCCGAGAAGCGCGGCTTCGACACCGGGCTCCGGGCGGTGCACCCCTTCGATCCCCATTGGACGCTGCCGGTCTATGTGGCGAATTTCGTGCTGATGGACTACGGCACCGGCGCCATCTTCGGCTGCCCGGCGCATGACCAGCGCGACCTCGACTTCGCCCGCGCTTATCGCCTGCCGGTGAAAGCGGTGGTACGGCCGGAGGGCGCGGGCGACGATTTCGGCGTCGACGACACGGCCTTCGACGGCGAGGGACGCCTGTTCAATTCCGCCTTCCTCGACGGCATGACCATCGAGGCGGCGAAGGACGAGGTCGCCCGGCGGCTCGAGAGCAAGACGCGCGACGGCAAGCCGGTCGCCGCCCGCCAGGTGAATTTCCGCCTGCGCGACTGGGGCATCTCGCGCCAGCGCTATTGGGGCTGCCCGATCCCGATCATCCACTGTCAGAGCTGCGGCGCCGTGCCCGTTCCAGAGGCCGATCTGCCGGTGACGCTGCCGGACGACGTTTCCTTCGACGTCCCCGGCAATCCGCTCGACCGGCACCCCACCTGGAAGCATGTGGCCTGTCCGCAATGCGGGGCGGCCGCGGTGCGCGAAACGGACACGATGGACACCTTCGTCGATTCGTCCTGGTATTTCGCGCGATTCACCGATCCGTTCGTCGAGAATGCCCCCACCGACCGCGCCGCCGTCGACCGCTGGCTGCCGGTCGACCAGTATATCGGGGGTGTCGAGCACGCGATCCTGCATCTGCTCTATTCGCGTTTCTTCGTGCGCGCCATGCGCAAGACCGGCCATGCCGGTCTCGACGAGCCCTTCGAGGGGCTCTTCACCCAGGGCATGGTGGTGCACGAGACCTATCGCGCGACCGATGGCCATTGGCTGCAGCCGGCGGACGTCCAGATGACGAGCGAGGGCGGCGAGCGCCGGGCGGTGGAGATCGCCACCGGCCAGCCCGTCGAGATCGGCTCGATCGAGAAGATGTCCAAGTCGAAGAAGAACACCGTCGACCCGGACGATATCATCGGCAGCTACGGCGCGGACACCGCGCGCTGGTTCATGCTGTCGGATTCGCCGCCTGAGCGCGACGTCATCTGGACGGAGGATGGTGTGCAGAGCGCCCACCGCTTCGTTCAGCGCATCTGGCGTCTGGTCAACGAGGTGGTGGAGATTGCCGGCACCGAGAGCGACAACTTGCCAGCCGATCTCGGCGAGGCGTCGCTCGCCCTGCGCAAGGCTGCCCACCGCGCGCTCGCGACCGCCGGCGACGATATCGAGCGCCTGCGCTTCAACCGCGCGGTGGCGCAGATCTATGAGCTCGCCAATGCCCTGCAGGCGGCGGTGGGTGGCGCCCGCCAAGCCCATGAGGGCGGGGAAGGCCTGTCCGCGGATATGCGCTTTGCCCTGCAGGAGGCGGCTTCGATCCTAGTGCAGCTCGCCGCCCCCATGATGCCGCATCTGGCGGAGGAATGCTGGCAGGTGCTCGGCTATTCCACGCTGGTCGCGGATACGTCCTGGCCTGCGGCGGATCCCGCGCTCCTGGTCGAGGACGTCATCACGCTGCCCGTGCAGATCAACGGCAAGCGCCGCGCCGACGTCACCGTGCCGCGCGATGCCGACCGTGAGACGGTCGAGGCCGCCGTGCTCGCGCTCGAGGCGGTGCAGCGCGCCACCGACGGGCGGCCGGTCAAGAAAATCATCGTCGTTCCGCAAAGGATCGTGAATGTCGTCGCCTGAGACAAAGCGCCGAGCACCGCTTCTTCCCGTCCTGCTCACCCTGGCTGCCACTGTCCTGCTCGGCGGGTGCTTTCGCCCGCTCTACGCGACGTCGGCGACCGGCACCTCCGTCCACGACGAGCTCGCCACCGTCGATGTCGCATCGATGCCGAATGTCGCCGGCCAAGAGCGCCTCAGCCACTACCTGCGCAACGAGCTGGTGTTCCAGCTGAACGGCGGCGCTCCGGCGATGACCAAGCGCTATCGTCTGGAGATGACCAGCTCGGAGAGCGTGCAGACCGCGATCGTCAATTCGCAGACCGGCAATGCGGAATCCGCCACGCTCAACGGCACGGCGCATTTCACCGTGAGGCCGATCGCCGGCGGCGATCCGATCGTCAACGCCACCGCGACCGCCTCCGCATCCTATGACCGCAACCCGCAACGCTTCGCTTCCATCAGGGCGGCGCGCGAAGCGGAAATTCTCGTCGCCAAACAGCTCGCCGAACAGATCAAGACGCGGCTTGCGGCCCTCTTCGCGAGCGGCGCCCTGAAGGGCGGCAGCGTGGCGAGCCGCTGATACAGCCATGGTGGCGGTCAAGGCCGGCGACATCGAGAGCCTTCTGCGCCGGCCGGACACGCGCGCCGCTGTCGTCCTGCTTTATGGCCCGGACGGCGGCCTCGTTTCGGAGCGCGCCCGCACCTTTGCCGAACGCAGCGTCAGCGATGCGAGCGATCCCTTCCAGCTGGTGAGGCTCGACGGCGACGAGGTCGCCGGCGACCCCCTGCGGCTGGCGGACGAAGCCAATACCATCGGCCTGTTCGGCGGAAAGCGGGCCATCTGGGTGCGGGCCGGCAGCCGCAATCTGGCGCCGGCGGTCACTCCCATTCTGGCTGCCCCGCCGCAGGACGCCATCATCGTGATCGAGGCGGGGGAACTGCAGAAATCGGCGCCGTTACGCGTTCTTTGCGAACGCTCGCCGGCGGCGCTGGCGGTGCCCTGCTATGCCGATGATGCGCGCAGCCTCGCTGCCCTGATCGACACCACGCTGAAGGATGCGGGGCTCGGCATCGCGCCGGAAGCCAAACGGCTCTTGCTCAGCCTCATCGGCGCCGACCGGGGTGCGACCCGCGGCGAGATCGAGAAGCTCGTGCTCTATGCGTATGGGCGTGGCGAGATCAGCGTCGAGGATGTGGAGGCGGTCATCGGCGACGTCTCGGCGCTCGCCTTCGATGCCGGTGTCGATGCGGCCTATCTCGGCGAACTCGCCGATCTTGACAAGGCCCATAGCCGGCTCATGGCCGAGGGCACCGATGCCGGCTCCTTCCTCGGCTATGCGCTCCGGCACGGGCTTATGCTGGCGCAGGCGCGTATCGGGGTCGATCGTGGCGCGAGCCCCGCTGCCGCTGCCGAGGGCATGAGGAGCCTGCATTTCAAGCGCAAGCCGCTGGTCGAGCGCCAGCTCAGGCTCTGGACGACGCCCATGCTGCGCACCGCCATCGGCGATCTCGGCACAGCCGTTGCGGCGACCCGCCGGCAGGCGGCGCTCGCCTCGGAAATCACGCTGAAGAGCCTTTGGGGCCTGGCGCTCGCCGCCCGCCGGGCGAGCCGCGGGCGAGGCTGAGCACCTTCGGTTGGGCGCGGCGAGCCGCACCGGGATGACCGGGTACTTGGCGCCTACCCCTTCACCCCGCCCATGCGGCAGATGATGCGCCATTCCTCGTCGGTGACCGGCTGCACCGAGAGCCGCGAATTGTTGACGAGCACCATGTCCTTCAGGGTGGGTTCGGCCTTGATGGCGTCCAGCGTCACAGGCGTCGGCAAGCTCTCGACGGCCTTGATGTCTACCATACCGAATTTGCCGGTCGGGTCGGTGTGGTCGGGGTAATAGGCCTTGATGACCTCGACGATGCCGACGACCGCCTTGCCCTCGTTGGAATGATAGAAGAAGCCGTGGTCTCCGGGCTTCATGGCCATCAGATTGAGCTTGGCCGAATGGTTGCGAACGCCGCTCCAGAACGTGCCCTTCTCGCCGGCGTCGAGCTGCTGCTGCCACGACCAGCTGGACGGTTCCGATTTATAGAGCCAATGGGCCATTGGAAATGAACTCCTGAGCTAAGCACTGTCCGCGTATCGGGTGGCCGGATCAGGCCGGCGCGACCAGCCGGGCAAAGGTGGTCAAGTCGATGTTGCCGCCGCTGAGAACGGTGCCGACCCGCTTGCCGGCAACCGGGGCGATGCCGGAGAGGGCGGCCGCCGCGGCGAGACAGCCGGTGGGCTCGACGACGAGCTTCATGCGGCCGGCGAAGAAGCGCATCGCCTCGACGAGCTGCGCGTCCGACACGGTGACGACATCCTCGACGAGTTCGCGAATCAGCGGGAAGGTCAGATGGCCGAGGGCGGTGGTCTGGGCGCCGTCGGCGATGGTCTTCGGCACGTCGATCGTCACGATCTTGCCTTCGCGGAAGGAGCGGGCGCCGTCGTTGCCGGCTTCAGGCTCTACGCCGATGATGCGGCAGTTCGGCGAGAGAGCCTTGGCGGCGAGCGCCGACCCGGAGAGAAGTCCGCCGCCGCCGAGCGGCACGAACAGCAGATCGAGCGGCCCCGTCTCCTCGATGAGCTCCTTCACCGCCGTGCCCTGGCCGGCAATGACGCCGGGGTGGTCGAAAGGCGGGATGAGGGCAAGGCCGCGCTCGGCAGCGAGACGCCGGCCGATGGCGGCGCGATCCTCCGTATAGCGGTCATAGAAGACCACCTCGCCGCCATAGCCGCGCGTGGCCGCGACCTTGATGGCCGGTGCGTCCTTGGGCATGACGATGACCGTCGGCACCTCGAGGAGATTGCCGGCGAGCGCGACCGCCTGGGCGTGGTTGCCGGAGGAGAAGGCGACGACGCCGCGCCTCTTTTGCTCCGGGTCGAGTATGGCGACCGCATTATAGGCGCCGCGAAATTTGAAGGCGCCGACCCGCTGCAGGTTCTCGCATTTGAAGAACAGCGAGCCGCCCGTCTCCCTGTCGGCCGTGCGCGAGGTCATCACCGGTGTGCGATGGGCGATGCCGGCGAGCCGATCGGCGGCGGCGGCGACATCGGCATAGGTGGGCGGAGCGGAGGGTGTCGTTGTCGCAGGTGTGGTCATGAGCTTCACGCGAGATGGGGCGCGGCGAGCGGCCAAGGACCGACCAGTCGTGAAGGAGCGAGAGGCGGGGACGCGGTACCGGCGCGGAGGTGACGGGGCGGATATCATAGGTCGCGGCGAGCCGGCACTTGTCAACTGCCGTGTTCTCACGCCATGCAAACGACCCTTGTGGGGATCGTCACCCTGGGTTGCAAATCCCCGCTGCAGACTTGCGAGCGGGGTCGCAAGGCCGCTAGAAAGCCCTATGTGCGCGCCTGCGGACGGGCGCGCGCCAAGGACAAGAAGCATGGAACCGATTACCACTATTCAGGACCTGCGCCTTCTCGCGAAGCGGCGGATTCCGCGGGCCATTTTCGAATATGCCGACCGCGGCTCCTATGACGAGCGTACGATCGCCGCCAATCGCGCCGACCTCGCCGCACTCAAGCTTCGCCAGCGGGTGATGATCGACGTCTCGCAGCGATCGCTGGCGACGACCATCGCCGGCGAACCGGTGACCATGCCGCTCGCCATCGCGCCGACGGGCCTCACCGGGCTCTATCATCGCGACGGCGAGATCTGCGGCGCGCGCGCCGCCCAGGCGGCCGGCATTCCCTTCTGCCTCTCGACCATGTCGATCTGCTCGATCGAGGACGTGGCGGCTGCTGTCGCGAAGCCCTTCTGGTTCCAGCTCTATGTGATGCGCGACCGCGGCTTTGCACAGTCGCTCGTCGAGCGGGCGATCGCCGCGAAATGCTCGGCGCTGGTGCTGACGCTCGACCTGCAAATCCAGGGGCAGCGCCACCGCGATATCAAGAACGGGCTCAGCATCCCGCCGCGGCTGACGCTGGCGAATGCGCTCGACATCGCCACCAAGCCCGCCTGGGCGATGGGCGTGCTCTTCGGCAAGCGCCGCACCTTCGGCAATCTCGCCGGCAGGGCGCCGGGCTCCGATAGCCTGACCACGCTCTCGCAATGGATCGCCGGGCAATTCGATCCCTCGCTCAGCTGGCGCGATGTCGAGTGGATTCGCAATATCTGGCCGGGCAAGCTCATCCTGAAGGGCGTGCTCGACGTCGAGGATGCCAAGATCGCCGCCGGCACCGGTGCCGATGCGATCGTCGTGTCCAACCACGGCGGGCGCCAACTCGACGGCGCCGTGTCCTCGATTTCCGCCCTGCCGGGGATCGTTGAGGCGGTCGGCGACCGCACCGAGATCCTGTTCGACGGTGGTGTCCAGTCCGGCCAGGACGTCTTGAAGGCGCTGGCGCTCGGCGCGCGGGCCTGCCTGATGGGCAAGTCCTTCCTTTATGCCCTCGGCGCCATGGGTGAGGCCGGTGTCACCAAGGCCATCGACATCATCCGCGGCGAGCTCGATGTCAGCATGGCGCTGACGGGCGTCACCGACGTGAAATCGGTCGATCGCAATGTGCTGGCGCAGAGCGGGACGGGGCTCTCCGGCGCGGCGGCCAGCGTGGCCGCGGCGGTCGCGACCGGCCAGCCCGGCGCCCAGGCGAGTGCCGCCGCCAGCGCGGCGTGAGACGGCCATGGGCTCCTGACGGACTCGGTACCCTCCCTCTCGCAGGCCGGGCTTTCGGATGTGGGCGTTTGGTCCCCTCTCCCCGGTGGGGAGAGTAACAGGGTGAGGGCAGCGACCCGCGAATTCAAAAGTGATCCCCCCTCACCCGGTCGCTGCGCGGCCGACCTCTCCCCGCCGGGGAGAGGTGATAAGCGGCGATTACCTGTCAGGCACGAGAGCGCAGCCCGGCGTTCGCGGCCACCGCCGGCGCGAGCGGTGGATACCGCTCAACGCCCGTCCGGACGCCGAAAACCCTCACTGGCGATCATCAGCTCGCGCGTGTAGTCGGCCGACAGGCGGCGCGCGGCGAGGTCGGCGGCGCCGAGTTCCTCGACGCAACGTCCCTTCTGCATGACCATGAGCCGGTCGCACATATGGGTGACGACCGCCAGATCGTGGCTGACGAGCACATAGGTCAGCTGTCGCTCGCGTCTGAGCTGCTCCAAGAGGTTGAGAACCTCCGCCTGCACCGAGGCGTCGAGCGCCGAGGTCGGCTCGTCGAGGAGGAGCAGCGCGGGTTCGAGCAGGAGCGCGCGAGCGATGGCTACGCGCTGGCGCTGGCCGCCAGACAGCTGATGCGGATAGCGGAAGCGGAAACCCGAGCCGAGGCCGACCTCGTCGAGCGCGCGGGTGATGCGCCGCTCGGCATCGCCGATGCCGTGGATGGCGAGCGGCTCGGCGAGGATGCGGTCGATGGTCTGGCGGGGGTGCAGCGAGCCGTAGGGATCTTGGAAGACCATCTGCACGTGGCGGTAGAAGGCCTTTTCGCGCGGCGTTGCCAGTGCCTTGCCGCCGAGGCGGATCTCGCCGCCGCTCGTCGGCGCAAGTCCGACGACAGCGCGCAGCACGGTCGACTTGCCCGAGCCCGATTCGCCGACGAGGCCGAAGGATTCGCCAGGCTGGACCGAAAAGCTCACGTCGTCGACGGCGACGAAATCGTCGAAATGGACGATGAGATTGTGCAGCGAAAGGGCGGTCATTCCGCCCACTCCGGACGGCGGTCGAGCACCGGCAGCGGATGACGGTCCTCGCCGATCTTCGGCAGGCAATCGAGCAGCCCGCGGGTATAGGGGTGCTTTGCCTCGCTCAGCCGGTCGGCGGCGACCTCCTCGACGATGCGGCCGCGATACATCACGAGCACGCGGTCGCAGAAGGAGGAGACGAGCCTCAGATCGTGGGAGATGAAGATGAGGCCCATGCCGCGGTCGCGGACGAGGCGATCGAGGATGGACAAGACCTGCAACTGCACGGTCACGTCGAGCGCCGAGGTAGGCTCGTCGGCGATGAGCAGTTCCGGATCGGCGATCAGCATCATGGCGATCATGGCCCGCTGACCCATGCCGCCGGAGACCTCGTGCGGATAGAGATCGAAGATGCGCTCGGGATCGCGGACCTGCACCGCCGCCAGCATCTCGAGCGCGCGGGCGCGGGCCACCGTCTTCGACACGCCGCTGTGCGCCCGCAGCGTCTCGGTGATCTGCCGGCCGATGCTCATCACCGGATTGAGCGAATATTTCGGATCCTGCAGCACCATGGCGATGCGCTCGCCGCGGAACTGCCGCCGCTGCCGCGGCGAGAGCGCCAAGAGGTCCGTGCCGGAAAAGGCCAGCCGCTTTGCCGTCACCTGAGCCTGCGGCGGTGTCAGCCCCATGATCGCGCGGCCGGTCTGCGACTTGCCCGAGCCCGACTCGCCGACGATGCCGAGACGCTCGCGGCCGAGCGTGAAGGAGACGCCGCGCACCACCTCGACAGGCTCTTCGCGGCCGGGATAGCGGATCCTCAAGTCCTCGACTTCGAGAAGCGGCCTCACCGGTCGGTCGCCTTCGGATCGAGCGCGTCGCGCAACCCGTCGCCGAGCAGGTTGAAACCGAGGCTGACGATGAAGATGGCGGCGCCTGGTGCGGCCGCCACCCACCATTGGTCGAGCACGAAGCGGCGGCCGGAGGCGATCATCGCGCCCCATTCGGGCTGCGGCGGCTGGGCACCCAGGCCGAGGAAGCCGAGGCCTGCCGCCGTCAGGATGATGCCGGCCATGTCGAGCGTGACGCGGACGATGAGCGAGGAGATGCAGAGCGGCATGATGTGCCGCAGCACGATGCGCCATGGCGAGGCGCCCATCAGCCTGACGGCGGCGATGAATTCGCTGGAGCGAATGGTCAGCGTCTCGGCGCGGGCGATGCGCGCGTAAGGCGGCCAGGACGTAATTGCGATGGCGATGACCGCATTCTCGATGCCGGGCCCGAGCGCCGCGACGAAGGCGAGCGCCAGGATGAGCTTCGGGAAGGCGAGAAAGATGTCGGTGATCCGCATCAGCACGGCGTCGAGAAACCCGCCGGCATAGCCCGCGACGGTGCCGACGAGCAGCCCGATGGGAGCGGCGATGACCGCCACGAGGACCACGACATAGAGCGTCAGCCGCGAGCCGTAGATGATGCGCGAGAGAATGTCGCGCGCCTGATCGTCGGTGCCGAAGGGATGCGCCCAACTCGGCGCCAGCAGGCGCTCGGTGCGCAGATCGCCGCCGGCGACCGGCGAATAGGGGGCGAGCACCCCGGCGAAGGCGGCGACGATGAGGAGCGCCAGCACGATGGCGAGCCCGATGAGGGCCAGGCGGTTGGCGGTGAAGCGCCGCCAGGCGGCATAGGCCCGGCCAAGCCGGGCCTGGGCGCGGGACTGCGGCCGCTCGCTGAGGAGCCAGGCGCGCCAGTGCTGTTGCGAGGGTTGCGCCAGCTCGCTCATCGCATACGTGTCCGTGGATCGAGGAAGCGATAGAGCAGGTCCGAGACGAGATTGAGGCCGACGAAAACCGAGCCCACCACGATCGTCCCGCCGAGAACGGCGTTCATATCGGCATTCTGCAGGGAGTTGGTGATGTAGAGGCCGAGCCCCGGCCAGGCGAAGACGGATTCGGTCAGCACCGAGCCTTCGAGCAGGCCCGCATAGGACAAGACGATGACGGTGACGAGCGGCACGGCGGCATTGCGCAGGGCATGTCCCCAAATGATGCTCGTTTCCGAGAGGCCCTTGGCGCGGGCGGCGACGACATATTCCTGGGCAAGTTCATTGAGCATGAAGGAGCGCGTCATGCGGCTGATATAGGCGAGCGAAAAATAGCCGAGCAGCAGCGACGGCAGCACGAGATGCCCCGCGATATTGCGGAATGCGTCCCACTGGCCGGCCATGGCGGTATCGAGCAGCAGAATGCCGGTGACAGGCGTGACCGTATATTCATAGACGATATCGAAGCGCCCCGGCCCCTCCGTCCAGCCGAGCCGGGCGTAGAAAACGAGAAGCGCCATCAGGCCCAGCCAGAAGATCGGCACGGAATAGCCGACGAGGCCGATGATGCGCACGATCTGGTCGACGAGGCTGTCGCGCTTCACGGCGGCGAGCACCCCGAACGGAATGCCGACGAGGGCCCCGATCAGCGTACCAAGGGTCGCCAGTTCGAGCGTCGCCGGAAAGACCCGGGCGATGTCGTCGATCACCCGGTTGGAGGTCAGCACCGAGGTGCCGAAATCGCCCTGCAGCACCTTGCTGACATAGATCACGAACTGCTCGGGCAACGGCTTGTTGAGGCCGAGCTCCTCGCGCGTGCGTTCGACAACATGGGCCGGCGCCCGGTCGCCCACGATGGCGAGCACCGGATCGACCGGTATGACGCGGCCGATGAAGAAGGTGACCGCCAGCAGGCCGAGATAGGTGATGAGGACGATGACCAGGAAGCGGCCGACCGCGGACGCCCTGGACAAGGACCGGGAGCGCTTGCGTACTCCCGGCCGTACCGGTTCGGTGAGCGTCATGCCGACGCCGTCAGTTCTTCACCACCTTGTAGACATAGGTGGTATCCGAGCTCGGGCCGATCTTCAGCCCCTGCACGTTCTTGCGGACGCCTGCCGTCTCGATCATCTGGTAGAGCATCACGAAGGGGCTCGTCTCCAAGACATCTTTCTGCAAGTCCTTATAGAGGGCGGCACGCTTCTCCGTGTCGCGCTCAAGCACCGCGGCATCCGTCTTCTTGGTGAGCTCCGGGATATCCCAGGCATTGCGCCAGGCGAGCGTCTTATTCGAGGCGCCGTCGGAATTGTCGGGATTGCTCGCGAAGGTGGAGGCGTTGGTGTTCGGGTCCCAGTAATCGGCGCCCCACTGGCCGATATACATGTCGTGGTTGCGGGCGCGGTATTTGGTGAGCGTCTGTTTGCCGTCGCCGGGGATGATCTCCATCTTGATCCCGGCCTGGGCCAGGGTGCGCTGCACCGCCTCGGCGATGCCGGTGACGGGCTGGTTATTGCGCACGTCCATGGTCACCGAGAAGCCGTTCGGATAGCCGGCCTTGGCGAGAAGCTCCTTGGCCTTGGCGATATCCAGCTTATAGGGCTTCTCATCGGAGGCGCCGAGCAGGCCGACCGGCAGGAAGGTCTGGTGGATCTGGCCGATGCCCTTGATGAAGGTAGCGCCGATGGCGTCGTAGTCCACGAGGTATTTGATCGCCTCGCGCACTTCCGGCTTCGCCAGGATCGGGTTCTTCTGGTTCAGGCTGAAGTAATAGACCGTGCCCTTGGGCGTGCTGGTGATGGCGATGTCGTTGTTCTTGGCGACGGCGTCGAGATCGTTTGGCGAGAGATTGCGCGCGACGTCGATATCGCCCTTTTCGAGCAGCAGCCGCTGGGTCGCGCTCTCGCTGACGTGACGGTAGATCACGCGGGCGAGCTTGGCCTTGTCGCCATAGTAATTGGGGTTGCGCTCGAGCGCGAGGATCTCGTTGGCACGCCAATCGCGGATCTTGAGGGGGCCCGAGCCGGCGTAATTGGTCTTGAGCCAGCCATAGCCCATGTCGCCGTCCTTCTCGTGTTCGGCGAGGAGCTTTTTATCGACGATGGCGGCGACATTGGCGCTCAGGCAGTTCAGCACGAAGCTCGGCGCATAGGCCTTGTCGGTGGCGATGGTCAGCGTGAGGTCGTCGACCTTCTTGACCATGGTCTCGACATTGTCCTTCGTCCAACCGAGCTGGGTGAGGATGAAGGCGGGCGTCTTGTCGAGCTTGATCGAGCGTTGCAGCGAATAGACGACGTCATCGGCCGTGAGCGGATTGCCGGACGCGAATTTGAGATCGGGCTTCAGCTTGAAAGTATAGAGCTTGCCATCCTCCGACACCGTCCAGGACTCGGCGATGTCGCCATAGAGGCGGGACGGATCCTCGATGTCGAAGCGCACCAGCCGGTCATAGGTATTGCCCATGATTTCGCCGGCCGAGATCTCGAAGGCTTCCGCCGGATCGAGCGTGATGATGTCGTCGATGGCCCAAGCGAGGACGAGCGTATCCTTGGGCGTTGCAGCCATGGCGGGTGCCGCCGTCGCAAGGATGGCTGCAGCCGCGACGGCTGTGACGAGACGTTTCAACTGCAGTCGGACGGATAGCATCGGTGTTCCCCTTGTGTTGTGGGATTGCAGTTGTCCGGCTGGCCGGCGCGGCGGCCACGTACACGATCCGAAGTGCGCGAACAAGCAGCAATCGACAGCAAAACCCAACCCGCGACAGCTCTCGATTGTAAGTCGAACAGCCGTTTTCATGACTTAGACTAAAGACGTAGGTGTCGACGACGCGAGAGCATCATTGCGCATGCAACGAGGACGAGCCGTTTTCTAGCTGGATCGTAGCGGCTGCGGCGGAGCTGTCAAAGGGCCTGCGCTATTTGTCGCAATCGCGGCAGCAAATGCATGCGCGCCCGCGCCGAAGACAGCCGGGGGCGCCAATGGCGGATGTGGACAACTTGGCGGCAGCCGATCAACACACCGTGTGGAAGCGCTCGATGCAGGTGGTGAGCACCTCCTCGCCCGGTCGCTTCCACCAGTTTTCACTGGAAAAAATCTCGACTTCCTGGTGTCCGAGGAAGCCGGCCGCCTCGATCATGCGGCGAATGCCTTTGAGATCGATCACGCCGTCGCCCATCATGCCGCGGTCGAGCAGGAGATCCTTGGTCGGCACGAGCCAATCGCAGATGTGATGCGCCAGGATGCGTCCCGAGGCGCCGGCGCGGGCGATCTGCCGGGCGAGATCCGGATCCCACCAGACGTGATAGACATCGACCGCGACGCCGACCCCCTCGCCGAGGAGATCGCAGATGTCGAGCGCCTGGGCGAGCGTGTTCACGCAGGCCCGGTCCGCGGCATACATCGGATGGAGGGGCTCGATGGCGAGCGGCATGCCGGCGGCGCGGGCATGTGGCAGGATCGCGGCGATGCCGTCGGCGACCATCTCGCGGGCGTGGACGATGTCGCGCGAGCCCTGCGGCAGTCCGCCGACCACGAGGACGAGGCAGTCGGCGCGGAGCGCGCAGGCCTCGTCGATCGCCCGCTTGTTGTCGTCGATGGCGGCTGCCCGGCCCTCGGCATCGGCCGCCGGAAACATGCCGCCGCGGCAGAGCCCGGTGACCTTGAGATCGTTGGCGGCGACGATCCGCGCCGCCTCGTCGAGCCCGATCTTCGCGACCTGATCGCGCCAGGGGGCGATCGCCCGGATCCCCTGGGTGAGACAGGCCTCGACGGCCTGGCGCATGTCCCATTGCTGGCGGACGGTGGCGAGATTGATGGAGAGGCCCTCAACGGTCACGCGTGTTTCTCCCTAAGCGATAGAACTGCCTTCGCCTGCACCTCCCCGGTCATCCTGGAAAGCGCCGCGGGCGCTTGTCCGGGATCCAGAAACGACGGAGGTGAACGGTCATGCTCGACCGACGAACGGCATCGGTTCTAGATCCCGGGCACCTCGCGGCGCTCGGTCCCGGGATGACGAGGTCCTACTCCACACCGGCGACCGCAAGCACCTTCTTCATGCGCTGGGCCGCCAGGTCCGGATCCTTCAGGCAGCGCGCGGCATCGGCCAGGCGGAAGAGTTCGGCCAGATGCAGCACCGAGCGGGCGCTCTGCTGCCCGCCGATCATGGTGAAATGATCCTGCAGGCCGTTGAGATAGGCGAGGAAGACGACGCCCGTCTTATAGAAGCGGGTCGGCGCCTTGAAGATGTGGCGCGACAGCGGCACGGTCGGCGCGAGGATCGCGTGGAAGCCCGCCTCGTCGCCCGCCGCGAGCCGCGCGAGCCCGGCGGAAGCCGCCGGCGCGATGGCATCGAAGATGCCGAGGAGCGCGTCCGAATAGCCCTCACTATCGCCGGCGATGAGCTCGGCATAGTTGAAGTCGTCGCCCGTATACATGCGCACAGCCGTAGTGCTGTTGCCGGCCGCCAGCAGCCGACGCATGCGGATTTCCTTCTCGGCCGATAGAAGCGACATCTTGATGCCGTCGACCTTGTCCGCATGGGCGGCCATGATGTCGAAACAGGTTGTCATGGCGGCGTCGTGGTCGTTCGCGCCCCAATAGCCTTCGAGCGCCGGGTCGAACATCTCGCCGAGCCAGTGGATGATGACCGGCTCCTTCACCTGCGAGAGAACCCGGTCATAGACCCGGACATAGTCGTCGGGGCTCTTTGCCGCCTTGGCGAGCGCCCGGCTCGCCATGAGGATGATGCGCCCGCCCATCGCCTCGATGGTCTCGATCTGCTCCTCATAGGCGCGGATCACATCGTCGATCGTCACGTCCGGCGACGGCGCGAGATGGTCGGTGCCTGCGCCGCAGGCGATCAAGGCGCCCGGCCGTTCCTTGGCGGCGGCGAGCGCATGGCGGATGAGCGTCTGCGCGCCCGCCCAGTCGAGCCCCATGCCGCGCTGGGCCGTGTCCATGGCTTCCGCCACCCCGAAGCCGAGGTCCCAGAGATAGTGGCGGAAGGCGATGGTCTTGTCCCAGTCGACGGCGGTGTCGAGCCAGGGGTCGTTGTCGGCGAGAGGGTCGGCGACTACATGGGCGGCCGCATAGGCGACGCGGTTGAAGGCGGGCGCCTTGCCGTTGGCGGCAGGCGCGGGGAGCGGCGCGTTCTTGAGCACGTAGGTCTCGCGGCGGCCGCCGGTGGTGGGAAGGACAATGCTGGTCATGAGGGTCACACCTCCCGCGTGAGATCGGGCACGTCGAGCCAGCGCCGCTCGGCCCAGCTCTTCAGGCCGAGTTCGGCGAGCTGCACGCCTTTGACGCCTTCCATCAGGTCGTATTTCCAGGGCGTGTCGGCGACGACATGGCGGATGAAATCCTCCCACTGCGCCTTGAAGCCGTTGTCATAGACCTGGTTGTCGGGAACCTCGTCCCATTGCGCGTCGAACTGCATGGTCTGCGGCTGGTCGGGATTCCAGACCGGGCGCGGCGTGTTGACCCGATGCTGGGTGAAGCAGCGGGTGAGGCCGGCGACCGCCGAGCCATGGGTGCCGTCCACCTGGAAGGTGACGAGATCGTCGCGCTTCACGCGCACGGCCCAGGAGGAATTGATATGGGCGATGATGCCGCCTTCCAGCTCGAAGGTGGCATAGGCGGCGTCGTCGGCATCGGCCGTATAGGGCTTGCCCTCTTCGTCGATGCGCGTCGGGATATGCGTCGCGCCGAGGCAGCTCACCGCCTTCACCGCGCCGAAGAGGTTGTCGAGCACGTAGCGCCAGTGGCAGAGCATGTCGAGGATGATGCCGCCGCCGTCCTCCTTGCGGTAGTTCCAGCTCGGGCGCTGGGCCGGCTGGCCCCAGTCGCCCTCGAAGACCCAATAGCCGAACTCGCCGCGCACAGAGAGGATGCGGCCGAAGAAGCCTGCGTCCTTGAGCAGCTTGATCTTGCGCAGGCCGGGCAGAAAGAGCTTGTCCTGCACCACGCCGTTCTTGACGCCACGGGCGCGGGCAAGCTTGGCCACGGCGAGCGCGCCGTCCAGCGTGTCGGCGATTGGCTTCTCGCTGTAGACGTGCTTGCCCGCCTCGATGGCGCGCGTCAGAAGGCCCGCGCGCATGACGGTCGAGCCGGCGTCGAAGAACAGCGTGTCATTCGGATTGGCGAGGGCCGCGTCGAGATCCGTCGTCGTGCGCGTGATGCCGTGTTTCTTGGCAATCTCGGCGATCTTCTCGGCATTGCGGCCGACGAGGATGGGGTCGGGCATGACCCGGTCGCCATTAGGGAGGGCGACGCCGCCCTGCTCGCGGATCGCCACGATCGAGCGCACGAGATGCTGGTTGTAGCCCATGCGACCGGTGATGCCGTGCATGATGAGGCCGAGTTGACGGACCGCCATGGCGCTTCCTCTTGCTGCTGCCGCTTCGGGCAGGCGGTAAGTAACTATATAGTTACAAAGACACAGCCCTGGCGGTCCGTCAAGAGGGCTTGCGTCGCGCTTTGGATCTTGCCCGGCACGGGCTTTGCTTTGGCGATAACCGGGCCTATCCACAGCCGCCGCACAAAGGCGACGCGTTTTCGCAAAGGCTGTCGTTCTATCGCCGCAAACGTTGCCTAGGCGGGACGGCGATTGACAGGCGTGCGTGATTTGCGTCTCGCTTAAGCTCAGTTTGCGAAAGTTTGTCGATGCGTGATCTCTTCCGCCTCCCCCTCGCGCCTGCCCTCCTCTGCCTGATTGCGCTGCTTGGCGCACCGACGGCAGGCTGGGCCGAGAACGGCCGGGAAGTCGCCGTCGAGGTCAAGAATCTGAGCGAGCCGGAGCGCTGCGCGGAGAGAGACAATATCTACCTGCCCTTCCAGCAGCCGCAGGGTGGGCCGGTGGTGCGCAGCTTTCGCATCGAGATCCTGCATCCCGCCTATATCGGCACGCTCGCCGCGGACCGTCAGGCGCCGGACTGGGCGCAGTGCGACATGTCCGGTGATCCCACTTTCCTCGGCAAGCCGCGGCAGGCAGTGCTCGCCGAAACCGATCGCTTCCGCCTTGTCGGCTACAGCTATCCCTCGCTCTGGCGGCCCGACAGCGTGAAGCTCCACGTCGGCGGCAAGGCGGAGGCGGGCCTTCATCTCGTGCAGCTCTGGCTGAAGCAGGACGGCCATGCGGAAGAAGTGCTCGTGGTCTATCCGCAGGATGGTTATTGGCGTGGGCGTCCGCTGACGCCCCCCAACCTGAAGAACACCGCCTATGGCAGCTCCTTCCTCGTCGGGCCGGTCGAGATGGACGGGCGGCCGATCGTCGCCCTGAAGGACCTTTCCTTCGATGCCAAGACCGGCGCGTTCAAGCTCGACTTCACGCGTGGCGGCAGCGCGACCTTGGCGCTCAAAAGCATCGACCAGGAGAGGCTGCTGCTCAATGTCAGTTTCGATGCCGCGCCACCGGCCAATCAGCCTTTTGCGGCGCTGCGCTCCATGTATGTGACGGAGACGAATGCCGATGCGGCACGCGTCGCCTGGGTGGAGGCCGACGGCAAGGGTTGGGGCGAGGCGCCGGTCATGAGCTTTTCCGGCGGTGCGGCGCGCGAGTTCTGGCTCGGCCGGTCCCTGCCTTCGCGCCACAACACGAGCGCGCCGGACGTCACCTTCGGCCCGTTCCGCGCGACACCCGAGCCCGCCCAGCCCGTGCACGCGGCAGATGGGCGGCCGCAGATCGCGCGGTAGCCGTCCCAATGCCGGCATCTCGTCAAGCAGCCGCCGCTTTTGACAGCTAGTGGGCGGATCCATGTTCTCCTCCCGCTTCCGGCGCGCCGCGGCTCTGGCGCTTCTTCTCACCGCTGCCCTCACGGCTCGATCACTCGCCGCCGAACCGCCGGCCTCCCGCCGGGTCGAGGATCTCCTCGCGCGCATGACGGTGGAGGAGAAGGTCGGGCAGCTCACGCTCCTCTCGAGCGACCGCGCCGTCACCGGCCCCTATACGAGTCCGGGGGTCACGGATCTGCTCTCGAAGGGCGAGCTCGGCGGCCTCTTCAACATCTATGACGTCGCCTTCACGCGGCAGCTGCAGGAGATCGCCGTCCGGCGCACGCGGCTCGGCATCCCCCTCCTCTTCGGCTTCGATGTCCTGCACGGCCACCGCACCCTCTTCCCGATCCCGCTCGGTCAGGCGGCGAGCTTCGATCTCGACGCGATCCGCGGGGCGGAGCGCATCGCCGCAACCGAAGCGGCGGCGGCCGGGGTGAACTGGGTCTATGCGCCGATGCTCGATGTCACGCGCGACCCGCGCTGGGGACGGATCGCGGAAGGGGCCGGTGAATCGCCCTGGCTCGGCGCGAAAATCGCCGCGGCACGGGTCGCGGGATTTCAGGGCGACGATCTCGCCGCGCCCGATTCGGTCGCCGCCTGCGCCAAGCATTTCGGCGCCAATGGCGCGGTGGAAGCTGGCCGCGACTATACGGCGACCGAGATCTCGGAACGGGCGCTGCGCGACATCTATCTGCCGCCCTTCAGGGCGGCGGTCGCCGCCGGTATCCGCTGCGTCATGGCCTCCTTCAACACCTATGACGGCGTGCCCGGCATCGCCAACCGGCATCTGCTCACGGGTATTCTGCGCAGGGAATGGGACTTTCCCGGCGTCGTCGTCAGTGACTTCGGCGCTATCGAGGAGCTGACCATCCATGGCATCGCGGCCGATCGTGCCGCTGCCGCAAGCCGCGCGCTTACGGCTGGTGCGGATATCGAGATGCAGGGCTCCGCCTTCCGCGAGCTGCCCCAGCTCATCGCCCAAGGCAAAGTGCCGATGGCCGCGCTCGATGCGGCGGTGCGCCGGGTGCTGAGCCTGAAGGAAGCGCTCGGGCTTTTCGACGATCCCTTCGCCCGCATGAACGAGGAGCGCGAGCGCGCGGCCCTCACCGATCCCGCGCATCGCCAAGCTGCGCTCGATCTCGCCGAAAAATCCCTCGTCCTTCTCAAGAACGACGGCGACGTGCTGCCCTTCTCGCGCGACGTACGGCGCATCGCCGTCATCGGTCCGCTCGGCGACGACGAGGCCGATATGCTTGGCCCCTGGCCCGGCACCGGCAAGCCCGAGGAGGCGGTCACGGTTGCGCAGGGCCTGCGCCAGCTGCTCCCTGAGGCGAGCGTCGACGTGGTGCCGGCCGGCACGGTGACAGCGACATCGGCCTCGGAGCGGGAGGCTGCCGTGGAGGCTGCGCGCGCGGCCGACATGGTGGTGCTGGCGCTCGGCGAGAAGGGGACGATGAGCGGCGAGGCCGCGAGCCGCACCGACCTCCGCCTGCCGGGCGATCAGCTCGCGCTGGCACGCGCCGTGCTGGCGGTCGGCAAGCCGACGGCGGTCGTGCTCTTCCATGGCCGGCCCTTGGTGCTGACGGACCTGGCGGGGAGCGCGCCGGCCATTCTGGCAGCGTGGTTTCCCGGCACCATGGGCGGGCTCGCCATCGCCCGCACGCTCGTCGGGGACAACGAGCCGCGCGGGCGCCTACCCGTCACCTTTCCGCGCGCCGTCGGGCAGATCCCCATCCATCACGACCACCTGCCGACCGGCCGGCCGCCCACCAACCCGCCGCGGCCCTATACGGCGAGCTATCTCGACGAACCGACGAGCCCGCTCTTTCCCTTCGGCTATGGGCTGAGCTACACGCGTTTCTCCTTCGCCGCCCCCCGCCTCGCGACGACGACGCTGCCGAGTGGCGGCAAGCTCCCCGTCTCCGTCGACGTGACGAATACGGGCAAGCGTCGCGGCACGGCACTGGTCGAGCTCTACGTCAACCAGCCCGTTGCCGAGGTATCACGTCCGGTGGCGGAGCTGCGCGGCTTCCAGCACGTCGTGCTCGAGCCGGGCGAGACCAAGACGGCGACCTTGACGATCAGCGCGGAGGACCTCGCCTATTGGCACGGCGAGGGCGGCTCCAAGGCCGATCCCGGCAAGTTCCGCGTCATGACCGGCCCCGATGCCGAGCATCTACAGACGGTCGATTTCATCTACGAGGGTCTTGGCTCACAACCATAAGACACCATTTTCGGCGTTCTCCTCATCTTTCAGGTGAAATTGCGCGGGCAAGGGCCATATGATGCTCCGGCCCCGGCCGCTTCCCGTTGGACACCTCGAGGAGAGACCGCTTGGACTATCTCGTCACGCTCGCCGCCGATCCCGCGATCTGGGCGGCGCTCGCCACGCTCATCGCCATGGAGGTGGTGCTCGGCATCGACAACCTCCTCTTCATCTCCATTCTCACAAACAAGTTGCCTGAGCACCAGCAGTCGAGCGCACGGCGCATCGGCATCGGCCTTGCCCTCTTCCTGCGGCTCGCGCTTCTCGGCACGGTCGCCTTCATCGTCCAGCTCACCACGCCGATCTTCTCCGCGTTCGGCCATGGCTTTTCCTGGCGCGATCTCATCCTCATCGCCGGCGGCCTCTTCCTCGTATGGAAGGCGACGAAGGAGATCCACCACACCATCGATCCCGATCCCGGCTCGGACATGTTCGAGACGAAGAAGGCGACGATCGGCTATGGCGCGGCAATCGGACAGATTCTCCTGCTCGACCTCGTCTTCTCCATCGACAGCATCATCACCGCCGTCGGCATGACTGAGCATATCCCCATCATGGTGATCGCGGTGCTCGTGGCGGTCGCGGTCATGCTGCTCGCGGCTGACCCGCTCGCCCGCTTCATTCACAAGAACCCGACGATCGTGATGCTGGCGCTCGGCTTCCTGCTCATGATCGGCATGACGCTGATCGCCGAAGGCTTCGGCGCGCATGTGCCGAAGGGCTATATCTACGCCGCCATGGCCTTCTCGGCGGGCATCGAGGGGCTGAACATGCTGGCGCGGCGCCGACGCCGCAAAACCTGAGGACGGGCGGCGCCTCCGGCGATCCCGGCGGCGCCGCAACTCCTATCCTTCGTTCGTCAGCACGATCTTGCCGACATGGGCGCTCGTTTCCATGAGCGCATGCGCCTTGGCGGCTTCGGCGAGCGGAAAGGTCGCGTGGATCACCGGCTTCACGCGGCCTGCCGTGAGGAGCGGCCAGACCTTGGCTTCCAGGGACCGCGCGATCTCGCCCTTCTCCGCGACGGAGCGCGGCCTCAGGGTCGAGCCGGTCCAGGTGAGCCGTTTGGTCATCAGCTTGGTGAAATCGGCCTCGATTTTCGGGCCGCCCATCCAGGCGATCTGGACGAGCCGGCCCTCGATGGCGAGCGCATCGAGATTGCGCGGCGTATAGCTGCCGCCGACCATGTCGAGGATGAGATCCACGCCGCGCCCTTCGGTCGCCTCCTTCACGCGCGCGACGAAATCCTCCTCGCGGTAGTTGATGGCGATGTCCGCGCCGAGGTCGCGGCAGGCCGCGCATTTCTCGGCCGAGCCGGCCGTCGCGAAGACGCGCGCGCCGAAGGCCGCCGCGAGCTGGATCGCCGTGGTGCCGATGCCGCTCGTGCCGCCGTGGACGAGAAAGCTCTCGCCGGCCTCGAGGCGTCCGCGATCGAAGACATTGGTCCAGACGGTGAAGAAGGTCTCGGGGAGGGCAGCCGCCTCGACAAAGGAGAGACCTTCCGGCACCGGTAGCACCTGCGGCTCCGGCGCCAGGCAGTAGTCGGCATAGCCACCGCCCGCGACCAGCGCGCAGACCGCATCGCCCGGCTTGTAGCGCTCGGCGCCCGGCCCGACCGCAGCGACCCTGCCGGCGCATTCGAGGCCGGGAATGTCGGGCGCGCCGGGCGGCGGCGGATAGAGGCCCTTGCGCTGCATGACATCGGGCCGGTTGATGCCGGCCGCCGCTACCTTGATGAGAACCTCGCCGGGGCCGGGCTGCGGCAGGGGACGCTCAATGGGCTTCAGCACTTCGGGCGGGCCGGCGCCGTCGATGGCGATCACCGTCATGGTGTCGGGCAGGGGCATGGTCGCTACGCTCTCGCATGAAATGAGAGGGGCGGTCTCGCCGCCCCTCTGCAATTCTGCGCCAGCGCCCGGCCTGTGCGCAACCGATGGCTTGCCGCGGTCCCCTTACTGGAACAGCACGATCGCGCTGCGCAGCGTGATCCATACGCCCCAGAGGATCGGCAGGCCCACCACGAGCCAGGCGAGCACCGCCGGCGCGTCGAGACCGCCCCGCCCGATGCCGAAGGAGCCGCTCGGCCCCCCCGCCGCGGCCGCCGTCTTGGCCTGAAGCGCCGCAACCTCCTCCTCGGACATGTACCATTTGTCCGCCAGCGGCTTGACGAGCAGGTTTGCGATGAAGCCCAGGGCCAGCATTCCGGCGAGGATATACATGGTGAAGTCATAGACCAGATCGCGCGGCACGCCGGCGGCGATCTGGGCCTCGCGGATATAGTTGACCACCACGGGGCCGATGATGCCCGCCGTCCCCCAGGCGGTGAGCAGCCGGCCGTGAATGGCACCCACGAACTGCGTGCCGAAGATATCGGCGAGATAGGCCGGCACCGTCGCGAAGCCGCCGCCGTACATCGATACGATGATGCCGACCATAAGGACGAAGAGCGCCTGGCTGCCGAGATGGGCTGCCGTGGGCACGAGCGCATAGAGCACGATGCCGAGCAGGAAGAAGGTGTAGTAGGTCGTCTTGCGGCCGATGCGGTCCGACAGCGACGCCCAGAAGAACCGGCCGCCGATGTTGAAGAGCGACAGAAGTCCGGTGAAGCCCGCGGCGATCGCCGCGATCATCGTGCGCTGTTCGGGCGTCAGGGATGTGAAGGAGACGCCCGGCTGGCCGATGAGCGAGCCGCCGAAGATCTCCTGAAGCATGGGAGAGGCCATGCCGATGACGCCGATGCCGGCGGAGACATTGAGGCAGAGCACCGCCCAGATGAGCCAGAACTGTTTCGTCTTATGCGCATCGCGCAGATGCACGTGGCGCGTGGTGATCATCGCCTTGGCGGCGGTCGGCTGCGTCCAGCCCTCGGGCCGCCAGCCGGCCGGCGGAATGCGATAGCCGAAGGCGCCGCCCATCATGAAGACGAAATAGATCGCCGCCATGGTGAGGAAGGTCTCCCAAACGCCGATCGAGGTCGGCGTGCGATAGGCGTTCATGAGCATGTTGGCGAGCGGCGCGCCGATCATCGCGCCGCCGCCGAAGCCCATGATGGCCATGCCGGTCGCCATGCCGCGCCTATCCGGAAACCATTTGATGAGGGTCGAGACTGGCGAGATATAGCCCAGGCCGAGCCCGATGCCGCCGATGACGCCGGCCCCCAGCCACATCAGCCAGAGCTGATGGATCATGACGCCGACGGCGGCGACCGCGATGCCGCCGCACCAGCAGAGGGCCGCGACAACGCCGGCCTTGCGCGGGCCGACCCGCTCGAGCCAGCCGCCCCAGATTGCCGCCGAACAGCCGAGCAGCACGAAGAACAGCGTGTAGATCCAGCCGAGATCGGCGACCCGCCAATCGCAGGAGGTCGTGAAGAGCGCCGTCAACAGGTTGAGGTCGGCACAGGTCGCGGATTGCGTGATGCCGACGGCGCGCGTCAGCGGCAGCCAGAAGACGCTGAAGCCATAGGCCATGCCGATGCACAGGTGAATGGCAAGCGCGGCGGGTGGTGCGAGCCAGCGGTTGAAGCCGGGCTTCGCGACGATGCGTTCCCTGTCCAGAAGGCCGCCGCCGAATTGGGCTTCCCCAGCAGTCTGATCCATGGATGCCATAGACAATCTCCCCCTACGCGTGCTCTTCGGCGCGCGTGTTCAACAGGTCGCGTGAACGCAGCGGCCAGGCCGCTTCAGATACTGAGACTTACGTGAGATACGCGGACTACTCGGCGCTCAAGACTGGGGCGTGCTGGCCACGCTCTTCTCGACTGGACGGGGCAGGAGATCGACGGCTTCAGCGGCGACCGGATCGAGCCCCGTAACACCTGCCGCACGCAGGGCGATGATCTCCGCCCGCATGCGCGGTTCCCAAAACTTGACCAGATGGTCGGCCGTCGCCGCAGGGGCGTGCCCGACGTCCTGGGTCTTGAAGAAGATGGCGATCTGGTTCGCCATGCGCACGAGGGTTTCAGGCGACATGGCGATTCCTCGCTTGAAAAGAACGCAGTCGGCAATGGGCAGTGGGCCGTCGGGTTTTTACCTCCCCCTTGAGGGGGGAGGTCGACATGGCGCTAGCCGTGTCGGGAGGGGGTGATTGCCCCTTATCGGGCTGCGCTACGGTCACCCCGCCCCGCCGGGCCTGTGGCCCGACGACCCTCCCCCTCGAGGGGAGGGTCGCGGGAAGGATCACGACCAGACCGGCAGACGCGCGCGTCATGCACTTGCTCTCCGGTCGGCATGGGGAAAGGCGATGCGCTCGGGGCGGGTTGCGACCTCGAAGCCGTCATCGCGGGCGACGACGGCGAGCGTCAGCCCGCAGGCCTCGGCCGTGCGCACGGCGAGCGCCGTCGGCGCGGAGACCGCAACGAGCACGGGTACGCCCATGATCGCTGTTTTCTGGACCATTTCGATCGAGAGTCGACTTGTGACGATGATGAAGCCGGCCGCGGCATCCATCCGTGCGCGGGCCACGGCGCCGACGAGCTTGTCGAGGGCGTTGTGCCGCCCAACGTCTTCGCGCACCAACGGCTCCGGGCCGTCCGGTCCGACGAAGGCGGCCGCATGCACCGCGCGCGTCTCGCGGTTCAGCACCTGTAAGGGCGGCAGGCGGCGCAGGGCGGCCGCGATCTCGGCGGCCGGGATGGGGCGGCCCGCCGGAACCTTCGGCAGATCGCGCATCGCCTCGGCGAGGCTTTCGATGCCGCAAAGACCGCAGCCGACGGGCCCGGCCATGGCGCGGCGGCGCGCCTTGAGCGCCTCGCCGCGTTGGCCCGCGAGCCGCATCTGCACGTCCGTGCCGAGATCGGTGGTGATTACCTCGATCGTCTCGATGTCGGAGGCTGCCGCAACGATGCCCTCTGTCAAGCTGAAGCCGATGGCGAAGTCTTCGAGGTCCTGCGGCGTCGCCATCATGACGGCCTGGGTCGTGCCGTCATAGGTGAGGGCGACGGCGGTTTCCTCGGCGAGCGCCCGCCGCCCGGCCGTGACCACACCGTCGCGCCAGATGGTGACCGGCAGATCCTCAGTGGGACGAGCCGCCATCGCTCACTCCGCGGCGTCGAGATGGGCGGCGATGCGCCGGCTCTGGGCCGCCTGTTCGCGATAGCGTTCCTGCCACTCGCTCGGACCGTTCGAGGGCGCGACCTGCACGGCGGTCACCTTGTATTCCGGGCAGTTGGTGGCCCAGTCGGAATACTCGCTGGTCACCACATTCGCCTGGGTCATCGGGTGATGGAAGGTGGTGTAGACAACGCCGGGCGCCACCCGATCTGTGATGCGGGCCCTCAAGGTCGTCTCGCCGGCGCGGCTTGCGAGCCGCACCCAATCACCATCCCGCAGGCCGCGGTTCTCCGCGTCATGCGGATGGATTTCGAGCACGTCCTCGTCATGCCAGACCACATTGGCGGTGCGCCGCGTCTGCGCGCCGACATTATACTGGCTGAGGATGCGACCGGTGGTGAGCAGCAGCGGGAAGCGCGGGCCGGTCTTCTCGTCGGTCGGCACATATTCGGTGACCATGAAGAGGCCCTGGCCGCGCACGAAGCCCGCGGAATGCATCACGGGCGTGCCTTCCGGCGCCTTCTCGTTGCAGGGCCACTGCACAGAGCCGAGCGCATCGAGCTTTTCATAGTTTACCCCGGCGAAGCTCGGCGTCGTCGCCGCGATCTCGTCCATGATCTCGCTCGGGTGGGTGTAGCTCCAGCTGAGCCCCATCGCCTGGGCGAGACGCTGGGTCACCTCCCAGTCGGCATAGCCGTTCTTCGGCGTCATCACCTTGCGGACGCGCTGGATGCGCCGCTCGGCATTGGTGAAGGTGCCGTCCTTCTCGAGGAAGGTCGAGCCCGGCAGGAAGACATGGGCGTAATTGGCCGTCTCGTTCAGGAAGAGGTCGTGAACGACGAGGCATTCCATGGCCGAGAGGCCGGCTGCCACATGGGCCGTGTTGGGATCCGACTGCAGGATGTCCTCGCCCTGGACGTAGAGGCCCTTGAAGGAGCCGTCGACCGCCGCGTCGAACATATTGGGGATGCGCAGCCCCGGCTCCTTGTCGAGCGTGACGCCCCAGAGCTTCTCGAAGATGTCGCGGGTCGCGTCCTCGGAGATGTGGCGGTAGCCCGGCAGCTCATGCGGGAAGGAGCCCATGTCGCAGGAGCCCTGGACATTGTTCTGCCCGCGGAGCGGATTGACGCCGACACCTTCCCGGCCGAGGTTGCCGGTCGCCATGGCGAGATTGGCAATCGCCATCACGGTGGTCGTGCCCTGGCTGTGCTCGGTCACGCCGAGGCCGTAATAGATCGCCGCATTGCCGCCGGTCGCATAAAGCCGCGCCGCCTGCCGGATCGTGTCCGCCGGGACGCCGGAGACCTTCTCGACCTCCTCCGGGCTGTTGCGCTCCTCGGCGACGAAAGCCGCCCAGTGCTCGAAGGCGCTCCAGTCGCAGCGCTCGCGCACGAAGGCCTCGTTCACGAGCCCTTCCGTCACGACGACGTGGGCGAGCGCCGTCAGCACGGCAACATTGGTGCCGGGCTTCAGCGCCAGATGATGGGCCGCCTCCACATGCGGCGTGCGCACGAGGTCGATGCGGCGCGGGTCGACGACGATGAGCTCGGCGCCCTCGCGCAGGCGCTTCTTGAGGCGCGAGGCAAAGACGGGGTGGCCATCGGTCGGGTTGGCGCCGATGACCATCACCACGTCGCTATGCTCGACCGAATCGAAATCCTGCGTGCCGGCCGAGGTACCGAAGGTGGTCTTCAGGCCGTAGCCGGTCGGTGAATGGCAGACGCGGGCGCAGGTATCGACATTGTTGTTGCCGAAGCCCTGCCGCACCAGCTTCTGCACGAGATAGGTCTCCTCGTTCGTGCAGCGCGAGGAAGTAATACCGCCGACGGCGCCTTTGCCATAGGTCGACTGGATGCGCGCGAATTCGCGCGCCACATGGCCGAGCGCCTCATCCCAGGTCACCTCCCGCCAGGGATCGGTGATCTTCTCGCGGATCATCGGGTTGAGGATGCGGTCCTTGTGGGTCGCATAGCCCCAGGCGAAGCGGCCCTTGACGCAGGAATGGCCGCGGTTGGCCTTGCCATCCTTGTAGGGCACCATGCGCACGACTTCCTCGCCGCGCATCTCGGCCTTGAAGGTGCAGCCGACGCCGCAATAGGCGCAGGTGGTGACCACCGAATGCTCGGGCTGGCCGATCTCGATCACCGATTTCTCGGTGAGAGTCGCCGTCGGGCAGGCCTGCACGCAGGCGCCGCAGGACACGCATTCCGAGCCGAGGAAGCTCTCGTGCATGCCGGGCGAGACGCGGCTGTCGAAACCGCGGCCCTCGATCGTCAGGGCGAAGGTGCCCTGCACCTCCTCGCAAGCGCGCACGCAACGCGAGCAGACGATGCATTTGGCGGGATCATAGGTGAAATAGGGGTTCGACTCGTCCTTCGGCAGGAAGCGGTCGTTCGCCTCGCCCGCCCGGCTCTGGAAGACGTGGTTCTCGCCCTCGTAGCCGTAGCGCACCTCGCGCAGGCCGACAGCGCCGGCGACGTCCTGCAATTCGCAGTCGCCGTTGGCGGCGCAGGTCAGACAGTCGAGCGGGTGGTCGGAGATATAGAGCTCCATTACCCCCTTGCGGATCTGCTTCAGCCGCTCGGTCTGGGTGCGCACCACCATGCCCTCCGTCACCGGGGTGGTGCAGGAGGCGGGTGTGCCGCGCACGCCGTCGATCTCGACGAGACACATGCGGCAGGAGCCGAAGGCATCCACCATGTCGGTCGCGCAGAGCTTCGGGATCTGCGTGCCCCCTTCCATGGCGGCGCGCATGATGGAGGTGCCGGCCGGAACGTCGACGGTCTGGCCGTCGATGGTGAGGCGCACGGTCGTCTCGGCTTTCGAGGCGGGCGTGCCGTAGTCGATTTCATGGACGAGAGACATCGTGGGTCTCCTCATTCGGCGGCTTCGGCGTGCGGACGCGCAAGGCCGAAGTCTTCCGGGAAATGGGTGAGCGCGCTCATCACGGGATAGGGCGTGAAGCCGCCTAGGGCGCAGAGCGAGCCGAACTTCAGGGTCTGGCAGAGGTCGGTGAGCAGCGCCGCATTGGCCTCACGCTCCACACCGGCGATGATCTTGTCGACCACCTCGACGCCGCGGGTCGAGCCGATGCGGCAGGGCGTGCATTTCCCGCAGCTCTCGATGGCGCAGAACTCCATGGCGAAACGTGCCTGCCGCGCCATCTGCACGCTGTCGTCGAAGACGACGATGCCGCCGTGGCCGATGAGGCCGTCGCGAGCGGCGAAGGCCTCATAGTCGAAGGGCGTGTCGAAGAGCGCCGGCGGGAAATAGGCGCCGAGCGGCCCGCCGACCTGCACGGCCTTCACCGGCCGGCCGGTGAAGGTGCCGCCGCCGATGTCCTCGACGAGTTCGCCCAAGGTCAAGCCGAAGCCCGCCTCGAACAGCCCGGCATGCTTGATATTGCCGGCGAGCTGGACCGCCATGGTGCCGCGCGAGCGGCCGAAGCCGATGGCCGCATAGGCTTCCGCACCCTTCGCCAGGATGAAGGGAAGGGAGGCGAGTGTGAGGATGTTGTTGACGACCGTGGGGGCGCCGAAGAGGCCCTTGAGCGCCGGTACCGGTGGCTTCGCCCTGACTTGGCCGCGCTTGCCCTCCAGCGACTCGAGGAGCGCCGTCTCCTCGCCGCAGACATAGGAGCCGGCGCCGACCCTGAGCTCGAGCTCGAAGGCGCGGCCGGAACCCAGGACGTCCGGCCCGAGGAGCCCTGCCCGGCGGGCGTTCGCGATCGCCTTCGCCATCACCGCATTGGCATGCGGATATTCCGAGCGCGAATAGATGTAGCCTTTGGTGGCGCCCACGGCCACGCCGGCGATCGCCATGCCCTCGATGATGGCGAAGGGGTCACCTTCCATCAGCATGCGGTCGGCGAAGGTGCCGCTGTCGCCCTCATCCGCATTGGCGACGATGAATTTGCGTTCACCGGGCGCGCCGAGCACCGTCTTCCATTTGATGCCGGTGGGAAAGCCCGCGCCGCCGCGGCCGCGCAGGCCCGATTGCGTCACCCGGTCGACGACCTCTGCCGGGGTCAGCGCGATTGCCGCCTGGAGCCCCTCTAAGCCGCCATTGGCGCGGTAATCGTCTAAGGAGAGCGGATCGGTGATGCCGCAGCGGGCAAAGGCAAACCGCGTCTGGCGCTTGAGGAAGGGGATCTCCTCGGTCGGGCCGAGATAGAGAGGGATCGAGGTTATATCCAGCGGTGGCCGCTTCTCACCTCTCCCCGTCGGGGAGAGGTCGGTCGCGAAGCGACCGGGTGAGGGGGACTGGACTCGCTGAACGGAATGAGCCCCCTCACCCTGTCCCTCTCCCCGCCGGGGAGAGGGAACGAAAGTCTTCGATGCGAGCGCTTCCTCGCCAAGCCCAGACTCGGCTAGCGCCTCAAGCAAGCCCGGCACATCGCCCGGCGTCAACGGGCCGAAGGCGATGCGCCCTTCCGGCATCTCCACCTCGACCAGCGGCTCCAGCCAATAGAGCCCGCGCGAGCCGTTGCGGATGATCGTGACGTCCAGGCCGTGGGTCGCGGCTTGCTGGGCGAGCGCGCGAGCGACTTCATCCGCGCCGACGGCGAGCGCGCCGGAATCACCGGGAACGAAAATCCGTACCATCACGCCAACTCCCGGACGATGGCGCGGACGCCGTCCTCGTCGAGGCGGCCGACCACCCGGCCATCGACCATGGCCGAAGGTGCGCAGGCGCAAAGCCCGAGGCAATAAACCGGTTCGAGCGTCACCGAGCCGTCGGCCGCGGTCTCGCCGATCAGGGTGCCGCAAGCCTCCTCGAAGGCGCGGGCCACCCGGTCGGACCCCATGGACTGGCATGCCTCCGCCTGGCAGACCTTGACGACATGGCGGCCGGCCGGCTCGGCGCGGAAGTCGTGATAGAAGGTCACCACCCCGTGGATCTCGGCGCGCGAGCGGTTGAGCACCTCGGCGATGATCGGCACGGCCCCACGCGGCACATGGCCGAACGCCTCCTGCACCGCGTGCAGAAGGGGCAGCGTCGCGCCGTCCAAATCCTTGAAGCGCTCGGCAATGGTACGAACCTCGCGGTCCACATCCCGGCCGAGTACCTCGGCATTGTCAGCGCCGTATGGAGCGCTTGCCTCCGGCATCCGCAATCCTCATGCGATTTATTATGGTTCGACCCTGCGGCACAGCCAAGGGGTGATCAAGCGGGTGTAACCTATGCTGCAATAGAACAATTCTATTATACGGCAGCCAATGCAACGCGATCGGCAATGAATGCAACGCATTTCTGAGGCAGCGGGGCGGCCCCGCGCCATCACGCCATGGCTTCGTCGGGCTCGTCGTCGAGGTTGCGGGCCATGATTTCAGCCTGCCGGACAAGGGCGGCGGTCAGGGGCGTCATCGGCTCGCGATGGGGAACGACGAGGCCGACGGTATGCGCCAAGGCCGGCCCGGTAATGGGAATGGAGCGGATCGTCTCCGGCAATCCGAGCGTCGCAGCGAGTCTCGCCGGCATGATGCTCGCCCATTTGCCGGTACGTACATGGGCGAAGAGCACGATGATCGAATCGGATTCGAGCGTGGGCGAGGGCATGGTCCCGGCCGCCTGCAAAAGCCGGTCGAGGATGCGCCGGTTCTGCATGTCGGGCGTCAGCAGGCAAAGCGGCAATTCGCCGACCTCGGCCCAGGTCACCTTGTCGCGATCGCCCAGCGGCGCGTCGGGCGCGGTCAAGAGCCGGTAGCGCTCGCGATAGAGCGGCACGCTCGTCACCTTCCCGAGCGGCTCGTTGTCGAGATAGGTGAGGCCGGCGTCGATCTCGAGATTTTCGAGAAGCCCCAGGATGCCGGTGGAGGTGCGCGACAGGACTGTGAAATTCACCCGCGGGTGCAGCGCCCGGTAGGGCGTCGTCAGCATGGACACCATCGCGAGCGCGGTGGGAATGGCGGCGAGCCTGAGATGGCCGACCAGGCCCTGCTTGAGCGTCTCGATCTCCTGGCGCATGGCGCGTGAATCGGCGACGAGCCGGCGCGCCCATTCCAGCACGCGCTCGCCCTCCGGCGTGAAGCCCTGGAAGCGCGAGCCGCGATGCACGAGCAGCACGCCGAGGTCGTCCTCCAGCTGCTTCAAGCCCGCGGAGAGGGTCGGCTGCGTCACGCCGCAGGAATCGGCTGCATGCCCGAAATGCCGCTCACGCGCGAGCGCCAGCAGGAATTCGAGCTTGTTCAGCATGTCCATGGGCGGCTCCCCCGACGCATCCCGCGGTGCGAGGTGGACCATAGTGCAGACGGGGAGCGGGCACGCAACCAGCGCCGCCGGCACCGGTCATCCAGTTTTCGCTGACATCAGCCCATCCTTCCGCCAAGATCAGCGTTCGGGATAGCGCTGCCGGATCACGACCACCTGCGAGGACAGTCATGGCGACATCGTTCTTCAACGACCTCCTGCAGACGCTGACCGAAAGGGGGCGCTCGCTGCTCCGCCTGCCGCGCGAGCCTGCAAACGGCGATCTCACCCTTCTCGCCGAACAGCTGCTCTCGGAAAAGGGCGAGGCGTCCGGGGTCGCCTTGGCCGAGACATTGCTCGCGAGCTATGCGGCGGCGACCGAGACAAAACGGCTCGCCTTCCTCAAGCTGCTCGCCGACCGCTTCGGCGCCGACCGCGCGAAGCTCGACAGGGCGTTGGAGGCTTACCGTGCCGATCCCGACGACGAGGACGCCATCCGCGCCCTGCACGACGCGGCCGAGGCGCGCCGGCAAGAACTCATCCGCCGGCTCAATCTCGCGCCGGGCGGGACGGCATCGCTCGTCAAGATGCGGGAAGACCTCCTCGCCCATCTCCGTGAGGAGTCTGCGCTGAAATCGGTCGATGCCGATTTCCGCCACCTCTTCTCGTCCTGGTTCAACCGGGGCTTTCTCGTGTTGCGCTCGATCGACTGGAATACGCCCGCCCATATCCTGGAGAAGATCATCCGCTACGAGGCGGTGCATGCGATCAGCGACTGGGAGGAGCTGCGCGGACGGCTGGAGCCGGAGGATCGCCGCTGCTTCGCCTTCTTCCACCCGCAGCTCGGCGACGAGCCGCTCATCTTCGTCGAAGTGGCGCTGACCCGCGAGATCCCGGGCGCGGTGGCGCCGCTCCTCGCCTCCAAGCGCCAGCCCATCCGCGCGCAAGAAGCGACGACGGCGGTGTTCTATTCCATCTCCAACACGCAGAAGGGGCTGACGGCCGTTTCTTTCGGCCATTTCCTCATCAAGCAGGTGGCGCAGGACCTGAAACGCGAACTGCCGAATCTGAGAAGCTTCGTGACGCTCTCGCCCGTGCCGGGCTTTGCGGCCTGGCTCGCGGCCGAACGCCAGGTCGAGTTGTCGGACGCCCTCGACGACGAGGACAAGGCGGCGCTCACGCTGCTGGACGATCCCGATTGGCATCTCAATCCGGAGAAGACGGCCCACATCCGCCGGCCGCTGCTCGGCGCCGCGGCCTATTACTTCGTCAAGGCCAAAACCCGGCGCGGCACGCCGGTCGACCCGGTGGCGCGTTTCCACCTCGGCAATGGCGCGCGGCTGGAGCGCCTCAATTTCCTCGGCGATCCCTCGCCCAAGGGCCTCGCCCAGGCGCATGGGCTGATGGTCAACTATCTCTATGCCCTTGACGATATCGAGGCGAACCACGAAGCCTATGCACGCGCTGGCGAAGTCATCGCCGCGGCTTCTGTTCGCCGAGCTCTCAGAGGCGACCGGACGCAGCGGGTGCTCGCCGCGCTGCCAGAATAACAAGCCTCCGGGAGTGAGTGCCCTCATGACATCGCATCTGTTCTCGGCCTTGCGTGCGCGCATGCCCGATGCCGGCCGGACCTTCATCGAGACGGCGGACGGTGAGGTCATCCGCTACGGCGATCTCGTCCGCGAGACCGCACGCCTTGCCGTGGCGCTCGTGGCGCTCGGCGTGCAGCCGGGCGACCGGGTGGCCGTGCAGGTGGAGAAAAGCGCCGAGGCGATCCTCCTCTATCTCGCGACGATCCGTGCCGGGGCGATCTTCCTGCCGCTCAATACGGCCTATACGCTCGCCGAGCTCGATTATTTCCTCAGCGATGCCGAGCCTTCGCTCGTTGTCTGCGACCCCGCCAAGCGCGACGGCATCGCCGAACTCGCGGCCCGGCACGGCGGCGTCGTCGAGACGCTCGGCGCCGATGGGCGCGGCAGCCTGACGGACAAGGCGGCGGCGGTTTCCGACGAGGCGGCGCGCTTCACCGACGTGCCGCGCGGCCCCGACGATCTCGGCGCCATCCTTTACACGTCGGGCACGACCGGGCGCTCCAAGGGCGCCATGCTCAGCCACGACAATCTCCTGTCGAATGCGCTGACGCTGGTCGATTATTGGCGCTTCACCGACAAGGACGTGCTGCTGCACGCCCTGCCGATCTTCCACACGCATGGGCTTTTCGTCGCCACCAATACGCTGCTCGCGGCCGGCGGCGCCATGATCTTCCTGCCGAAATTCGATGCCGACCAGGTCATGCGACACCTGCCGCGGGCCACCAGCATGATGGGCGTGCCGACCTTCTATGTGCGCCTCTTGCAGCACGAAGGGCTGACGCGCGAGGCGACCGCCCATATGCGCCTCTTCGTCTCGGGCTCGGCGCCGCTTCTCGCCGAGACCCACCGGGAATGGCACGCACGCACGGGCCACGCCATCCTCGAACGCTACGGCATGACCGAAACCAATATGAACACCTCGAACCCCTACGACGGGGACCGGGTGGCGGGCACGGTCGGCTTTCCGCTGCCCGGCGTCGAGCTGCGTGTCGCCGACCAGCAAACCGCGGCGCCCGTCGGCCAAGGCGAGATCGGCATCATCGAGGTGCGCGGCCCCAATGTCTTCAAGGGGTACTGGCGCAACCCGGAGAAGACGATGGAGGAATTCCGCGCCGACGGCTTCTTCATCACCGGCGATCTCGGCAAGATCGACGAGCGCGGCTATGTGCATATTGTCGGGCGCGGCAAGGACCTCATCATCTCCGGCGGCTTCAATGTCTATCCGAAGGAGGTGGAGGAGGCGATCGACGACCTGCCGGGTGTGGTCGAAAGCGCCGTCATCGGCGTGCCGCATCGAGATTTCGGCGAGGGTGTAGTGGCGGTCGTCGTCGGCAAGGCAGGCGGGCTCGTCGAGCCCGCGACGATCGCCGCGGCGCTGTCCGAGCGGCTCGCCAAGTTCAAGCAGCCGAAGCGGATCTATATCGTCCAGGAGCTGCCGCGCAACACCATGGGCAAGGTGCAGAAGAACATCCTGCGGCAGCGCTTCGCGGATGCCTTCCAGCCGGCCACTGCGTCCTGAATGCCCGTGATTCTTGACAGCACGCGTGGTGAGTGAGCGTGGACCAGGTTGATGCGGTCGTCATCGGCGCGGGTGTCGTCGGGCTCGCCATCGCGCGCAGGCTGGCGCTCTCCGGGCGGGAGGTGCTCGTGCTGGAGGCCGCGGGCGGCATCGGCACGGAAACGTCGGCGCGCAACAGCGAGGTGATCCACGCCGGCATCTACTATCCGCACGAAAGCCTGATGGCGCGGCTCTGCGTTGTCGGCCGCCGAGCGCTCTATCGCCACTGTGAGGAGCGGGGCATTCCGCACCGTGCCTGCGGCAAGCTCATCGTGGCGACGAACGACGAGGAGCGCGACCGGCTCGGGGCCATCGCATCCCATGCCGAGGCGAACGGCGTCGAGGGCCTGCGCTTCCTCGATGCGAGCGAGGCCGAGGCGATGGAGCCGGCGCTTCATTGCACGGCCGCCATCCTGTCGCCGGTCACCGGCATCATCGACAGCCACGCCTATATGCTCTCGCTGCAGGGCGATGCGGAAAATGCGGGGGCCGTCTTCGCCTTCCACTGCCCCGTGCGCGCGGGACGGGTGACGCCGGAGGGCATTGCGCTCGATATCGACGACGGCAGCGGCACGACGCTTCTGGCGCGCCTCATCGTCAATTCCGCCGGCCTCCATGCGCCCAGGCTCGCCCGCGCCATCGCCGGCATGCCGGCAGAGCGTGTGCCGCCCGCCTTCTTCGCCAAGGGCAACTACTTCAGCCTGTCGACGCGCGCGCCCTTCACGCATCTCATCTATCCGGTGCCGGTGCCCGGCGGGCTCGGCACGCATCTGACGCTCGATCTTTCCGGCCGCGCCCGCTTCGGGCCGGATGTCGAATGGATCGACGGCATCAATTATGACGTCGATCCCGCCCGCGCCACGCGGTTCTATGAGGCGATCCGCCGCTATTGGCCGGATCTGCCGGAGGGCAGCCTGCAGCCGGACTATGCCGGCATCCGCCCGAAGATCACACCGCCGAGCGCCGGCACGCAGGATTTTGTCATCCAGGGGCCGGGCGACCACGGCATAGCCGGGCTCGTTAATCTCTTCGGCATCGAATCGCCCGGGCTTACCGCCTCGCTCGCCATCGCCGACCATGTCGCGGAGCTCGTTAGTGTGCAGACGGCAACGCCCTCCGGAGAAACGGATTAATGTGACTCGCCGAATCCTCTTTCGTCATGGGCGGGCTCGTCCCGGCCATCCCGGTCGGTAGGGCGCTGCGCCCATGGGATCGGGATTCCCGGCACAAGCCCGGGGATGACGCTGGTGTTTCTACCGCTCCCAACTGATCGCGATGCTCACACGGCCCGGCTCGGCAGCCGGCGCCTCTTGATCGTCTGGCGGAGCTTGCGGCGAGCCCAGATCCACGCGCCCGTAACGAGAAGGCCGAGCAGCGCGACCGAAGTCACGAGGTTCAAGATCGAGAGCGCGACGCCGCCCCAGGTGCCTTCATGAATGAGCCGTGGCCAGTTGCGCGCCGTCGGCACCGCGCCGTCGCGGGTGAGCGCATAGGTCTTCATCTCGCCGTCCTCCATGACGCGCGCTATCACGGTTTTGCCCAGCGAGCGGATCCAGGCAAGCGACGACAGGTCGTGCTCGGCGCCGAGGATGCGCACGGCCTCGATCAGCGGCAGTGGAGGGTTGGCCGACCGCGCCGCGCTGGGGGCCGGTGTGAAGGTCACACCGAGCGCGATTAGCAGGCCCGTCAGAGGACTGAGCACCACCAACGGCAAGAGGAACCAGCCGAGACCTCTATGCCACCCCTGCAGCGTGTTGCGCAGCTTCGGCCAGCCGATGAAGACCCCGAGGCCGGTGAGCGCCAGCATGGCGATGGTCGAAGCGGTCACCAGCCAGCGGGCGCGGAAGACCATATGCTCGTGGGTTCGGCGTGCGATGCCGAAGACATCCGTCAGCGTGGTCGCGTCATGAACCGCCGATTCGCCCGTGGCGAGGTCGATTTCCGTGCTGACGCCGGGCCGGCCTCGGCTGATCGCGATGATGTGCTCGCGCGGGCGGTGAAAGAGGGCACGAGCGGTGCCTTCCGGGTCGTAGCGTTGCAGAAGCCCTTCCACCGCCTGAACCGTCACGGAGCCCGGTTCGATCGCGCTTTGGCTGACGATCGGCTCAAAGGATAGAATTAGACCAGTTACAATGATGACGAGCAGCGGTATCGCGAAGGTGAGTGCGAGCCAGCGGTGCAATTTCAGTAGAATAGCTTTGTTCATGGAGAGCTCGTAGCAACCTCGGAAGCGATCAGAAACCTATGATCGTCTGGAGGGCGAGTCTCAAGTTAAGTTTTTGATCCTGATGATTTTGGTCGGGTATGGAGGCGGCGCTCGCGAAGCGGCTCCGCACCGGGAGCTGCGAAGCAGGGGGCCTCGACGGGAAACGCTCGTGCAAAAAGCGCAGCGCCCACGCCATCACAAGTAGTGCCCTTCCTGCCGCAGGCGGAGGCGGGGCATCGGCGGAGTGCGAAGCGGCCCGGGGCATAGTTGACGTCGTTTGGACGACGGGGCAGAGATCGGCCATGACCGATCCATCACACCGGCCCCTCAATCCGCTGCTCAAGCTCGCGCTGGAGCTCGGGCCGCTCGTTATCTTCTTTCTCGGCAATCAGCGGGCCGGGCTTTTCACCGCGACCGCCGCCTTCATGGTCGCGACCGCGCTGGCGCTCACAGTCCACTATCTGCTCGTGAGACGTCTGCCGATCATGCCGCTGGTGACCGGCGTGGTGGTGCTCGTCTTCGGAGGGCTCACGCTTCTCCTGCACGACGAGCTCTTCATCAAACTGAAGCCGACCATCGTCAATTCGCTCTTCGGCGCGGTGCTGCTCGGCGGGCTTGCCTTCAACAAGCCCTTCCTGCCCATCGTCTTCGAGAGCGTCTTCGACCTGACCGACGAGGGATGGCGCAAGCTCACCCTGCGCTGGGGCATCTTCTTCTTCGTGCTCGCTCTCATGAACGAGGTGGTCTGGCGGACTCAGTCCACGGATGTGTGGGTGAATTTCAAGGTCTTCGCGACCATGCCGATCACTATCATCTTCGCGCTGGCGCAGACGCCGCTGATCATGCGCTATTCGGTGCCGGACAAGGGTTCTCCCGGCGCCAAGGACTGAGCCGGCCCGAAGACGACGTCGTCCCAGCGTCGGACATCGGCGGGTGTGAAGAGCTCGACGGGTTCGGCGCGCCCACGCAGCGCCTGCACGCCGATAGCCCGCCAGGCCGCGCGATCGGCCTGTGCGGCGTCGAGCGTATCCCCTGAGACGAGCATGGCGACGCGATGCAGCTTCGTCGCCTGTTCCAGCCGGCAGGCGACATTGACCGCGTCGCCCAGCACGGTGAAGTCGAGCCGCATGTCGTTGCCGATGGCGCCGACGAAGGCCTCGCCGCTATGGATGCCGATGCCGACATAGATCGGATCGAGGGCGTGTCGCGCGCGCTCGATATTCCACCCGTCGATGCGGGCGAGAATGTCCTGGCCGCAGGCGAGCGCCCGTGCCGCATCGTCGTCGGCCGTCTCCGGCACGCCGAAGACGAGGAGCGCGCCGTCACCGATGAACTTGTCGATGACGCCGCGATGGGCCGCGGCTGCCGCCATGACGAGCTCGCGGAAGGTGCCGATGAGATCGACCACGGCCGAGGGCGACAGGCTCTCCTCCATGGCGGTCGAACCGCGAATATCCACGAACATGAGGGTTACGTGAGCGCGCCGGCCGGCCTTCAGCTCGGCGATGCGGCCTTCCGCCAGCACAGGCGCGAGCTCGGCCGGCAGATAGCGTCCGAGATTGAGCCGGAGCGTCGTCTCCTCCACCGCGCGGACGAGGAGCCTGCGGCCGCGCAGGCTGGCGAGCACGAGGATGCCGCCGGTCAGCGCGAGGATGATGCCACGGGCGAAATTTGGCTGCCAGCCGAACTGGTCCTGCACCAGGAGCGGGAGCGGCCGGTCGACCAGCCCTTCCGCCGGATGCGCGACCAAGCTGACCACGACCACCGCGACGAACATCAGGACCGTGCTGTAGATCTGCACGCTTGGTCTCAGACGCAGCACATTGGTCACGAAGACGAGCGGAACGGCGGCGATTACCGGAAAGGCGAGCACATATTGGCCGGAAAGGCCGGTGACCCACATGTTGTTCCAGAGATTTGCCGCAACGATCAGAACGTCGACCGATGCCGTCGCGAAGCTCATCCACCAGCGCCACCAGCCGAGACGGACCAGGACATAGCTGGCGAGGCCGGACAGGAACAGGGTGACGACGGTAAGCTCGGCATAGAAGATCTGCTGCTGGCCGATCGGCGAGAAATCGCTCTTGCGGTTGAGGATAGCGATCATCGCGAGCAGCACGATGCCGGTGACCATGCGCACGATGCTCGCCGTGCGCTCAGCGCCGAACTCGGCGCTGAGCAGCAGAATATCGCTTTCTTTAGACGGTTTGCTGCGCATGGAAAGCCGTGACATGAGGGGCAGAACCGGTACGCCCCATGGCCGTGATGCCCGACGGGCCGTGGCTTCGCTCATTGCCCCGAAGCTCGCTTGATCGCGGCTTCAATGTCGGCTTGCAAGGCCTGCGGCGTCAATGGTCCGATGTTTTTGTAGCGGATGATGCCGTCCGGGCCGACGATGAAGGTCTCCGGCACACCATAGACACCCCAGTCGATCGCCGTGCGTCCGGCCGTGTCCGTGCCGACGGCGGCGAAGGGATTGCCGAGTTCGCCGAGAAAGCGGCGGGCGTTGTCCGGGTCATCCTTGTAATTGATGCCGACGAGCCTGACACGGGTGTCCTGCGCCAGCTGTAGCAAGAGCGGATGCTCCTGGCGGCAGGGCACGCACCAGGACGCGAAGACATTGACGACCGTCACACGGCCGTCCGCCGCGGGACCCGTGAGATCGGCGCTGGACAGGCCGGGAACGGGTGCGCCGTCCTTCACGAGGCCTTCGAGCGGCGGCAGCGAGAAGGTGGGAACGGGGCGATTGATCAGCGCAGAGGGCACACGCGAGGGATCGCCTGAAAAAAGCCGTACCAGAAACAGGGCGGCGAGCCCCAGGAACACAGCAAGCGGCAGCAGGAGAATAAGGCGACGCCGGCCTGCGCCCGGCGGGTTATCGGCCTCCGCGGCCGTCGCCGGGCTTTGAACGGGTGGGTCCTGCAACGACACCGCTTCTGACCTCGTCTGTTGTGCCAAGCTTATCGGACCCAGCACCTGCCTGGCGAGAGTGGCCGGACGATGGCACGGGCCGGCGATCGAGGCCGCGTGCGGCGAGATCATCCAGCGCCCTGCGCTGCAGCCGGTCGTCGACGACGGCGCGAACGATCAGGCCGCCGATGACGATCGCAGCCGCAATATAGGCCGCCAGCACGAAGCCCGCATGCGGATAATCGAGAACCGACCAGAGCATCAGGCCTGCTCGACCGGGCGCCGGTCGACCGCCGCCGGCCGCGGCCGCTCAATCGCTACGTCCGCCGCCCTGAGGGTCAGGCTGCGCACCCGCCGGCGCAGAATCTCGGTGCGCATCCCCGCCATGTGGAGGGCGAGCGCGAAAAGCGTGAAGCCGACCGCCATGACGAGCAGCGGCCAGAGCATGGAGGGGTCGATGGCCGGCCCGTCGAGGCGCAGCACCGAGGCCGGCTGGTGCAGGGTGTTCCACCAGTCGACCGAAAACTTGACGATCGGGATATTGACGAAGCCGACGAGCGTGAGAACGGCAACCGCACGCGCCGCCTGGCTGGGCTCTTCGATGGCGCGCCAGAGGGCCATGATGCCGAGATAGATCAGGAAGAGGACGAGCACCGAGGTGAGGCGTGCATCCCACACCCACCAGGTGCCCCACATCGGCTTGCCCCACAGCGAGCCCGTGACGAGACACAGGAACGTGAAGGCTGCACCGATGGGGGCGGCGGCCTTCTGCGAGACATCGGCGAGCGGATGGCGCCAGACGAGGGTGCCGATCGCCGAGACGGTCATGATGGTGTAGAGCGCCAGCGCGAGCCAGGCCGACGGCACATGGATATACATGATCCTGACGGTCTCGCCCTGCTGATAGTCGGCGGGCGAGGCGAGCAGCGCCAGATAGAGCCCGGCGAGAATGACGAGCGCGCTCGCTCCGGCGAGCCACGGCAGGATGCGGCCCGAAAGCGCCAGGAAGCGCGTAGGATTGGCGAGACTCCACATGCCATTGATGTAGCGGGAGGCGGAGCGGCCTGCAATGTCGCTCATGCAAAAGCCCCTTTTGGCGAAAGCCTCTATTGGCCGATGCGCAGTGCCGCCGCGGCGGCGATCGCCCCGGTGACCATGGCGATCAGGCTCAGCGCCCCGAGCACCAGGAACGGCGTGAGGAAGGGAACGGTCCCGCCCTGCACCGTCTGTGCGGCCGACACGCCGAAGATCAGCGTCGGGACCATCAGAGGCAGCACGAGGACGGCCAGAATGAGGCCGCCGCGGGAGAGGCTCGCGGTGAGCGCGGCGCCTATCGCGCCGATGAAGGTGAGCGCCGGCGTGCCGACGAGCAGCGTCGCCACCAGCGCCGGCATCGTCTCGGGTTCGAGCGCGAGCAACAGGCCGAACAGCGGCGAGACGAGGGCGAGCGGCAGGCCGGTAGTGAGCCAATGGGCGATGCATTTCGTGACGACGATGGCTTCGAGCGGCGCGTCGCTCATGCGCATGAGATCGAGCGAGCCATCCTCCTCGTCGGCCTGGAAGAGCCGATCGAGGCCGATCAGCGTGGCGAGCACCGCCGCGAGCCAGAGGATCGCCGGGCCGATGCGCCGCAGGAGGTTGAGATCGGGCCCGAGCGCAAAGGGTATGAGCGTGATCAGCATCAGGAAGAAGACGAGCCCGAGCAGGCCCGAACCGCCGACACGCGCCGCGAGCTTCAAGTCCCTGACGATGAGGGCTGTGAGCGCGCGCGTCATGGTGGGGCCCTGCCGTGCGATTGGCGGTCGGATCCGGCCTCCCATTGCTTTCGCCCCTCAAGGGCAGGGCTACCGCTCATGCAGATTCGCGCAGGCGTGATCCTCCCCTGGAGGGGGAGGTGGCGCCACGCAAGTGGCGCCGGAGGGGGTCTACACCAGCGACAGCAACGACCCCACCCGGATCCGAGCATAGCTCGGCTCCACCCTCCCCTTAAGGGGAGGGATCGAAGCGCTTTGCCTGCCACAGGCGGCGCAATGCGGATGGCGAGGACGATCCTCATTCCCCCCACTCCCCTTCATAATCCTCATCCGCAACAGCCGGCGCACCGTCCAATTCCAGCTCCTTCACCCCTTCGAGGCCGAGGGCGGAATGCGTCGCGGCGATGACGAGCCCGCCTGCGGCGAGATGGTCGCGCATCACGCCGGCGAAAATCGCCTGGGAGGCGACATCGAGCGCCGTGGTCGGCTCGTCGAGCAGCCAGACCGGCCGGGATGAGACGAGAAGTCGCGCCAACGCCACGCGCCGGCGCTGCCCGGCGGAAAGATAGCCCACCGGGACCTCGGCCGCATGGGCCAGCGCGAAGGCGGCGAGCGCTTCCTCCGGCCCGAGCCGCGGACGGCCGAAGATCGCCGCCGCGAAGGTGAGATTTTCCCGCGCTGTCAGCGCGCTTTTCAGCCCGTCGCGGTGACCGACGAGGATCGCCTCTTCGGGGAGGAGCCGCCCGTCGGAAGCCGCATCGCCCTCGACCAGGATGCGTCCGGCCGTCGGCTTGAGGCGGCCGGCGAGCGTCGCGAGCAAGGTGGATTTTCCCGCGCCGTTAGGCCCCGTGACGACGAGCGCCTCGCCGGCTGCCACCGCGACCGTGAGGTCTGCGATCAAAAGCCTGCCACCGCGGCGGCAGGAAAGGTTCTCGATGAGGATGCGCAAGGCTTTGGCGGGGCTGGATGGGCCTGAGGGACGCTGCGGAACGGGACGGGTGAGGGACAGTTTAGAACGAGTATCATTCGTCTAGCGGGACGACAGGAAACTATCTATAAGAACCGGTGGCTGCGCCGCGCGCGTGACGCGCGGGGAACCTGGGCACACCCGGGGCGGCGCGCGCTGTTGCGCAACCTAGGCCGGCATTCCTGTCTTGCGGACATTCTTGCGGACGTCGATTGCCGACCTATCCCCGAAGGATCACGCGATGACCACATCCCTTGACAGTTTTTCATCCCGCCGCACCCTCCAGGTCGCCGGCAAGACTTATACCTACTATTCCCTCACAGAGGCAGAAAAGAACGGCTTAGCCGGCATCTCCCGCCTGCCCTTCTCCCAGAAGGTGCTGCTCGAGAACCTGTTGCGCTTCGAGGATGACCGCTCCGTCCGCAAGAGCGATATCGAGGCGGTCGCCGCCTTCGTGGAGAACAGGGGCTCAGTCGAGCGCGAGATCGCGTTCCGGCCCTCGCGCGTCCTGATGCAGGACTTCACGGGCGTACCGGCGGTCGTCGATCTCGCCGCCATGCGCGATGCCATGACGGTGCTCAATGGCGACACGAAGAAGATCAATCCGCTCGTTCCGGTCGATCTCGTCATCGACCATTCCGTGATCGTCGACGAATTCGGCACGCCGCGGGCCTTCGCCGACAACGTCAAGCTGGAATACGAGCGCAATGGTGAGCGCTACCGCTTCCTGCGCTGGGGCAAGGACGCCTTCGACAATTTCCGCGTCGTGCCGCCCGGCACCGGCATCTGCCATCAGGTCAATCTCGAATACCTGTCGCAGACAGTCTGGTCGCGCAAGGATGGGGACGGCGAGGTCGCCTATCCCGATTCGCTCGTCGGCACCGATTCGCACACCACGATGGTCAACGGCCTGGCCGTGCTCGGCTGGGGCGTCGGCGGCATCGAGGCGGAGGCGGCCATGCTCGGCCAGCCGCTCTCCATGCTCATTCCGGAGGTCATCGGCTTCAAGCTCACGGGCCGCCTGAAGGAAGGCGTGACCGCGACCGACCTCGTGCTCACCGTCACCCAGATGCTGCGCAAGAAGGGCGTGGTCGGCAAATTCGTCGAATTCTACGGCCCGGGCCTCGATGGCATGACCATCGAGGACCGTGCCACTATCGGCAATATGGCGCCCGAATATGGCGCGACCTGCGGCTTCTTCCCCATCGATGCCGCGACCATCGCCTATCTCAAGAAGACCAGCCGCACGGACGAGCGCGTGGCGCTGGTGGAAGCCTATGCGAAGGCGCAGGGCCTGTTCCGCACCGCCGAGACGCCGGACCCGATCTTCACCGATACGCTGGCGCTCGATCTCGACGATGTCGAGCCGTCCGTCGCCGGCCCCAAGCGCCCGCAGGATCGCGTGCTCCTGAGGGGCGCCAAGGCGGGCTTCGCCTCCTCGATGGAGATCGAATTCAAAAAGGCGGGCGAACTCGCCAAGCGCTACAAGGTCGAGGGGCGGAATTTCGACCTCGGCCATGGCGATGTGGTGATCGCCGCCATCACCTCCTGCACCAATACCTCGAACCCGAGCGTGATGGTGGCCGCCGGGCTGCTCGCCCGCAATGCCGTCGCCAAGGGGCTGAAGTCCAAGCCCTGGGTCAAGACCTCGCTCGCGCCGGGAAGCCAGGTGGTCGGCGAATATTTCGCCAAATCCGGCCTGCAGGATGAGCTCGACAAGCTCGGCTTCAATCTGGTCGGCTACGGCTGCACCACCTGCATCGGCAACTCCGGCCCGTTGCCGGAGGAGATCTCCCAGACCATCAACGACAACGACATCGTCGCGGCGGCCGTGCTCTCCGGCAACCGCAACTTCGAGGGCCGCGTCAATCCGGACGTGCGCGCCAATTACCTCGCCTCGCCGCCGCTGGTCGTCGCCTATGCGCTGGCCGGTTCGCTGCAGATCGATCTCACCACCGAGCCGCTCGGCACGGGTTCCGACGGCAAGCCGGTCTATCTGCGCGACATCTGGCCGTCGTCGCTCGAGGTGCAGGAATTCATCGACAAGCACATCACGCAGGATCTCTTCCGCCGCAAATATGCGGACGTCTTCACCGGCGATGAGAACTGGCAGACGATCGGCGTCTCGGGCGGCCTCACCTATGCCTGGGACGAGCGCTCGACCTATGTGCAGAACCCGCCCTATTTCGAGGGCATCACCAAGACGCCGGAGCCGGTCACCGACATCGTCGGGGCGCGGGTGCTCGGCCTCTTCCTCGATTCGATCACGACGGACCACATCTCGCCCGCCGGTTCGATCAAGGAGGCGAGCCCCGCCGGCCATTACCTGCGCGATCACCAGGTGCGGCCGCAGGACTTCAACCAGTACGGCACGCGGCGCGGCAATCATGAAGTCATGATGCGCGGCACTTTCGCCAATATCCGCATCAAGAACCAGATGGTTCGCGATGGCGCCGGCAATGTGGTCGAAGGCGGCTTCACCATCCATCACCCCTCGGGCGAGCGCATGCCGATCTATGACGCGGCCATGCGCTACCGCGACGAGGGCGTGCCGCTCGTCGTCTTCGCCGGCCGCGAATATGGCACCGGTTCGTCGCGCGACTGGGCGGCCAAGGGTACGAAGCTGCTCGGCGTGCGTGCCGTGATCGCCCAGAGCTTCGAGCGCATTCACCGCTCGAACCTTGTCGGCATGGGCGTCATGCCGCTCGTCTTCGAGGGCGAGACCTCCTGGCAGACGCTCGGCCTGACGGGCGACGAGATGGTGACGATCCACGGGCTTGCCGGCGATCTGAAGCCCCGTCAGCAGCTGACGGCGGAAATCACCTTCGCGGACGGCCGGGTCGAGAAAGTGCCGCTCATCTGCCGCATCGATACGCTCGACGAGCTCGAATATTTCAGGAATGGCGGCATCCTGCACTACGTCCTGCGGCAGCTCGCCGCGTAAGCGACCCGCGCGCGCCGGCCGGGTGTCTCCCGGCTGGCGCGGCGACCAGGGGCCACTGCCGACCCAGTTTTGCGCCCCATGCGTGCGTTTGCGCACACGGCGCATTTTCCGACGGGTCATCCGGCAGCCGAAATTCCGCCGCGCTTGGACAAGCGGAAACGCTCATGTATAGGGGACGCTTCGATTGACCCTCGCCTTCATGGGCGGGGCATATTTTTGTGCAACCAGCAATGGTTGCGGCTCATGACAGGAGAGCGACGCGATGGCATCCACTTTCGAGACCGTCGCCGACATCATCGCCGAGACGGCCGACATTCCGCGTGAGCAGATCACGCCGGAAAGTCACGCCATCGACGATCTCGGGATCGATTCGCTGGCCTTTCTCGACATCGCCTTTGCCATCGACAAGGCCTTCGGGATCAAGCTGCCGCTGGAGAAGTGGACGCAGGAGGTCAATGACGGCCAGGTGCAGGCGGAACAGTATTTCGTCCTGAAGAATCTCTGCGCGCGCATCGACGATCTTGTGGCGGCGAAGACGGCGTGAGACGTTTGATCGACAGGCGCCCCAGTAGCGGCGTCATTGGCCATAGCGCCGGATCAGCCGGTGCGGCCGACGGGTCCCGGTAGTCGCCGCATGCGCCTCGAATATTTCCAGATGATCGACCGCATCGTCGAATTCGACGAGGCGGCGCTCCGGCTCGAAGCCCGCTCCACGGTGCCAATGGATAGCCCGGTCTTCGAGGGGCATTTCCCTGGCCACCCGCTCATGCCGGGCGTGCTTCTGACGGAAACGATGGCCCAGGCCTCGGGCTATCTCGTGCTCGGCCTCTGCCGTTTTTCGCATATGCCCTTCCTCTGCGGTGTCGAGAAGGCGAAGTTCCGCACCTTCGTCGGCCCGGGCGCGCCGCTGGAAATCACGGCGACGCGCATCCACGAAGGCTCGGGCTATGCCGTCACCAAGGCGCGCATCGCGAGCGCCGGCAAGGCGATCTGCGATGCCGAACTGATGTTCCGCACCATGCCCTTCCCCGAAGGGTTGTCCCCCCGCATGCGCGAACAGGCGGCCTCCCTCGGGCTCGTTCTGGAGGAGGTGCAGCATGACGCGTGAGGTTTGGATCACCGGCGTCGGGCTCGTGTCGAGCCAGGGCGAGGGCGCGAGCGTCCATATGGGCGCTTTCGACGGCCATTTGTCGCCTCGGGTCGACACTGAACGGTTCGCCCCCTTTGTGGTCCACCCCGCTGTGCCGCTCGATTGGGACCGGCAGATCCCGAAGAAGGCCGACCAGCGGCAGATGGAGCCGTGGCAGCGCCTCGGCGTCTATGCCGCAGGGCTGGCGCTCGAAGATGCCGGCGCCAAAGGCGACGCGGAGCTTCTCGGCCGCATGCAGATGATCGTCGCGGCAGGCGGCGGCGAGCGCGACTATGCCGTTGACGGCCAGATCCTCTCCGGCATTCGCAGTGCCGAAAATCCGGGCGTCTTCCTCAACGAGCGATTGATGGGCGACATCCGCCCGACGCTCTTCCTCGCCCAGCTCTCGAATCTTCTCGCCGGCAATATCGCCATCGTCCATGGCGTCACCGGCGCCTCGCGCACCTTCATGGGTGAGGAGCAATGCGGGGTCGATGCCCTGCGCATCGCCCATGCGCGTATTGCGGCTCGCCAGGGCGACATGTTTCTCGTCGGCGGCGCCTATAACGCGGAACGGCCGGACGTGCTGCTCATCTACGAGATGGGACGACTGCTCTGGAAGCATTCCTATGCGTCGGTCTGGGACAGGCCCGGCGAGGGCGGAGGCTTCATTCCCGGCAGCGGTGCCGCCTTTCTGGTGGTCGAGGCGCGCGACCACGCCGAGGCTCGCGGCGCGACGCCCGTCGCCGCTCTCCAGTCCGTCGCGGCCGATCAGACCAGGCGCTCCATCGGTGCGGTCAGCGCCAGCGTGGAGCAGCTCTGGGAACGGGCGGCCGGTGACTTCAAGCCGGTCGGCGGCGCCATCCTCTCGGGCGCGACCGGCATTGCCGGTGCCACCGAGGAGGAGCGCGGCGCGCTTGCCAAGCTCATGCCCGGCGCGCCCGTGCATGCCACCGGCGATTTCTTCGGCCATATGCTCGAGGCCCAGTTTCCTGCAGGCGTGGCGCTTGCTGCGGCAGCCATCAAGGACAATTATTTTCGCCAGGCGGTCGTCACGAGTGTCGGCCATATGCGGGGCGAGGGGCTCGCCTTCCTCACGACGGTCTGATACGGAGCCCGACGATGGCATCGGAACATCGCGACACATCGGGGCGGCCGATCGTCGCCGTCACCGGCATGGGGATGGTGACCTCGCTCGGTGCCGGCAAGGCCGACAATTGGGCGGCGCTGACCGCCGGCCGCTCCGGCATCCATACGATCACGCGCTTCCCGACGGAGGGGCTGCGGACGACGATCGCCGGCACGGTCGATTTCGTGCCGGTGGAGCCCTTCTGTGCGCCGCTGTTGTCGGAAAAGTTGGCGACGCTCGCCGCCGAGGAGGCTGTCGGCCAGGCGGGCATAGGCAGTGCCGGTGATTTCCCCGGACAGCTCTTCATTGCCGTGCCGCCGGTCGAGATGGAATGGCCGCAGCGCGAGGCGCTGGCGAAAGCCTCCGGCCAGACCGGCGACATCACCTATGACGATCTCCTGAAGGCGGCCGGTGCGGGTGATTTCGCACCCTGGCACGACCTCTTCCTGTTCGGCACGGTCGCCGACCGCATCAGCGAGCGGTTCGGCACCAAGGGCTCGCCGATTTCGCTCTCGACCGCCTGTTCCTCCGGCGCGACCGCCATCCAGCTCGGCGTCGAAGCCATCCGGCGCGGCGAGAGCGAGGCGGTGCTCGCCATCGGCACGGACGGCTCCGTGCATGCGGAGGCGCTGATCCGATTTTCGTTGCTCTCGGCGCTCTCGACCCAGAACACCCCGCCGGAGGAGGCTGCCAAGCCCTTCTCCAAGAACCGCGACGGCTTCGTCATGGGCGAGGGGGCGGCAGCACTCGTGCTGGAAAACTACGACCATGCGCTGGCGCGCGGCGCGCGCATCCTCGGGATCGTTGCCGGCTGTGGCGAGAAAGGTGACGGCTTCCACCGCACGCGCTCAAGCCCGAGCGGCGCGCCGATCGTCGCCGCCATCGCCGAGGCCATTGCCGATGCGGGGCTCACCCCGGACGACATCGGCTATATCAATGCTCACGGCACCAGCACGCCGGAAAACGACAAGATGGAGGCGCTCGGCGTCACGACCGTTCTCGGCGAGCGCATGGCCCATGTGCCGATCTCGTCCAATAAATCGATGATCGGCCATACGCTGACGGCCGCCGGCGCCATCGAAGCCGTGGTCTCGCTTCTGACCATCGCGCATGGCCGCTTGCCGCCGACGATCAACTACCGCGTGCCGGACCCCGCCATTCCGCTCGACGTCGTGCCGAATACGGCCCGCGACGCTACGGTGACATGCGTGCTGTCGAATTCCTTCGGTTTCGGCGGCCAGAACACCTGTCTCGTGTTCACGGCCGAGCCGGTGGCGTGACACCACGCCAGCCCAGGACGTTCGTTCATGACCGCTCAGCCGCAAGAAAAACGCATCCTCGTCACCGGCGGGGCGAGGGGTGTCGGCGCGGCCATCGTGCGCAACCTCGTCGCCCGGGGCTATGACATCGACTTCACCTATCGCAGCTCCGGCGATGCGGCTGCGATGCTCGCAGAGACGCTGGCCACCGAGCACGGCCGCGCGGTGCGGGCGCTTCCCCTCGATCTCGCCGACAAGGCGGCGATCGAAGCCTTCTGTGCGACGCACGAGGACACCACCTATTTCGGCCTCGTGCATAATGCCGGCCAGCCCTATGACGCCTTGACCGCGGTCATGATGCAGGACAAGGCGGAGGCGGCCATGCAGGTGAATTTCTGGTCGCTGACGCGGCTGGTGAAAAGCGTCATCCGGCCAATGATCCGTGCTCGCGCCGGCCGCATCGCCGTCATCGGCTCGGTGACGGCGCTCCAGGCCAATGCAGGCAATGCAGCCTATGCCGCCTCCAAGGGCGCGCTGCTCAGCTACCTTCGGACGCTCGCCGTCGAGAGCGCCAAGCGCGGCGTCACCGCCAATTACATCGCGCCCGGCTTCATCGACACGGACATGATGACGCCCTATGTGGCCTATCGCGCCACCATGGAAAAGCAGATCCCGGCCGGGCGTTTCGCAGCCCCCGAGGAGATCGCGAGCCTCGTCGCCTTTCTTATGAGCGAGCCCGCCGCCTATATTACCGGAGCAGTGATCCCGATCGACGGCGGCCTCACGGCCCAGCTCGGTGTGCACCGCTGATGCTCGTCAGGGCCTGCCGCTTCTGGTAGCCTCGACGGCGGAATTGGAGAACATCCATGACGGCTGCCTTCACCGTCAATCTCGACGAGGCGACGCTCGCGCGGCTGGAGGCGATCGCCAAGAGCCGGGCGCTGCCGCGTGACCGCGTCGTCCAGGAGGCGCTCGAGGCCTTTCTGGACATGGAGGAGGCGCGGATCGCGCGGATCAAGGAAGGCATCGCCCAGGCCGACCGCGGCGAATTCGCCACGGACGCCGAGGTGGAGCGAGTCTTCTCGAAATACCGCGGGGGATGAGGATCGTCTGGACAGCCCGGTCTCTCCAGGACATCGAGACGATCGCCGATTTCATCGCCGAGGATGATCCTGCTGCCGCCGACCGGCTGGTGCGAAGGATCGAGAACCAGATCTCTGGTCTGGCACATAATCCCGGGCTCGGATGCAGAGGACGCGTCGAGGGGACGCGTGAATTGGTTCTATCCAAAACCCCCTATCTCGCGGCATATCGGATCGGCGACGGCGCCGTGGAGATCCTTGCCATAGTTCACGGCGCTCAGCGCTGGCCCTCAAGCTTCTGAACGAGACATCTGTATGCGTGCCCTGCAGCTTTTCGGTGATCGCGACCTGAGACTGGTGGATGTGGAGCCGCCGCCGCCGCCCGGCCCCGGCGAGGTGCGCGTGCGCGTGCAGGCCGTCGGTCTCAACCATATTGACGTCTGGGGCTTTCGCGGCATGGCCTTTGCCAAGCGCAAGCTGCCGCTCGCGGTGGGTGCGGAGGCGGCCGGCGCCGTCGCGGCCATCGGCGAAGGCGTCACCCATGTCGACATCGGCGACCGCGTTGCCATGTATGGCGCGCTCACCTGCGGCCATTGCAAGGCCTGCCGCGAGGGCCGCGACAATCTCTGCGAGAGTGTCGGCGGCATCATGGGCTTCCATATCGACGGCTTCGCACGCGACTTCGTCACGATGCCGCAGCGCCTTCTCGTGAAAATTCCGGACAACGTGAGCTTCGAGCAGGCAGCCTGCGCGCCGATCGCCTTCGGCACCGTGCAGCACATGCTCTTCGACAATGCCAAGCTGGAGCCGGGCGAGACGGTGCTCGTCCATGCCGGCGGCTCCGGCATCGGCACGGCGGCGATCAAGATGGCGAAAGCCATCGGCGCCACGGTCATCACGACGGTCGGCGATGACCTGAAGGGCGAGAAGGCCAAGGCTCTCGGGGCCGATCACGTCATCAACTACCGCACCGAGCGTTTCGAGGGCGTCGTCCGCAAGCTGACCGGGCGCAAGGGTGTCGACGTCGTCTTCGAGCATGTCGGCGCCGAGACTTGGAACGGCTCGCTTCTCTCGCTGAAGCGTGGCGGACGTCTCGTGACCTGCGGCTCGACCTCGGGCGTCTCGGCGACCATGAATCTGATGCAGCTCTTCCAGCAACAATACCGGATCTTCGGCTCTTTCGGCTGCACGCTGCGCAATATCGCGGAATCGCTCGACAAGATGGCGGCGGGCATCACGCCCGTACTCGACGCGGTGCTCGACGTCGGCGATTTCCGCCAGGGGCTGGAGCGGCTCGAAAGCCGGCAGGTCTTCGGCAAGGTCATCGTCCGCCTTTAGGGACGGTTCGGGCCGCCGCACTTGACCCCGCGGCCACCTTCGCGGATGTAAACCCGACCGAAGTGAACGAGACGGAGCCGCGCGGGGCGGCCGGTGCCGGATGAATCCATCCGGGTGAGGCATTGGGGGCGGAACGGATTGGCAGTAAGGCGTCAGAGCTCGCTCGGCGGGATCGCTCGACGATTGGTCTCGTCCGTCGCGGAAGTGACGATGATCGCCCTCGTTCGGGGGGCCTTCGCCATCCTGCGAGCGCTGGGGCCCGACCGGTCGAGTGCGCTCGGCGGTGCCATCGCCCGGGCTATCGGACCGCTGATGCCGGCCCACCGCACCGCGCTGGCTAATCTCAAGGCCGCCTTTCCCGAGAAAACTGACGCCGAACGACGCGCCATCGCCCGCGCCGCCTGGGACAATCTCGGCCGCACCGGCGCCGAATATGCTCATCTTGGCACCCTCTTCGACTACGACCATTTCGATCCGAAGCCGGATGCACGCGTCGAGGTCGAGGGTATCGAGCATTTCATGGCCCTGCGCGACGACGACAAGCCGGGCATCATCTTCTCGGCCCATCTCGGCAATTGGGAACTGCCGGCCATCTGCGCGGCCCGCTATGGGCTGGCGGCAACCGCGGTCTTCCGCGCGCCGAATGATCCGGCCATCGCCCATGTGGTGCACGAGGTGAGAAGCCAGACCATGGGCGGGCTCGAGGCAGCCCGCCCGGGGGCGGCCTTCGCCATGGCGAGCGTGTTGGAAGAGGGTGGCCATCTCGGCATGCTCATCGACCAGCATTTCACGCGCGGCGTCACGGTTCCCTTCTTCGGCCGTCCGGCCCTCACCAATCCGGTTCTCGGCAAATTCGTGCGCCGGTTCGATTGCCCGGTGCATGGCGTGCGGGTGATCCGCCTCGACGGCGGCCGTTTCCGGATCGAGCTAACGCCGCCGCTTGATCTGCCGCGTGATACCGAAGGACTTGTCGAAGTGGAGGGCGCCATGGCAGCGATGACCGCTGTCGTCGAAAGCTGGGTCCGTGAATATCCTGAGCAATGGCTGTGGATGCACCGGCGTTGGCGTCCACCGATCGCGGCTCAACGAACGCTCAAGGCAACGTGAGTTCCCCGCCCAGGCGATTTGGGCTTCATTGACGGCGGAAGCGTCCTTCATGAAACATCGACTCGCACGGCTTTATCTCGCCGCCAGCCTCGCGGCGCTCTCGTTTCCTGCGATCGCGGGAAGCGCTCCCCGTGCGGTGGTCGAGCTGTTCACGAGCCAAGGCTGCTCCTCCTGCCCCCCCGCCGACGCATTGCTGCGCGAACTCGCCAAGGATACGAGCATCATCGCCGTCAGCTTGCCGGTGACCTATTGGGACTATCTCGGCTGGAAGGACACGCTCGCCGAAAAAGCTTTCAGCAAGCGCCAGCGCGGCTATGCCGAAACCCGCGGTGACGGCCAGATCTACACACCCCAGGTTGTGGTGAACGGCCTCCGGCACGCGGTCGGGTCCGACCGCCGCGGCATCGAAGCGGCGATCGACGAACCCTCGAAGGCGCTGAAGGTCCCCCTCAATCTCAAGACGACGCAGGCCGGGGTCACGATCGAGCTGCCAGGCGGTATGCAGGGCCTTGTCGGCGTGCTCTGGCTCATGCCGATCACCAAGAGCCGCAGCGTCGCCATAGGCCGCGGCGAAAATACCGGCCGCAACATCACCTATACGAATGTGGTGCGCAGCATCGTCAAGGTCGGCGAATGGTCGGGCGAGCCCATGAGCATCGACGTGCCCCATGATGTCGCCACGCCACCCGGCACGAACGGCTTCGTCGTCCTGCTCCAGACGATGCGCGACGGACGGCCCGACGTGATCCTCGGCGCCGCAAAGGGCGGCGGGCTCTGAGGCAACGGGCCTGCTTGCCCTCGGGCGTCCTTTCCCTATAGCTTTTTGGCCATGACCTTTCTGCCGTCCGCGACCGTCCTCGTCACTTATACGATCGCCTGCGTCGTATTGTTCGTGACGCCTGGACCGGACATGAGCCTGATGCTGGCCAAGACGCTCGCTGGAGGGCGGCGCGCCGGCTTTGCGGCGCTCGTCGGCACCACGGCCGGCTGCCTGGTCCAGACCACGCTGGCGGCGCTCGGGATTTCGGCCTTGCTGGCTGCTTCGGTGACGGCCTTCACCATCCTCAAGATCGTCGGCGCCATCTATCTCATTTGGCTCGCCATCTCGGCCGTGCGGCACGGCTCGGCACTGAGGGTCGACGGCAAGCCGACGGTGGCCGCGCCGTTCTGGCGGACGGCCCTGGTCGGACTGGGTATCAACCTGACCAATCCCAAGGTCGTGATCTTCTTCGTGACCTTCCTGCCGCTCTTCGTCGACGGCCACGACCCGCACGCCGCGTCGAAGCTTCTGTTTCTGGGGCTCTATTTCCTCGCCATCTCGACGCCGTTGTCGATCGCGCTGGTGCTCGCGGCCGAGGCCATCGTCGCCACGCTGAAGCGGCGACCGCGCGTCATGCGCGCGATCGACTATGGCTTTGCCGGCCTCTTCGGCACCTTCGCGCTCAAGATCCTGACGGTTCAGGCGCGGTAGGGCGCGCGCTCAGCGCGCTGCCGGATCGAGCGGCGGCGTGAGATAGACCTTCGGGAACGGGTTGCGGCCGGCGCCGATACGAGGCGGCAGCACCTCGTTGAAAGGCTGCGCCTGAAGAGTCGGAGCGGGCGAGCTGTAGACGCTGCCTGCCGTCACATATTGCGACATGGAGCCGACCGGCACCACGTTGCCCGGGTCGAGATAGCTGCGCGGCTGGACGACGATTACGCCCGGACGACGGCTTTGCGCCTCGGCCGCGGCGGAGAACAGAAGACCCGTCGCGAGTGTCACTGCTGTCAGAAAAACGGCCTCGGAGCGCATGGTTCGGTCCTGTTGGTCGAATCGGTGAGATCCTAATCTAAACGTGTGAATGCAATCCAAACACGTCCAGTGCATGCAAAAGGGCGATTCGATCACGTTATGGTTGACGGCAGAGGCTGCGCCGTCACAATCACGCCGGTTGTCCCCCCCGGCTCGTCGCGATCGCGATGCCGAGGGTCACCGCTGCAAGACCGGCGAGCAATGTCCAGCCGATGGGCTCGCCGAGAATCAGGGCCCCGAACAATCCGGCGATGACGGGATTGACGGTGATGGAAACGGCGACCCGCGTCGGCGTCGTATGCGCCAGCGCAAAAGACCACAGGAAAAACACCAGCGCCCCGCCGATCACCCCGAGATAGAGCACCGCGAGCGCTTCGGGGCCTGTGATCAGCGTGGACAGGCCGTCGAAGCCGTGGCGCGGCACGAGTACCAGTCCGAGGCTCACGACGCCGATCGCCATCCCGGCTGCAGCGAAGGACAGCGTGCCCGAGCGATCGATATAGGGTCGGGACCATACGCTGTAGAGCGCCATGCATAATGCACCGGCCACCATGAGCAGGTCGCCGCGCCAGGCGCCCTGCGGCGCTGCCGAGAGACTGCTGAGGAGTGCGAGCCCGACCCCGCCGGTGGCGATCAGCACGCCGATCGTCTTGCGCACGGTCAGCCGCTCGACGCCGAAGGCCGCCCCCGCCACCATCGTCAGGAGCGGGAGGGTCGCCAGCGCGAGCCCCGCCCGGCCGGCGGTGGTATAGACCAGCGACAGATTGAAGAGCACCGGAAAGAGGCCGAAGAACAGCAGGCCGAGGGCGATGGCGCCCGGCCAGTCTTTCGGGGCAGGCCAGCGTTCGCGCCTGATGATCACGGCCGGCAGGAGAATGGCGAAGCCTATGCCGAAACGCAGAAAACCCAGCATGAGGGGGCTGACCTCGGCCGCGGCATAGCGCGTGGCGACGATCGCGGTGCCGCCCAGGGCGCTCGAGAGGAGCGCGGCCAACACACCCGAGGCCTCACCCATGCCGGGTTTCCTGCGCGGGATGTGCCGGGCCGACAACGGTCCAAGGACCGCCGCTCGCAGCAGTGGCGTATGAAACGACAGAGAAGCTCATGGATCGCGTTCGGGGCAGGAGCAAATGTTCACGGTCGGAACGGACCGATCAATCGCCTCTCGCCGGGGTTCGCGTCCAGCAAAAAATACCCGCGTCCGCCGACGGGGTCCAGACAAGCTACGGCCGCCCGGAGGCGGCCGCTCGATAGATCGCGATTGCGGAAGGCGCTTATTCGGCTGCCTGCAGATTGACCTTGGTCAGAGCGAGCTCGGTCAGCTTCTTGTCCGTCGCCTTTTCCTCGTCCAGCGTCTTCTGCAAGAGATCGGCGCAGTCGTTGCGGCCGAGCTCCTTGGCCCAGGCCACGAGCGTGCCGTAGCGCGTCTGTTCATAATGTTCGACGGCCTGCGCGGCCGCGATCAGGGCCGCATCGAGCACCCGCGGATCCTCGACCTCGCCGGCGACCTCCTCGGCCTCCTCGATGATGCCGTCGATGGCTGGGCAGTCGACCCCCCTCGCTTCCGTGCCATGCATGCGGAAAACCTCATCGAGCCGGGCGACATGGTTTTCCGTTTCGTGCAGATGCGTCTCGAACGCTTTCTTCAGCGCCGGGTTGCTCGCCTTCTGCATCATGGTCGGCAGGGCTTTGACGATCTTGTTTTCAGCATAATAGATGTCTTGCAGCGTGTGAACGAAGAGATCGTCCATGCTCTTGATGTCTTTGGAAAACAAACCCATTGGTCGATCCTTTCCTGAGATCTTCGGTTCGGGATGATTGGCGGGTCTTTTCGCGGGAAAAGGCACGTGTTCGCGTGCGGCTATGAGAAAAACGTGCGAGACGCCCGCCTGTTCCGTCAAAAACACCGAAGGCCAAGCGAATCGAGGATGGCAGCAAAAAGCCCCTGTGGGCAGCCGCTCAGCCTCGAAAGGCAATCGCGCAACAACCTGTCCTCCTGCGGGAGCTGCCGAGGGCGGGGCGGGTACCCTCGAAATTAACGATGTTTAACGAAAGGCCCAAGGTTCACGCCTGAAACTTTCAAGGACATAAGCTGTGCCGTTGACAGGGCAACGGCGGCTGAAGAAAGGTGATCGCGACTCGCGGGTCCATGTTTCTTCGAGGGAAAGACCCCATGCCGTTAATGCTGATTAAAGCCGGTCGCGTGCGACTTCGGGCGATGCTCTTGGCCGCAGCGCCATTTGTGCTCGTTCCGATCTACTCCACAGCCGTCAGCGCGCAGGGGACTTCCCCGCAGGCGCCGGCAGCCCAGGCAGCGCCTGCGTCGCCAGCGCCGCAGGCCTCTGCCGAACAGGATGGGCAAAAGCCCATCATGGATCAGGCAGCTCTCGATGCCCTGAAGAAGGCCACCGCCAGGATCGCCGAGGCGAAATCCTTCTCGATCAAAGCCTTCGGATCGCGCGAGGTGCCCTCGACACAGGGCCAGATGCTCACCGTCTTCGATACCGTTGATGTCGAGATCAAGCGGCCCAACAAGCTGCACGCCGATATTCGCTCCGGCGACAATGATCTGGCGGTATTCTACGACGGCAAGACCGTCACCATCGCCGACGACGAGAAGAAGCTCTACGCCTCGGCGGCGGCGCCGGACACGTTGGACGCCTTCCTGAGCGAGGCGGCCGCCAAGCATGGACTCCAGCTGCCGATGGCGGACTTCCTCAGCAGCGACCCCTATGCGGTGCTGACCAAGGGGCTGACGAATGCCTATGAGGTCGGTCCGGCTCTGATCGACGGCACGGCCACCCGGCATCTCGCTTTCGCGGCGCAGGGCCTGGAATACCAGCTTTGGCTGGACGCCAAGACGAGCCTTCCGCGGCTGATGGCCGTTACCTATCTCGACGCGACCCGCGCGCCGCATTTCACGATCGTCTTCAAGGACTGGTCGTTCCGCAATGTGGCGGATTCTGCCTTCCGATTCACGCCGCCGAAGAACGCGGCCAAGATCGAATTCCTGCCCGCATCGCAATGAGCGGGTTCCGAGCATTCCTATCCGAGATCCTGACTGGGAGCGATGTCCGATGCGGTGCAACACGACTGATCGGCGCGTGAGGGAAAGCCGTCCTGCGACGGCTATGCGTTTGACCTCGAAAGCCTCGTCCATGTCGGCGAGCTTGGCCGCCGTCCTTCTCGGCGCGGCCGTTTCCGTGCTTGGTGCGGCACCGGCCTCGGCCTGGGTCGGCTGGCACGGCGGCGGCGTATGGCATGGTCCTGCCGGCGGCTGGCATGCCTGGCACGGTGGTGCGGCCTGGGGCCGGCCGGTGGTCCGGCCGGGCTGGGGCTGGGGTTGGGGCGGGCCGGCCCCGGGCGCGGCGGCCGCTGTCGGCGCCGCCGCCGGGCTCGCCGCGGGGGCCGCGATCGGCGCGGCGGCTGCAGCGCCGCCGCCCGTCTATTACGAACCCGCACCGATCACGGTCCTGCCGCCGGTCGGGGCGACTTTCGTGCGCCTGCCGGCAGGCTGCACCGAGGCAACCGTCGCCGGGGTGCGCTATTACCGCTGCGGCGCGGCCTTTTATCGTCCCTATTACTCCGGCGGCCGGGCCGTCTATCAGGTCGTCGCCAATCCGTTCTGATCCGGCATCAAGCGCCGGTGGTGCCGGCAGCCGGCGCTCATCGGTTCATCGCATGGACTTGCCGTCCGTCATAAAAGGTGAGACGGCTTCCTTGCAGACTATGTCCCACATCTGCGTGGCCTTTGGGGGGCTCTATGGACTCGATGCGGCTTGCCGCGGTGAAGCGTATCGGCATCCGGCCTCGCCGGGCCGCCTCTGTTCCGGTTGCGCTCACCGGCTGCGCTCTGTTGCTGACGCTCGCCGCCTGTAACGAGAGCAATACCTACGTCCCGCCGCCACCGTCGAAGGTGATGGTCGCGACACCGCTTCAGCAGCCGGTGCAGCGGTATCTCGAAGTCACCGGCAATACCGCCGCGATCAATTCCGTCCAGCTCGAGGCCCGCGTGCAGGGCTTTCTGGAGACGATCAACTACAAGGACGGCGCACTCGTGAAGAAGGGCGCGCTGCTCTTCGGCATTCAGCGCGACCAATACCAGGCTCAGCTCGATCTGCAGAAGGCGGAACTCGCGGCCGCCCAGGCCACCCAGGCCAATGCCCAGGTCGAATATCAACGCCAGACCCAGCTCGGCTCGCGCGATTTCGCCTCGCAGCGGGCCGTCGACGACGCCAAGACCAATCTCGACAAGGCGACCGCCCAGATCGCGGCCGATCAGGCCAATATCCAGCTCGCGACCATCACGCTGGGCTATACCCAGGTCACGGCGCCCTTCGACGGCATCGTCACGCGCCATCTCGTCGATATCGGCGCGCTCGTCGGCTATGCCGGCCCGACAAAGCTCGCGACCATCGTGCAGGTCGACCCGATCTACACCTATTTTACCGTCAGCGAGCAGCAGGTCTTGAACATCAAGGCCGAGCTCGCCCGGCAAGGCCGCACCATTGCCGAGGTTCACAACGTGCCGGTTGAGATCGGCCTGCAGACCGAACAGGGTTATTCCTACAAGGGCACCATCGACTACATCGCCCCGCAGGTCGATCCGAACACCGGGACGTTGGAGGTGCGCGGCATCTTCGACAACAAGAACCTCGCCCTGATCCCCGGCCTTTTCGTGCGCGTCAGGGTGCCGCTCGGCCCGCCTCAGCCCGCACTTCTCGTCGACGACATCGCCATCGGCGCAAATCAGCTCGGCAGCTATCTGCTCGTCGTCAACGCGGAAGACGTCGTCGAACAGCGCGTGGTCAAAACGGGCCAGCTGCAGGGCGGCTTGCGCGTCATCGAATCGGGCCTGCAGCCGGGAGACAAGGTCATCATTGACGGCCTGCAACGCGCCGTTCCGGGCAACAAGGTGGCCCCCGAGACAGTCGTCATGGGTGCGACGACCGCGGCGGCCGGGACCTCGCCCGCCAAACCCTGAGGCCAGAAAGGCGCTCCCATGATTTCGCGCTTCTTCATCGAGCGCCCTGTCCTCGCCAACGTGCTCGCGCTGGTGCTGGTGCTGGTCGGCGTGGTGGCCCTCTACAACCTGCCTGTCGCGCAATATCCCAACGTCACCCCGCCCACCGTACAGGTGACGACACGTTATCCCGGCGCGAGCGCCAAGACCGTCGTCGACACGATTGCCCTGCCCATCGAGCAGCAGGTCAACGGCGTCGACAACATGATCTATATGCAGTCGACGAGCGCCAGCGACGGCTCCTATACCCTCACCGTCACCTTCGCCATCGGCACCGACCCCGATTTCGCCCAGGTGCTCGTACAGAACCGGGTGGCCATCGCCATGTCGTCCCTGCCGCAGGCGGTGCAGGTGCAGGGCGTCACGACCCAGAAGAAATCCACCTCCATCCTGCAATTCGTGACGCTGTCCTCGCCGGACGGGCGGTATGACAGCCTGTTCCTCGCCAATTACGGCGTCATCAATCTGCAGAACGAACTCGCGCGGCTGAACGGCGTCGGCAACGTCAATGTGTTCGGCGCCGGCGAATATGCCATGCGCGTCTGGATGGACCCGAACCAGATGCAGGCGCGTGGGCTGACGCCGCAGGACGTCATCAGCGCCATCCAGCAGCAGAGCCAGGAAGTTACCGCCGGCGTGGTCGGCATGCCACCGGCTCCGGCGAGCCAGAACTTCCAATATACAATCAATATCAATGGCCGGCTGAACGACGTCCCCGATTATGAGAACATCATCGTCAAGGTCGACAATGCCAATGGCGGGCAGATCACCCGCGTCCGCGACATCGGCCGCGTCGAGCTCGGCGCCCAGACCTATAGCCAGACCTTCACGCTGAACGGCAAGCCCGCTGCCGGTATCGGCATCTTCCAGCTGCCGGAAGCGAATGCCATCACGGTGGCGGAAGAAGTGCGCGACCGGATGGAGACGCTCTCGAAGAGCTTCCCGCCCGGCCTCATCTATACCATTCCCTTCGACACGACGACGTTCGTGAACGCCTCGATCAACGAGGTCTATGTCACGCTAATCGAGGCCGGTGTCCTCGTGCTCATCGTCATCCTGCTCTTCCTGCAGGACTGGCGCGCCATGCTTGTGCCGGCGACGACCGTGCCCGTGACCATCATCGGCGCTTTCGCGGCCATGCAGGCGCTCGGCTTCACGGTCAATCTCTCGACGCTTTTTGCGCTCGTGCTCGCCATCGGCATCGTCGTCGACGACGCCATCGTCATCGTCGAGGGCGTCTCACGCCACATCGAAGGGGGCATGCCCGGCCAGCAGGCTGCCGAAAAGGCCATGGACGAGTTGTTCGGGCCGATCATCGGCATCACCCTCGTCCTGATGTCGGTGTTCATTCCGGCGGCCTTCCTGCCCGGCCTCACCGGGCAGCTCTTCCAGCAATTCGCTCTCGTCATCGCCGCGACCGCTCTCATCAGCGCCGTCAACGCCATGACGCTGAAGCCGACGCAATGCGCGCTCTGGCTGCGCCGGCCGGTGCCGCCGGAACAGCGCAACTTCTTCTACCGCGGGTTCAACAAGGTCTACGACGCTTGCGAGCGCGGCTATGCGCGTCTCATCAGCCGCATGGTCCATATGAGCTATGCGATGGTCGCGGTGGCCCTCGTCCTCATCGGCGTCGCCGGATGGGCGCTCACCCGCATTCCGACCGCCTTTCTGCCGACCGAGGACCAGGGCTATGTGCTGATCGGCGCACAATTGCCGGACGGCGCTTCGCAGGAACGCACGAATCAGGTCTTGGCGCAGGTGTCGCAGATCGCCCAGGACACGCCGGGGGTCGAGAACGTCATCGGCATCAGCGGCATCTCCGTGCTCGACAACAACGCCACCCTGCCCAATGCCGCCGTTGCCTATGTCGTGCTCAAGGATTGGGATGTCCGCTACAGCCGCAGCGTCAAGGGCGAGGACCTGCTCAGCATCTACCAGCATCTGAATGCGGCGCTGACCGCAGTCGAAGGCGCGTCGACCTTCGTGCTCGTGCCGCCGCCGATCCAGGGCATCGGCAATGCGAGCGGCTTCACGATGCAGACCCAGCTGAAGGACGGCAGCTTCAATTACCAGATGCTCGAAGCCATCACGCGCAAGATCGTGGATGAAGGGTCGACGCAGTCGGCGCTGCAGCATCTCACCACGTCGTTCCGCTCCGGTGTGCCGCAGTTCGAAGTGATCGTCGATCGCGTCAAGGCGGAGACGCTCGGCGTTACCGTCGGGCAGGTGTTCTCGTCGCTCTCCGGCTATATCGGCTCCAGCTACGTCACCCAGTTCAACAAATTCGGCATGACCTTCCAGGTCTATGCGCAGGCTGATTCGCGTTACCGCCTGCGTCCCGAGGACCTCGCCAATCTCAAGGTCAAGGCAGGCAACGGCACGATGGTGCCGCTCGGGACGATCGTCACCATCAAGCCGATGGTCGGACCCTCGCTGATCAGCCTCTATAATCTCTATCCCAGTGCCACCATCGTCGGCACCTCGGCCCCCGGTTTCTCGTCCGGCCAGGCGCTCGACATCATGGGTCAGGTCGCCCAGAGCACGCTGCCGCCGGGCACCGGCTATGAATGGACCGCCATGTCCTATCAGGAGAAGGCGGTCGGCAGTCAGATCTATTTCGTTTTCGGTCTGGCCATCCTGCTCGTCTATTTCGTCCTCGCCGGCCAATACGAGAGCTGGATCCAGCCCCTGTCGGTGCTGCTCGCCGTGCCGCTCGCGCTGCTCGGGACGGTCGGCGCGCTCGCCGGGCTCGGCATCGCCAATAATCTTTATACGCAGATCGGCTTGATCCTCCTCATTGCGCTCGCCAGCAAGAACGCCATCCTGATCGTCGAATATGCGCGCGAGAAACGTGCCGAGGGCATGGAGATCATGGACGCGGCGGTAGAGGCGGCGCGCCTCAGGTTCCGTCCCATCCTCATGACCTCCTTCGCTTTCATCCTCGGCGTGGTGCCGCTCGTGCTCGCCACCGGCGCCGGCGCCTCTGCGCGCAAGTCGATCGGCATCGCCGTCTTTTCCGGCATGCTGGCCTCGACCTGCCTTGCGGTGCTCTTCGTGCCGTCCTTCTTCACGGTGCTGCAGCGATTCGAGGAATGGCGCATCCGCCGTTCCGGTAAAAAGCTGCCGCATGAGAAGCTGCGGGCCGAGGAGAAGCCGGCTTAGCGGGTCTCGCAAGCGAGATACGCGACCGATATCCACATCTTAAATGCGCGGCCGCTGCGAATCGAAGGTTGGCGCGCAAGCGGCCTTGGCCATTGCGGCCGCGCCGGTTGCGGGCTCGGCTCCCTCCGCGCGGGATCCGGCGCGAGGGCCTATCATTTGGTTGCCGGGCTATTGAAGATATCCCGCGAATTCACTATCTCGAAAGTGTAGGCGTTACGCTCGGGAGGCAAGCCGTTGGCATGGCGAGCGGCTGGTCGATTGGCGGTGGAGCGAGTCATTTCCATCTGACAAGATTGTTTAGAAACAGAACAAGAATTGATTATGCAGAGATCAAGTGATCTCGAATCCAGCTGGCTAACGTCGTCACAAAAGTGCTCCCATTACTGCGATATGACATCGTGCCTCAGCTGCTGCCCTCGAACTCTCCGACTAGACCGATACCGCTTTCGGAGAAAGCCTGAAGAGAATGCGATTATCCTTGGACTGGATTTCTGAGACATGAATCATGTCGATTGCAGCCCTTATATCGGATGCTTGCCGCGAGTTCAGTTGCCCCCGGTTGAGATGAATCGCGATGTCACAATTGTCGCATTCCCCGCATTTACGCCTGGAACTGCTTGGCTGCAGGTGGAAGAAAGGCTATGATTCGCAAAGGTACAGTCGCATGCCTTTATCAGCGCTAAGGCTGGTAACGATTGGTGCCTGACGCCGTGGACTTGGCGCATCGGAACCAACGTCAATCCTTACGCTCAGGCTTTAGCGGTCCCTGCTCCTGCCCGCGGGAGTGTGCCGGACCGATGAAGCCAGCTATAACTTCTGCGGGCATTCAAGAGGACTTATGAAACGACAGTCGCGACCTTTCGTGGTCGAGGTCAAGCGCACGCGGAAATCTCTCACGAACATCTGGGGATCTTCGTCTATTCTTGAGGATGCCGCAGCACCGGTGCAGCGGCCGGAACGCATATCGGCCGATCTTGGCAATATCTTCAAGAGGCCGATGGCCGCATCGACCGAACAGTCGGACGACTCCGCGCCCACGCCACGCGTTTTGCCGAGCTTGTTGACCGAAGTAGCATCGGCCGAGACCGACGAAGACGAAGCGGCACCCCGTCGGTCTGTCGCAAGACGCGCGCCGCGCAAGCCCGAGATCGAGCGGCAATCCGCCCCTATCGCTGATCTCTGGAGCGAGCATCGGTCGGAGCGCTCGGTCGTGCCGGACATGACGCAGCTGGACGCACCCGTTCCTGCGATGGCTGAAGCGAAATCGGCCGATCACGACGAGCGGGCCGCCCATAAGGCCATCGCCGAAGATCTTTTCGCCGGTCTCCGGACCGTCGAGGCGACCGTTGCGGCGCCCGCGTCCGAGGTGGAGCAAAAACCCATCCGACGTCGCCGCAGGCAGCCGCAAGCGCGTACGGCCAAGCCGTCACTGCAGCTCGAAAATCTGGACGAAACTTTCGAGGTGGAGGAAGAATCTCCCGCCGCCCCCGAAACAAAGGCTCTCGCCGAGCCGGCGCCGCGCCGGGAGGTCAGGATCGGCCGCCGCAAGGGACAGGCCGGCTTTCCGCCGGGGCAACGGTGGAAGCGACGCCTGCCGTCGAGCTTGCGCTGACCGCAGGCGCATGAGCGGGGCCGTGCCGTCCTGACGGCTTCGTCTTGGTGCGCGGCCCGCGATCTTTTTCGCTTCGTTAAAGCTAACGCCGAAAAGCGCGTGTCTTGCGAAGCATTTTCGACGACCGGCAAGGATTGGTTCAGCGCCACGGCCGTTGAATTCCTGCAACCGTCCACATGTGACGGGCAGGGATTGGCTGATGATCGAAATATGTCCTTCGCGTCCGGCAAAGGCCGGACTGATCCTTCTCGGCTTGGTGGCGCTCGGCGCGCCGATGACGCCTGAGGCCGCCCAGGCGACGCCGAGCATGGCACAGTTTTCCGGTGCGGCACCCGGGACGGTGGTGATCCGCACGCGCGAGCGAAAGCTTTATCTCGTGCTCGGCAACGGCATGGCGATCCGCTATCCCGTAGCCGTCGGCCGCCGTGACAAGCAGTGGTTCGGCACGGTGACGATCGACGGCAAATATGTCGAACCCGCCTGGGCGCCGCCGGCGGACGTGAAGCGCGACAACCCCCGCATGCCCGACTACATCCCCGGTGGCAGCCCGGCCAATCCGATGGGCGCGCGGGCGCTCACCTTGAGCGGCGACCTCTACGCCATTCACGGCACGACGCGTGGCATGCGGCGCAGCATCGGCAGCTTCGCGAGCTATGGCTGCATCCGGATGCTGAACGAAGATATCATCGATCTCTTTCAGCGCGTCGGCGTCGGCACGCCCGTCGTCGTGGTGCCGTAGGGCTTTATCGCATTTCTCATTGCGAACCGGCGTCCACTCCGCTCGACAACGCTACCAGCCCGGCTTGGATGTCAGGGGGTGTAGAGATCGGCGCGCGTCGGCGGCAGACCGGAGGCGCCTTTGGCGCGCCGCGAGGCGAGCGTCTGGAAAATGCCGATGGTGCCGCGTTCGAAGCCGAGCGACACGCCGGCAAGATAAAGCAGCCAGAGCCGGGTCTTGGCTTCACCCACCTCGCGCACAGCGGCCTCCCGCTCAGCATAGAGCCGCTCGCACCACAGCCGCGTGGTGCGCGCATAATGCTCGCGCCAGCCCTCCACGTCATGGACCTCGAAGCCATGGCGCTCGAGGCTCGTCACCGAACCGCCGACATGGTCGAGCTCCGAGCCCGGGAAGATGTAGTTGACGATCGCCGCATATTCCGGCCGCTTGCGGCGGAAGGCGCGCGCGGTCTTCTTCGCCGGGCGGGTGATAGCATGGTTGAGCAGCAGACCGCGTGGCCGCAAAAGCTCGCGCATCTTGGTGAAATAAGCGCCGTGATTGTCGAGCCCTACATGCTCGAACATGCCGATCGACGCGATCTTGTCGAAGGTGCCGGTGACCTCGCGATAGTCCTTGAGCTCCACTTTGACGCGGTCTTCCAGGCCGAGCCGAGCGATCTTCTCACGCGCGAAGGCAAGCTGCGCCTCCGATAGCGTGACGCCATGGGCCTCGACCCCGTAATGCCGGGCGGCGTGGCAGACGAGCCCGCCCCAGCCGCAGCCGATGTCGAGGAAACGCTCGCCGGGCTTGAGGCGCAGCTTCCGGCAGATCATGTCGAGCTTCGCCGTCTGCGCCGTCTCGAGCGAGGCGTCCCAGGTCGGGAAATAGGCGCAGGAATACTGCAGCTCCGGGTCGAGGAAGAGCTGGTAGAAGGCGTTCGACAGATCGTAGTGGAACTGCACGAGCGCCTTGTTGTCGCGCCCGGCCGCGTCCTTGTCGACTTGCGCGCCTTGATAGGCTTGGGTTTGAGTGCTTTCGGGCTGCTTCGCCCCGCCCGAGAAGACGAAGGGCCAGAGCGCCTTCATGATCAGCAGCTTATCGAGCCGCCTGATGAGGCCCTTCTTGCCCTCGCCGCGGCGGGCGGCGATATCGAGCAGCGTGCCGCCCTCGATGTCGATGTCGCCCGTTGCGGCGAGGTCGATCAAGGTGGTGAGACGCGGTCGGCGGATGAGGCGATGGAGAACGTCCGGGCTGTTGATCGCGATGCGCAGATCGGTCCGCGCCTTGGGGCCGAGCGGGATGATGTCGCCGTCCCAGAGGCGGATGCCGAAATCGGCGCCGACATGGGCGGCTGCCTGCTGCAACAGGCGCTTCACCGCCGTGAGCCTTCGATCCACCTTGCCCGTCACGCCACCGCTCCGTCCTCAGCCTATTCGCCCCTGCTGTAAAGCATCGGACAATGACGTGAAACCGGCTTTGACGGCCCTGGCGGCCCGCCGCGGATTTGCTCGTCATCCGACTGATGTCAAACCGTGTGACGGCGTGGCGGCGACATCGCCGGCGGCGACCAACGCCATATGGGGCTCCGGCAGAAATCGCAGTGAAAGCGGCTGTAGCGATAGCCCAGCTTGTCCAGAATTTTAATGAGCTCGGACAAGGAGACCACGGGAAGCGGTAGCCGCTTGCGGACTGTGATCACATCCATCGGCCAAATGCCCCATTTATCCATGAGGGCCGAGAGCTTGTCGTCGGATTGGCTGCGAAACATCTGCCGCAGCAGAGGATGGGCCGCCGGGGGAGGGCTGTCGCCCCAATCGCGCACCGAATAGCGCCAAGCGGCATTGAGCGGCGCATTACTGATGAAGTCATAGCTTTCGTAGACCGAATCCTGGAACTTCGTGAGCATATAGTCGGGATAAGGCGGGCCGCTGATCGTCTCATGGGCCGGATAGGCGTCGGTCAGCGCGCCGATGAGATCGGTGCTCATGGGCTCCGACAGGGCCGTTCCGTCGGCTGTATAGAAAACGAGCTCGATCTTTCGGTGATGGGACCATCGCTGATGTCTAATCCGCATGCCATGGGTGCTGATGAGGCATGTGTCGACGCCGGGCGACGGCTTTCCTTTGGTGAGCGTCCAGGCATAGACGGATCGCCCCACAGGGTTTTGGATCAACGTCATGCGCCATTGCTCCTCGAGCGCTGAAAGCCAGCTCACGTCCTCATTTCCGAAAAGGCGTTTCTCGTCTGTGAGCGGCGTGCAAAGAGTGAAGCTCTTTCTGCTCGGTTCTACTGTCACGAGAACTTTCGCTTGCCTCCATCACATCGCCCCAGGCTCAAAACCGCAACAGGTTGGCGGTATTTCGCCCACATCTGGATGATCTGCCGAAAGAACTCAGGAAAAACGCGCGGGTCGAAGGTGGCGGCCATGCCACGTCCGTTGCCAAAGCGGGGCGTGAGGCTCTATGGAACCCGCGCCCTCGTCTAGCGAGCAACAAGCCATCCCGGAGGATGCCCGATGAAGCGTCGTGACTTTCTGAAAGCCGGCCCCGCGGCTGCCGCCGCCGGCGCGTTCACGGCGGCAAGCACCGTCGCCATGCCCGCCATCGCCCAGTCGGCGCCGGAGATCCGCTGGCGTATGACCTCGAGCTTCCCCAAGCCCCTCGATGCGCTCTTCGGCAATGCCGAGATGTTCGCCAAACTGGTCGCCGAGGCTACCGACAACAAATTTCAGATCCAGTGCTTCGGCCCGGGCGAGATCGTGCCGGCGCTGCAGGCGCTCGACGCCGCCCAGAACGGCACTGTCGAATGCGCCCATACACCGATCTACTTCTATACCGGCAAGGAGACGGCCCTCGCCTTCGGCACGGGCGTGCCCTTCAGCTTCAATTCCCGCCTGCAATATGCCTGGCTGGTGAACGGCGGCGGTAATGCGCTCATGGACGAGGCGCTCGCCAAGTTCAATGTGGTCGGCCTTCCCTGCGGCCAGTCCGGCACGCAGATGGGCGGCTGGTTCCGCCGCGAGATCAACAAGCCCGAAGACTGGAAGGGGCTGAAATTCCGCATCGGCGGCCTCGGCGGAGATGTCCTCGCCCGGCTCGGCGTCGTTCCGCAGCAGATCGCCGGCGGCGACATCTATCCGGCGCTCGAGCGCGGCACCATCGATGCCGCCGAATTCGTCAGCCCCTATGACGACGAGAAGCTCGGCTTCGCCAGGGTCGCCAAATATTATTACGCGCCCGGCTTCTGGGAAGGCGGGGCGATGCTGCACATGGTCGTCAACAGGGAGAAGTGGGAGAGCCTGCCCAAGCCCTATCAGGCGATCATGCGCCAGGCGGCCGATGCCTCCATGAATGCGATGCTCGCCAAATATGACGCCTTCAACGGCCCGGCTCTGAAGCGCCTCGTCGGAACAGGCACCGAACTGCGCATTTTCCCCAATGCCGTGCTCGATTCCGCCTGGACCGTCGCGCATGAGCTCTATCACGAGATGGCCGCCAAGAACCCACTGTTCAAACGCGCGCTCGAATCAATGATCGCCTTTCGTACCGAGAACTATCTCTGGTGGCAGGTGAACGAATATGCCTTCGACAGCCTGATGATCCGCAACCGCACGCGGGTCTGAGAGGCGGGCGTTTCGAGCGCCCCTTTTCAGAAATCGCTGGCTATGCCTTTGATTTCCCAGTCCGTATAGCGCACGGGCTCGGGCCCGCCGCGGCCATTGATCTCGCGGTTCGCCTGAAGCTCGGCGGCGCGTGCGTCGATGGCGGCGCGGCGGGCTTCCGCCTCGGCGAGGGCCCGCTTGGCGGCATCGGAGAGAACCTTGCCCGCGGCCCCACCCGCCGCAGCAGGCGGTGCCGTGTCCGGTGAGTGCTTTTTGGTGGAAGTCACAGAAAATGCTCCATTCGAGCGCGCGCCCTGCTCTTGAACGCGATCGCGCGAGTCCCCCACATATATAGGGCCTGTTCGGTTGAGGTCACCCCTTGGCTGCCGGCGCGAGCGCGGCGCGAGGGTGGGTGCGGGCTTGGAGTAGAGCGATGAATTACATGAAGACGGGCATGCTGCTTGCGGCGCTGACGGCGCTCTTCGGCGTGGTCGGCTACTTCATTGGCGGCGCGACGGGCCTCGTCATCGCGCTCCTCGTGGCCGGCGGCATGAACCTGTTCAGCTACTGGAACGCTGACAAGCTCGCGCTCGCCGCCTACAACGCCCAGCAGGTCGACGAGCGGACCGCGCCGGAACTCGTCGGCATGGTACGCGAGCTGGCGGTCCGCGCCGGGCTGCCGATGCCGCGCGTCTATATCATCGACAATCCCCAGCCGAACGCCTTCGCTACCGGGCGCAACCCGGAGAATGCAGCGGTCGCGGCAACAACCGGGCTGATCCGCATGCTGAGCCGCGAGGAGCTCGCCGGCGTCATGGCGCACGAGCTCGCCCATATCAAGAACCACGACACGCTGACGATGACCGTGACCGCGACCATCGCCGGCGCGATCTCGACCATTGCGCAGTTCGGCTTCTTCTTCGGCGGCAGCCATCGCGAGAACAGCGGCGGCTTTGGCGTCATCGGCACGATCCTGATGGTCATTCTCGCGCCGATCGCGGCGATGATCATCCAGATGGCCGTGAGCCGCTCGCGCGAATATGTCGCCGACAGGCAGGGGGCCGAGATCTGCGGCAATCCGCTGTGGCTCTCGGCGGCGCTCGCCAAGATCGCCCAGGGGGTCGATCATATTCCCAATGAGGAGGCGGAGACGCATCCGGCCACAGCTCATATGTTCATCGTGAACCCGCTGTCCGGCCGCTCGATGGACAATCTCTTCTCCACTCATCCGGCGACGGAAAACCGCATCGCTGCCCTCGATCAGCTGGCGCGCAGCATGGGCGCCACGCCGGCCCGCGAGGCGTCCTTCATCGGCGGCGCGCGGCGCACGGCGGGCCCCTGGGGCGGCGCCGGCAGACCGCGCGGCCCCTGGGGGCGGGGCCCGTGGGGGTAACCACCCGCAGGGCGGCGGATTTGACGGCCGCGTGCGGTGGTGCGAGGTAGGCGGCTCATCCGATCCGTCGCCGAGCAAAGAGTTTTGTCGCATGTGGGAGTATCCGGGTTGAAGGCGTCCGTTCCGGCGCGGGCTGCGGCAAGGCCGAAGAAGCCGCGCCGTGACGAGGCGCCGGGCCTTGCCGCGAGGCGGTTGGCCGTCGCGGCTCTCACGCGCGTGTTGCAGGATCGCCAAGGGCTGGACGAAGCCTTCGAAGACCTGGGCAACACGCCCGAGTTCAAGGCTCTCGCCGCGCGCGACGTGGGGCTTGCCCGCGCCATCGCCACCTCGGCCTGCCGGCGGCTCGGCACCATCCGCGGGGCGCTCGCCCAGCGGTTGCCCCGCGGGCTGCCGCGCAAGGCTGGCGCCCTGGAGGCCATCCTCGTCGCCGGCAGTGCCCAGCTGCTGCTGCTGGACGTTCCCGACCATGCGGCGGTCGCAACCGCGGTCGACCTCGCCCGTGGCGACGGACGCGCCTTTCCTTATGCCAAGCTGGTCAATGCCGTCCTGCGGCGGATCGCCGGTGAGCGCGACGCCATCCTGGCGGCCGCCGACCCACTCGACGTGGATACGCCCGCCTGGCTCAGAGCGCGCTGGATCTCGGCCTATGGCGAGGAAACCGCGCGCGCCATAGCCGCAGCTCACCGTAACGAACCGGCGCTCGACCTCACGGTGAAGGGGGATGCCGAGATCTGGGCGGAGCAGCTCGGCGGCACGGTTCTCGCCACCGGCTCGGTGCGGCTCGCCGCTGCGGGTCGCCAATCGGGCGCGGATCGCCAGTCCGGGTCGGACCGCCAAGCCGGGTCGGAGCGCCAAGCCGGTTCGGATCGTGTGGCCGTTGCCGATCTCGCCGGCTATGGCGAGGGCGCCTGGTGGGTGCAGGATGCGGCCGCCGCCCTGCCGGCGCGGCTGCTCGGGGCTCGTCCGGGCGAAGAGGTCATCGATCTCTGCGCGGCTCCGGGCGGCAAGACGGCCCAGCTCGCGGCAGCAGGCGCGCATGTCGTCGCGGTCGATCGGTCCGGCACACGGCTGAAGCGGCTTGCCGCCAATATGGAGCGCCTTCGGCTGACAGTAACCGTGCAGGAAGCGGAGGCCGAGAGCCTCACGCGCGCGCCTGTCGATGCGGTGCTCCTCGACGCGCCCTGCAGCGCGACCGGCACAATTCGCCGCCATCCGGATGTCGCGTGGACGAAGCGCGAAGCGGACGTGACGGCGCTCGCCGTCCTGCAGGCCCGCCTGCTCGAAAAAGCTGCCGACCTGGTGAAGCCGGGCGGACGGCTCGTCTATTGCACCTGTTCGCTCGAACCGGAGGAAGGCGAGCGTCAGATCGAGGCTTTCCTCGCCCGCCACGACGATTTTCGCCGCATGCCCATCACGGCCGATGACCTCGGCGGACTCTCGCCGCTCGTCACCGCCGCCGGGGATCTGCGCAGCCTTCCGCATCAGGCAGTTTCGGCTGACGGCGACATGAGGGGTCTCGACGGCTTTTATGCCGCCCGCCTCCGGCGAGCGCCGGCACCGGGGTGAGCGGCTTGAACTCGGATGCCGCGCGCGCCATTTGAGCGGACAGACGTGCATTTCCTGCCTCGAGGCCGCTTTCCGGCCGCCGCTCCCCAAGGATAACTGAAACGTTAACCTCTGATCGGTACCGTTCCTTTTCGGACGTGACGCTCCGGGCGAAGCGCCGCTCGGGCAGGATGCCGAACCGGCCGTTTCCCTTGACGAAAAGTGGGACCGGAACCGGCCGACATCATGCTTCGGTTCGAGGGACGGGATCGCGTTTACGGCTTTGGTTTCCCCTGGACCGGCGCCGTTGTGATCCCGGCGTGCCGGCCGAGCGGCCGAACGATACGGGACAGGAGCGGTGGACGCATTAGCCGTGCGGCGTGTCAGAGAGCGGAGGACCGAGGCGGTCGTGGCTGGTTCGAGAGACCGTTGGCGGCTCTACGCCCTCGTTCTCCGCGAGGTGTGGCGGCGGCTGCGCAATGGCGCGGTCCGGCTGTGGCGCCGCCTGTTCTCGCTGCACCGCTTCACCCCCGACCGCATTCTGATGGTGCCGCAGGACCTGCGCACCGCCGATCCGACTGTCGCCGGCGACATCTATTCCGGCTATTTCGCGCTCGCCGGACGGGTCTTGAACGCCAGGGGTACCTCGCCCTTCACCGACAGGCCGCCGAGCAGGGCCTGGGCGGAGGCTCTCTACGGCTTCGGCTGGTTGCGGCATCTGAAGGCCGCCGATTCGGCGCTTGCCCGCGCCAATGCCCGCGCCCTCGTCGACGACTTCCTCAACTACGGGCCGGCCAAGCGCGGCATTGCCGCGGAGCCGGCCGTCATGGCGCGCCGGCTGATCTCCTTTCTCAACCATTCACCGCTCGTCCTCGACGGCGCCGATCACGCCTTCTACCGCCGTTTCACCCGCGCCTTGGGGCGTATGGCGAGCCAGCTGCAGCTCGCAATTACGGGTGGACTTGCCGGAGAGGACCGGCTGATCGCGGCGATCGCCCTCGCCTATGCCGGACTTTGCCTGAACGGTTCCTCGCGCGTCCTGCGGCAGGCGAACCGCCTTCTCTCCGATGAGCTCAACCGGCAGGTGCTGCCCGACGGAGGCCATATCAGCCGCAATCCGCGGCTCGTCGTGGAGCTCCTGACCGATCTTCTGCCGCTCGCTCAGACCTATGCCGCCCGCGGTGCGGAGGCGCCGCCGGCGCTGATCGGCGCGATCGACCGGATGATGCCGGTGCTGCGCATGTTCCGGCACGGCGAAGGCTCCATCGCGCTGTTCAACGGCATGGGGCTTACCGCGCCGGATCTCATCGCCACGCTTCTCGCCTATGACGACGTCCGCGCGAAGGCGATGGAACACGCGCCGCATTCGGGCTACGAGCGCATCATCGCTGGTGACACCCTGGTGACCGTCGATGTCGGCGCGCCGCCTCCGGCGGAGTTCGCGCGCCAGGCCCATGCCGGCTGCCTCTCCTTCGAGATGAGTGTCGGCCTCTATCGGCTCATCGTAAATTGCGGCGCGCCGCGTACCGGCAACGGTGAATCGATCCTTGCCGCGCGCTCCACCGCCGCCCATTCCACGGTGACCGTTGGCGACGTGTCCTCCTGCCACTTCGCCGGCACCAGCAGCGAGGGATCCCTGACGCAGAGCCTCGGCCGCTTCGTGGGATCGCCGCTCTTGTCCGGGCCGCGCACGGTCACCGCGACGCGCGGGGAGAGCGTCGACGGTCCCGTTCTGCGGGCGGCTCACGACGGTTATAGCCAGCGGTTCAATCTGATCCACGAGCGGGAGCTGCATCTCGGCGCCCATGGCGACCGGCTGGACGGCGAAGACAGGTTCATCGCGCAGGAGCACCCGATCCCAGCGGGTACCGAAGCGAGCCTGCGTTTTCACCTGCATCCCTCGGTACGTGCAAGTCGCCTGCCCGGCGGCGTCGGCGTGCTGCTCACGCTTCCCAATCACGACACCTGGAGCTTCGAGGTCGACACCGGCGAGGTGGGGCTCGATGAGAGCGTCTTCTTCGCCGCGGCAGACGGTATCCGGCGGACGGAGCAGATCGTCGTCAGCGTCGATGCGGGCACCACCCGCGCCGTGCGCTGGCGTTTCCTGAACATCGGCCGGCGGCAAGCGGAGACCGAGTAGCAGCTGTGTTCGATCATGTCGGCATCGTCGTGAAGGATCTCAGAAAGAGCGCGCGGCTCTACGGCCGAATGTTGGCACCGCTCGGCTACAAGATCCTCGAAAAGCACAGAACCGGACCGGGCGAGGGTTGGGTTGTGATCTCGAACGGGGAACCCGCCTCGCCGTTTTTCGTCCTCGCCGCGGGCAGACCGAGCTTTTGGACGGAGGACTCCGTGGTCGGGAAAAGCCCTGTGCACCTGTGCTTCAAGGCTCCCTCGCAGGAGGCCGTCGATGATTTCCATCGCATCGGCCTTGCGCATGGCGCGAGATCCAACGGCGCGCCCGGCATCCGTCGGGCCCCGTTCTATTGCGCCTTTCTGATCGATCTGGACGGCAACAACGTCGAGGCCGGGATCTACCTCGCTACGCACACGAACGCGCCCTGAACCCCCGCTCCTATGGACGCGTGGCCTCGGCTGATCGGCCCCGCGTCACGGTGCCGAGTTTGTCGGAAGGTGCTTTCATGCTAATCGCGGGCTCGTCCACGTCACGGTGGACGGCAAAGCCAAGCTGATGAGACCGATGCCCGACCATCCCAAACATATCACGCGCGCCCTGCTTTCCGTCTCCGACAAGACCGGGCTGGTGGATTTCGCCCGTCGTCTTGTCGAGCTCGGAGTGGCGCTCGTCTCGACCGGCGGCACGCGCAAGGCCATCGCCGAGGCCGGCCTGCCGGTGATGGAGGTGTCGGACGTCACCGGTTTTCCGGAAATGATGGACGGGCGCGTCAAGACGCTCCATCCGGCGGTGCACGGCGGCTTGCTCGCGGTGCGCGAGAACCCCTCGCATCAGGCGGCGCTGCTCGCCCATGGCATTGCCTTGATCGATCTCCTCGTCGTCAATCTCTATCCCTTCGAGGCGACGCTCGCCGCGGGCGGGAATTTCGACGACTGCATCGAGAATATCGACATCGGCGGCCCGGCGATGATCCGTGCTGCCGCCAAGAACCACGCGGATGTTACCGTCGTCGTCGATCCGACGGATTATGAGGCGGTGCTTGCGGAACTCGCCGCCCATGAGGGTGCCACCACGCTGGAGCTGCGCCGCCGGCTCGCGCAGAAGGCCTATGCGCGCACCGCAAGCTACGACGCGGCGATCTCGAACTGGCTCGCCGGGCAAATCGACATGGATACCCCTCCCTACCGGGCATTGGGCGGCTCACTCGTCGAGCCGATGCGTTACGGCGAAAACCCGCACCAGTCGGCTGCCTTCTACAAGCTGCCGGAGAGCCGGCCCGGCGTGGCAACGGCCCGCCAGCTGCAGGGCAAGCAACTCTCCTACAACAATATCAACGATACGGATGCCGCCTTCGAATGCGTGGCGGAATTCGACCCGGCGCGCACCGCCGCCGTCGTCATCGTGAAACATGCCAATCCCTGCGGCGTCGCCGAGGGAGCGAGCCTGCGCGACGCCTATGAGAAGGCGCTCGCCTGCGATCCTGTATCCGCCTTCGGCGGCATCGTAGCGCTCAACCGCACGCTCGATGCCGAGGCGGCCGCCAAGATCGTCGAGATATTCACCGAAGTGATCATCGCCCCCGATGCCACCGACGAAGCGGTCGCGATCGTCGCGGCGAAGAAGAACTTGCGGCTCCTCGTCACCGGTGGCCTGCCCGATCCGCGGGCGCCGGGTCTCGGGCTGCGGACGGTCGCCGGCGGCTTTCTCGCCCAGGCGCGCGACAATGCGGTTGTCGACGATATGGAGCTCAAGGTCGTCACCAAGCGTGCACCGACCGAGGCCGAGCGCGCCGATCTCGTCTTTGCCTTCCGTGTCGCCAAACATGTGAAGTCGAACGCCATCGTCTATGCCAAGGGCGCCACGACGGTCGGCATCGGCGCGGGCCAGATGAGCCGGGTCGATTCCTCGCGCATCGCGGCCTGGAAAGCGGCCGAGGCGGCGCGTGCCGCGGGTCTTCCCGAGAGCCTCGCGAAGGGCGCGGTCGTTGCCTCCGACGCCTTTTTTCCCTTTGCCGACGGCCTGCTGGCCGCCGCGGAGGCTGGCGCGACCGCCGTCATCCAGCCGGGCGGCTCGATGCGCGACGAAGAGGTGATCAAGGCCGCCGACGAGGCGGGGCTTGCCATGGTCTTCACCGGCCATCGCCATTTCCGGCACTGATCGCGAGAATCGGTGCCGGACTTTCATCAATAGCCAAGAAGGAGGTCGCCGTGTTCCCCGAGCAACTGACCGCCGGCTACCGGGCTTTTCTGGAGAGCCGTCTCCCAAGCGAGCGCGAGCGCTACCGGCAATTGGCGGAGAAGGGGCAGAAGCCGGAGATCATGGTCATCGGTTGCTGCGATTCACGCGTTTCGCCTGAGGTCATCTTCGATGCGAGCCCGGGTGAGCTCTTCGTGGTGCGCAACGTCGCCAATCTGGTGCCGCCTTACGAAACCGGGGGCGATTATCACGGCACCAGTGCGGCACTCGAATTCGCCGTGCAGGCGCTTCGGGTCAAGCATATCGTCGTGCTCGGACATGCGAGCTGCGGCGGCGTTCGCGCCTTCGCCGACGATGCCGAGCCGCTTTCGCCCGGCAATTTCATCGGCAACTGGATGAGCATGATCAAACCCGCTGCCGAGGGTCTCGGGCCTCGGGGGGGCGCGGACTATCTGCAGCGCCTGGAATTGGCGGCGATCGGCTTGAGCCTCGCCAATCTCATGACCTTTCCCTGCGTCCAGATTCTCGTCGAGCAGGGCCGGCTCCATCTGCACGGTGCCTATTTCGGCGTGGCGAGCGGTCAATTGCTGATCCGCGATCCCGAGACCGGTGCTTTCACGCCGGCGGTCGAGGATGGGCCGGAGAGGGTGTCGATGTTGGATTGCCGGTAAAGAGCATTCCGGTCATCCCGGAGCCGAGCGTAGCGAGGTGTCCGGGATCCAGAAACGATGAGCCTCCAGGAGTATTCTCCCAGGTTGCCCATGCATTGATCCGCCTCGGTTCTGGCTCCCGGGCTCGGGCCTGCGGCCCGCCCCGGGATGACCAGGAACCGTGGTCCAATGTGATCTCTCTTACGCCGCCTGCTTTTTCGCCTGGATGAGGCGACGGTTGACGAGGCTTTCGGCGATCTGCACGGCATTCAGCGCCGCGCCCTTGCGCAGATTGTCGGAGACGACCCACATGGAGAGGCCGTTCTCGACCGTTCCGTCCTCGCGGATCCGCGAGATATAGGTGGCGTCTTCGCCGGCCGCCTCGTGCGGGGTGATGTAGCCGCCGTCCTCGTGCTTATCGATGACCAGGCAGCCGGGAGCTGAGCGCAGGATGTTGCGCGCCTCATCCGCCGTGATCGACTTTTCGAACTCGATGTTCACCGCCTCGGAATGGGAGATGAAAACCGGCACGCGCACGCAGGTCGCGGTCAGCTTGATCTTCGGATCAAGAATCTTCTTGGTCTCGGCCATCATCTTCCACTCTTCCTTCGTGTAGCCGTCCTCCATGAAGACGTCGATGTGAGGGATGAGATTGAAGGCGATGCGCTTGGTGAACTTGGTGGTCTTCAATTCACCCGCCGTGAAAATGGAGCGGGTCTGGTTGAAGAGCTCGTCCATCGCCTCCTTGCCGGCGCCGGAGACGGACTGATAGGTCGCGACCACCACCCGCTTGATGACGGCATGGTCGTGCAGCGGCTTCAGCGCCACCACGAGCTGTGCGGTCGAGCAGTTCGGATTGGCGATGATGTTCTTCTTGGTGAAGCCAGCAACCGCCTCGGCATTCACCTCCGGCACGACGAGCGGCACGTCCGGATCCATGCGCCAAGCCGAAGAATTGTCGATGACGACGACGCCCTGAGCGCCAATCTTCGGCGACCATTCCTTCGAGACGGCGCCGCCCGCCGACATGAGGCAGATGTCCACGTCGGCGAAGTCGAAGGTCGCGAGGTCCTTCACCTTCAGCGTCTTGCTACCGTAAGAGACCTCCTGGCCCATCGAGCGCCGGGAGGCGAGCGCCACGACCTCATCGGCGGGAAAGGCCCGGTCGGCGAGAATTTCCATCATCTCGCGACCCACATTGCCCGTGGCGCCGACCACGGCGACCTTGAACCCCATCGTCATCTCCTGTTGCGGTTCTCTCCCCGTCTCCGCGCCCTTGCGGCGCTGCCCTCTCGCCCCGCGGGGAGAGAGAACGGGGGACGAGCGGGGACTTTAGCCGGCCGCTTTCGCGACCGTCTCGACGGCTTTCGATTTCGTCGTGGTGGTAAGCTTCACCATCGCGTTCCGTCTCGACCTGGCTCTCAACCAAGCTACGAGCAACATCACTCGATGAAATCTGTCAAGTGCGGTCCTCACCCGAGGGGGGCGTGCAGCCGCAGGTCATACTTAATGCGGCAGGCCACGCCCACAAGGGTCTGTTCACTCTGCCAGCGGAAACACCGGCGGCGGTAAGGGGCACTGAACGGGTCGCCGCTCAAGATCATGGCTTCGCTTCACGACGAGACGAGAACCACTGCGATGAGCAGGGAGCCGACCGCGGGAGATTTCAGCCGGATGACGGGGGACCGTGGCTATCCGCCTGTGGAGGTGGAGGACGTCGAGGAGCCGTCGGAGTTCACACGGGTTGCCGATGCGCTGGCGCAGGCGCGAGCTTCGGAACGCCGTATCGCAACCGATAGACCGCCCACCCTGAGCCAGCCAACCGCGAACCGGCCGCCGCCCGCCGGGCGCCGTGCAGCGATCCGGCGGGAAAGCCGGCGGCGCGTTTACGGCGGGATCTTCGCCCTCGGTCTCGTCGCAGCCGCCCTTGGTGCCTGGCTCACGGTCGAGTTTCTCGACAAGCGATCGAGGACCAATGCCGTCCTGCAGGATGAGGCCACGCTCGACTACCGGCTGAAGCCTACTCCGGCGGTCGATGCGCTCGGCCGGGCGCTGCCGATCTGGGTAGGCGCCGAGCAGTCGGCGCTCCTGCTGACCAGCCCCGCGCCGGAACTCGCGGATCTCGATGTCAGCTATCAGGCCTGGCAGCACGGCCTCGGTGGACGACGCGATATCGCGGCCTTCGGTCACTTCGACGTCGGTCCCTATCTCTTTCTGGCTTTCTACTGGCCGGGGGAGGAGGCGGAAACGGCACCGAGCTTCTTCGTCGATATGGTTCGCCAGGCTGCGGAAGCCGGCATCAGCGTGGTCAGGACCGACTTGTCGGTGGGGCGGCGCACCAAATATGGAATGATGGAGATCGCGCAGGGCGTGCTGACGGACGGTTCCGGCCAGAGGAGCTGCTATCTCTTCCGTCACCGCGCCGCCGATCGCGGCGTCAAGCTGTCGGGCTGGGCCTGCGGCACGCCCGAACTGCCGCTCGACCCCGCCTCGCTCATCTGCGCCATCGACCAGACGCGCTTTGTCGCGCGCGACGACGAGGCGCTCGCGGCCCTGCTTGCGGAGGCCGACAAAAATCGCACACCGGCCTGTAGCGCGCCGGCGACCTCGGACCGATCGCGGGCCGCCAACCGACGATCCTGAGCGATACCGAGCTATTTGCCGCTCACAGCGGCTTCAGCCCCGCCTCTATCTCCGCCCGTCGGCCTTCGAGGAAGGGCGGCAGCGCGAGCTTTTCGCCGAGCGTCTCGACCGGCTCGTCGGCCGCAAAACCGGGTCCGTCGGTTGCGATCTCGAAGAGAATACCGTTCGGCTCGCGGAAATAGAGCGAGCGGAAATAATAGCGTTCGACCTCGCCGCTCGAGGCGATGCGGGCCTCGCGCAGCCGGCCTGCCCAGGCGGTCAGTTCCGCACCGTCGCGGGCGCGGAAGGCGACGTGATGGACACCGCCTGCGCCAGGCATCGCCGGAGCCTTGGCAGGCTCCACGGCGACGTGCAGCTCCGCCGCCGGCCCGCCTGCTCCCATGGCGAAGACGTGGATCGGGCCCGCGGCGATATCGGGCGCTTCGTAGTGTCCCGCCTCCCGCATGTTGAGACCATCGACGAGGAGCGCGCTCAGGCGGTCGATCGCCGGGACGCTGAGGGTAATCGGCCCGAGACCGCGAATCTGGTGCTCGGCGGGCACGGGGCTTCTCTCCCAGACCTCGCCTGCCGGTCCTTCGGGATCGACAATGAGCGCCAGCCGCTGCCCTTCCTCGTCCTCGGCGAGCAACGTCGCCCGGCCGCCAATGACCGACGGCGCGGAGACCGCGAGCCGCTGGCCTGCAAGCCGGTCGTGCCACCAGGCGAGGCTCGCTTCACTCCCGATGCGCAACCCCGTGCGGACAATGCTGCGCGTTCCGCGCCGCTCGCGCGCCACCGGCCAATCGAAGAAGGTGAGGTCGGTGCCGGGGTTGCCGGCCCTGTCGGCATAGAACAGGTGATAGGATGACACGTCGTCCTGGTTCACCGTCTTCTTCACCAGGCGCAAGCCGAGCGTCTGCGTATAGAAGCGCTTGTTGTCGCGCGCCCGGGCGGTGACCGCTGTGAGATGGTGGATGCCCGAGAGATAGACGTCCATCGCCGAGTCTCCTCAACACGGTTCACGACATAGACGAGCCGCATGCATCATCGGCCGCCGCAGGGCGAACGGCAAGAGCCGGTTCGGCCGACCTCAGTCGCGGTTATCGCCCGTGCTCGCCCGCGTGCTCTGCAGCGTCTTCTAACGCACAGGCGGCGTCGGCCTGTCCTCCTGCATTGAAGATGATTTGCGGCGATTTATAATGCAGATCACTAGATTCTCGACTTATCTCTCTCGATTCGAGTGGAGCGACGCGTGCCATTTCACCAGCCTTACAAGAGCCGATTTGAAAATGGCGATCTTGTCTACGGTATCGCCGAGGCACGCTGGATATATTCGGAATTATATCATGAAGAATTTGGATGCATACAGGATAAGTCCTGCATATCGATGATAGACGACTATGCCACTCTGCGCGAAGAGCTGGCCGAGCAAGCGCATTCGGGGCGAAGGACTCCTTCCCGGCAGGCCGAATTTCACGCGGTCTTGAAGTCACATCCGAAATATTCGAGCGTTTTGATGGGGCGGCGTGAACCCGGCGAAGCGCTGGGCCAGATATGGGACGATACGAGGCGCAAGATAAAAGGGGGGCTGTACTGGGCCTCTCACGACCGCCAAAATCCCGCCGTCCATTTCATACTGGATCTGCTGGACATGGAAATGGTTGTCGAGAAGTCCCATGGACGCGACGTCGTCGCCTCAGGGATGAAGTCGAGATCCTATACGGGTGTCGAACTGCGCTGGATCTATCGCAACCGGTTCCAGCCGAATGTGCAGCGCTGCATCCAATTCTGGTTCGAAGGCGGGCCGACCTGTCCGCCCTGGGATCCGCGCTATATCGATCCGCGCGCGGCCGCGCTTTGGCGATCCTACATGCCGCGCTCCGAAGCCAGTGGGACGTGGGGAAGCGTGGTGCGCCGCTTTCTCGGGTTCTAGCTGCGCGGGGCCACGTCCCCCGAAGATCGCCCGGCGTCTAAGCTGCCCTCACCGACCCTGCCCGGGCGACATGCTCCTTCAGCACCTTGCCGGTCGACGGCTCGACCTCGCGCAGGATGACGTTGTAGCCCCAGAGATATGCAAGGTTATGCAGCACCTGCGTGGCGTCGGCCTCGGCGAGCAGCACCCCATTGACCACCTCATGCTGCAGAATGAGATGGCGATCCCCGGCGAGGTCGACATCCACCACCTGGATATCGGCCTGCTGCCAGGCGATGTCATATTGGCGTGACAGCGCCCGGCGGACGCGCCGATAGCCCCGCTCGTCGTGGATCGCGGCGACTTCGAGGGCGCTCTTGTCGGCGTCATCCACGATATGGAACAGCCGCCATTCGCGGATCAGCTTCGGGCTGAGGAACTGCGCGACGAAGCTCTCGTCACGATAATTGGCCCAGACATGTTTGAGGACATTGTCCGCATCGCCCTTGCCGGCGATATCCGGGAACCACTCGCGGTCCTCGTCGCTCGGATCGTCGCAGATCCGGGCGATGTCCTGCATCATCGCGAAGCCGAGCGCGTAAGGGTTGAGGCCGCTGTAATAGGGCGTATCGAACATCGGCTGCGCCACCACATTGGTGTGCGACTGCAGGAATTCGAGGAAGACGCCGTCGCTGATCCGACCCTCGTCGTGCAGCGCCGTCATGATGCGATAGTGGCAATAGGTGGCGCAGCCCTCGTTCATGACCTTAGTCTGCGACTGCGGATAGAAATATTGCGCGATATGGCGGACGATGCGCAGGATCTCGCGCTGCCAGGGAGCTAGTCGCGGTGCCGTTTTCTCGAGGAAATAGAGGATGTTCTCCTCGGGCAGTTCGAGCAGCGCCCGGCGGCTTTCCTCGCTCTGGTTGACGTTCTGCTGCTGCCCCTTGGGCACCGTGCGCCAGAGATCGTTGTAGAGCCGTTCCTGATAGGCGTGACGCTCGGCCTCGCGCTGCTCCTCGGCCTTGAGGTCGAGCCGCTGGCGGCGCGGGTAGCGATGGACGCCCTGGTTCATCAGCGAATGGGCGGCATCGAGCAACTGCTCGACCGCGGCCAGCCCATAACGCTCTTCGCAGGAGGTCACATAGCCCTTGGCGAATTCGAGATAGTCGCGGATACCCTCCGCATCCGTCCATTGCTTGAACAGATAGTTGTTCTTGAAGAAGTGGTTGTGCCCGAAGGCCGCATGCGCGATGACGAGCGTCTGCATCATCGCGGTATTTTCTTCCATGATATAGCTGATGCACGGGTCCGAATTGATCACGAGCTCATAGGCGAGCCCGCGCATGCCCTTGCGATAGACGAGCTCATGGTGGGCGAACTGCTTGCCGAAGGACCAGTGCTTGTAGAACAGCGGCATGCCGGCCGAGGAATAGGCGTCGAGCATCTGCTCGGCGGTGATCACCTCGATCTGGTTGGGATAGACATCGAGCCCAAGTTCCCGGGCCGCCGTCTCTTCCACGGCCTCGTAAATGCGCTGAATGGTCGTGAAATCCCAATCCGTCCTGGTAAAGAGCAGGCGGCCGTCGTCCGTCATGACGCGCTGCTCCTCGCTGCCCCCGCCTGCGGCCCGCGGCGGCGGAAAAGCTCGCGGAAGACGGGATAGATTTCGCGTCGGTGCCAGACCTTGCGCATCACGAAATGGCCCTCGGGCTTGGCCAGCGTCTCATAAGTGCGCCACAGATCGCTCGGCCTGGGCGCCGTTCCGGTTGGCATCGGGTCTTCGTCCCGTCCAACTTCGAGATAAGCGAAATACTGGCACAGCGGCAGAATGTCGTCGTTGACGAGGGCTGCCGCCTTGGCGCTGTCGCTGCCCATATTGTCGCCGTCGGAGGCCTGCGCGACGTAGATGTTCCAGTCTTCGGGCCGGTAGCGCTGACGCATGATGGTGAGCATCTCTTCCAGCGCCGTGGAGACGATCGTGCCGCCGGTCTCGGTGGAGTAGAAGAAGGTCTCCTCGTCGACCTCCTCCGCCCGGTCCGTATGGCGGATGAAGACGATGTCCACATGCGTGTAACAGCGTGTCAGGAAGAGATGCAGCAGGGCGAAGAAGCGCTTCGCCAGATCCTTCATATGCTCGCTCATGGACCCCGATACGTCCATGAGGCAGAACATGACCGCCTGTGCCACCGGCCTTGGCGTGCTCTCATAACGCCGGTAGCGCAGATCGATGGGATCGATATAGGCGATACGGCGGCTGCGCCGCACGAGGCGCTCGTGTTCTTCGCGCAGTGCGACCAGCCGCATCTTGTCGCCGCCGTCACCCTCGAGGCGCGCGATCTCGTCTTCGAGCTGTTGGATTTCATCCAGGCTCGGCCGCTTCAAGGCCATGCGCCGCGCAAGCGAATTGCGCATGGTGCGCGTGACGGAAAGGTTCGCCGGCGAGCCTGTGGTGGTATAGCCGGCGCGCCGGATATCCTGCGCCTCGGTATCCATCAGGCGGCGCTTGGCGAGATCCGGCAGTTCGAGATCGTCGAGGAAGAGGTCGAGATATTCCTCTTTCGTCAGAGCGAAGCGAAACTCGTCCTGGCCATCCCCTTGGCCGCCTTCGCTGCCGGAGCCCCCGGCACCGCCCGGCGGGCGCGGAATGGTGTCGCCCTCGATATATTCCTTGTTGCCGGGCAGGATGATGTCGCGATGGCCGCCGCTATTGGCGCGACGCAGCACCGGCTCGTGCACGCCCTGGCGAATAATGCCGACCTCGCCGCCCTGTTCCAGGTCCTTTATGCTGCGATTCTTGAAATTTTCCCGGACGGCACGCTGAACCAGGGCTTTCGCCCGCCGCAGGAAGCGCTGTCGGTTGGCAAAGCTTTTGCCGCCAGGGTTGAGGCGTCGATCGATGATAAACACAGATGCGTCATCCGACTTGATCAGCCCGCCTGTTTCACCCGCATGTACCACTCCACCAATCGCCGGACCTGTCGCTCGGTGTAGCCTCGCGCCATCATGCGCTCCACGAATTCGTCGTGCTTCTTTTCGGTTTCGCTGTCTTTCTTGCTGCCGAAGCTGATCACCGGCAAGAGGTCCTCGACCTGGCTGAACATGCGCCGCTCGATGACCTCGCGGATTTTCTCGTAGCTCGTCCAGGATGGATTGTGACCGCCGTGGCTGGCGCGGGTCCGCAGGGCGAATTTCACAACCTCGTTGCGGAAATCCTTCGGATTGGCGATGCCCGCCGGCTTCTCGATCTTGGTGAGCTCCTGGTTGATGAGCTCGCGATTGAGCAGCTGGCCGGTGTCGGGATCCTTGAAGTCCTGATCCTCGATCCAGGCGTCGGCATAGGCGACATAGCGGTCGAAAAGGTTCTGCCCGTAATCGTGATAGGATTCGAGATAGGCCTTCTGGATCTCATGACCGATGAACTCGGCGTAGCGGGGCGCAAGGTCGGCCTTGATGAACTCCAGATAGCGCTTCTCGGTTTCGGTGGGCAGCTGCTCCTGACGGACCATCTGCTCGAGCACATACATCAGGTGGACGGGATCGGCCGCCACCTCGGTCGTGTCGTAATTGAAGGCTGCCGCGAGCGCCTTGAAGGCGAAGCGCGTCGAGACGCCGTCCATGCCTTCGTCGACGCCGGCTGCATCCTTGTATTCCTGAAGGCTGCGCGCCCGCGGGTCGACCTCACGCAAGCTCTCGCCGTCATAGACGCGCATCTTGGAGAAGAGGTTCGAATTCTCATGCTCCCGCAGGCGCGACAGCACCGAGAAGCGCGCCAACAGCTCAAGGCTTCCAGGGGCGCAGGCCGAGTCCGTCAATTCCGACGTGCGGATGAGCTTTTCATAGATCATACGCTCTTCGGTGACGCGCAGGCAGTAAGGCACCTTGATCACATAGATGCGGTCGATAAAGGCCTCATTGTTCTTGTTGTTTTTGAAGTTCTGCCATTCCGCCTCGTTGGAATGGGCCATGATGATGCCGGTGAAGGGAATTGAGCCGATATTCTCGGTTCCGACGTAGTTTCCCTCCTGCGTCGCCGTGAGCAGGGGATGCAGCATCTTGATCGGCGCCTTGAACATCTCGACGAATTCGAGAAGCCCCTGGTTGGCGCGGTTCAGGCCGCCCGAATAGCTATAGGCATCCGGATCGTTCTGGGAGAGCGTCTCCAGCTTGCGGATGTCCACCTTGCCGACGAGCGATGAGATGTCCTGGTTGTTTTCGTCGCCCGGTTCCGTCTTGGCGATGCCCTCTTGGCGCAGCCGCGAGGGCATGATGCGCACCACGCGGAAACGGGAGATGTCGCCGCCGAACTCGTCGAGACGCTTGCGGCACCACGGGCTCACGAGACCCGTGAGGCGCCTGCGGGGAATGCCGTATTCGTCCTCGAGGGTCGGACCCATCTCGGGTCCGAACAGGCCGAGCGGGCTTTCGAAGACAGGGCTGATCTCGTCGCCCGCCTTCAGCACATAGATGGGATGAACCTCCATCAGCGCCTTCAGCCGCTCGGCGAGCGAGGATTTGCCACCGCCCACCGGCCCGAGCAGGTAGAGGATCTGCTTGCGTTCCTCCAAGCCCTGGGCCGCATGCCGGAAGAAGGAGACGATCCGCTCGATCGTCTCTTCCATGCCGTAGAATTCGACAAAGCTCTTGTAGGTGCGGATCGACCGGTTCATGAAAATCCGGCCGAGACGCGGGTCGCGGGAGGTGTCGATAATCTCCGGCTCGCCGATCGCGGCAAGGAGCCGTTCCGGCGCGCTGGCGTAGAGCATCGGGTCGCTGCGGCATCCTTTCAGATAATCCGCAAGTGACATCTCGGTCTGCCGCCTGGCCTCGAAAGCCCGCGTGTAGCTTGTGAAGAGGTCGTCGCTCGGGAGCATTGTCTACCCTTGACCTAGCGAAGCATCATAACCCTAAAGCGTGCCGATGCAGAGTGATGCTGACCGACTCAATAAAGGCTGAACCTGATAGGCGCTTGCCTGGTAGGATCGCCCACTCGGCGCCGAAGAGCCAGCCCATAATCGATCACGATGCTGCATATGCACAACTCGCACCAGATACGTCTGTTAAAGAACTGGGGCCCTCAATGGCCGACTGCAAGCTGTGATGTGCGAATTCTTTGATCCGGCGTGACAGCGTGTCACCCTCGCGGCGAGGAGCGTCAATATCGCCGAAGTCGGTGCGCGTGAAATGCGAGTCAAATATCGTAGGGCGCGACATAAATCCTCACCGAGTTCTTCATAGCCGCGATCGTCCTCCGCCGAGCGAAGGCCGAGACTCGTCGGGGCGTGGCGCAACACGTCGAGAATCACTCCGCTCGACCGAGGAGACACTCCAAACCTCTATCAACGCGAATGTTGTGGTGATGGGTCCCGCCGTTCACTATGAGACATGATGCCGTTCAATGTGGCACATGTTGCAGTGCAGTTACGATTTGTGATCGGGCCGACCGGAGGCAGGGTATGAAGGGTAAAATGGGCCAGCACAGGCGAGGTGGCACCGGCGGCCGGTCCATCCTGGTCATAGCCATGCTCATGCTCGCAGCCTGCTGGTCCGTGACGGCGAATGCCCGCAGCAATATCGTGGTGGGCATGGCGATCGAGCCGACCGGCCTCGACCCGACGGTCGCCGCGCCCGTGGCGATTGGCCAGGTGACCTGGCAGAACCTGTTCCAGGGGCTCGTGCGCATCGACCGCGACGGCAAGGTGCAGCCGCAGCTCGCGAAGAGCTGGACGATCTCGCCGGACGGGCTCACCTACCGTTTCACCCTGCAAGCCGGCGTGAAATTTCACAATGGCGAGCCCTTCGACGCAGGCACAGCCAAGTTTTCGCTGGACCGGGCGCGCAGCGATACCTCGACCAATCCGCAGAAGCAGTTTTTCGCCGTCATCGAAGCGGTGACCGCTCCGGATCCGGTAACCCTTGTCGTGACCTTGAAGCAGCCGGCCGGCAATCTGCTCTACTGGCTCGGCTGGCCGGCGGCCGTGATGGTCGAGCCCAAGTCGGCACCGACCAACCGCACCGAGCCGATCGGCACCGGGCCGTTCAAATTCGTGCGCTGGGCAAAGGGCGACCGGGTCGAGCTTCATCGCAACGGCGACTATTGGGACAAGGCACGGCCGATCCGGCTCGACGAGGCGACCTTTCGCTTCGTCGGTGATCCGCAGGCCCAGGCGGCCGCGCTCAGGGCAGGGGACGTCGACGCCTTTCCGGAATTCGGCGCGCCGGAGCTCTATGGCGCCTTCCAGAAGGACGGCCGCTTCGCCACCATCGTCGGCAATACGGAAATGAAGGTGGTGGCCGGGATGAACGGCCGGCGCAAGCCCTTCGACGATCCCCGCGTCCGGCAAGCGCTGATGATGGCCGTCGACCGCAACCTGCTCGTCGAGGGGGCCTGGTCTGGCCTCGGCAAGCCGATCGGCAGCCATTACACGCCGAACGACCCCGGCTATATCGATCTCACCGACATCCACCCCTATGACAAGGAGAAAGCCCGCTCGCTCCTCAACGAGGCCGGCTATCCAAACGGCTTGTCCTTCACCATCAAGGTGCCGCAGATGAGCTACGCCACGCGCTCGGCGGAGATCCTGCAGGCGATGTTCGCCGAGATCGGCGTCACCATGACGATCGTGCCGACCGAATTTCCGGCGAAATGGGTGAGCGAGGTCTTCACGGGTCACGATTTCGACATGACCATCGTCGCCCATGCCGAGCCCATGGACATCGCGATCTACGCCCGGCCGGACTATTACTTCGGCTACCGCAATCCAGCCTTCGACGAGACGATCGCCAAGGCCGAGCAGACCACTGACGAGGAGGCGCGGCTGAAGCTCTATCAGGCGGCGCAGCGCCAATTGGCCGAGGATGTGCCCGCGCTCTACCTTTTCGTCATGCCCAAGCTCGGCATCTGGGATACCAAGCTGCGCGGGCTCTGGGCGAACGAGCCGATCCCGTCGAACGATCTCACCGAGGTGTTCTGGGAAAATTGAAGGTGCCCTGAAATGAGGGTGTTCTGGGAGAATTGAGGCGGTGAACGTCGCCAAGCCCGGGCAGGTATCCGGCCGATGATCCGTCTCGTCCTGCGCCGTCTGGCGGAGCTCGCTCTCACGCTCCTCCTCGTCTCGCTGGTCATATTCATCGTCATGAATGCCCTGCCGGGCGATTCTGCCGCCGTGATGCTCGGCACCTCGGCCCGGCCCGATACCTTGGCGGCGCTCCGCCATGAACTTGGCCTCGATCAGCCCCTCGTCTGGCGCTATCTCGCCTGGATCGGCGGTGTGCTTACCGGCCGGTTCGGCACCTCGCTCACCTATGGTGTGCCTGTCGCAGGCCTGGTGGCCGAGCGCATCGCGGTCACCCTGCCGCTCGCGGCCATCGCCATCGCGATCGCCGTCGCCATCGCCGTTCCCCTCGGGGTTGCGGCGGCGGCCCGGCCGAACCGGCCCGTCGATGCGGGCGCCATGGGCTTCGCCCAGCTCGCGCTCGCCGTGCCGAACTTTTGGATCGGCCTCGTCGCCATCCTCGTCTTCTCGAGCCTGCTCGGCTGGTTGCCGGCCGGCGGCTTCCCGGGCTGGCAGGCGGGCGTCTGGCCGGCCTTGACGGCGCTCGTGCTGCCGGCGGTGGCGCTCGCGCTGCCGCAGGCGGGCGTTCTCACCCGCGTCACCCGCACAGCCGTCGCCGAGGTGCTCGGCGACGATTTCATCCGCACCGCACAAGCGAAAGGCCTGAGCGCCCGTCGGACCCTCTGGCGTCACGCGGTCCCCAATGCGCTCGTGCCGATCATCACGATTCTCGGGCTGCAATTCACCTTTCTCGTTGCCGGGGCCGTGCTCGTCGAGAATGTGTTCAATCTGCCCGGGCTCGGCCGTCTCGCCTATCAGGCACTGGCCCAACGCGACCTCGTCGTCATGCAGGCGGTGGTGCTCATCCTCGCCGCGCTCGTCATTGTCGTGAACTTCCTGGTCGACCTCTCCTATCTCGTGCTCGACCCGCGCGTCAGGGACGCCGAGCCATGAGCCGTCATGCGAGGCCCGGCGCCGAAGCAGGCCGGGCGCCCGCCCATCGGCCGCGGCGCAAGCTCATCGCCGGTCTGGCGGTCGCCGGATGTATCGTCGCCGTGGCCCTGTTGTCACGCGTCTGGACGCCGGCTCCGCCCGGCCGGCTCGACATTCTTCACAAGCTGCAGCCGCCGCTCGCGGCGGGTCTCCTCGGCACCGACCATTTCGGCCGCGACGTCGCCTCGCTCCTCATGGTCGGTGCCTGGAACTCGCTCTCCGTTGCCGTCGCTTCGGTGGTGCTCGGTGCCGGCGTCGGTATTCTCCTCGGCCTTCTGGCCGCTCTGCGGCGTGGCCTGATCGGCGCGATCGTCATGCGCGGCTGCGACGTCGTTTTCGCCTTCCCGCCCGTCCTGTCCGCCATGATGCTCGCCGCCCTGCTCGGTACCGGCGCCGTGACGGCCGTGATCGCCATCGCCGTCTTCATGGTGCCGGTCTTCGCCCGCCTGACGCGCGCAACCACGCTGCAGATCGAGCGCCGCGACTTCGTCGCCGCGGCACGCACCATCGGCAGGCGTGAGGAGGCGATCGTCGCCTTGCATATCCTGCCCAATATCGCCGGCCAGATCGTCGTGCAGATTGCGCTCCAGCTCGGGCTCGCCATCCTGACGGAGGCCGGCCTCAGCTTCCTCGGGCTCGGCCTTGCGCCGCCTGCTCCGACCTGGGGACGGATGCTCGCCGACGCCCAGACCTATCTCGGACCGGCGCCGTGGCTTGCGCTCGCGCCGGGTCTGGCGATTGCTACCGCGGTGCTCGGCTTCAGTCTCATCGGTGATGGCCTGCGCGATCTTCTCGACCCGCGCGCGCCGACGACCTGACGATCAGAAAGAGATCGCTCGCGACGCCAGCATTGCGTCATCTGCGCGCCGCCGAGATTCTCGAATTCGCATGAGGGTGAACCATGACCGCATCGCCGCCGACCACGTCCGAAGCCAGCCGTATCACCATCACAGGCGGCGGCCTGACGGCCGAGGTGAACACCCACGGCGCCCAGCTGATGCGTCTCGACTGGCAGGGCCAACCCCTCCTCTGGCCAGGCGATCCTGCCGGCTGGGCTGATCGCGCACCGCTCCTCTTCCCCGTCATCGGCCTTTCTCATAATGGCGAGATCCGCGTTGACGGACGGGCCTTTCCCATGCCGCAGCACGGCTTTGCCCGGCATCGCCCCTTCGTCACGACGGCCGTTTCGCAGGACACCTGCACGCTGGCGCTCGCCAGTGGTCCGGACACGGAGGTGCATTACCCCTTCCCCTTCCGGCTCGAGGTGACCTACGGCTTCGCCGCATCAGGCCTCAGGATCGCGGCCACGATCCACAATCCTGGGCGGGAACGCTTGCCGGCGAGCTTCGGCTTTCATCCGGGCTTTCGCTGGCCGTTGGAGCCGGACCTGCCAAAGACAGCTTATCGCATCACCTTGGAAGACGATCGTAGCATCGCCACCACCCATCCCGTCCAGGGACGCATCGGCCCCGAGCGCGGAGAGATTGCGCTGCCCGGCGGCGTGCTGCCTCTCCACGAGGGCCTGTTCGTGCCGAGCGGCCTCTTTCTTCTCGCGCCGAAGAGCCGGCGCATCCGCTACGACGCCGAAGGCGGCCGGCTCGCGCTGGTGATCGAGCACGAGAATTGCCGCGACGTCATGCTGTGGATGCGGCCGGGCTTTGATTTTCTCTGTATCGAGCCTTGGCACGGCATGCCGGACCCGGTCGATTTCGCCGGCGACTTCCGTGACAAGCCCGGTCTTGCCCATATCCAGCCGGGCGAAAGCCTGACGGTGGCGATCACCATCCGCATCGAAGGCTAAGGACTTTCGAACACGCGTCGGAAGGGTCTAAGATGAGAAGCGCCGTCCGGCGCCTTCCTCTCACTTCGGACAGATTCCGTGCGCTTTTCCATCGACAATCCCTATTCATCCCGGCGCTCGCCGGTCTTCGCCCGCAATGTGGTCGCCACCTCCCAGCCGCTAGCGACGGCGGCGGGCCTTGCCATGCTGCGCGCCGGCGGCAATGCGGTCGATGCGGCGCTCGCCGCGGCGATCACCCTGACCGTGGTGGAGCCGACCGGCAACGGCCTCGGCTCGGATGCCTTCTGCATCCTGTGGGACGGTCGGGAACTGCACGGCCTCAACGCCTCCGGCCGTTCGCCCAAGGCCTGGACGCGCGAGCGCTTTGCCGGTGCGACCAGCATGCCGCGCCGCGGCTGGGACAGCGTCACCGTTCCCGGCGCGGTCTCCGCCTGGCGGGACCTGTCGCAGCGCTTCGGCAAGCTGCCCTTCGAGACGCTCTTAGCGCCGGCGATCGACTGCGCGGAACGCGGCTTCCTCGTGAGCCCGATCATCGCCGAGCAATGGGGCCGCGGCGCCCGCGAGCTGGCGAGCCAGCCGGGCTTTGCCGCCTGCTTCATGCCGGGGGGCCGGGCGCCGGCGGCGGGCGAGCTCAACGTCAACGCCGCCCAGGCGCGCTCGCTCAAGCTGATCGCCGAGACGAAAGGCGAGGCGTTCTACACGGGCGAGCTCGCCGAGCGCATCGCCGCCTTCGCGAAGGAGCATGGCGCGGCGCTGACGCTCGAAGATCTCGCCGCCCATCGCAACAACTGGTCGGGGACCATCAGCCAGGACTTCGGTCCCGTCGCGCTGCACGAAATCCCGCCGAACGGCCAGGGCATCGCGGCGCTGATGGCGCTCGGCCTGCTCGCTCATACAGAGATCGCGACGCTTCAACCCGACAGCCTCGCCGCCTTCCACCTGCAGATCGAGGCGATGAAGCTCGCCTTTGCCGATGTGGCGACTTTCGTGGCCGATCATGAGCATATGCTGACGACCACCGTCGAGCATCTCCTCGCCCCCGGCTATCTGAAGTCGCGGGCCCGCCTCATCGATACGGGCCGGGCGCAGAGCTTCGGCGCCGGCGCGCCGAAGGACGGCGGCACCGTCTGCCTCTCCGCGGCCGACGAGAACGGCATGATGGTGTCCTATATCCAGTCGAACTATGCCGGCTTCGGCTCGGGCGTCGTGGTGCCCGACACCGGGATCAGCCTGCAGAACCGCGGCTACGGCTTCACCCTCGAACAGGGCCATCCGAACGAGGTGGCCGGCGGCAAGCGCCCCTTCCACACGATCATTCCGGGTTTCGTGATGCGCGGCCGGGAGCCGGCCATGGCCTTCGGCCTGATGGGCGGGCCGATGCAGGCCCAGGGCCATGTGCAGATGATGCTGCGCACGCAGATCTGGGGCCAGGATCCGCAGGTGGCTTCGGACGCGCCGCGTTGGCGTGTGATCGACGGGCTCGAGGTGGCGCTCGAAACCGGCATTCCAGAGGACGTGCTCGCGGGCCTCGCCGAGCTCGGCCACGAGGTCGTGCGGGAAGCGCCCGAAGCGAGCTTCGGCTTCGGCGGCGCACAGCTCATCCAGAAGATCCCGGGCGGCTATGTCGCGGGATCCGATTCCCGCAAGGACGGCCACGCGGCGGGGTTCTGATCCTCGCGTCCTCATCGACGGGCCCGGCCCTCCTCGCAAGGGAGGGTCGCTCCGCACTCGACGAGGCGCGGGCGATGACATTTTCGATCTTTGGCCGCGGGCTATGTCACATTCGCGGATGTTGTCTCGTCTTGGCTGCAGGCGGTGCCGGAAAGGCGCCGTCACCCGAGAATGGAGATCATGATGACGCCGAGATTGGACGCTTTCGCCGCCTCTCCCCAGAGCGCGCAGGCCATGCTGGCGCTCTCGAAGCACGTCGAGTCCTGCGGTCTGGAGCGCAGCCTCCTGGAGCTTGTGAAGACACGCGCCTCGCAGATCAACGGCTGCGCCTTCTGCCTGCATATGCATACGCGCGATGCGCGCGCCCATGGCGAGACCGAGGAGCGGCTCTTTCTGCTCGACGCCTGGCGGGAGTCGCCGCTCTACAGCGCCCGCGAACGGGCCGCGCTCGCCTGGACCGAGGCGCTTACGCTGGTCGCCGAGACCCATGCGCCAGACGACGTCTATGAGGCGCTAAAGGCTGAGTTCACGGAGGAGGAGATCGTCAAGCTGACGCTGGCCATCTGCACAATTAATTCCTGGAACCGCATCCAGATCGGCTTCCGGGCCGTTCATCCGGTCAAGAGCCGTGCGGCCGCCTGACGGCGACATCGACGTCTTCACATCCTCGCGCCCGCGCCTCGTGCGGCTCGCCTATCGCATGCTGAGCTCGGTCGCGGAGGCGGAGGACGTGGTGCAGGACGCTTATGTCCGCTGGCACCGCGCGGACCGTGCCGCGGTGCGCGAACCCGCCGCCTTCCTCACGCGCATGGTCACGCGGCTCTGCCTCGACGTGCTGAAATCGGCGCGCATGCGGCGGGAGACCTATATAGGGCCGTGGCTGCCGGAGCCGGTGGTCGACGGCCCCGATGCGGAGGTGGGCGAGGATGTGACGCTCGCCCTGATGATGGCGCTCGAACGGCTTTCGCCGCTCGAGCGTGCCGCTTTCCTGCTGCACGACGTCTTCGGCATGGATTTCGACCAGATCGCCTCGGCGATCGGCCGCGATGCCACCGCCTGCCGGCAGCTGGCGCACCGGGCACGCGCCCATGTACGCGCGGCCCGGCCACGCTTTCCGGTGCCGGAGGAACAGGGCCGGACGATCGCCGAGGCCTTTCTTTCGGCCTCCGCCACAGGCGACTTGGCCGCCTTGCAGGCACTGCTCGCCAAGGACGTTGTCTTCTATGCAGACGGCGGCGGCAAGCGGTCGTCGGCGCTCAACCCGATCCGCGGGCCGGAGAGGGTCGCTCGCTTCTTCGCGGGCCTTGCGCGCAAGCCGCATTATGGCCCCCCGACGATCCTGCGCGCGGGGCGCATCGACGGCCTGCCCGGCTTCGTCGCGGTTGATGCGAAGGGGGTGCTCCAGACCATGGCTTTTGCCATCGACGGCGGCCGGATCACGGCCATCTACATCACCCGCAATCCGGACAAGCTGAAGCACTTGCCGGAAGCAGCCGGCTATGAAGGGCTGGCGTGATCGGTGGAGCCTTTGCTCACACCGAGCGGATTCCTCGAAGGAGGGGTATCGCGGGTGGGCTTTGCGTCCCCTCTCCCCGCTTGCGGCAGGGCTATCGCACATGCCGATTGATGCGGCCCCGATCCTCCCCTGGAGGGGGAGGTGGCGCCACGCAAGTGGCGCCGGAGGGGGACACATCGCGATTTTGACCCCACCCGTCTCCGCGCCATCGAACTCGGGCTTGCCCGAGTTCGACACTCAAGTGCCGAAGTCGGATTAATCCGACTTCGGTGGCGCGGATCCACCCTCCCCCTCCGGGGAGGGATCGGCGCCGGGCTTTTCAAATGCGATTGCACCGCCACTTGCGGGGAGAGGGCCAGGGTGAGGGTATGCATGGTGCTCTGAGCAGCGAGACTTCCCCCTCACCCGGCCGCTCCGCGGCCGACCTCTCCCCACTGGGGAGAGGTAAACCTGCCGCCGGTGACATACGATCATCACCTCGTCATATCGATCTACGTCACTCCAGCCCGGCGATGGCGCGGGCGAAGTCGCGTGCCGTGAAGGGCTCGAGATCGTCCACGCCCTCGCCGACGCCGATATAGTGGACGGGCAGGCCCGAGGTTGCGGCGAGCGCCACCAGAATGCCGCCGCGCGCCGTGCCGTCGAGCTTGGTCATGACGAGGCCGGTCACGCCCGCCGTCTTGCCGAAGATCTCGACCTGGTTCAGCGCATTCTGGCCGGTGGTGGCGTCGAGCACCAGCAGCACCGCATGGGGCGCTTCCGGGTCGAGCTTGCGCATGACGCGCACCATCTTTTCGAGCTCGGCCATGAGCCCCGCCTTGTTCTGCAGGCGGCCGGCGGTGTCGACGATGAGGACGTCTATGCCGGCGGCGCGGGCCTCTTGCAGGGCGTCGAAGGCGAGCCCCGCCGCGTCCGCCCCCTGGTCGCGCGCGACGACCGCCGCGCCCGTGCGGGCGCCCCAGACCTTGAGCTGCTCGACGGCCGCAGCCCGGAAGGTGTCGCCCGCCGCCAGCATCACCGAGCGCCCTTCGGCGCGGAATTTGGCGGCGAGCTTGCCGATGGTCGTGGTCTTGCCCGAGCCGTTGACGCCGACCATCAGGATGACGAAGGGCTTCTTGCCGCCGATGACGAGAGGTTTCGCGACCGGGGCGAGCACCGCCTCGACCTCGCGGGCGAGCACCGCTTTCACCTCTTCCGGATCGATCGACCGGTCGTGACGGCCACGACCGACCGCCTCGGTGACGCGCTCGGCCATCGCGAGGCCGAGGTCGGCCTGGATCAAAATGTCTTCCAGCTCCTCGAGGGTCGTCGCATCGAGCTTGCGCTTGGTGAAGAGGTCGGTGATGCCCGTGCCGATCGTGGACGAGGTGCGCTTCAACCCCGCCGTCAGGCGCTGCCACCAGCTCAGCCGGGCGGCGGGCGCGGACGCCTCGGGCACCTCGGCTGAGGGGATGTCGGCGGGCGTGACCGGCAAAGACTCCTGCTCCAAGGCCGGCGGCACCTCAGGCACCTCAGGCACTTCGGGCTGCGGTTCGGCCTCGACCTTCGGCTCCTCGACAGGCGGCGGCTCGGCAGACGGCTGCTCGGGCTTCTTCTCGGCCCTGCGGCCGAAGAGCCGTTCGAGCATCGTCGGTTTGTCCTCGTCAGCCATTGAACGCGTCCGTTCCACTTCGGTTGGGCTTGGGTTGGGCTTGCCCTCGGCCGCGCCACCCGCTAGCCCGGCACGACCTGAGCCGTGAGCCGATGCATGCAGGACGAACCGGAGCCCTCCTCGCAAGACATAGTGCGCCGCCTTCTCTACCGCGACGCGCTGATGCTCGTCATCGATAAACCGGCCGGGCTCGCCGTCCATCCGGATGTGAAGAGCGGCGCGACGCTCGTCGACCAACTCGACGCGCTCCGTTTCGGCCTGCCGCGGCGTCCCGAGCTCGCCCATCGTCTCGACCGCGACACCTCCGGCTGCCTGGTGCTCGGCCGCCATCGCAAGGCGCTGGCGCGCCTGGGGCGGCTCTTCGCCGCAGGCAAGGTGAGCAAGCGCTATTGGGCTGTCGTCTTGGGCGGCCCGGCGGGGGACGAGGGTGAGATCGCGCTGCCGCTCGCCCGCCGCGATCCGCGCGGGTGGCAGATGCGGGTCGACCCCGCTGGGCAGCCGGCGCTCACCCGCTGGCGCGTCATGGGGCGCGGCGAAGGCATGAGCTTTCTGGCGCTGGAGCCGGTGACCGGTCGTACCCATCAGCTGCGCGTGCATTGTGCGGCGATGGGCTGGCCGATCCTGGGCGACAGGCTCTATGGGCCGGAGCCCGCGCCCGGCCTGCGGCTCATGCTGCATGCGCGCTCAGTGACGGTGCCGCTCTATCCGAAGCGCCAGGCGATCCTGGCGGACGCGCCGGTGCCGGCGGAGATGATGGAGCTACTTGCGCGGTGCGGGTGGGCTGGTGAGAGCGGATTATCCGTTCAAGCGCGGCTCTGAATTCGCTTTTCTTCCGCGAAAGGGGCCACCACGACGCCCGTTTTGGACGCTCCCCTCGATGGGGAGGGTCGGCGAGCAAAGCGAGCCGGGGTGGGGTGGGCCGTCGATGCAAATGAGTGTTTCCCCCACCCCTTACCCCTCCCCACCAGGGGGAGGGCAATTGCATATAACCGGCGAGGCGCTCGTTTCACCTCTCCCTAGTGGGGAGAGGTCGGGCGCGAAGCGGCCGGGTGAGGGGGAAAATTCCTCTAATCTTAAATATTAAATCCCCTCACCCTGTCCCTCTCCCCACCGGGGAGAGGGGACGAAGCTTTCATAGGCGATACCCCTCCCCACCAGGGGGAGGGGCGCGGTCGGCGTGTCGCCGTCGTGGTCCCCGATCACTTCGCATCGTGAAAGATGATGCCGAGCGTGTGCCGCCGGCCGGAGCGCAGGCGGCTGACGGCATGGCGCAGATTGACGCGATAGCTGCCGCGCGTGCCTTCGACCGGCCGGTGGTGGACGGCGAAGGCAACCGCGTCACCTTGGCCGAGCGGCACGACTTCGGCGCGCGTTTGCATGCGCGGGCGCTGCTCGGTGAGCACGAATTCGCCGCCGGTGAAATCCTCGCCCGGTTCGGACAGGAGAATCGCGACCTGCAGCGGAAAGGCGAGCTCGCCATAGAGGTCCTGGTGCAGGCAGTTATAGTCGCCGGCGCCGTATTGCAGCAGCAGCGGCGTCGGCCTGAGCTGCCCCGCCTCGTGACAGAGGTCGAGGAAATCCGCATGCGCCTCGGGGTAGCGCGTCGCAATCCCCATGCGGGCGTTCCAGCCGTTGGCGATCGGCGCGAGCCGCGGGTAGAGCGCCGTGCGCAGGCCCGCGATCAGGTCCGGCAGCGGATAGGCGAAATAGCGGTATTCGCCTTTGCCGAAGCCGTGCCGGCTCATGATGATATGGCTGCGGAAATGCGCCGGCTCCGCATAGAGCGCAGCGATCTCCCGGCATTCCTGCGGGCTGAGCAGCCCTTTCAAGACGGCCGCGCCGCCGCCGTCGAGCTCGGCGGCGAGGCTCGTCCAGTCATAGCCCGCGACGCGTTCGGCCGCGGACGGGGCGGTGGCGCGTGCTTTCGGTTGCGCGACACTCACGACGCGCTCTCCCTGGTGAGCAGCGCGCGCTTGCGTTCCACGCCCCAACGATAGCCCGAAAGGCCGCCGTCGGTGCGCACCACGCGGTGACAGGGGATCGCCACGGCGATGGCATTGGCTGCGCAGGCGCCGGCCACGGCGCGGACGGCCTTCGGCTCGCCGATGCGGCGGGCGATCTCCGCATAGGTCGCGGTCCTGCCGGCCGGAATTTCGCGCAGCGCCTGCCAGACCCGCTGCTGGAAGGCGGTGCCGCGCACATCCAGCGGCAGGTCGAGCCCCGTGCCGGGCTTTTCCACGAAGCCGATGACGGCGGCGACCATCTGCTCGAAACCCGCATCGCCGCCAATGAGCGTGGCGCGCGGGAAGCGATCCTGAAGGTCGCGCGCCAGCGTATCGGGGTTGTCGCCGAGGGTGATGGCGCAGATGCCGCGCTCGCTCGCGGCGACGAGGATCGCGCCCAGGGAGCATTCGGCGATGGCGAAGCGGATTTCGGCATTGACGCCGCCGGCGCGGTAGTCCGTGGGCTTCATGCCGAGCATGTCGTTCGCAGTCGCATAGAAGCGTCCGTTGGAGTTGAAGCCGGCCTCGTAGATGGCGGCCGTCACGCTCGTCTCCGGCTCGGCGAGCTTGGCCCGCACGCGCTCGGCACGCCGCTGGTCCGCATAGGCCTTGGGCGTCACGCCCGTAACGGCCTTGAAGATCCGGTGGAAGTGGAAGGGGCTCATGCCGGCGGCGCGCGCCAGCGCCTCGAGCGGCAGGGGCTCCTCGGCCTCATCGATCATCCGGCAGATCTTGGCGACGATCGCCGCTTGCCGGTGGTCGCGCGCCAATTCCTTCGGACGGCAGCGCAGGCAGGGGCGAAAGCCCGCCGCCTCCGCCGCCTCGCAGGTCGGGAAGAAGCGGACGTTCTCCGGTTTCGCCAGCCGCGCCGCGCAGGAGGGGCGGCAGAAGACGCCCGTCGTGGTCACCGCGTAGACGAAGCTGTCGTCCGCCCGGCCGTCGCGTGCGACGACCGCCCGCCAGCGCGGGTCGCGTTCGGTCGTGGTTCTGGCTGTCTGCGCCAGATCGAGCTTGGCGTTCATGGTGGTTGTCCTGTGCTCGGTGATGTTGCCCTTGTTCTAGTCCCCCGCAAGGGGCGGCCGCACTCCGGCTCTTGCTGTCGAATTTTTTTCGTCCGGTGCTGGACTATTCGCATAGGGAGAGCGTCTCTCGGCTGCGATCATCTCGATCGTGGGAGACTGAACAATGGCACATCCGTTCCTTCGCGCCGCGCTCGTCGCCGTCGCGCTCTCTGCGGCGACCGGCGCCTTCGCGCAAACCGCACCCGCCAAGACGGCCGAAACCAGCAAAGGCATGGCCCTCGTCGATAGCAAGGGCATGACCCTCTACACCTTCGACAAGGATGCGGCCGGCAAGTCCGTCTGCAACGGCCAATGCGCCACCAATTGGCCGCCGCTGATGGCGAGCGCCGATGCTCAGGCGAGCGGCGATTGGACCGTCATCACGCGTGACGACGGCAAGAAGCAGTGGGCCTACAAGGGCAAGCCCCTCTACACCTGGGTGAAGGACACGAAGGCCGGCGATGCAACGGGCGACGGCGTGGCCAACAACACCTGGCATGTGGCGCAGCCCTGACGAGCCGGCCGGTCCTGCTAGGGGCCGGCTCCCTTTATGCTAGCATGCAGCTTCGTCCGCCTTGCGCCATGAGCCGAATGGTCCACGTCCTTGGATGACATCGACGCTCTTCTCGAGCCGGAGATTCCGGCCTTGCGGCGCTACGCCTGTGCCCTTGTGCGCAACGACGATGCGGCGGACGATCTCGTGCAGGACTGCCTGGAGCGGGCGCTGTCGCGCTGGTATCTGCGCCGGCGCGACGGCGATCTCAGGGCCTGGCTCTTCACCATCCTGCGCAATCTCTACATCAGCGACTTCCGCCGCCGGCGCCGCCGCGGGCCCCATGTGGGGCTGGACGATGCGGCAGGCCTCGGCATCAATCCGGCTCAGGAGGCGCAGGTCGAGACGCGCGACGTGCTCGTGGCGCTCGATCAGCTCTCGGAGGAGCAGAAGTCGGTTCTCCTCCTCGTCGGCGTCGAGGATTTTTCCTACGAGGACGCCGCGCGCATTCTGGGCGTGCCGCTCGGTACCGTCATGTCGCGTCTCGCGCGGGGGCGGCAGCGCCTGCGCAGCCTCCTCGAGAACGGGCGGCCGACCCTGCTGCGGAGAGTGAAATGACGGACCGCTCTCCGCTCGGCGAAGACGACCTCCAGGCCCTCATCGACGACCGGCTCGCCGGCGACCGCCGGACCATGGTCGAGGCCTATGTATCCGCCCATCCCGATATCGAGGCGCGTATCGCCGCCGAACGGGGGCAGCGCGACCTTTTGCGCGAGGCGCTCTCAGTGAAATTCGCCGAGCCGGTGCCTGCGCGCCTGCGCGTCGCCCATATCCGGGCCGCGCGGCGGACGGCATGGCGGGGCCGGCTCAGTCGGGCAGCTGCAGCTGTTCTCCTGCTTGCGGCCGGCGGCGGCGGTGGCTGGCTAGCGCATGACAGGCTGCCGCGAGAAGCGGCCCCTGCGGTGGTGACGCGCGATGCGGTCGCCGCCTACCGCACCTTCGCGGTCGAGGTCGCTCATCCTGTCGAGGTCGACGCCAGCAACGAGGCCCATCTCGTGCGCTGGTTATCGAAACGCCTCGGCCGGACGCTGAGCGCGCCCGATCTTGCCCGCTTCGGCTTTCGCCTGATGGGCGGGCGCCTGCTCTCGGCGCGCGACGGCGCTGCCGCCCAGCTCATGTACGAGAATGAGGACGGCCGGCGGCTCACCGTCTATGTCCAGGCTGCCGACGGCACGCAGACCGCCTTCCGTTTCCGCCAGGAGGGCGAGACGGCGACCTTCACCTGGCTCGACCAGGGCTTCGGCTTCGCCGTGACCGCGCAGTCCGATCGCCAGCAGCTGCTGCCGATCGCCGAGGCCGTTTACCAAAGCCTCGATGAGCGGGACAGTCACTGAGCCTGGGGCGGCCTCATCGTACCGGAATGAAACAAGCGCGGCGGGCCAGCGCGGCCTCGCAGGCGACGAGTTGACGACACACCCCTCAAATCATTGAGCTTTTCTGCGTCTGCACCGGCAGGCTCGCTTCTTGCTGCAGGTGGGCAGCCGTTTCCGAACGGCTCAGTTCCGCCCCTTCCATCGCAAGTGACGGTGCCCCCATGAGCCTACAGCAGACGATTAGAACCCTTCTCGACCAGCATGGGCAGTTGCCCGTTCCCGTTGCGACGCTGCCGGACGAGGCGGACCTCTATCAGGCCGGCTTGTCGTCCTTCGCGTCCGTCCAGCTCATGCTGGCGCTGGAGGATCACTTCGACGTCGAATTTCCGGAGTCGATGCTGAATCGCCGGACCTTCGCGAGCATCGGCGCCATCACCCGCGCCGTCGGCACGCTTTCAGCCGAGGCCGTGGCATGACCATGTGCAGCGTGCAGGCGCTCGCCGCGGATGAGGACGCAGTGCCGTCCCTCGCCGTCCGGGCCCGCGAAGTCGGGCGGACGGTTGCGGCCCTGCACGCCGATGCGGTCGATCGCGACGCCCGCTTTCCGCATGAAGCGGTTGCGGCGATGAGGGCGGCGCGCATGCTCGGCGCGCAGGTGCCGGTGGAACTCGGCGGCGAAGGCGCGAGCCTCGCCGAGATCGCCCAGGCGTGCCAGATCCTCGGCCAGTCCTGCGCGGCGGCCGGGATGGTCTTTGCCATGCACCACATCAAGCTCGCGAGCCTCGTGAACCACGGCCGCGACAGCGCCTGGCACCGCCGCTTCATGGCCCGGGTGGCGCAGGAGCAGTTGCTCATCGCCTCCTCGACGACGGAAGCCGGCATCGGCGGTGACCTGCGCCACAGCATCTGTGCGGTGGAGCGCAATGGCGACCGCTTCACGCTGGTGAAGGACGCGAGCGTCATTTCCTACGGCGCCCATGCCGATGCCATCCTCGTCACGGCGCGGCGGGACGCCGAGGCGGCCGGCTCCGACCAGGTGCTGATCGCGGTGACGCAGGACCAGTACCGGCTGGAGAAGACGGCCGGCTGGGACACGCTCGGCATGCGCGGCACCTGCAGCGAAGGCTTCATGCTGCATGCCGAGGCGCCGATCGAACAGATCGTCCCGAAGCCCTTCGCCGATATCGCGGCGCAATCGATGCTGGCGTCCTCTCACCTGCTCTGGTCGTCGCTCTGGCTCGGCATCGCGGGTGATGCGGTCGCCCGCGCCCAGGCCTTCGTGCGCCAGGAGGCCCGCAAGCGACCGGGCACGACGCCGCCCGGCGCCACGCGTCTCGCCGAGGCGATCAGCCTGCTGCAGACGATGAAGGCCAATGTGGAAGCGGGCCTCGCGCGCTTTGCCGCAGCCAAGGACGACCCCGAGGCGCTCAGCGCCATGGGCTTTGCCGTCGATATGAACACGCTGAAGATCAGTGCTTCGCGCATGGTCGTGGCGATCGTGCAGCAAGCGCTGATGATCTGCGGCATCGCCGGATACAAGAACGGCACGCCCTACAGTCTCGGCCGGCATCTGCGCGATGCGTTCTCCGCCGAAATCATGATCAGCAACGACCGCATCCTCAGCAATACGGCGACGATGCTTCTCGTCCACAAGCACGAAACAGAAATCACGGTGCAGTCATGAACATGCCTTACCGGCCGGAGGGGGCCGACCAGCTCGCGTTTCTCGATGCGTTGTTCGACGCCGGCCTGTTGATCGAAACGGGCGTGGATGGCCTCTATGGCCGGAATGGCCTGTTCGAAGACGTGATTGCGCGTTTCGACGAACTGGTGACGCGCTTTGGCCGGGATGGCCGGCCGGAGGTTATCCGGTTCCCGCCGGGCATGAGCCGCAGCCAGTTCGAGGCGAGCGGTTATCTGAAAAGCTTTCCGCAGCTCGCCGGCACCGTGCACAGCTTCGCGGGCGACGAGGCAGGCCATCGTGATCTCCTCGCGGATATCGCGGACGGCCGCGACTGGACGGGCCAGCAGCAGGCGACCGATATCGTGCTGACGCCGGCGGCCTGCTATCCGCTCTATCCGACCGTTGCACGGCGCGGCCCGCTGCCGGCCGGCGGCCTTCTCTTCGACCTGCAATCCTACTGCTTCCGCCACGAGCCGTCGCTCGATCCCGCCCGCATGCAGATGTTCCGCATGCGCGAATATGTGCGCATCGGTACGCCCGCCGAGGTCACCGAATTTCGCGCCACCTGGATGGAGCGCGGCAAGGAGCTGATGCAGGCGCTCGCGCTGCCCTATGAGCTCGATGTGGCGAATGACCCCTTCTTCGGCCGGGCCGGGCGCATGCTCGCCAATAACCAGCGCGACCAGGGGCTGAAATTCGAGATGCTCGTGCCCATCACGAGCAGCGCCAAAAAGACCGCCTGCCTCAGCTTCAACTATCACCAGGACCATTTCGGCTGTCTGTGCGGCATCACCACCGATGCCGAGGAGACCGCGCATACGACCTGCGTGGGCTTCGGCCTCGAACGGGTTGCGCTCGCGCTCTTCCGCCATCACGGCACGGATGTCGCCGCCTGGCCGGCGGCGGTGCGCGAGACCCTGTGGGGGGCGCCATGATCAGCGCCATCCCGGGCCTCGACCCCGACCGCTACGCGCGGCACCGCCTGCATGCCTCCGAGCGCAACTGGCCGGAGACGAATTGCTACAGCGATCTCTGGATCGAGGTGCTGCATTCCCGTGGGCTCGTGCCGGAAGCCTCGCTCGGCTTCACGCTGACGCAGGATTTCGAGGGCGACCAGTTCACCTTTTTCAAGGTTCCTGCAGAAGACCTGGAGACCTTCTACGGCATTCGCGTGCAGGAGCTCTCGATCTTCGACAGGCCGCTCGACCATATCGAAGAGCAGCTGCGGCGTGAGCGGCTCGTGCTGATCGAGGTCGATGGCTTTCATCTGCCCGATACGCAAGGCGTCTCCTACCGGCAAACGCATGCCAAGACCACGATCGGTGTGAACGCCGTCGATGCCGCGGCCAAGCGGCTCGACTACTTCCACAACGCTGGCTTTTTCCGGCTTGAAGGCGTGGATTTCGAGGCGCTGTTCGGATGTGCCGATCGGCCGGCGCAGGCGGATTGTTTGCCGCCTTACGTTGAATTCGTGAAATTCGCGGAAGCGGCCCCGTGTCGTGACCTCGCGGCCAAGGCGCTCATCAATCTCCGCCGCCATATGGCGCGCAGACCTCTCGCCAATCCGGTGCGCGCCTATGGCGAGCGGCTCGCGGAGCATGCCGACTGGCTCGGCGCTCGCCCGCCGGGGTTCTTCCACAAATATGCCTTCAACACGCTGAGGCAGCTCGGCGCCAATTTCGAGCTGCTCGGCGCGCATCTGACTTGGTTGCGCGAACAGGGCGAGACGGGTTTCGAGGGAGCTGCCTTGGTCGCCGCGGAAATTGCTCGCGATGCCAAGATGGTGCAGTTCCTGCTCGCGCGCGCCGTCGCTCGGCGGAACTTCGCCGCTCTCGACGCGCCCCTGTCGGGCATCGCCGACAGCTGGGAGCGCCTGATGGAGGCGATCGAGCTTCGTCTGGCCCGCGGTGCCACGCGCAAAGTCGCGCGACGGGCGGCTTGATCGGCTGCCGCCATGGATAGATCCCGCCATTCCATTCCGATTTCAGTCTGGCAGATGACGGTCCTGCCGGCTGGGACCGCGCACGAGCCGGCGGCGCTTCCGTCGGCTGCGGAATGGGTGGCGGCGATTGCGCCCGGCACGAGCGCTGCCGCTTTGCGCGAGGCGGGGCGCTGGTCGCTCGATGAGCCGATGTCCCTGATGGATCGGGAAGTCTGGTGGCGCGCGCGCTTCAGGGCTGAAGGGCGCGGGGTGCTCCAGTTCGAGGGGCTCGCGACCCTCGCCGAGGTCTTTATCGATGGCGAGCGGATCCTCGCTTCCGACAATATGTTCCTGGCCCATGCCGTTCCGGTCGTGCTCACCGGCGAACATGACCTCCTTATCCGTTTTGCCGCTCTCGACGAGATCAGTAACAAGCCGGCAAAGCGTGCTCGCTGGCGCCCGGCGATGATCCAGCCGCCGGGTCTCAGGAATGTCCGCACGACACTCCTCGGCCATATGCCCGGCTGGTGTCCGCCCGTGCATGCGGTCGGCCCTTGGCGCCCGGTCTATTTCACGCCGGACGGCGGCGCGCAGGTCGTGCAGAAGGAGGTCCGGGCCTTCCTGGAAGGCTCGTCCGGCGTGTTACGCGCGACCGTGACGCTCTCCGGCGTCGGCGTGGGGGAACGGGTCACGCTCAGCTGCGGCGGCGCGACCGCGGTCATGCAGCGCGTCGGGCCGGAGCGTTTCGCGGCGAGCCTCGCGATCGACAACGTCCACCCGTGGTGGCCCCATACGCATGGCGAGCCGCATCTCTATCCCGTTGCGCTGCAGGTAGGGGGCGAGGAGATCGATCTCGGCCATGTCGGGTTCCGACATCTCGCCATCGACCATGGTGCTGACGGACACGGCTTTGCGCTCCGGGTGAACGGCGAGCCCGTGTTCTGCCGTGGCGCCTGCTGGACGCCGCCGGACATCGTCGGTCTCGGCGGGGCGCGCGCCGACTACGAGCCGCATCTTCGGCTGGCGCGCGATGCCGGCATGAACATGCTGCGCGTGCCGGGGTTTGCGATCTACGAGTCCGACGCCTTTTTCGATCTCTGCGATGCGCTCGGCATCCTCGTCTGGCAGGACTTCATGTTCGCCAATTTCGACTATCCGGTCGCTGACGAGGCCTTTGCTGCGTCGGTCCGCCGGGAGGCCGAGCAGTTTCTCACACGCACCCAGATGTCGCCGGCGCTCGCGGTCCTCAGTGGTGGCAGCGAGATGGCGCAGCAGGCGGCGATGCTCGGCCTGCCGGCATCCGCCTGGACGAGCCCGCTCACGGCGGAGATCCTGCCCGCGGCGGTCGCCGCGCTCAGGCCGGACGTGCCCTATATCGAGAATTCGCCCTCCGGTGGGGAGCTGCCCTTCGTCGCCGATTCTGGCGTCACCCATTACTACGGTGTCGGAGCCTATTGCCGGCCGCTGACAGACGCGCGCCGCGCCGAGGTGCGTTTTGCCGCCGAATGTCTCGCCTTCGCCAATGTGCCGGAAGAGGCGACGCTCGATGCCGCGCTCGCGGTGCCGGCCGTGCATCACCCCCGCTGGAAGGAACGCGTGCCGCGCGATCGCGGCGCCTCCTGGGATTTCGAGGATGTCCGCGACCACTATTTGGGCGAGCTCTACGGTGTCGATCCTGCCCGGCTGCGCCGTGAGGATCCCACGCGCTATCTCGACCTGTCACGCGCCGTCACCGGCGAGGTGATGGCCGAGACCTTCGCCGAGTGGCGTCGCTCACGCTCACCGACGGCGGGCGCGCTGGTCTTCCTCTTCAAGGATCCTTGGGCGGGCGCCGGCTGGGGCGTGGTCGATGCAACGGGCGAACCAAAGCCGGCTTACTGGGCGCTCAAGCGCGCCTTCCGGCCCGTGCAGATCACGCTGACCGACGAGGGCGTCAACGGCCTTGCCGTGCATGTCCTCAACGAGACGGCTCAGGCTAAGGACCTCGCGCTGACGCTGACATGCCTGCGCGACGGTGCCGTTCCGGTTGTCACGGGCCGACGCGAATTGACGCTCGCCCCCCGCAGCGGCGAGGAGATCAAGGCGACCACGCTGTTCGGTGCCTTCTTCGACACCACCTATTGCTATCGGTTCGGCCCGCCGTCGCACGATGTCACGGTGGCGCGCCTCACCGACAGGGCAACCGGTGCGCTCGTCGCGGAGGCGTTCCATTTCCCGCTCGGCCGCAAGGCCGATCGCCATGTCATCGGGATCCGCGCCGACCTCGCACGTGACGGGGAGGGCTGGTTCCTCGCTCTCGAAACCGACCGGCTGGCGCAGTCGGTTCATCTCCAGGACCCGCATTTCCAGCCCGAGGACAACTGGTTCCACCTGGCGCCGGGTGATGCGCGACGCATTCGGCTCCGGCCGCGGCAGCCGGGCCGCGACGCCCAGCCGGCGGGCATGATCGCTGCCGTCAACGCCATCGGCGCGGTCCGCTATGGAGCGCCGCCATGATCCCGGTCACTTTCGGCGGTTGCCTTGGCTGGCTGCACGAGGCGCGCGGAACGCCGAAGGGCCGGCGCGGCGTCGTGCTGTGCGGCGCGACCGGTTATGAGGGGCTCTGCGCCTATCGCAGCTGGTACGAACTCGCCGAGGAAATCGCCCTCTGGGGATGCCCGACCTTGCGCTTCGATTATCCCGGTGCGGGCGACTCGCTCGATCCGGAGGCGCAGAGCCTCGACGCTTACAAGGACAGCATCATCGCCGCCATCGCGACCTTGAAGGCACAAACCGGGGTGAGCGAAATCGTGCTCGTCGGCCTGCGCCTCGGCGCTGCACTCGCGCTCGCCGTCGCCGAAGAGCGGGAACATATCGTCCGCCTCGTGCTCCTCGCGCCGGTTCTCTCGGGCAAGGCCTATCTACGCGAGCTTAAGATGCAGTCCCGGCTCATGGCGCGCGCCACCGCCACTCAGAAGGGAAGCGACGAGGCCGACGGCCTCGAGGTCGGCGGTTTGGTCCTTACCGGCGCCATGCTGGATGACTTGAAGAGCATCGATACGCTGCAATCGGCCAAGCTGGCGGCGCCGCGGGTGCTCGTCGCGGAGGCGCCGCTGCAAGTCGGCGACCGGCGCCTGCAGGACCGGCTGCGCCATCTCGGCGCACGGGTCGAGACCGATGCGCTGATCGGCTACGACGCCATGCTGTCGGATCCGACGACCGCCAAGGTGCCGCCTGTCTGGCCACGGATCGCGCGCTGGGTCACGGAGGACGCGCCGGACAGCCCCGCCTGCGCGATCACCGCAGGGCCCGCGGAGCTCGCAACCGCGCATTTTCGCGAGAGGGTCGTGCGGTTCGGGCCGACGGATCTGGTCGGCGTGATCTGCCGGCCGGCGGAGCCGCTGCCGGCGAGCCCTGTGCTCGTCATCGCCAATGGCGGCCGCAATCCCCGCTTCGGTTGGGCGCGCGGAACGGTCGAGCTCGCCCGGCAACTGGCCGGTGAGGGCATCACATCCTTTCGCTTCGATTGCGCCGGGCTCGGCGACAGCCCGGCCGATCCGAATCGCCAGGGCGAGATGCTCTACAGCGAGTGGCCGTTCCGCGACATGACAGCGGCGCTCGATTGGCTGCAAGCCGAAGGGCTCGGGCCCTTTATTGCCATGGGGCTATGCGCCGGCGGCTATCTCAGCCTCCATGCCACGGTGCGCGACACGCGCCTCATCGGCTTCATCGCGGTCAATCTCTACAATTTCATCTGGAAGCCCGGCACGTCGCTCGATGTGGTCAACCGCCGCATCGTTCGCGCCACCGCCTTTTACCGGCGCCGCCTTTTCGAGCGCGAGACTTGGCGTCAGCTCTTCACCGGCAAGATCGACGCTCTGCATGTCTTCGTCGGGCTCCTGACGCGCGAGGCCGAACGCTGCACGAAAAAGCTGAGCGTCATCGCCGGTCGCCTGTCCGGCCGCGAAACCGAGACCGACCGCATCAGGCGCTGGTTTGCGGATCTGAGCCGGCGAGGGGCGAAAGGGCTCCTCGTCTACAGCCGCGACGACCCCGGCATCGAGGCGCTGACGGCTCATTTCGGCCCGGCCGGCGAGGGGCTCAACCGCTATCCGGGCTTCGGTGTACGCTTCATCGCCGATGCCGACCACAGCCTGACACCCGCCTGGGCGAGAGCGGAACTGGCCGGCCATATTAGATCCTTTATCGCCGCCTGTATGCCGGTCAAGCGCATCTAAAGCGCTTTCGGAAGGAAAACTCTGAAGTCCGACCGGCGCTCTCTCACCCAGAATACCGACCGGTCGAACGACGACCGGTCGGCTTCGCTTTTTCTCCGAGCAGGCGCTTAACTCACCCCAGCGGCCAATTGAACATGAGGATAACGTCGTTGTAATCGTTATCGGTGCCATCTTCCGACAGTACATAAGCGAAATTGTTGCCTTTGAGCGCGTAGCTGCCGTTTACCAGTGCCGATTTTTTCCCATTTGCTTCGACGTCGACGCTCACATTGCCAGAGCCCGTATCGAAGATCTGCGTGAGCAGGTTTTTATCCTGGGTGCCGGGACCTTTGAATTTGGCCACGGGCGAGCCGTCGACCGAAATCGTGATGAACTGTTCGGCGCTGGAGTTGACGAGCGCCGTCACGCCGACCTTGGTGTGGGGCGGAAGCTTGAGATCGCCGGTCGGCGACGGTTCCGGCTGGGGTTGGGAGGCCGCACCCCACATAACGGTGCAACATACACCGTAGGTCGCGCCGATGCCCGGAAGCACTCCGGCGTCGCCCATCCAGAACGCAGTCCCGGCGAACATTTTCTCGCCTTTGCCCCAAGACCATGAGGATGGACCGCTATGCCCGGTAACCGTCAAGAACACCTCGTAGTTTGGCGGCATTTTGGGATCAAGCTGAGAAACGAGATACTGGGTCATCCGCGGAGCCACAGCACCGGGCCCCGAGTTGATCACAGCCATTGCATCATTGGCCGCGTTTTGCAGAAGCTGATAGAGCTGGTCGTGCGTAACTCCGGGGGCTGCGCCTGTTTCACTAGCCATGAGAATATCTCCAAAACTTGAGGGGGGGAATGCTCAGGTATTGTTCTTAGGCTGGAAGCGTTCGCAGGCATTCCGACGTAGCTCGAGCTGTTGCACGAGCTACATTGGATCAACATGTTGAATTTTAACCAGACAATAAGCTGCCGTACGCGGCTGTCGCCACGCGAATGCACGCATCATCGACGATATATTGGTGCCAGCAGCTTAGTTGTTTCTGGCCGTTGTCACTTTACCCAAAGGGTTCTTTGCCAACCTGTACGGTGAACGAGCCGGAATTGTCACCATACATGCCGGGCTGGTCATTGACCAAAAAGATGAGTTCGCCGCTCATAGGGGCGGGCCAGCGATAAAGCCCTGTATTCACTGGGAAGATGTGGTCGCCGATCTTGCCGAGTAACGCTGCGGCGAAAGCCTCCTGGCAGATGAGGCCCGTCTTGGGATGGTTCTTGTCCCCTTGAGGTCCGACCGTGGTGGCACCGGAATTGTAGCTCACCCACCCCGTCGCCACGGCGTGGAGAATATCGCCTTTGTTAACCATAAAGCTGGTACGTTGACCCGCTTCGAGTTTGGCATCTACTTCACCTGTCCAGGTCGAAATCATGTTAAACTCCAGATCGTTAACGAGGGATGTTGGTATTGACCTGTCGTTAGGTCGCACGCGACCGTCACCGACGAAACGGTCACAGAGTTTGTCTCTTGATGAGCTGGAACTTGTGTCAACAGCCAGTATCTATTAGTTGCAGGATACCACATATCGTCAAGTTAAATTTCGAGAAATCTCTCAAACACGCTCTTTTGAATCAGGAGTTCGCCCAAACTACTGAGCGGCTTTGGTGCCTATCCGACCTGCAGGCGCGAGCAAAAATGTTTAATCTTCCAATCACAAGTGACCGTCGCGGCGTTAGCAAGCCGCGGCGGGAACGCGGCCGTGCAGGCGGTGCGATCCGCACCTGCGACAAGTTGGCTCATGGCCAAATTATGTCCCCGATCTACGCGCGTGCGCGCAAACTGACCTTCGGCTTTTGATCTGGTTTCTTGGTGAGTTGGCTAATTTATTGGCGATGGCTGTGAGGCCGTGCGAACACGGCGGATCTAGACAGGATTTTGCTTCACCAAAGCACCGCTGATCCAGATGGTCCTGCAGGCGATCACGACCATGGACGAGGTCCCGGCCAAAGCCCGTCAGGGACTTGGCGGCTGGTCAGGGCGAGCGGGGCGAACGGCGGGAAGCGCGCGGCCGGCAGCGACTGCCGGCGCGGTTTTTCGCGGCCGATGGATGCGCACGCGCGCCCGCCCTTCACAGGGATGGGGCAGCACAGGCGCGATGCTGTCCGGCTTTCGTGGGAAGTCCGCGAAACCTGACTACTATTCCGCGGGATGCGGCAGGCCTTCCGGGACCTCAGCCGCTTTGTCCCGTTCCTCGCGAGGCCGGCGCCTGAAGAGGCTGGGGATCGCGAGCAGGGCGTTCGACAGCCGGTCCATGTAGAGGAACAGCACGGGCGTGATGAAGAGCGTCAGCACCTGCGAGACGATAAGGCCGCCGACCACCGCAACACCGAGCGGCTGCCTGAGCTCGGAGCTCGCACCGGCGCCGAGCGCGATCGGCAGCGTGCCCATGAGGGCTGCGAAGGTCGTCATCATGATCGGCCGGAAGCGCATCAGGCAGGCCTTGTAGATCGCTTCCCGCGCCGGCATGCCCTCGCGCTGCAGGGCGAGCCCCACATCGATCATCATGATCGCATTCTTCTTGACGATGCCGATCAGCATCAGCACGCCGATGATGGCAATCAGGCTCAGATCCATGCCGAGAAGCTTGAGCGAACCGAGCGCTCCCACCACCGCTGCCGGCAATCCGGTGAGAATGGTGAGCGGATGGACGAAGCTCTCGTAGAGGATGCCGAGCACGATATAGATCGTGATCACCGCCGCCAGCAGCAGCAGGTTCTGGTTGCCGAGTGACTGCTGGAAGGTGCGTGCTGTGCCGGAATAGCTCGAGGAGATGGTGACCGGCACGCCGATCTCCGCCTTCAGCGCGTCGATGCGGTCCGTCGCCTGGCCGAGGGCAACGCCGGCCGGGAGATTGAAGGAGACGGTCACCGCTGGCAGCTGTCCGAGCTGGTTGACGGTCAGCGGGCCTGCCGTGCGCTCGACATGGGCGATCGTCGAGAGCGGAATGAGCCCGCCGTTCTCCGAATGCACATAGATCTGGTCGAGGCGCTGCGCGTTCCAGGGAATGCGCGGATCGAACTCGATGATCACCTCATAGCTGTCGCTCGTCGTGTAGATCGTCGAGATCTGCCGCGTGCCGAAGCCCGAATAGAGCGTGGAGCGCAACTGGTCCGCGGAAATCCCGAGGCTGCGCGCCTTGTCACGGTCGATGACGAGGGTCGCTTGCAGGGCGCTGTTCTGCAGATCCGTCGTCACGTCGGTGAAGGTCGGGTCGCGGCTCATGGCATCCGCCATCTTCTGCGACCAGGCATAGAGCTCCTGCTGGTTGAGGCCCTGCATCACGAACTGATACTGGCTCTTCGACGAGCGCCCGCCGATCCGAAGATTTTGCACCGGCACCATATAGGTGTTGATGCCGGCGATGGTGACGAGCTGGCGCCTGAGGTCGCGCAGCACCACGTTCATGGCCGGGCGCTGATCCTTCGGCTTCAACTCCACGAACATGCGGCCGGAATTCAACCCTTGGGCGCCGCCCCCGCCGGTGGCCCCGACGATCGAGGCGACGTCGGTCACATAGGGCGACTTGCGGAAGACATCCTCGACCTTGGCCTGCAGCAGCTTCATGCCGTCGAAGGAAATGTCCTGGCGCGCCTCCGTCGAAACCTGCAGCTGGCCGATGTCCTCCTGCGGGAAGAAGCCCTTCGGAATGGTCATGAAGAGATAGACGGTCGCCGCTACCGTCGCGAGGAAAACGAGAAAGACCACGGGCTGCGCCTTGAGGCACAGACGCAGCACCGCGTCATAGCCCTTGAGCATGGCGGCGAAGGGCGCCTCCAGAATGCGGTCGAACAGGCTGGGCGGTGTGCCGTGCTTCGGGATGCGCAGAACGCGCGAGCACAGCATCGGCGTCAACGTCAAGGAGACGAAGGCGGAGGCGACGAGGGACGACGTGACGACCACCGCGAATTCGTTGAACACCCGCCCGACGACACCGCCCATGAGCAGCACGGGAATGAACACCGCGACTAGCGACATGGTGATGGACACGATCGTGAAGCCGATCTCGCGGCTGCCGCGCAGCGCCGCATCGAAGGCGGATAGTCCCTCCTCCTCCATATGCCGGACGATGTTCTCCAGCATGACGATCGCATCGTCCACCACGAGGCCGACGGCGAGCGTAAGCCCGAGCAGCGAGATATTGTCGATCGAGAAGGAGAAGGCATACATCGCGGCCAAGGTCGCGATGATCGAGATCGGCACCGCGATGCTCGGAATGAAGGTCGCCGTCAGCCGCCGCAGGAAGACGAAGATGACGAGAATGACGAGCGCGATGGTGAGGCCGAGCGTGTATTGCACGTCGCGCACGGCTTCACGGATCGAGCTCGAGCGGTCGTTGAGGACGTGAATGGAGGCCGAGGGCGGCAGCTGCGCCTGGAAGACGGGCAGCATCGCCTTCACCTTGTCGACCACATCGACCGTATTGGCCGCTGGCTGACGCTGGACGGCGAGAACGATCGAGCGCTGGCCGTTGTAGTGGCTCTGCGTCTGATCGTTCTCGACGGAATCGATCACCCGCGCCACATCGCCGAGCCGCACGGGCTTGCCGTTGCGGGTGGCAATGATGATGTCGGCGAACTGGGCGGCGTTGTCGAGCTGCGTATTGGCCTGAATGGTGAGGCTCTGGTTGCGGTTCTGCAGCGTGCCGACCGGCGTATTGGCATTGGCTGCGGTGACCGCCGTCTGGAGCTCGTCGACGCCGATGCCGCGGGACGCGAGCGCGCCGGGATCGATCTGGATCCGCACGGCATACTTCTGGCTGCCGAAGACGAGCACCTGCGCCACGCCTTCGATGGTCGACAGCGACGGCGAGATCACCTGCTGGGCGAAGGCGTCGAGCTCCGACATCGGGGCGAGATCGCTCGTCAGCGCAAGCAGCAGCACGGGCGCATCCGCCGGATTGACCTTGCGGTAGCTCGGCGGGGTCGTCATGTCGTCGGGCAGCTGGCGTTGCGTGCGCGTGATGGCCGCCTGAACATCCGCCGCGGCGACATCGATGTCCTTGTCGAGATTGAACTGAATGGCGATCGAGGTCGAGCCGAGAGCGCTCGTCGAGGAAATCGTGTCGATGCCGTCGATGGTCGCGAACTGTTTGATGAGCGGTGTGGCGACCGATGTCGCCATGGTGTCGGGCGAGGCGCCGGGCAGCTGCGCCGACACATTGATGACGGGGAAGTCGGTCCGCGGCAGCGCCGCGACCGGCAGATAGCCATAGGCGAAGACGCCGACGACGACGAGCGCGACCGACAAGAGGATCGTCGCGACGGGGTGGCGAATGCAATATTCAGAAATATTCATCGCGCTTGATCCTGATGGCGTGCTCGCGAGCGGTGGTCCTGTCCGGATTTAGCTCTTGGCTTGGCTCCCGGCGTCGCTCTTGGTCGCTTCGCGCACTTTGACGCCGTTCGTGAGCTGCAATTGCCCCTCGGTCACCACCCGCTGGCCGGCGGAAACACCGGCCGAGAGACCGGTGGTCTCGCCGATGGTGCCGATCGTCGTTATGTTCGCCACCGCGACCGTCTCGTCCGGCTTCACGACGAAGACGTAAGGCCCGTCCTGTCCCTGCTGCACGGCCACGGTCGGCACGCTCACCACGTTCGGCATGGTCGAGAGATCGATTTCCACATCGAGATATTGGCCGGGCCAGAGCTTCAGGTCGGCATTGGCGAGGGTAGCCTTCGCCATGATGGTTCCGGAGGTCGCATCGACGGTGGAATCGATGAAGTCGAGCTTGCCGCTCGCCAGAACGTCCTGGCTACCCGGACGGAAAACGCGCACCGGTGCAGCCACCGGCTGGCCGGCCGCTGCCTGCAGGGCGGGGAAATCCCGCTCCGGCAAGGTGAAGACCACGCGGACCGGATCCATCTGGGTGATGGTCACGAGGCTGGAGGCGTCGTCGTTCGCCTTGACGAGATTGCCCGGCGAGACCCGCACGGCGCCGATACGGCCGTCGATCGGCGCGGTCAATACCGTGTAGCCGAGCTTCAGCTGGTCGGTCGAGAGGCTCGCCTTGTCGCCTGCAAGGGTTGCCTCGGCCGACTTCGCCGTCGCGACCGCCTGATCGACCTGGGCGCGCGACACGGCGTTCTTGCCAACCAGCGCCTGCATGCGCTCGAGGTCGGCGGAGGCCTGGGCGAGCACCGCCTGGTCCTTGTCGATCAAGGCCTGGTCGCGCGCGATGGCCGCGCGGATTTCGGCATCGTCGAGGGTGAAGAGCACGTCGCCGGCTTTCACCATCTGGCCGTCCGTGACCTTCTGCGCAACGACCTTGCTGTCGATCCGGGCCTTGATCACGACGGTTGCGGGCGATTCGATCCGCCCGATGGTGCGCCGGCGGATCGGGAAGTCGCCCTCCACGGCCTCGCGGGTCACCACCGGGACGGCCCGCGGCTGAGCCGGAGCTTGCGTCTTCGCGGGCGTGTCGGCGGCCGCTCTCCATTGCAGGAGCCCCGCACCGGCGCCGCCGAGGGCGATCACCATGCCTGCCAGAAGTAGGCCCTTCCTCATCGCTTCGCCCATTTCCTGAGGCTCGGGTCAGCCGACGCGACCACCGCGTCCGGACGCGCTCCGAGGCCATGAATCAACATGTCGGCAATGGCGCTTGCGCCGGCGCGCCGGCGACTGGCGTCGATCCTGACGGCACCGAGCCGCGCCGCACCGAGGATCACGATGGCGGCGATTTCCGCATCGAGGGGCGCAAAGCGCCCCGCTGCGGCGCCGCGCTCGACGATGCCGGCGACCACCCCCCGCAAAGCCGAGATGCGCTGCCGCATGGTCCGGCGACCACGTGAGCCGAGGCTCGGGTCCGTCCCCTCGAGCGCATTCAGCGCTGCCGCGCAGCGGCCGAAGGCCTCCATCAGCACGACGATGGCATCCTCGAGAACGGCGGAGGGGTCCTCATTGGCGGCAGCCAGCCCCTCGAGCTTCTCCTGCACCCCCGTCAGCACGCCGGCGATCGTCTCGAGGAACAGCTCCTCTTTGGAGGCGAAGTAGCGGTAGATCGTCGGCTTCGCCACCTTGGCGCGCTGGGCCAGGTCGTCCATTTGGACGTCGGCATAGGCTTGGCGGGCGAAAAGCTCGTCCGCGGCATCCAGAATGCGCTTGCGCCGTCGCGCCTGCATGCCGCGCAGCCCGGCAGGGCGCGCATCCGCGCTTCCAAGTCCATCGGGTGTCGTCACATCCGCCTTCATGACGCCTTCATTCCGATCACACTGCCGGTCCAGCAGTACCGTCAGGGCGATCATTTTTGGCCGCGCAGGATCGCCGCCATAATTGAACTCCCGAGTTTCATTCCGAAATTATTGTGGTGTCATCGTGGCAAGATGCCGCGGTGCAAACAGAATGCGGCACTGCACAAAATTTGGACCCGGAGGCTGAGCGTGCCGTGGAGCCGACGCAGTCTTCCGTGCGGAGGGCTCCCGTATCGGGATGTCCACTCTATATTCTGGTTTGCCAGCACCTTTCTTCCCACATTAACTGGCGTGGTGCGTTGCGGCTCGCCACGGAGGTAGGCATGAAGAACCGGGACCCACGGGCCTGGATGTGGTCCGATGCTGTCGAGATGCTCGTTCGCGCCGAGCGGATGCAACGCCAGATGTTCCGGCCCGCGCCGGGCCAGGCCCGCACGCCCCGCTGGGAACCGCCGCTTGACGTGCTGGAAACCGAGGACGAGCTGCTGGTGCTCGCTGCCCTTCCCGGCGTCGATCCCGCGAGGATCAAGGTCACGATCAACGACGGCGTGCTCATGATCGCCGGCGAGCGGGTGCTGCCCCCTGAACTCCGGACCGCCGTGATCCACCGCCTCGAACTGCCGCAGGGGCATTTCGAGCGGCAACTGCCGCTGCCTGCCGGCCGTTACGAGGTGGCGCCGCCGACCATGGTCAACGGCTGTCTCCTCATCGTCTTACGTAAGATCGTCTGATCGGGGCCTTTGCCATGCCGAGCGCCATGTCACATCATCGCGAGCCTCTTTTTGCGGCGGAGTCCGGGGGCGCGCCAGCCGGCAACGGCGGCGATAGGGCCGTCGAGCTTGCCGCCGACGCGCTCATCATCGTGCCGGTGCGCAATTTCGTGCTCTTCCCCGGGGTGGTGATGCCGGTGGTGATCGGCCGGCCCGGATCGATCGCCGCCGCCCAGCAGGCGGTGCGTCTGGGGCGGCAGATCGGCGTCCTCATGCAGCGCGGTCCGGAGGAGGCCGAAGCGTCACCGCTCAATCTCCATCGGATGGGTGTCGTCGCCAATGTCCTGCGCTACGTCACGGCGCCGGACGGCTCCCACCATCTCATCTGCCAGGGCGAAGGGCGCTTCTACGTCGAGGAATTCGTTCGGGAACAGCCGTTCATCGCCGCCCGCATCCGGCGCATCGACGAGCCGGAGGATCAATCGCGCGACATCGAGGCTCGTTTCGTCCATCTGCAGGGGCAGGCCACCGAGGCCCTGCAGCTCCTGCCGCAGGCCCCGCAGGACCTCGTTGCCGCCGTGACCAGCGCGACGTCGCCAGCGGCGCTGACGGATCTGGTCGCCGCCTATATCGACGCCTCGCCCGACGAGAAGCAGGACATTCTGGAGACGATCGATCTCCGTGCGCGCATGGGCAAGGTCGCCCGCATTCTCGCCCAGCGGCTCGAAGTGCTCAGGCTCTCCCAGGAAATCGGCCGCCAGACCAAGGCCTCCCTCGACGAGCGCCAGCGCGAGGTGCTGCTGCGCGAGCAGATGGCGGCGATCCAGCGCCAGCTCGGCGAAGGCGACGGCAAGGCGCAGGAGATGACCGAGCTCAACGAGGCGATCGCGAAAGCGAATATGCCTCAGGAGGTCGAGCAGGCGGCGCGCAAGGAGCTGCGCCGGCTCGAACGGATGCCCGACGCCTCGGCCGAATACGGCATGATCCGCACCTATCTCGATTGGCTCATCGAGCTGCCCTGGGGGCTTGGCGAGGACGCGCCGATCGACATTGCCGAGGCCCGCCGCATCCTCGACGAGGACCATTTTGGCCTCGACAAGATCAAGACGCGCATCATCGAATATCTGGCCGTGCGCAAGCTCGCGCCCGAAAGCAAGGCGCCGATTCTCTGCTTCGTCGGTCCGCCGGGTGTCGGCAAGACCTCGCTCGGCCAGTCCATCGCCCGCGCTATGGGGCGAGCCTTCGGTCGCGTGAGCCTCGGCGGCGTGCATGACGAGGCGGAAATCCGCGGCCACCGGCGCACCTATGTCGGGGCGCTCCCCGGCAATATTATCCAGGCGATCCGCAAGGCCGGCTCGCGCAGTTGCGTGCTGATGCTCGACGAAATCGACAAGATGGGCGCCGGCATCCAGGGCGACCCGTCATCGGCAATGCTCGAAGTGCTCGATCCCGAGCAGAATTCGACCTTCCGCGACAATTATCTTGGCGTGCCCTTCGACCTGTCGCGGGTGGTGTTCATCGCAACCGCCAATATGCTCGACACCATTCCCGGTCCGCTGCGCGACCGCATGGAGATCATCAGCCTCGCCGGCTATACCGATTCGGAGAAGCTTCAGATCGCCCGCCGCTATCTCGTGCGCCGCCAGCTGGAGGCTAACGGGCTCAAGCCCGACCAGGCCGAGATCGACGATGCCGCGCTCATGGCGATCATCCGCAGCTACACACGTGAGGCGGGGGTGCGCAGTCTCGAACGGGAGATCGGTCGGGCGTTGCGCCACATCGCCGTCGGCATCGCCGAGGGCAGCGCGGAGAAGGCCCATGTCGGCGTGGACAACGTCGGCGAATTGCTCGGACCGCCGCGCTTCGAGGACGAGGTGGCGATGCGCGTCAGCGTGCCGGGCGTTGCGACCGGTCTCGCCTGGACGCCTGTCGGCGGCGACATTCTTTTCATCGAGGCGACGCGCACGCCGGGCAGCGCCCGGCTCATTCTCACGGGCCAGCTCGGCGAGGTGATGCGCGAGAGCGCGCAAGCGGCACTGAGCCTCGTGAAGAGCCGGGCGGCCGACCTGAACATCGATCCCGTGCTTTTCGAAAAGAACGACATTCATATTCACGTTCCGGCAGGCGCCACACCGAAGGATGGCCCAAGCGCCGGCGTCGCCATGTTCGTCGCCCTCGTCTCCGCCCTCACGGGCCGGACTGTGCGCAACGACACAGCGATGACGGGTGAAATCAGTCTACGCGGCTTGGTGCTGCCGGTCGGCGGCATCAAGGAGAAGGTGGTTGCCGCCGCCCGCGCGGGGCTGACGCGCGTTCTCCTGCCCGCCCGCAACCGGCGGGACTTCGAGGAAATTCCGGAGGATGCGCGTGAACGCCTCGAATTCGTCTGGCTCGAACGTGTCGACCAGGCAGTCGCCGAAGCCCTGGAGCCGGTCGCTTCCAAGCCCAAGCAAGCCGCCTCTGCCTGACGGCGCGGCGCGGGATGCGCCCGATTCTGCGGGCGAAACGCTTGATCATAACGATGTTTCGTGTAACGGGAGGCACCCCGTGCAGGGCGGCTCGGACCGCCTCGTGCCCTCCCGCTCCGGCCCTTGTCCCATGCAGCCCGCCATCTCCGTCTCAAATCTGTCCAAGACCTATGCCTCGGGATTCCAGGCGCTGAAGCGCATCGATCTGGAGATCCGCCGCGGCGAGATCTTTGCGCTGCTCGGCCCTAATGGTGCGGGTAAGACGACGCTCATCAGCATCATCTGCGGCATCGTTCGGCCTTCGGAAGGAACGGTGCTCGCCGACGGTCAGGACATCTCGACCTATTACCGCGCGGCACGCTCCAAGATCGGGCTCGTCCCGCAGGAGCTGACGACCGATGCCTTCGAGACGGTTTGGAAGACGGCTAACTTCAGCCGCGGGCTGTTCGGCAGGCCGCCCAATCCCGCCTATATCGAAAAGGTGCTCAAGGACCTCGCGCTCTGGGACAAACGCGACAGCCCGATCCGGACGCTCTCCGGCGGCATGAAGCGGCGCGTCATGATCGCCAAGGCCTTGGCGCACGAGCCTGCGATCCTCTTCCTCGACGAGCCGACCGCCGGTGTCGACGTGGAGCTCAGGCGCGACATGTGGAACGTGGTGCGGGCGCTGCGTGCGAACGGCGTCACCATCATTCTCACGACGCATTACATCGAGGAAGCCGAGGAGATGGCCGACAGGATCGGGGTGATCAACAAGGGCGAGATCATCCTGGTCGAGGAGAAGGCGGAGCTCATGCGCAAGCTCGGCCGCAAACGCCTCACGCTCATCCTGCAGGCCAGGCTGGAGCGTCTTCCCGAGGGTCTGTCCGCCTATGGGCTCGAACTCGCCAATGACGGCCACGAGCTCGTCTATAGCTACGACACCCAGGGCGAGCGGACGGGAATAACCGCGCTGCTCCACGATCTCAACGCGGCCGGCATCCGGTTCAAGGACCTGCAGACGACCCAGAGCTCGCTGGAGGAAATCTTCGTCAGCCTGGTGAGGGACGGGGCATGAATATCCACGCGATCCGCGCGATCTATGCCTTCGAGATGGCGCGCGCCTGGCGGACGCTGTTGCAGTCGATCATCGCACCGGTCATCTCCACATCGCTCTATTTCGTGGTGTTCGGCGCGGCGATCGGTCATCGCATGCAGCAGATCGAGGGGGTGAGCTACGGCGCCTTCATCGTGCCCGGGCTCATCATGCTGTCGCTCCTGACGCAGAGCATCTCCAACGCGTCCTTCGCGATCTATTTCCCGAAATTCGTAGGCACGATCTACGAAGTGCTGTCGGCGCCCGTGTCAGCCTTCGAGATCGTGGTGAGCTATGTCGGCGCGGCCGCGACCAAATCCGTCATTCTCGGCCTGATCATTCTGGCGACGGCGGCGCTCTTCGTGCCGCTCAGGATCGAGCATCCCGTATGGATGCTCTTTTTCCTCGTCCTGACCGCGATCACCTTCAGCCTGTTCGGCTTCATTATCGGCATCTGGGCCGACGGCTTCGAGAAGCTGCAGCTGGTGCCGCTGCTGATCGTCACGCCGCTCACCTTTCTCGGCGGCAGCTTCTATTCCATCAACATGCTGCCGCCGTTCTGGCAGACAATCGCGCTGTTCAACCCGGTCGTTTATCTGATCAGCGGCTTTCGCTGGAGCTTCTACGGCATCTCCGATGTGCATGTGGGGATCAGCGTCGGCATGACCCTCGTTTTCCTCGCCCTATGCCTGGCTATCCTCGGCTGGATTTTCCAGACCGGATATCGGCTGAAAAGCTGAGGCTCCCCAATCACCGCTCCGGCTGATCGAAGGCGATCGGGCTGATGAGAAAGAGCGCGATCAAGTCGGCCTGACGGCTCGTCTGCGTTTTCGCGAAGAGATTGCGCAGATGGAAGGTGATCGTCGTCTGGGCGACGCCGAAATCCTCGGCAATCTCGTCGAGCCGCTTGCCCTCGGCGAGGGAGAGCGCCACACGTGCCTCGGCCGCCGTCAGACCATAGAGGTCGCGGGCGAGATCCTCGCGCCAGCGCGGCCGCTGCTCGGGATCGGTGACGAAAACGGCGAAGGTCGGCTGCGTCGGATCCCGTGGGCGCTCGCTCGTGAGGGCACAAGCGAACAAGAGCAGCGGGCGGCGCCCCGACGGGCGGCGCAGGGCCAAGCCACGGGCTCGGCCTTCGCCGGCCCCGGGCTCGTCGATGCATTTGAGGAGTTGCTTGATGGCCTGGCTTTCCTGCAGGAAGCTGCCGCGCAGGCCGCCCGGCGACATGGCGAGACCATCGTCCTCGTCCAGGATCTGGCGCGCGACCGCATTGACGAAGACGATCCGCTCGGTGCTGTCGAGCAGGATGACGCCGGCCGCGAGCCGATTGAGCGTTTCGGCCATCTGGCCGAAAACCTCGCTCGCCCGACGGGCAGCGAGTTCCAGAAGCGCAGTCTTGTCGCTTTCCGCCTGGCTGCGCATGCGCATCACTTGGTCGAGCCGCGCCTGGATCGTTGCGAGAAGCACGTCGAAATCGATGGGCTTGACGAGATAATCGTCGGCGCCCGCCCGCTTGCCTTGGATGACGTCGCGGCGGTCGGCGAGCGCCGTCAAGAAGATGAACGGCACCTCGGCGAGGTGCGGCCGCTTCTGACGCAGGTCCGCCAGCACCTCATAGCCGCCGAGACAGGGCATGGTGATGTCGCACAGAATGAGATCGGGACGCTCGCAGTCGAGGATGGCGAGCGCTTCCTGTCCATCGGCTGCCTCGATCACCCGATAATGGGCGGCTTGCAACTCCTCCACCAGATCCGATCGCAAGTCGTCCTCGTCCTCGACGAGCAGTATGAGCGGGCGCTCCCGCCGCGAGGCCTCACGACTGCAGATCATGCGCTCATCCTCAATTCGGCCGTTTCCTTGATGGGCAGCGTGAGGGTGAAGGTCGATCCGCGCCCCTCCGCCGTTTCGACCAGGATATCGCCGCCGTGCAGCTCCGTAATCTGCCGCGCGAGATGGAGCCCTATCCCCGTTCCCGCCACACCCTCGGCGGTTCGCGCGCGGAAAAAGCGCTCAAAAAGCCGCGGCACCTCGTCGGCGGCAATGCCGACGCCATGGTCCCGCACGGCGATGCGGACTGAGTCGCCGCCGGTCGTCGCTTCCACCTCGATACTCGTGTCGTTCGGGGAATATTTGACCGCGTTCGAAATGAGATTGCCGATCGCCTGATCGATGAGAATGGGATCGCAGTGCACCTGCGGCAGCGGTCCGATGCGAATCTGGAACTTGCGCTCGGGCGCCAGCTCCTGATGGCGCTCGCAGACGTCCCGAATGAGCTCGGCGAGATCGCAGGCGCGCGGTCGCCAATCGAAACGTCCGGCGTCGAGCTTGGCGGAATTGAGCGTGCTTTCTACGAGCTGCAGGAGACGACCGGCGGCGCTGCGCACCTTCTCGGCCCGGAGGCGGATTTCGGCTGCATCCATCAGATCGCCGCGGCGCATGATCCGTTGCACGCTGGAATCGATGATCGCCAGCGGCGTACGAAACTGGTGGGACACCGCCGAAACGAAGTCGCGATAGAAGATGCTGAGCCGCCGCTCCTGCCGCAGGGCGCCTTCGAGCGCGATCGTCGCCTGCTTGTAGGGCGTGATGTCGGACGCGCGCATCAGCTTGGCACCATCGGGCATCGCATGGACGTTCACCTGGATCCAGGTGCCTGAGGTCAGCCGCCGTTCCCAGCTCTCGCCATCGGCGACCGGCGCGAGGGGAACGTCGGAACCCGCATCGCTGGGGCCGGTCGCTGCAACGATCGAATCGAGCGTCAGATCGCCGTCCGAGAGGCTGCTGTCGCGCCAGAACGATCGCATGCGCTCGTTCGCAAGAAGAAGCCGGCCGTCCGCCGCGAAGGCCGCGAAACCGTCAGGCGCCGTATTGATGGCCGAGACGAGCTGGCGCTCGGTATATTGCAGATCCGCCGTTCGCTGCTCGACCAGGACTTCCAGCTGGTCGCGGTGGCGCGCAAGCTCCCGTTGCGCCTGGTTTCGCTCGGTGACATCCCGGACGAACGCGATGCCGCCGATGACCTCGCCTGCAAAGCGCAGCGGGAAGCTGTTGGTTTCGAGAAAGCGTCCCGTCTCCGAGAGATCCTGTTCCGGCAAAAAGACGTCGACGCCGTCGATCGTGCGCCTCAGGGCGGCCATGAAGGGATGATCGTCGGCAAAGGGCAGGATCGCGTCGAGGCGGGTCCCGACGGCGTTTTGCGGCGCTATCCCAAGCAGCCGCGTCATCGCCGCATTCCAATGGGTGCACTGCAAATCCCTGTCGAAGGCAACGATGCCGTCGCCGCTCGACGCGAGCAGAAGCGATGAAAAATCATGCTGTTCACGCAGCTTCTGCTCGGTCCGGCTCCTGTAGCGCAACTCCTGGATGAGGCGCAGCGACAGGACGGTGCCGCTCACCAGAATTCCGAGCACGGACCCGATGACATCAAGCAGTGTGCGGCGGTAGCGGTCCTGGGCGGCTCCGTGGCGCACGCGCTCCTCATAGACGAGCTCGCGGGCGAGCTCGCGCAACTCACTGATCAAGGGCTCGACGGCCTCAAGAACCTGCGGCGTGAGCGCGCTGCGGCTGGTGAGTGCGGCAACCAAACGTGGTTCGAAGGCAATGACGGTCATGCTGCGCGCCGTGAGCGCTTCGCTGGCCCCGACAGCCGCGATGTCACGACGCCATTGCCCCTCGCGAAAAAGCTGCAGTCGGCTCAACAGCAGATCATATTGCATCCGCACCTGTTCGGCGGCGGCAGGCGTGTGCTCCTCGTCCCAGCGGCGCGCGTCGAGTGCCAGGCGATAGCCGTGGTGCTGGGCCTGCAGGATGGCGTGCATGAGATCCTCGCCGAAAGCGCTGGTGAGGTCTCGCTCGACCTGCATGATGCGGAAGGACGCAAAGGCGAGGAAGACGGCAAAGGTCAGGATCGCCGCACCCGCGGCGAAATAAGTGCGTTGCGCGGACCGGCGCTGTTTCATTTCACCTCGAGCCGGTTCAACTGCCAGGCCCAGCGCTGATCGTATCGCTCATCATGCAGCTCACTGAATTGATCGCGCGGATAGACGATCCACAACGGGCCCTTGTCCCGCACCGTGAGCCGCTCCCCGTCCATGCTCCATGCGAGCAGCACGTCGAAGCGATCAAAATCGGCAACGGCTATGTCGATGGAATAGTCGTTGAGCGCCGTTGCCTTGACGATGGTGCCTTCACCTTTGGCAGCACCGACACGCGCCAGGACATCCCGAAGAAGAACACCGTCGAAGGTCTTGACGCCGTCGGTCCAGACCGTCGACGTTTTCAGCTGGTGCCGCGGCAGCGCCTCGAGCATGGCCCGGTCGAAAGCCGCCGTGTTTCCCACATTCATTACGGATATCTTGCCGCTGACCGTCAAGAGAACCGGACCGGTCGGCTCCGGAAGACGTTGCTGCGCCACTGCGCCGCCGGCAAGCACAAAAGCGGCGATTACACTTGCGAGTAGAGAACGCACCCGCCTCTCCCTGTGCTCACGACGGTGGCCCGGCCTCCGCATTGAGCTTCACCACCGGATGTTGATCGATCGAAATCAGCATTTCCCCCCTTGAACAGAGGGGGACGTAAGGGCCGTCAGATGGTTAATTGAGCCGAGATGGCCGGTAAGGGCAACCTCCGTCGTGTCGGCACGATTTGTGCTCCTGAATTCAGAAGCGGTCGGTCGGTATGATTATGGCACGGTTCCGTCGGAATTGGTGCCATCGGGGACTTACGAATCATACTGCCTAGGTCAAGATCTACTATCACAAGTCGGAGGCGTCTGAACGTCAATAAAATAACGAAACAGGGGAACGTGCCGTAGCATAGGTCTTACTGTCGGTGGCGGCCATATTGCTCTTGGGAATCAACCGGTTCACCTGCGCAATCATTCGGCCGACACCACGCTTGATCATCGCGATTGTTGCGTAATGCCGACGATCCGGGGCTTGGATACGCTCGCGGAGGAGGACGGGCCGATGGAAAAGCAAGAGATTTCACCTCACTATCAACGGCTATTCCCGCCGGCATCCCCGCGGGATTCTGATCTCACCAGCCTCCGCCGGGAGGACATGCAGGACCTCGCTTGGCTGGAGCAGCGTCTCATCGAGACCGGGCTTTCCGTCGAGACCGCCTATGGCAGGGCCGACGACGGCAGCGCATGGGCGGTGGTCTGCGACAGCGACGACGGCGAGGCGCTCATTCATGTCGCACGCATCGACGGCAGTTGGGTGGTCGCGACCTCACCCCTGGCGAGCGTGCTGCGTGGGCAGAGGCTGCGTCCGCTTCTCTCCAATATCCTGAAAAAGCTGGAGCGGACCGTCAGTTGACGGCCGCGAGGTCGAGGTGCGGCAGCCAGAGGAGCGGAACAGAACAGCCGAAATCCCGTTGATCCAGGCGAAAAAGAACCATGGAGGTCGCATTGGACAACCGGGAGCAGCGGATTCGCGAAAGGGCCTATCGGCTCTGGCTGGAAGAGGGGAAACCCGAGGGTCGCGCGCAGGATCACTGGGAACTGGCGAGTGAACTGGTCGCGATCGAGGAAAGCCATGGCGACGCCACCAGCCCGGTGGAGGAGCAGCAAGCCGGCGAGCCCGTGGAACCGATCGAGGCACTCGCCAATGCCGGGGAATTTCCAACGACTACTGATCAGGGCGAAATGAACATCCCGGAGCGCGAATCCCGGCCCGCCCCGAACGAGAGACCGCTCCGCTGAGCAGGGCTCAGCCCCGGCGCGCTCTGCGTCGAAACCAGCGGTTCAAGCCCTCCAGCAACAAGTCGGCGAAGATCGCGAGCAGCCCTACCACGACCGCCCCCTGGATGACATAGGCCGGGTTCGAGCCCGACAGCCCCTCGATAATGGGCGAGCCGAGCGTCAAGGCGCCAACGGTCGAACCGATCGTCGCCGTCCCGATATTGATGATGACCGTGGTGCGCACGCCGGACAGGATGACCGGAGCGGCGAGTGGCAACTCGACGCGCAGGAGCCTGCCGAGCGGCGTGAAGCCCGCCCCGTCGGCCGCTTCCCGGATGGCCGGTGCCACACCTCGCAACCCGGCGACCGTCGTTTCCACCACCGGCAGCGTGCCATAGGCGATGAGCGCGACGAGCGTGGGTTCCGCTCCATAGCCCATCAACGGCACGCTCAGTGCGAGCACTGCCGTTGGCGGGAAAGTCTGGCCGATGCCGGTCAAGGTATCGATCAGGCCGGTGAAGTGGCGTCCTGCGGTACGGGTCGCGAAAATGCCGGCGCAGAGACCGACGATGATGACGACGGCGCTCGATGCGGCCACCAGCCCGACATGCGAGGCAGTGAGCGCGACGAAACTCGCCCGCTGATAAATCGGCCGTTCCAAAGTGGGAAACCAGTGGTGAAATAGCGGCGCAAAACGGGGCATGAACAGGATCGTGCCGACGAGCGCGAGGCCGACCCAGAACGGCGGGCTCACTGCCAGGCGCAACAGCCGTCCTCTCATGAAGGCCCGACGATATCGTCGAGGGTGAGGCGGCCGACGATGCGGGCCTCCCCATCAGCCACGGGCAAGCTGTGGGCGCCGGTCGCGACCATTCGCGCCAGTGCCTCATCGAGATGGGCGGAGGCGTCGATCATCGCGGACCGATCCGCCGGCGATGGTAAGTGCTCGCCTGTCGGCTGCATGCGGTCGCGAACCGTCACCACCTTGAGGAGGCGCAGGCCGAGCTTGGTGCCGCCGACGAATTCGCGGACGAAGTCGTTATGCGGATGTTCCAGGATCTGCCGAGGCGTGCCTAACTGAATGAGGCGGCCGTCCCGCAGCACGGCGATCTGATCGGCGAGCCGGATCGCCTCGTCGATATCATGCGTGACGAGCAGGATGGTCTTCGCCGTCGCCGCCTGGATCGCGAGGAGCGCGCCCTGCAGATCGTCGCGCGTCACGGGATCGAGCGCGCCGAAGGGCTCGTCCATCAGGAGGAGATCCGGGTCGCCTGCAAGGGCGCGCGCGACGCCGACGCGCTGCTGCTGCCCGCCGGACAATTCGTCCGGATAGCGGTCCCGGTGAATGGCGGGATCGAGGCCGACCAGCGCGATCAATTCGTCCACACGGGCGGCGACGCGCTTGGCAGGCCAGCCGAGCAGCACCGGGACGGTCGCGACGTTGCGCGCCACTGACCAATGCGGAAAAAGGCCGACCGACTGGATGACATAGCCTATGCGGCGTCGCAGGGCGACCGGGGCAAGCTCTGCGATGTCATGGCCCTCGATGCAGATGGTCCCCTGATCGAGAGCGATGAGGCGGTTCGTCAGCCGCAGGATCGTCGACTTGCCAGCGCCGGACGGGCCGACCAGCGCACAAATTCGCCCTTCCGGAATGGCCAGCGAGACATTGTCGACGGCAGCCGTGTCGCCAAACCACTTTGAAATGCCCTCGAAGGTGATCACGCTGCTCTCCGTCCGGTGAGAGCGGCGATGAGCAGCTTCATGAGGAGGTCGCAGAGGAGCGCAAGCCCGATCGTCGAGAGCGCTCCAAGCAGGATGAGGTCGGCCGCGGTCTGGCCGAGCCCTTGGAAAATGAAGGTGCCGAGCCCGCCGGCGCCGATCAGCGCCGCGACGACGGCGAGGCCGACGAGCTGGATGACCACGATACGGAGGCCGGCGAGCAGCACCGGCAGGGCGAGCGGAAAGGCAACCTGGCGCGAGATCTGCAGCCGCGTCATCCCCATGCCGCGCGCCGCGTCCACGACATCGCCGGGCACATTGGAGAAGCCCGTATGGACACTTCGCGCAACCGGCAGGAGCGCATAGAGGGACAGCGCGATGACCGCCGGCGCCGTGCCGATGCCCGCCAGCCCCAGGCTGCGCAGGATGGGAATGGCGACCGAGAGCGATGTCAGCGGGCCGATGAGCAGGGCGAAGAGCGCGATCGACGGGATCGTCTGGATGAGATTGAGCACCGCAAAGAGCGAGCCCGCGAAGCGCGGTCGCATCAGCGCGAAGGCTCCGAGGCAGGTGCCGATGACGAGCGCGGGCACCAGGGCAGCGATCACGAGCCCGATATGGTGCAGCAGTTCCGCGCGGAACACGGGTTTGCGGTTCGCGAATTCATGTGCGAGGGCGAGATCGTCGAAGACGCCGCCCATTGCCAGGGCGACAAGCGCGAGGACGGCTGCGGCGGCTAGGCCGGCATGCACGAGCGGCTTGGGCGAGAGGCGCTTGACGGCATCGGCGGCGGCGAGCGCCGAGGCAACCGTGACCACCCAGAACGCCCCGCCGAGGGACGTGCGCACCGCGGCGCCACGGCTCGCTGCGACCTCGCGCGCGATCGAGCCGGCGAGGACGAGCGCCGCAACGAGGAGAAGGCTGGCCGTGAGTGCGCTTGCGGTGCTGGCGACGGGGACGGGGCGGAGGAGCGCCGTGCCCGCCAGGAGCGCGATCAGCGCGACGACGACGACGACCACGGCCGGCGAAGAGACGACCTGCCAGAGCGGCAGCGATTGGCCGCTCAGGATGCGGTTCGGCGCGACGGTCACGAAGCCGAGCCCGGCGAGAGCGAGGGCCATTGCGACTGCAAGCGTCAGCAGCAACGGGTTTTCGACTGTTCTCGGCATCACGCCCGGGTCACGGCCGCCGGCCCGCGACGGACCATGCTCCCCATCCCGAAACACTTGGGTCCGAACGGGTCACTTCAAGAAGCCCTTCTCCGTGAGATAGGCCTTGGCGACCGTGCTCGCGTCCTGTCCCTCGACGGTCACCTTGGCATTGAGCGCCTGAAGCGTCTCGAGAGACAGGGAGCGGAACACCGGGTTGAGGACATCGGCGATCTTGGGATAGGCCTTCAGCACGTCGCCGCGCACCACGGGGGCTGGCGCATAGACCGGCTGCACCGCCTTGGTGTCCTCGAGCACGATCAGCTCGAGCGCCGCAAGCGCTCCGTCCGTGCCATAGGCCATGGCGGCATTGACGCCCGATGTCGCCTCGGCCGCCGCCTTGATGGTGGCGGCCGTGTCGCCGCCCGACAGCACGAGCAACTGGTCGTTCGTGAGCTTGAAGCCATAGGCCTTCTGAAAGGCTGGCAGGGCCGCCGGGCTCTCGACGAATTCCGCTGAGCCTGCGAGTTTCACCTTGCCGCCGGCATTCACCCATTTGGCGAAGTCATCGAGCGTCTTCAGATGATTTTCGGCGGCGAAGGCCTTGCGCACGGCAATGGCCCAGGTGTTGTTTGCCGGCGCCGGATCGAGCCACACCAGATTATTCGCCTTGTCGAGCTCCCGCGCCTTTTCATAGCCGGCTTTGGCATCCTTCCAGACGGGATCGGAATCGATCGTGAAGAAGAAGCCGGCATTGCCGGTATATTCCGGATAGATATCGATCTCGCCGGAGAGAATTGCAGTGCGCACGATCTTGGTGGGGCCGAGCTGAACCTTATTGTTGACGGGGATGCCTGCATTCTCGAGGAGAAGAACGATCGCGTTGCCCAATACGGCGCCTTCGGTGTCGATCTTCGACGCGACCGTCACGGGCTCGGCCGCGCGTGCTCCAACGCTCGCCGCGGCCATCATCAAAATGGCCGACGCCAAGAAAGCGCAGCTCCTCAACAGTCGCGGCATCGTCAATCCTTCCTTGTCTTACCGGCACCCTGGAACGACGACGGCTGCGCCGGACGACCCATCGTCCGGCACCGTCAATCCTTCGCGATAAAAACCCGGCGTTCTCTCGCCGTCACTTCTTGCCACTTTTCGTGGTGCGGGCGCCAGTGCTCTTCGCCCCGTCGCTCTTGGGCTCTGTGCTCTTGGGCTCTGTGCTCTTCGCCTCGGCGTTCTTGGTCCCAGCACTCTTCTGCGCTGCGCTTCTCGGCGCGGCAGTCTTGGGCGCAGCAGTCTTGCGCGCAGCAGTTTTGGGCTCTCCACTTTCGGGCGCTGCTGCTGCCGTCTTTCTCGGCTGCTCCTTGGGTGCCGTTTGGGGCTTCTTTGGCTTCGCTTCCACCTCGGCCCGAGGGGCTGCGGTGCTGCGCGTCTTCGATGCGGCGGCGGTCAGCTTGGCCGGCTTGGGCGAGGACTGAGCGGATGCGGTGGACTTTGCTGCTCCCGGCGCGCGCTTCCTGGAAAGGGTCTGCGAGGCGCTTCCCTTGTCCTCGCTATCGGCGAGCTCGCGAGCTCGTCGCCAATGTTCGTCGGCGCGGCCCTCCGGACGACCGTCCTCCTGCCAGAGCCTGTATGCTATGTCACGGATCCGCTGTTCTTTGTCGTCCATGATTGTCCCGCCGATGAGGGTGACAGCCAAGCCGTCGGCAAACCCACGCACCAACGCAAAACCAATTCGCTTGTTCCGCTCAAACTAGTCTTCGGGCCATACTGCCGCAAGCACCTGCGGGGGGGGGGAGACTATGCCCTCGCGAAAAGAAACTTTCCGCCGCTGTATTTCTCGTCGAGCGGCCGGGAACTTGAGCGCGGCGGAGCCGTTATGACTGACGGTCGTCGGCAGTCTTCGGGGGGCTGCCAAGCTTGGCAGTTCATTCGGCTTTTCCACGAGATATATTCAGGGCGGACGAGTTGCACACGACCGCAAAGAACGTTTTTGTCTGCAGGGACACCGACCTCCTATGACGCAGAGGCCGCCACCGCCCCGGATCTACTACATTCATCCACTCTCGATCGGGGCAGGCGCCAGATGGCCTGATCTTCTCGACAGAGCGCGGCAGATGGGGTTCAGCCACGTGCTCACCGCTCCGGTTTTCATGCCGGGGCGGAGCGGTGACATCTTTCTTACCGCCGATCATGAGCGCGTGCATGCCGTCCTCGCCGAGGGCCGGCCGTCGGCTGCGGATGAGTGGCTCGCAGAGCTCGCCGCCGCCTGCCGGGACCGCGATCTCTCCCTTCTCCTCGATCTCGTCATCGACCGGGTCGCCGAGGACGCGGTTGCGCCGGACCTTGTCGGCGACTGTTTCAACAGGCCGGACGGCGCGGAGGCGCTCGATCCCCGCCGGCTGCGCAATCGCGGAGCGCTCGTTGCCCGCTTCGATGATGCCCGCTGCACGGACATTCTCACCCAATGGTGGGCCGGGCGAATCGAGCGGCTGGTGCGAGCGGGGGTCGCAGGTTTTCGCTGCCTCGACCCGGGCCAGGTGCCGCCCCGCGTCTGGAGGCAATTGGCCGGGGCCGCGCGTGCCGAGCAGCCCGACAGCCTCTTTCTCGCCGACACGCCGGGGACGCCACTCGCGGCGATCGCCGCTCTCGCCGGTTGCGGCTTCGACTATCTCTTCTCCTCGGTCGCATGGTGGGACTGCCGGGCTGGATGGCTGGTGGACGAGCACGAAGCGCTGTGCCCGGTGGCGCCGCTCGTCGGCTTTCCGGAACGGCCTTTCGGCAAGCGCCTTGCGGCCGCGGCCGGCCCCTTCAGCGAGCGCGCCGCCCGCCGCGCGCTCAACGTGGCGGCGGCAACGGGCGCGGGCCTTCTCGTGCCCATGGGCTTCGAACACGGCGCAACCGAGCCTCTCGATCCCATACGCGTACGTCCAGCCAGCGGACCCGATGAGCCGAGTTTCGACCTCACCCGCGAGATCGCGCGCGTCAATGCTCTCATTGCCCGTGGCGACATCCTCGGCCGTGACGATCGGCTGGGTATTCTGACCGGACCGGATGCCGCGGCTACGGCCATCCTGCGCATGGATAAGCCGGATGTGCAGCGGGTGAGCCGGGCCACGCTCGTCGTCATCAATCCCGACCTCGGCCGGCCCACATCGATCGACGGCGGAGCCATTGCCGCGCTTCCGACCGGCTTTTCGCCCTTTCGCGACGTGGAGTTTTCGAAGGTGGAGCTTCTGGGCGGCCGTCGCATTCGTCTCGAGCCCGGCGAGGTCCGGCTCTTTTCGGCCGAGACGAGCCGCCCCGTTCTCCGCGAACCCCAGGCGGAGGACATCACGGCTGCAATCGCCGCGCCGCGCATCGTGATTGCGGATGTCACGCCGTCGATCGACGGCGGGCGCTTTGCCGCCAAACGGCTGGTTGGCAGCGAGGTGACGGTCGAGGCCGATATTTTCATCGACGGGCATGACAAGCTCGCCGCCCGTCTGCTTTGGCGCGCTGTCGACGAGGACGAGTGGCAGAGCGCGCCCATGGCCTTCGTCATCAACGATCGATGGCAGGGCCATTTTCCCGTGACGCGCCTCGGCCGGCATGTCTTCACCGTCGAGGCCTGGCGGGATGCCTATGGCTCCTGGCGCGACGAGGTGGAGAAGAAGCGTGCCGCCGGCCAGCCTCTTGCCGTCGAGATCGAGGAGGGCACGCGTCACCTGCGCGAGGCCGCCGAAGGGAAGCGCACGCCCGACGGGACCAAGCTCGCGCGCATTCTCGCGGATCTTACGGGCTCGGACGAGGCGAAGCTCGACCGGCTCCTGTCCGACGAGGTTGCGACGCTCGCGCGGGCCTGCGATCCGCGCGCCTTCCTTTCCCGTCATCCGGTCGAGGTCCCGGTTCTCGCCGAACGGCGTGGCGCTGGTTTCGCCAGCTGGTACGAGCTTTTTCCCCGCTCGCAGACCGACGACGTGAACCGCCACGGCACTTTCGCCGATGTCGTGGGCCGCCTGCCGGCGATCCGCGACATGGGCTTCGATGTGCTCTATTTCCCGCCCATCCACCCGATCGGCCGCACGAACCGCAAGGGGCGCAACAATGCGCTGACGGCCGGCCCCGACGATCCCGGCAGTCCCTATGCCATCGGTGGGGACGAGGGCGGGCACGATGCCATCCACCCGGCGCTCGGCACGCTCGACGACTTCCGGCGACTGCGCGATGCGGCCTTCGATCACGGTATCGAGCTCGCGCTCGACTTCGCCATACAGTGCTCGCCCGATCATCCCTGGCTGAAGCAGCATCCGGAATGGTTTGCCTGGCGGCCCGACGGGAGCCTGCGCTACGCCGAGAACCCGCCGAAGAAATACGAGGACATCGTCAACGTCGACTTCTACGCCGAGGCGGCGCTGCCCGACCTATGGCTCGCGCTGCGCGACGTCGTGCTGTTCTGGGCGGGCGAAGGCGTGCGCCTTTTCCGCGTCGACAATCCCCACACCAAGCCGCTGCCCTTCTGGGAATGGCTCATCGCCGATGTTTCGGGCCGGTATCCCGATGCCGTCTTCCTGTCGGAAGCCTTTACCCGGCCAAAGATGATGTACCGCCTCGCCAAGGCCGGCTTTTCACAATCCTATACTTACTTTACCTGGCGGAACGACAAGCGGGAGCTGTCCGACTATCTGACGGAATTGACCCAGACCGAGGTCAAGGATTTCTTCCGGCCGCATTTCTTCGTCAATACGCCGGATATCAATCCTGTCTTCCTGCAGCAGTCGGGGCGCCCCGGCTTTCTCATCCGCGCCGCGCTGGCGGCGACGCTGTCGGGCCTCTGGGGCGTCTATTCCGGCTTCGAGCTCTGCGAGGCCGCCGCTCTGCCTGGGCGTGAGGAATATCGCGATTCCGAGAAATACGAGATCAAGCCGCGCGACTGGTCTGCGCCGGGCAACATCATCGCCGAGATCACCCGCTTGAACCGCATCCGCAAGGCCAATCCCGCCCTGCAGAGCCATTTGGGGCTCGCCTTCTACAGCGCCTTCGACGACGCCATCCTCTACTACGGAAAGACCACGCCCTTGCGCGACAATACTATTCTGGTTGCCGTCAACCTCGATCCGCATGCGGCCCGAACCTTTTCCTTCGAGCTGCCGTTATGGGAATGGGGCCTGCCCGATGACGGTGCTCTCGTCGTCGAGGATCTGATGAACGATCGCGAATTCGTCCTCGCCGGCAAGAATCAGATGATGACGCTCGACCCAGGTCAGCCCTTCGCCATCTGGCGGGCGCGGCCGGTGGGAGGACGCTGACATGCCGCGCTCCCGGAAGAGCTCCATGCTTCCCGCCGATCCCTTGTGGTACAAGGACGCGGTCATCTACCAGCTGCACGTCAAGTCGTTCTTCGACGCCGACAACGACGGCGTCGGCGATTTCGCGGGCCTCCTCGCCAAGCTCGACTATATTGCGGCGCTCGGCGTCACCGCCGTGTGGCTCTTGCCGTTCTATCCCTCGCCGCGGCGCGACGACGGCTATGACATTGCCGAATACCGCGAGGTTCATCCCGACTACGGCCATTTGTCGGACGTGCGCCGCTTCATCGACGAGGCGCATGCCCGCGGCATCCGCGTGATCACCGAACTGGTGATCAATCACACCTCCGACCAGCATCCCTGGTTCCAGCGGGCGCGGCAGGCAAAGCCCGGCTCGGCAGCGCGCAATTTCTACGTCTGGTCGGACAACGACCAGGCCTATGCGGGCACGCGCATCATCTTCATCGACACGGAGAAGTCGAACTGGACCTGGGATCCGGTGGCGGGCGCCTATTACTGGCACCGCTTCTACTCCCACCAGCCGGATCTCAATTTCGACAATCCGCAGGTCATCCGCGCGGTGCTGAGCGTCATGCGGTTCTGGCTCGACCTCGGCGTCGACGGGCTGCGGCTCGACGCCGTGCCCTATCTTGTCGAGCGCGAGGGCACGATCAACGAGAACCTGCCCGAGACGCATGCCGTCCTGAAGCGCATCCGCGCGGCCGTCGACACCGACTATCCCGACAGGATGCTGCTCGCCGAGGCCAATCAGTGGCCGGAAGATACGCAGCAGTATTTCGGCGACGGCGACGAATGCCACATGGCCTTTCATTTTCCGCTGATGCCGCGGATGTATATGGCGATCGCGCGGGAGGACCGGTTCCCGATCACCGACATCTTGCGCCAGACCCCGGAGATTCCGGCCAATTGCCAATGGGCGATCTTCCTCAGGAACCATGACGAGCTGACGCTCGAAATGGTCACCGACAGCGAGCGCGACTATCTCTGGCAGGTCTATGCGGCCGACCGCCGCGCACGGCTCAATCTCGGTATCCGCCGGCGGCTTGCGCCGCTGCTCGAACGCGACCGCCGCCGCATCGAGCTCATGAACGCCCTGCTGCTCTCCATGCCGGGCACGCCCGTGATCTACTACGGCGACGAAATCGGCATGGGCGACAATATCCATCTCGGCGACCGCGACGGCGTGCGCACGCCCATGCAATGGTCGCCGGATCGGAACGGCGGCTTCTCGCGTGCCGATCCGGAGCGGCTTGTGCTGCCGCCGATCATGGATACACTCTACGGCTACGAAGCCATCAATGTGGAGGCGCAGAGCCGCGATCCGCATTCGCTGCTGAATTGGATGCGGCGGATGCTGACAGTGCGGCGCGACCACAGCGCCTTCGGTCGCGGAACCTTCCGCTTTCTCTATCCGCGCAACCGCAAGATCATGGCTTACCTGCGCGAATATGAGGATGAGACGATCCTATGCGTCGCCAATCTGTCCCGCTCGCCGCAGGCCGTCGAACTGGACCTTGCCGCCTTCGCCGGCCGGATCCCCGTGGAAATGACGGCGGATTCGGTCTTCCCGCCGATCGGGCAGCTCACCTATCTGCTCACGCTGCCCCCATACGGCTTCTACTGGTTCATTCTGGCCACAGAGACGGCCTTGCCCTCCTGGCACGTCCCTGCGCCCGAGCCATTGCCGGAATTTGCGACGGTCGTCATGCGCAATCAACTCGAAGAAGTCCTGGACAAGGACAGACGCAAGATTCTGGAAACGGAATCGCTGCTCGCCTATCTCCCGAAGCGCCGCTGGTTCGCAGCCAAGGATGAAGCGATCACCAAGGTGGAGGTTACGTCAGCCGCGCGCCTGCCTGGGCCGACCGAAAATCTCCTGACGGAAATCGCCGTCACCACCAAGCGCGGCACGGCCAACTATCTCCTGCCGCTCGGCGTCGCCTGGGAGGACGAGACCACGGCGGCGCTGCCACAGCAGCTTGCGCTCGCGCGGCTCAGGCGGGGCCGCAGGGTGGGCCATCTCACCGATGCCTTCGCGCTCGAATCCTTCATCCGCTCGCTCATCACGGCGCTGCGCGACGGCACGACGCTGCCCATGGGAACGGGCGAGGTCCGCTTCCTGCCGGCGAACCGGCTCGCCGAAACTGATATCGCGCCCGATGCCGACATCAAATGGCTCTCCGCCGAGCAGTCGAATAGCTCGGTGACCATCGCCGATGTGCTCGCGGTCAAGCTCATCCGCCGGATCCAGCCCGGCATCCATCCGGAAGCGGAGATGAACCGGCATCTGACCGAGCTCGGCTTCGCCCATTCCGCCCCGCTCCTCGGCGAAATCGTCAAGGTCTGGGGAAGCGGCGACGACGAGCGCGCGACGATCGGCATCATCCAGGGCTTCGTGCGCAACCAGGGCGACGGCTGGCGCTGGACGCTCGATTATCTGCAGCGCTGCAGCGACGACGTGATGGCGCTCGAGGCGACTGGCAACGGCGAAGAGCTGCTTGCGGCCTATAGGGTCGTTGCCACCGCCATGGGCCGGGCGCTGGCGGAGATGCACGCTCTGCTTGCGATCCCGACCGACGATCCGGCCTTCGCGCCGGTCCGTGTCGGTGCTGCCGAGGCCGAGCGCTGGGCGAGCGACGTGTCCCGCCAGATCGCCGAGGCCTGCGACGTACTCAGCGCCAAGACCGATTGGGCGAATGACGATGACCGAGGCCTCGCCAGGGACATACTCGCGCAGCGCGACCGGCTGCTCGCGGAGGTCAAACGCCTTGCAGCCGCCGGCATCGGCTCGCTGCAAACGCGCACCCATGGCGATTTCCATCTCGGCCAGGTGCTGATCGCCCAGAGCGACATCTTCATCATCGACTTCGAAGGCGAGCCGACCCGCAATCTGGCCGAGCGCCGCGCCAAGGCGAGCCCGCTGCGCGATGTCGCCGGCCTCATTCGCTCCATCGACTATGTGGCGGCGGTCGCCTTGCGCTCGGAACTCGGCAGCGAGCGGCCGGGCGGCAGCGAACGCAAGCAGACCCTGATCGCCGAATTCCGCGAGACGGCGCTCGGCACCTTCCTCGACGCTTACCGCCTTGCCGCCCAGGGCACGGCGCTCGATTGGGGCAGCCCGGACGGGGAACAGGCGCTGATTGCGCTGTTCACGCTCGAAAAGGTGGCTTACGAGGTCTGCTACGAGGCCGCCAACAGGCCGAGCTGGATCGACATTCCGCTGCAGGGATTTGCCCGGCTCGTCTCGGACCTCGTCGGCCAATCTGTGCGGGAAAACGCTTGATGGACGAGGCACCGCTCATGCTGGACCGCGATGGGCGGGAGCGCGATCTCGCCGATCCCGCGCTTCTCGTTGACCAGGCTGTCGTCGACACGCTGGTCCATGCGCGCATTCGCGACCCCTTTGGCGTGCTCGGACCGCATCGGCAAAGGGACGCCATGGTGGTGCGCGCCTTCCTGCCCGGCGCCTTGGCGGTCGAGGTCTTCGCCCGCGACGACGGCCGCCCGCTCGGCAGGCTCGCGGCCGTGCAGACCCCCGGCCTGTTCGTCGGAAAGCTCGCGGAAGACGTTCCCTACCGGCTGCAGATCACATGGCCCGCGCCGACGCGACCTGGCGGTGGCCAGGAAGTGGTCGAGGACACCGAGGACCCCTATTCCTTCGGGCCGCTCCTCGGCGATCTCGATCTGCACCTCCTGGGTGAGGGCAGCCATCGCGAGCTCTGGACCTGCCTCGGCGCGCGCCCGATGACCATCGACGGCGTGAGCGGCGTGCGCTTTGCCGTCTGGGCACCGAACGCCCAGCGCGTATCGGTCGTCGGCAATTTCAATGCCTGGGATGGGCGGCGCCATCCGATGCGGCTGCGTCATGACGCCGGCGTCTGGGAACTCTTCGTGCCGCGCCTGAAGGCCGGCGAAGTCTACAAATACGAGCTCCTGTCGAGCGATGGCCAAGTGCTGCCCTTGAAGGCGGACCCGGTCGCCCTGCAGACAGAAGTCCCGCCTGCCACGGCGTCGGTCGTCGCCCACCGGGTCACCTTCTCCTGGACCGACGACGAATGGATGGCGACGCGCGCCGCCCGCCAGGCGCCGCAGGCACCGATCAGCATCTATGAGGTCCACACCTTCTCCTGGATCGGCAGCACGGTGGCCGGCGATTTCGGCGGCGAGCGCGCGCTCGATTGGGACGATCTCGCCCGGCGTCTCATTCCCTATGTGGTCGATGCCGGCTTCACCCATGTGGAGCTCCTGCCGATCATGGAGCATCCGTTCGGCGGCTCCTGGGGCTACCAGCCGCTCGGCCTCTTCGCGCCGACGGCCCGTCATGGCTCGCCGGAGGGCTTCGCGCGTTTCGTCGATGCCTGCCATGCCGCCGGCATCGGCGTCATTCTCGACTGGGTGCCGGCGCATTTCCCGGCCGATGTCTATGGGCTTGCCCGCTTCGACGGAACGTCGCTCTACGAGCACCAGGACCCGCGCGAGGGTTTCCATCGCGACTGGAACACGCTGATCTACAATTTCGGCCGGCGCGAGGTGGCAGGCTTCCTCGTCGCGAGCGCGCTCTCATGGCTGGAGCGGTTCCATGTGGATGGTCTGCGGGTCGATGCGGTCGCCTCCATGCTCTACCGCGACTACAGCCGCGAGCCGGGCCAATGGGTGCCGAATATCTACGGCGGTCGTGAGAACCTCGAGGCCGTCGCCTTCATCAAGCAGCTCAACACGGTGGTCGCCGAGCGCTGCCCCGGCGCGATCATGGTCGCGGAGGAATCGACCGCTTGGCCCGGCGTATCGAAGCCGGTGGCGGAAGGTGGCCTCGGCTTTGCCTATAAGTGGAACATGGGCTGGATGCACGACACGCTCCACTATATCGAGCGTGATCCCATCCACCGCACCTGGCACCACGACAATATCGCCTTCGGCCTCGTCTATGCCTTTTCCGAGCGCTTCGTGCTGCCGATCTCGCATGACGAGGTCGTGCACGGCAAGGGATCGCTGATCGGCAAGATGCCGGGCGACCGCTGGCAGCGCTTCGCCAATCTGCGCGCCTATCTCGGCTTGATGTGGGCCCATCCCGGCAAGAAGCTCCTCTTCATGGGCTGCGAGATCGCGCAGGAGCGGGAGTGGAACCACGAGAGCTCCATCGACTGGCATCTCCTGGCCGATTCCGCGCATAGCGGCGTTCAGCGCCTCGTCCGCGATCTCAATCGCATCTATCGCGATTGGCCGGCGCTCCACCGGCGTGACACGGAGAGCGCCGGCTTCCGCTGGGTGGTCCTCGACGACAGCCACAACAGCGTCTTCGCCTTCCTGCGCTTCGGCGACGGCACCGATGTTCCGGTTCTTGCCGTAATCAACATGACACCGGTGCCGCGTACAGGTTACAGGCTCGGGGTACCGTCGGGCGGAGGCTGGCGCGAGATCCTCAATACGGATTCGAGCTTTTATGGTGGTAGCGACATTGGCAATGGCGGCACGGTTTCCGCCGATCAGGAGCCGAGCCATGGCGAGCCGTTTTCCCTGTCGCTCACCGTGCCGCCGCTCGCGGCCATTTTCCTAGTACCGGACAATTGAAATGAGGACGTATGCCAGCACCCCCCGATCGCCTGATGGCCGGTTCGCCCTATCCCCTCGGTGCAACCTGCGACAGGCTCGGTGTGAATTTCGCCGTCTTCTCGGCCCATGCGGAGAAGATCGAGCTTTGCATCTTTGATCCATCCGGCCGGCGCGAGCTCGCGCGGCTCGCCATGCCCGAATGCACCGATGGCGTCTTTCACGGGTATCTGCCGCTGGCGCGTGCCGGCCTTCTTTACGGCTACCGCGCCTATGGCCCCTACGAGCCGCGCCACGGCCACCGCTTCAACAGCAACAAGCTCCTGCTCGACCCCTATGCCCGCGCGTTATCGGGCCAGGTGCGCTGGTCGGATGCGCTGTTCGGCTACCGGCTGAATTCCTCGCGCGCCGATCTCTCCTTCGACCGACGCGACAGTGCGGTTGCGATGCCGAAGGCGGTGGTGACCGACGATCCGCCTGCGCTGTCGGCCGACCTGGACCTCGCAAGGTCTGTTCCGCCGAACATTCCCTGGGACCAGACCATCATTTACGAGGCGCATGTGCGCGGCCTCACCATCGGGCGCGACGACGTGCGGCCGCACGAGCGCGGCACCTTTGCCGCGCTCGCGGATCCCTCCGTCGTCGACTATCTCGTCAAGCTCGGCATTACCGCCATCGAGCTCCTGCCGGTGCAGGCCTTTCTGCAGGACCGGCGGTTGCTCGAACAAGGGCTGAAGAACTACTGGGGATACAACACGCTCGCCTTCTTCGCACCGGAGCCGAGCTATCTCTCGGACGGCTCGCGCCAGGAGCTGCGGATGGCGATCGCCCAGCTTCACGCGGCCGGCATCGAGGTCATCCTCGACGTGGTCTACAACCACACCTGCGAAGGCAGCGAGCTCGGACCGACGCTTTCCTTCCGCGGTCTCGACAACGCGAGCTATTACCGCCTCGTTCCCGGCAACGAGCGGCATTGCATCAACGACACCGGCACGGGCAATACGCTCAACCTGTCGCATCCGCGCGTCCTGCAGATGGTCATGGACTCGCTGCGCCACTGGGCGACCTTCTACGGCGTCGACGGCTTCCGCTTCGATCTGAGCAGCACGCTGGGGCGCGAGCCGGGCGGCTTCGACCCAGGCGCCGGCTTCTTCGATGCGCTGGGGCAGGACCCGATCCTGGCGCGCAAGAAGCTGATCGCCGAACCTTGGGATCTCGGGCCCGGCGGCTATCAGGTCGGCAATCACCCGGTCGGCTTCGCCGAGTGGAACGACCGCTTCCGCGACGACATCCGCCGCTTTTGGCGCGGTGATGCCGGATACCTCGGCGATCTTGCGGCGCGGCTTGCGGGCTCCGGCGATATCTTCGATCGCAACCGCCGCGGGACTTGGGCTTCGGTCAATTTCGTGACCGCCCATGACGGCTTCACGCTGGAAGACGTGGTGAGCTTCAACCAGCGGCACAACGAGGCCAATGGCGAGGAGAACCACGACGGCCACGGCGAGAACCACAGCAACAACTGGGGCGAGGAGGGGCCGACCGACGATCCGGAAATCCGGGAGACGCGCGACCGGGTGAAGCGCGCCATGCTGACCACCCTTCTCGCGGCGCATGGCACGCCGATGCTGCTCAGCGGTGACGAAATCTGCCGCACGCAGCAGGGCAACAACAATGCCTATTGCCAGGACAACGAGATCTCCTGGGTGGACTGGCAGCTCGCCAATACGCCGGAGGCGGAGTCGCTCCGCGGTTTCGTCGCGAGGCTCACGTCGATCCGCCGGGCCTATCCCGTGCTGCGTTCCAAGAGGTTCCTGCATGGCCGCGAGGAACCGGTGCCCGGCATCCAGGATGTCGCCTGGTTCAATGCGCAGGGCCACGTGATGACGCCGGGCGAATGGAACGATCCGGAGGAGAGACGATTGATCATGCGGCGGGCAGGTCGGCGCGACAATGGCTCGGTCGACGTCGTCACACTCATCGTCAACGGCTCCGGAGAGGCCGCGCAGTTCATGCTGCCGCCGCCGAATCTCGATTGGCGCCTGCTCGTGAATAGCGCCGACCCCGATGACACGGATGCGGTCGTCGATGGGGCTTTGCATGTGGCAGGCCACAGCGCGGTGATTCTGGCCGCGCGTTGGAGCGATGTGGGATGACGATGGGGGCAGAATTCGCCAGACAGCTGCCGTTCGGAGCAACCGTCACGGGCGACCGCACGACCTTCCGCCTGTGGGCGCCGGCGCAACAGGAGGTGGCCGTCGTCATCGACGGCGGATCGCCCGTTGCCATGGAGCTGAAAGACGGCGTTTTTGAAACCACCGTGCCTTGCGCGGCTGGCGCGCGCTATCAATTCAGGCTCGCCGACGGGCTTCTCGTTCCCGATCCGGCGTCACGCGCCCAGGCCGATGACATCCATGGGCCGAGCGTCGTCGTCGACCCGCGCGCCTATCGCTGGCGCAATCCTGGCTGGATAGGCAGACCCTGGCGGGAGACGGTTCTCTACGAGCTGCATCCCGGCGCCTTCGGCGGCTTTCGCGGCATCGCCGGCCGGCTCGGCGACCTGGCCGCGCTCGGCGTCACCGCTGTCGAGCTGATGCCGATCGCCGATTTCCCGGGCAAGCACAATTGGGGCTATGACGGCGTCCTGCCCTTTGCGCCGGATGCTGCCTATGGCACGCCCGACGATCTGAAGAGCCTCGTCGATCGCGCGCATGACCTCAACCTGACGATCTTTCTGGACGTGGTCTACAACCACTTCGGCCCGGACGGGAATTATCTCGGCGCCTATGCACCGGACTTCTTCCGCAGCGATATCAAGACGCCCTGGGGGCCGGCGATAGACTTCCGCAGGCCGGAGGTCCGCCGCTTCTTTACGGAAAATGCGCTTTACTGGCTGATGGAATACCGTTTCGATGGCCTGCGTTTCGATGCGGTGCACGCCATTTCCGAACCCGATTGGCTGGACGAAATGGCTGCCGAGGTGCGCCGCACCGTCGAACCGGGCCGGCAGGTCCATCTCGTGCTCGAACACGACGGCAATGTCGCCTCGCATCTGGCCGGCGACTTCGACGCACAGTGGAATGACGACGGGCACCACGTGCTGCATGTGCTTCTCGCCGGGGAAAACGGCGGATACTACGCCGACTATGCAGATCGCCCCGCCGAGCGTCTGGCACGGTGCCTCGCCGAGGGCTTCATCTATCAGGGCGAGCCGTCGGCGCATCGCGGCGGCGAGCCGCGGGGCACGCCGAGCAAGGACCTGCCGCCGACCGCCTTCGTGCTGTTTCTGCAGAACCACGATCAGATCGGCAACCGCGCCTTCGGTGAGCGCATCACCCTGCTCGCCGACGCGGAAGCGGTCGAGGCCGCCGTGGCGCTGCAACTACTGGCGCCGCAGATCCCGCTGATCTTCATGGGCGAGGAATGGGGCAGCAAGACCCCTTTTCTCTATTTCACCGATCACAACCCGGAACTGGCCGAGGCGGTGCGGCGCGGCCGACGCGAAGAATTCGCGAGCTTCGCCGCCTTCAGCGATCCGGCAGCGCAGGCGCGCATTCCCGATCCGAATGCCGAGGAAACCTTCCAGCGCTCCATACCGGAACCCTTCGATCCGGATGATGAGGCCGATGTCCGCCGCCTCAAGCTTTATCGCCGCCTCCTCGCTATCCGCCACGACACGATCGCGCCTCATCTCGACGGCGCACGCTCGCTCGGCGCGTCCGCTATCGGTGAGGCGGCGGTGGTCGCGCGCTGGCAACTCGGCAACGGCACGGTGCTGACGATCGCCGCCAATCTCGGCCGCGAGGCCGTCGCTGCCAAGGCCGAGTCGGCGCCCCTCCTCTTCGAGAGCCGGGACGGTGCCGGCGCCGCGCTGGCCGAAGGCCGGCTTCCGCCGCTCACCACCATTGCCTTCATCGCCGAGGGCGCATCGGCAGAGAGCATCGCAGGGGATGCCGGGGGAGCGCCATGACGGACGACGCCCGTCTGCAGCAGCTCGCCCGCAAGGCCGGCATCGCGGTCGAGTGGATCGATGCGCGTGATGAACCGCAAGTCGTCGATATGGGCACCATCCGCTACCTCCTCGATGCACTCGGCTTTCCCTGCCGCTCCGACCACGACATCGCCGAAAGCCTGCGCATGCTGGAGGAGGAGGCGTCCACGCGGGGAGCCTCCTTCATCGTCACCCGGGTCGGGCAGGCCACGCCCATCGAGATCGGCTCCGCGCCGAAGCCCTTTCGCATCACGCTCGAAGACGGGCGCGTGATGGAAGGCCGAGGCGGGACGGAGCAGACCCTCCTGCCACCTATTACCTTGCCCGGCTATCACAGCGTCGAGATCGGCGATCGCGTGGTCACGCTCGCGGTCACGCCCCGGCGCTGCTTTACCTTGGCCGATGCGGTCGGCGAGCGCCGCGCCTGGGGACTGGCCGCCCAGCTCTACGGCCTGCGGCGGGAAAGGACCGGAACGCTTGGTGATGGCGGTATCGGCGATTTCACGGCGCTCGCCCGGCTTGCCGAGATCGCCGCGGCGGCCGGCGGCGATGCCCTCTCGATCGGGCCCGTCCATGCCCTCTTCACGGCCGATCCCAGCCGCATCAGCCCCTATTCGCCGTCGAGCCGGCTGTTTCTCAACCCGCTCCATGCGGACCCCGCGGCGCTGGCCGGTCCGGCGCTCGTGCAGGAGGCGGTGGAGCGCTCCGGCCTCGCCGATGTCTTCGCGCATCTGGAACGCGAGGATCTCGTCGATTGGCCGGCGGCCGCCCAGGCGAAGCTCGCCCTGTTCCGCGAATTGAAGACCCTGTTCGGTCCGCAGCTCGTGCCCGGCTCCGGCGCATTGGCGGACGATTTCCTCGCCTTCCAGTCCCGGGGTGGGCAGGCGCTCTTCGACCACGCCACCTTCGAGGCCCTTCATGCCGCGCGTCTTGCGGCCGATCCATCGGCTTTCCATTGGCGGCAGTGGCCCGCCGAATACCAGGACCCGCGCAGCGATGCGGTGAAGGCCTTCGCCCTCGAGCAGACGGACGAGATCGCCTTCCACATCTTCCTGCAGTGGCTCGCCGATGCCAGCCTCGCCAAGGCCCATGCGGCGGCGCGCGAGGCGGGGATGGGCGTCGGGCTCATCAACGATCTCGCCATCGGCACGGACAGCGGCGGCAGCTACGCCTGGGCACAGCGCGGCGACATCATGAACGGCGTAAGCGTCGGCGCTCCGCCCGATCTCTTCAATCAGCTCGGGCAGAACTGGGGACTGACCGCGCTCTCGCCGCGCACCTTGCGAGCCCGTGGCTTCCAGCCCTTTACCGACACATTGAGGGCGGGCATGCGCCATGCCGGCGGGCTGCGCATCGATCACGTGCTCGGGCTGGCGCGGCTCTGGCTCGTGCCGGACGGTGCCTCGCCAGCGGAGGGCGCCTATCTCGCCTTCCCGCGCGACGAGATGCTTCAGCTCGCAGCGCTCGAATCCTGGCGCCATCGCGCCATCCTCATCGGCGAGGACCTCGGCACGGTGCCGCCCGGCTTGCGCGAGACGCTGGAAGAGATCGGCATCCTCGGCATGCGCGTGCTGTGGTTCGAACGTGAAGACGAGGGCGGTTTCGCCGATGCCGAAGAATGGCCACGTGCCGTCGCGGCCATGACGACGACGCACGACCTGCCGACCGTTGCCGGTTGGTGGACCGGCCGTGACATCGAATGGCGCAGCTCCCTTCACCTCTTCGGAAGCGGGACGACGCCCGAGGGCGAGCGCGAGACCCGCGCCGAAGACCGCTTGGACTTGTGGACGGCCTTCCGCCGCGCGGGGGTGGCGAGCGGGGCGCCACCGGCCGAGGATGGGCCAACGGAGGCGGTCGTCACCGCGGCGGTCGATTTCGTCGCCAGGACACCAGCTGATCTCGCCCTGGTGCCGGTCGAGGATATCCTCGGCTTGGCCGAGCAGCCCAACCTGCCGGGCACGACCGACGAGCATCCCAATTGGCGGCAGCGGCTGCCGGGCGAGACCGCCGCGCTTTTCGCCGAGCCGGCACCGCAGGAGCGGCTCCAACGGCTCCGCAAGGCGAGGCCGCAGCCATGATCGCCTATAGCTCGATGGTGCCCCGCGCCACCATGCGCCTGCAGCTCCACGCCGGCTTCACCTTCGCGGATGCCCAGGCGGCGGTGCCTTATATGGCCTCGCTCGGGGTGAGCCATCTCTATGCCTCACCCATCCTGACGGCGCGGTCCGGCTCCATGCACGGCTATGACGTGGTCGATCCGACCCGTGTCAGCGCCGAGCTCGGTGGCGAGGAGGGCTTGAGCGCCCTCGTTGCCGTCCTGCGTGCGCACGGCATGGGCCTCATCGTCGATATCGTCCCGAACCACATGGGCGTCGGGCCCGATAATCCCTGGTGGATGGATGTGCTCGCACGCGGGCCGGCGAGCCACTATGCCCGGTCCTTCGACATCGATTGGGAAGCGAACGACAAGATCGCCCTGCCGGTGCTCGGCTCCTCGCTCGAGGAATGCCTCGCGAAGGGCGAGGTCAAGCTAGGCCGCGACGACAGCGGCCAGTTCACCATCGTCGCCTATGGCGAGAAGCATTATCCGCTCTCGACCGAGAGCCTTGCGGAGCTCTCCGGCGATGCGGCGGCGCTCACGGCCTTCGACCCGGCGAGCCAGCAGGGGCGGGCGCGCCTCTCCGCCCTTCTCGACAAGCAGCATTATCGCCTCTCCTCATGGCGCACGGCCAATGAGGCGCTGAACTGGCGCCGCTTTTTCGACATCAACGAGCTCGCCGGATTGCGCATCGAAGATCCGACCGTCTTCGAAGAGGTGCAGGCCACGATCTTCCGGCTCTACCGGGAAGGGCTGATCGACGGCCTCAGGATCGACCATGTCGACGGCCTCGCCGATCCGCGCGGCTATTGCCGGCGGCTGCGCCGGCAACTGGAGGCGCTCGGTCGGCATCGCCCGCCGACAGTGCCTTCTGGGACCTATATCGTCGTCGAAAAAATCCTCGCCGAGGGTGAAGAGCTCGCGGCTGACTGGGCGACCGACGGCACGACTGGCTATGATTTCATGAGCGAGGTCGGCGCGCTGATCCACGACGAGACCGGCGAGGACGCGCTGACGGCGCTTTGGCATGAGGTCAGCGGCCGGACCGGCGACTTCGCCGCCGAGGAACTGCAAGCCCGGCGCGAGATGATCGCCGGCAATCTGAAGGCCGAATTCGAACGGGCAGCGGTGGCGCTCGATGCGATCGCCGGGCGCGATCCCGAGGGCATTCGCCGCGTGCTCGCCGAGGTAGTCGTGCATTTCCCGGTCTATCGCACCTATGCGGGTGCAGCCGGGCGGCCGGCTGGAGACCGGTGGGTCGTGGAGCGCGCCTTCGGCGCGGCGCGGACGGCGCTTCCTCCCTCGGATCACGCGCTCATCGACGACATCGAGCGCTGGCTGGGCGGAGAGGCGCCCTGTTCCCTGCCACCGGGTCCCGAGCGTCAGAAGCGGCGCGCCGCCATCAGGCGCTTCCAACACCTGACGGCGCCCGTCGCCGCCAAGTCGGTGGAAGACACGGCCTTCTACCGTTATGGACGGCTTCTCTCGCGCAACGAGGTGGGCGCGGACCCCGGCCTGTTCGCGCTCGCGCCCGAGAAATTCTTCGCGCTCTGCCGGCGGCGCGCGGAAAAATTCCCGCTGGCGCTGCTCGCTACGGCGACCCATGACCACAAGCGCGGCGAAGACCTGCGCGCCCGGCTCGCCGTGCTCTCGCAATGCCCGGAGGCTTGGGCCGGGGCTGTACGCGGCTGGATGGTCGACAATGCTGATCTGCGCCACGGCGGCGCACCCGACGGCGCCGACGCATATATGCTCTACCAGATGATCATCGGCGCCTGGCCGCTCGATCTCGCCGGTGACGATGCGCAGGGCCTTCGTGGCTTCGCCGAGCGGCTCGCCGGCTGGCAACAGAAGGCGCTGCGCGAGGCGAAGCTCAAATCGAGCTGGAGTGAGCCGGACGAGGCCTATGAGGCGGGCTGCCGCGCCTTTCTTTTCGCTCTCCTTGATCCGGCCGCGAGCCGCTTCTCGGAGGAGGCGGCTGCCTTTGTCACGACGATCGCCGCGGCGGGCGCCGCCAATGGCCTCACCCAGACCCTCCTCCGCCTCACCCTGCCGGGCGTGCCCGACATCTATCAGGGCACCGAATTCTGGGATTTCAGCCTCGTCGATCCCGATAACCGCCGACCGGTCGATTTCACGGAGCGGCAAGAGGCCTTGGGCGAGAACCTTTCGCCGGCGGCACTTCTAACCTCCTGGTGCGACGGGCGGCTGAAACAAGCCGTCATCGCGCGAGCGCTGGCGGTGCGGCGGAACTTGTCGCATCTCTTCGCGCCCGGCGGCGTGCAACCGCTTTCGGCGAGCGGGGCACTTGCCTCCCATATCTTCGCCTTTGCGCGGATGGGCGAGGGCGGCCCGGTGATCGTGATTGCGTTGCGCAACGCGCTTCCGATCCTTGCCGATGACAGGCCGAGCGTCGTGCCCATCCTGTGGCGGGATACGGCGATTACCCTGCCGGCCGAACTGACCGGGGCCTATCGGAACGTCCTCACCGATATGGCACATGCAAGGGGCGGCCAGTTGATGCTGAGCGAGGTGATGGGCGAATTGTCCGTCGCGCTGCTCGTGCCGGCCTGAAGGCCGCTATCGCATCGTGACGCCGATCAGCCGGTCGACGGTCGCGGGATCGGCGCGGAGTGCCGCCGGCGTGCCCTGCCAGGCGATGCGGCCGCGCTCCATGATGATCGCTTCGTCGGCGAAATCGAGCGCCCGTTCGAGCTGCTGCTCGACGAGGATGATGGTCATCGTCCCCGTCTCCGCGAGCTTGGTGAAGGACCCCATCAGCTCGTCGCAGATCACCGGCGCCAAACCCTCGAGAGGCTCGTCGAGCAGGAGCACGGAGGGCTCGCCGAGAATGGCGCGCGCTGCCGACAGCATCTGCTGCTCGCCGCCGGAAAGCTGCGCGCCGAGATTGTGGCGCCGCTCCCTGAGCCGCGGAAACATCGCATAGGCGTCCTCGATGACATGCCGGGGCCGAGCCTTGCGGCTCGCGAGGAGATTTTCCTCGACCGTCAGCGAAGCGAAGATATCGCGCGTCTGCGGCACATAGCCGAGCCCGCGGCGGGCCCGCGCGGCAGTGCCTTCGCCGGCGATGTCGCGGCCGTCGAGGCGGATCGACCCGGTGAGACGGCGTGTCAGGCCCATGAGGGTTGCGAGCAGCGTCGTCTTGCCGACGCCGTTGCGGCCGATGACCGCGAGCCGCCGGCCAGCCGCAACGGCCAGCGAAAGATCCTCGATGACACGCGTGTCGCCATAGCCGGCGGTGAGACTGGCGATCTCAAGCGCTGCGGCGGGCATGGCCATAATTCCCGAGATAGGCCTCGCGCACGCGTTGGTCGCGGCCGACCTCTTCCGGCGCGCCCTCGAAGATGATGCTGCCGGCGGCGAGCACGACGACGCGCTTCGCGAAGCGGAAGACGAAGTCCATGTCATGCTCGATCATGAGCACGGCGATGTCGCGTGGCAGGCGATCGAGCGCGGCGAGAATGCGCGGGGATTCGCTGTGCGGCACGCCGGCTGCCGGCTCGTCGAGCAGCAGCACTTTCGGCCTCAAGGCCATGGCGATGGCGATCTCGACGAGGCGCTGCTGGCCATAGGGGATTTCGCGTACGCAGCGCCGGGCGACGGCGTCGAGGCCGAGCTCGGTGAGGAGCGCATCCGCCTCACGCAGGAGGTCGCGCTCGTTCCGCGCGTCCGCCAGCATGCGCCCGGTGCGGCCGTGGCGCTCCAGCAGCGCGACGAGCACGTTCTCTTCCACCGTCATGGCGTGGAACAACCGGCTGATCTGGAAGGTGCGCACCAGGCCGCGGCGCACGCGCTCGGGCACGCCGAGGCGCGTCACGTCCTCGCCGTTCAGCACGACCCGACCGGCGTCCGGCTTCACCGCGCCGGTGACAAGATTGACGAAGGTTGTTTTGCCGGCTCCGTTCGGGCCGATGAGGGCGACCCGGTCGCGTTGCGCCATGATCAGCGAAATGTCGCGGCTGACCGTGAGGCCGCCATAGGCCTTGTTGAGCCCCTCCACCTCGAGCGCCTCGGTCATCGCTTGCCTCCCACCGGCCTGCGGCCGCGCAGGAGCCGCGCGACTTCGCCGACAGAGGCCTGGAGGCCGCCCGGCAGGAAGAGCACGACGGCAATCAGCAGGAGCCCCATCAGGGTCAACCAGTGGAACGGATTTTCAGCCGAGACGATATGCTCGACGATCTGGAACACGACCGTGCCGACGAGCGCGCCCCAGAGCGTGCCGATGCCGCCGAGCACGAGCATGACGAGCGCCTCGGCCGAGCGGTCGAAGCTGACGCTATCGAGCCCGACGACGCCGGTCGAGACGGCGAGCAGCGCACCGCCGAGGCCGGCGATGGCGCCGGAGACCGCGTACATCTTGATGAGGGCCGGATAGGGCGCGCGTCCCATGGCCTCGATGCGCGCCGGATCCTCCTTGATGCCGCGGCAGAGGAGGCCGAAGGGGGAGCGCACGAAGCGGGCGAGGACCGCGAAGACGAGGGCGAGCAGGAGGATGCCGAGCACGAAGCCCGTGCGGCCGAAGATGTCGAATTGGAAGAGCCCGAGCACCGGCCCCGGCGCGACGCCGGAGAGGCCGTCGCTGCCGCCGGTGAGGAAGGATGCCTTGTTGGCGCCTTCGCGCGCGAGTTGCACAAGCGCGATGGAGAGCACGAGCTGCGAGAGGCCATGGGCCCGGGCGATGACGACGCCGGAGAGCGCCCCGGCGAGCGCGCCGGCCACAGCGCCGATCGCGAGCAGCGCGAGCGGCTCGGTCAGCCCGCGCACGCAGGCGATGCCCGCCGCATAGGCGCCGGCGCCGAACATGACCGACTGGCCCAGAGTGGCGATGCCGGCATAACCGACGACGAGATCCAGCGACAGCACGAGCAGCGCGAAGGCCGTGATGCTCGTGAGGAAGAGGAGGTCGTCCGGAAAGAGCCCATAGCCGACAGCACCGCCGGCGAGAATGATGGCTGCGCCGAGCAGGCCGGAGAAGCGTCCGGAGATCTCCTCGCGCTGGGTGGCGCGTGCGGCGACGGTGCTCATGCGCCGCGCACCCGCGTGACGAGCCCGCGCGGGAAGAACCACACGATCACGATGACGGCGAGATAGAAGAAGAAATCGCCGAAATCCGGCATCAGATATTTGCCCGTGGTGTCGACCAGGCCGAGCAGCAGGGCGGCGGCGAGCACGCCCGGAATGGAGCCGGTGCCGCCGACGGAGACCACGACGAGAAAGGTCACCATGTAGCGCAGCGCATAAAAGGGCTCGATCGGCAGAAGCTCCGCGCCGACCACCCCGCCGAGCGCGCCGAGCCCGACGGCAAGCGCAAAGCTCGCCCGGTAGACCCAGTCTGTGCGGATGCCGAGCGCCGCCGCCATGCCGGGATTGTCGACGGCAGCGCGAAGCTTGATGCCGAAGTCTGTCCGCTCGACGACGAACCACAGCGCAAGCGCCACCGCCGCGCCGCAGGCAATGACGAAGAGGCGGTTGGCTGGCACCGTGCGAAAGCCGAGGTCGATCGGCCCGCTGATGGCGGCGGGCAGGTCGATCGTCTTCAAGGTCGGGCCGAAGAGATAATTCATGATGCCGATGACGGCGAAGGTGATGCCGATGGTCATCAAGACCTGCACCAGCGGATCGCGCGTGCCGTAGATACGCCGGTAGAGCAGGTATTCGACCGGCAGGGCGATGATCATCGTGCCGAGAACGGCGACGATAATAGCAAAGCCGAAGCCGAGCCCGAGATCGCGCGTGACATAGGAGGCGAAATAGCCGCCGATCATCGCGAAGGCGCCATGCGCGAGATTGATGACGCGCATCAGCCCCATCGTGACCGAGAGCCCGATGGAGATCATGAACAGCACCATGCCGTAGGCCAGCGCGTCGAAGCCGATGCCGAGGACCGTCTGCATGGTGCCCTTCCTCCCCGGCGGCTACTGATCGAAGCCAAGGTCCGGCGTGTCGGGGTGGCTCGCGATTTCGGCGTTGACGAGCTTGCCGCCCTCTTTCTTCACCTCGCGCAGATAGATCGTCTCGATGGGGCTGCGCGTCTTGGGATCGATCTTCATCGGTCCGCGCGGGCTTTCCCAGGCAAGGCCCTTCACCGCTTCGACCGCCTTGGCGGCATCCTGTTTGCCGCTCGTCGCCTCGATCATCTTGGCGATGACATACATGCCGTCATAGGCGCCGACGGCCGGAAAGGTGAGTTCCGCCGGATTGCCGAGCGCCTTGCCGGCAGCCGCGACGAAGGCCTTGTTCACTTCGGAGGGATGCGCCACCGAATAGTGGAAGGTGGTGAGCAGGCCGAGCGCCGCGTCGCCGAGGGCGGGCAAGTCCGATTCCTGCGTCAGATCGCCCGTGGCGAGGAACTTGATCTTGCCCTTGAGGCCGTTGTCGTTGAAGGCCTTCACATAGCCGAGGGTCGGCGGGCCGGAGGGCAGGAAGGCGAAGACCGCATCGGCGCCGGAATCGCGCACGCGCTGCATGATGGGGGCGAAGTCGTTTGTCCGGAGCGGCATGCGGATCGAGTCCACCACCTTGCCGCCGGCGGCCTCAAAGGTCTTCTTGAAGGCGTTCTCGGCATCGACGCCGGGGCCGTAGTCGCTGACCGTGGTGATGACCTTGCCGACCTTCTGCTCGGCTGCGACTGTCGCCATGGTCGCGCTCGTCTGCCAGAGCGTGAAGGACGTGCGCACGATGAGCGGGCTCTTCTGCGTGATGGCGGAGGTCGCCGCATTGAAGATGACGAGCGGCACGTTGCCCTGTTCGAGAAGTGGCGCGATCGCCAAGGCGTCCGGCGTGAAATAGATCCCGCCGAGATACTGCACCTTATCCTTGACGATGAGTTCCTGGGCGAGCGTCTTGGCGCGGGCCGGATCGGCCTCGGGCAGATCGCGGTAGATCACCTCGAGCGTGTCGTTGCCGACCTTCTCGCCGTTGAGGGCGAAATAGGCGTCGATTCCCGCCTTGAAGTTCTTGCCCTGCAAGGCGAAGGGCCCCGACATCGGCCCGATCACGCCGATTTTGATGGTCGCGGCCGATGCGGCGCCGGCCAGCACCGTGGCGACGGCCGCGAGCGCGATACGTAATGCCGATTTCATGGCGTCCTCCTGATCATTGCTATTGGTTTATCGAAATTCTCCGTCCAAATCAGCCGAAAGCGCCGGCTCCCGCCAAGGTGCCGGCGCGACATGCGGGTCATTCGTAAAGGGCAGCCCGACATAGTTCTCGGCGAGCGTCGTGGCGGCGGCACGCGAGGTCGCCACATAATCGAGCTCGGCGAGCTGACGCCGGCGGTCGAAGGCGCTCATCTCGGGTGAGAGGTGGAGCATCGACGTCATCCACCAGGAGAAGCGCTGCGCCTTCCAGACTCGGGCGATGCAGCGCGGCGAATAGCTGTCGAGCACCGCGGCGTCGCCCGTGCGGTAGAAGGCGGTCAGCACCTCGCAGAGCGCGCGCACGTCGGCGGCGGCGAGATTCATGCCCTTGGCGCCGGTCGGCGGCACGATATGGGCGGCATCGCCCGCCAGGAAAAGGCGGCCCCAGCGCATCGGTTCCGCCACGAAGCTGCGCATGCCCGTGACGCTCTTCTGCAGGATCAATCCTTCATAAAGCGGGTGGCCCGCGGCGCTGTCGAGCCTCCGGTGCAGTTCCTCCCAGATGCGCGCGTCCGGCCATTGCGCGAGATCCTCATGCGGATCGCATTGCAGATAGAGCCGGCTGATCTGCGGTGAGCGCATGGAGAGGAGCGCAAAGCCGCGCGCGTGATTGGCATAGATCAGCTCCTCCGAGGACGGCGGCGCTTCCGCGAGAATGCCGAGCCAGCCGAAGGGATATTCGCGCTCGTAGATGGTCAGGGCGTCGGCCGGAATGGCCTCGCGGCAAATGCCGTGAAAGCCGTCGCAGCCGGCGATGAAATCGCAGGCGATCTCGTGCTCGGCGCCGTCCTCGAGGTAGCGGATGACCGGCCGCTCGCCGGTGATGTCGTGGATGCCGACCCCCGACGCTTCGAAGATCGGCCCGTGGCCGTCGGCGATGGTGCGGGCGATCAGGTCCTTAACCACCTCGTGCTGGCCATAGACCGTGACGCCCTTGCCGGCGAGATCGACGAAGTCGATACGGTGCGAGTGCCCGCCGAAGCGCAGGATGATGCCGCCGTGCATCAAGCCTTCGCGGCCGAGGCGATCGGCGACACCGGCCTCGCGCAGCAAGTCGACCGTGCCCTGTTCGAGCACGCCGGCGCGGATGCGGTTCTCGACATGAGCGCGGCTGCGCGCCTCGATGACGACCGAATCGATCCCACTGAGATGGAGGAGATGCGACAACAGAAGCCCGGCCGGCCCCGCACCGACGATGCCGACCTGCGTTCGCCGCAGTTTGCGACTGCCTGCTCCCACGTTCCCTCCCGGCCATTTTTGCTTCTAGTTCACCTGCAATTTTATGCGTCAGCAGCCCGGCTTCCCATGGATTGAAGCGCGCGCCGCATGGACTTTTCGGCGCAAATGGATGAGCCTTTGGTCGAGCGTCGGCTTAGTGATGAGAGCCGTCGACAAGGCGCGTGAAGCCGTGGCCGAGACCGATCTTGCGCTTCCATCCGATATCCCGCGCGTCGTCATCTACGGCGAGCCGGGCCGCAGGGCGGATTTCACTTTTCTGCACGTCGAGCGCATTCCCCTGCGCAGCCGGCCGAACGACTGGACGATCCGCCTCCATGCCCATGACGACGTCCACCAGGTCTTCTTCGTCACACGCGAAGGCGGGCGCATCAGGATCGATGCCGCGGAGCTTTCCTTCGAGGCACCGGCGCTTGTCATCGTGCCGGCGGGGGCCGTGCACGGCTTCACCTTCCGCCCGGAGACCGACGGCTATGTGCTCTCGCTGTCGCGGGCCATTCACGAGCGGCTCGCGTCGCATGATTACGATCTCGGGCCGGTTTTCGAGCGCAATGCGGTGATCGGCCGGCTCCACCAGGAAGCGGATCTCGGCGGGCTCGAGAGCGCCTTCGCGTCGGTCGCCCATGAAGTCCTGTGGTCGGCGCCGGCCCGGCAGGCGGCGATCGAGGGCGCGCTTTTGCGCATTCTCGTCGCCATCGTCCGTCATTCGCCGGTGCGGACGCTGGACTGGGGGCGGGCCGCCCAGCGCGACCGGCTGATCGTCGAGCGCTTCCGCACGCTCGTCGAACAGAACTTCCGCGCGAATCTGGCGATCGGCGCCTATGCGGCAAAGCTCGGCATCAGCGAGGCGCGGCTGACGACCGCCTGTCGCCGGACGCTCGGCTCACCGGCGATCAAGCTCGTCCACCGCCGCATCATGATCGAGGCGGAGCGGCACCTCGCCTATTCCGCCATGGCCGTCGCCGAGATCGCCGCCCTGCTCGGCTTCAGCGATCCCGCCTATTTCTCGCGCTTCTTCACAAAACACGCCGGCAAGTCGCCCACGGATTTCCGCGCGCGGCACGGCTCGCGCTTCAGCTGAGGGGGACGAAGGTGAGATTGGCCGCCAGCGCTTCGGCGTGACGCAAGCTGGCTGCGGTTGCCATGATCATCTGCGGCAGCACCATCCATTCGAGCGACCAGGCGGCGCCCGAGCGCTCGTTCTCGTGGACAAGCGCCTGATGCAAGGTGCCGAGGAGCCCGGCATTGAAGCGGGCAAGCGTCACCAGCATCTCGGCGGCGATGGGGTTGGACTTGTGTGGCATGGCGGAGGAGCTGCCGCCTTCGCCGAGCCGCACTTCGCCGAGCTCGTTCTGCGCCATCAGGGCGATGTCCTGGCCCATTTTGCCGAGGCTGCCGGAGACGAGCGACAGCCAGCTGCCGAATTCGGCGATCCCATCGCGCTGGGCATGCCAGACGGGGGCCGGCGCAAGGCCCAGGCGCTTTGCCAGATCCTCGGCGAGGCGGTCGCCGAGCCCCTCGAAGCTGACGCGATCGCCGACCGGCCCGCCGAGCGAGACGACGAGCAGACGCGGCTTGATCTCATCGAGCCGCGTCCGGCATCGCAGGAGCGGCAGGCGCCAGTTGGCGAGCTTGTCGGCGGCGGTGAAAGGCAGCGCGCGCTGCATGCGGGTGTGAGCCATCAGCGGCAGGTCGCCCGCCTTGTCGCCGATCGCGCCGAGGCGCTCGACCAGGTGCTCCAGCCGGCGGTCGAGGATCGGCAGCACCTGTTTCAGGCGCAGGGCAAGCGCCGTGTCGATCACGTCCTGGCTGGTGGCGCCGTGATGCACATGGTCACCATGCGGTGCCTCGACCGCGGCCCGCAGCGCCTTCACGAAGGCTGGCACGACGACACCGTCGCGGGCGGTCGCTTCCTTCAGCGCTGGGATATCGGCAATGAAGCCGGCACAGGCAGCGGCGATGCGCACACCCGCTTCATGCGGGATGAGGCCGGCGGCGGCTTCCGCTTCGGCCAAAGCCGATTCGAAGGCGAGCATGGCGCGAAGTTCAGCCTCGGCATTAAGGAGGGCGGCGATCTCCTCGTCGCCGAAGAGGCCCGACAGGATCGGATGATCGAAAACGGCCGTTCCTGTCATGGCGTACTCTCCCGGCTGCACCAGTCTTCTGCGAGGTCTCAAGCGGCGTTCGTCAGCGGCTTAGCCCGTGCGATACGTTCGCGCTCGCGCGGCGAATTCAGCGCCTCCCAGAGATCCGACCGGCGCTGCACGTTGAGCCAGAATTCCGGGCTGTTGCCGAAGACCCGCGCCAGGATCAGTGCCGTCGCCGCGGTCACGGAGCGTCGGTCGTTGCAAAGCTCGTTGACGTGCTTCCGCGGCACGCCCATGGCCTCGGCCAAAGCGCTCTGCGTCAGCTCCATGGGCTTCATGAATTCTTCGACGAGAATCTCTCCGACGCCCGCCGGCTTGCGTTTCGTCATCACCATGGGGCGACCTCACCGATAGCTGTGATCGTCTAAATATAGGTCAGTGACTTCACCGCGTTCTCCGTTCCAGCGAAAGACGAGGCGCCACTGCCTGTTGACTCGGATCGAGTGAAAGCCTTCCAGATTTCCCTTGAGCTTCTCGAAATGGTTGCTCGGCGGCGCTCGCAGGTCCTGATCGGTGGTCGCGTCGTCGATCATCTGAATTTTGCGGAACAACCGCGTTTCGAGATCGGCAGGGATCTTCTTCGACCGAACGTCGTGGACGAAGAATGCCCGCAGCCAATCGTCGCGAAAGCTCACGATCATTCGCCAACCTCTTGTCCCAATGTACCACTCCACGGTACTTAGGACAAGGGCAACCTGAGCGGATCACCCGTCCCGGCGCTTGTGCGCGGCATCGGTTCGGGCCTTCAGGTCGCGCAGCACCGAAAGCTCTTCCGCGGTCGGCGGTGGGGTCTCCTCCACCCCTATGGCGTAACGCACCGTCCAGCCGCAGGTTTCCTGCACCTTCTCGCGTGTCACGCCGGGATGGAGCGAGGCGACCATGAATTCCATCGTCTCCGGATCGGGCTTCCAGATGGCGAGGTCGGTGATGAGGAGGGTCGGCCCTTTGGTGGAGATGCCGCCTCAGACGTCGAAGAACACGGTTTCGCACTCGCCCTGCAGGCGGATGACGAAGCGATAGCTGCCACCGTCCGCCGCGCGCTCGGCGATCAGCGTCTGGCGTCGTGCGGCGGGCACCAGGGCGAGCACGGGGTCGGCGGCATTGGCCTTCTCCTCGTCGGCAAAATAGAGGCGCGTATGCAGGTGGATGTTGATGCCGCGCGCAAAGATCAGCAGCTGCAGATGCGGTGCTTGCGGCTGACCGTCGCGCCACGGCGTGGCGCCCGGCTTGATGGTCTCGAAGGTGAAGAGGCCGGTGTCGAAATCCGATACCGCCCGCCCCCAGCCGAAGAAATCCGGGCTGTTGAAGCGCCCGTCCGCGTCCGCTTGCCAGATCTCGACCATGGCGTCGCGCACGGGCTCGCCGGCGCCGTCATAGATGATCCCGGTGATCCGGATCGGCTGACCGCGGCCGGATTTGTCGACGAGAACGTTGAGCGTCTCGTTCTTGCGGATGTCGAGGCCAGCAGCCGCGGGATAGGTGCCGATATGGACGTAAGGGCCGGCGGTCTGCGAGGGTGATTCCTTCAGATGCTCGACGGGCATGTCACAGGCCCTCCGGGCGGTTCTCGAAGAATGTGGAGCGACGGCCGCGCAGCACGATGTCGAAGCGGTAGGCCAGCGAATCGAAGGGCACCATCTCGGCCATATCGAGCCTCGCCACCAGCCGTTCGCGCGCCGCCGGATCGGGAATGCCGTTGACCATCGGGCAGAGCGCAATCAACGGGTCGCCTTCGAAATACATCTGCGTGACGAGCCGCTGCGCGAAAGCCTCGCCGAAGAGCGAGAAATGGATATGGGCCGGCCGCCAGTCGCTGCCGTTATTTGGGAAAGGATAGGGGCCGGGCCGGATCGTGCGGAAGAAGTAGCGGCCCTCGTCATCGGTGAGGCAGCGTCCGCAGCCGCCGAAATTCGGGTCGAGCGCCGCGAGATAGCCGTCGCGCTTGTGGCGATAGCGTCCGCCGGCATTGGCCTGCCAGACCTCGAGAAGGGTATTGCGGACCGGGCGGCCGAATTCGTCCATGACGTGGCCGTAGACGACAATGCGCTCGCCGATGGCCTCCTCGCCCGGCCGCGCATAATTCAGGATGAGGTCGTTATCGAGCGGATTGAGATGGCCTTGCCCGAAGACCGGGCCCGTCTTGTCGCCTATCGATTGTTCGAGCGAGAGCAGCGCGTGACGCGGTGCACGCAGGTAAGTGGACTTGTAGACGGGCGTGAAGGCCGGCGGGTGCATGGCCCGGTCGCGGCGCTGAAAATCGCCCTCCTCGAGATTCCTCATGGCTTGGCCTCTTTGGCGCTCGGCTCGTCGCCGAGCACGTCCTTGGCGATCTTGAAGGCGCGGTTGGCGGCCGGCACGCCGGCATAGACGGCGACGTGCAGCAGCGCTTCCTGGATATCGGCGGGGCTCGCGCCGGTATTGACGGTCGCGCGCAGATGCATCGCGAGTTCCTCGTCATGGCCGAGGGCGGCGAGCAGCGCGATGGTAATCATGGACCGCTCGCGTTTCGTCAGTCCCGGCCGTGACCAGACGCTGCCCCAGGCTCCCTCGGTAATGAACGCCTGGAAAGGCGCGTCGAAATCCGTCGTGCGGCCCGCCGCGCGATCCACATGCGCATCGCCGAGCACGGCGCGGCGGGTCGCAGTGCCGATGGCGAAGCGGTCGCTGGGGTCAGCCACGGGCGGCCTCATGCAAATGCTGTTCGATGAGCCGAACCATAATCTCGGGCTGCTCGACGCAGGGGATATGCGCCGCCTGATCGACCACGTGGAACGCCGAACCGCGAACGAGATCGGCGAGCGAGCGCACGAGGTCGACCGGGGTCGAGCTGTCGTCGCGCCCGACGATGCAGGTGGTCGGGACAGTGATCGCCTTCGCCGCCTCGCTCAAGTCGGCGTCGCGCAAGGCCGCACAGCCGGCAATATAGCCCTTGAGCGGCGTTCGCGTGAGCATATTGCGGCAGCCTTCGAGCTCCGCCGGCCGGGAGGCGCGGAAATTCGCGGTGAACCAGCGCTCCATCGTCACGTCCGCAACCGCCGCGATGCCCTCCGCACGCACCGTCTCGATGCGCCCCGCCCAGCCCTCGGCGCTGCCGATGCGATGCGCCGTGCCGCAGAGAACGAGCGACAGGAGGCGGTCCGGATGGCGGGCATGAAACAGCTGCGCGATGATGCCGCCGATCGACAGACCGACGAGGGTCACTTTCTCCACGCCGAGCGCATTGAGGAGCCCGGCGAGATCGGCGACGAAGTCGTCCATCCGCGCCTCGCCCGGCCCGACGCTGGAGAGGCCATGGCCCCGCTTGTCGTAGCGGATGACGCGATGGTGCTTGGCGATCGCCGGTGCGACCTCATCCCAGATGCGCAGGTCGGAGCCGAGGGAATTGATGAAGACGACGGCGTCGGGCTTTCGCGGTCCCTCGTCGGCATAATGAAGGGTGAGGTCGCCGACACGACAAAATTTCATAGGTCGTTTCTCTCCCCAATCGTTCTTCCCGTGTTTACAACGCGGCGACCTCAGGAAAAAGTGAGCATTCGCGCTCGGCCCATAACCGTGTGGTTATTCTGAAGTGATCGACAGCGGCATCAAGCTCCGGCATCTCACCACCTTTCTCGAGGTGGCGCGGCTCATGAGCATCGGCAAGGCGGCGGACGTGCTCGCCGTCACGCAGCCGGCCGTATCCAAGACGATCCGCGAGCTCGAGGAGGCGCTCGGTGTCGCGCTGTTCGACCGCAGCCAGCGCGCCATTGCGCTCACCGCCTTCGGCGAGGTCTTCCTGCGCCATGCCGGCACGAGCGTGGCGGCGCTGCGCCAGGGCATCGAATCCGTTGCGCAGGCGCGCGGCGCCATGGCGCCGGCCGTGCGCGTCGGCGCGCTGCCGACCGTTTCCACGCGGCTGATGCCGCTCGCGGTCAAGCGCCTCAAGGCGGACGGCTTCACCGGCATCATCCGCATCATCACCGGCGAGAACCGGACGCTCCTCAGCGAGCTCAGATTGGGCGAGCTCGACCTCGTCGTCGGCCGGCTCGCAGCGCCCGAGCTGATGAGCGGGCTCACCTTCGAGCATCTTTATTCCGAGCAGGTGGTCTTCGTGGTGCGTCCCGGGCATCCGCTGACGCGCGAGCAGCCCTTTGATATTCGCCGGCTCACCGCCTTCACCGTGCTCATGCCGACGGAGGGCTCGGTCATCCGCCCGCATGTGGAAGAGCTTCTTATCGCGCATGGCGTCGGGCTCCTGCGCGACCAGATCGAGACCGTCTCGATGGCCTTCGGCCGGCAGTTCGTGCGCCTATCGGACGCGGTCTGGATCATCTCACGTGGGGTCGTCATCGATGACCTCGAGGCGGGCATTCTCATGACGCTGCCGGTCGACACCGCCGAGACACTCGGTGCGGTCGGGCTGACCGGGCGGGCCGGCGGAACGGATAATCCGGCCGTCGAGCTCCTGGCCCATGCGATCCGCCGCGTGGTCGCCGAGCTCGGGGCATCGCGCGAGAGCCTCATGGCCGCCCGGGCGTGAAGCCGGGCCGCACGAATCCATGGGCCGTGAGCAGCGGCAGAATGATGGCGCGGGCTCGCTCGCGGTGGCGCCCGGCGGCGGTTGCCGCCTCTTCCGCCTCGCCACGGGCGATGGCGTCAACGATCGCCTGATGCTCGGCGGCGGCCCCCTCCGGCCGCGGCCGCAGATGCAGCGTCAGCATGCGTGCGCGATGCGCCTGGTCGGACACCGTCGCGACGATGCGGGCGATGCGGGCATTGCCGCAGCCCTCCACCAGCGAACGGTGAAAGGCTTCGTCCCCCTCCGCCCACCGGTCGAGATCACTTTCCGCGAGCGCCGCCCGCATCATCTCGGTCGCGGCCGTGAGCTGCTGCAGCACCGGATCGCGCCGTGCCGCCTCCATGCGCGCAAGGCGGCGCGCCGCCATCGCCTCGAGGCCGACGAGCACGTCGTAGATTTCGTCGACATCGGCATCGCCGATCACCATGACGAAGACGCCGCGCTTGGGCACGAGCTTGAGCAGCCCCTCCTCCTGCAGGCGGATGACGGCCTCGTGCACCGGCGTGCGGCTCATGCCGAATTGCGCGGCGAGCTCCTGCTCGGAGCCATGATAGCCGGGTGCCAGCCGGTTCTCGCGGATGGCCGCCTTCAGCGCGCGGTAGGCATCCTCGACCAGCGAGGAGCGATTAGGGCTGGCTGCATCGCTCATGCCCTCGTCATAGCCGAGAACGGCGCCGCGCGCATGCGGTGCATCGCCAACCTGCCTTGGCAATTGACCGGGCCGGCGAGGCATGGTTGATCATGCATGCAAGATTGCATGTAAGTCGAGTGAGCACGGAGAAACGGGCAATGAAGAGCTATCGGATTGCGGTCATTCCCGGCGATGGTGTGGGCAAGGAGGTGATCGACGCCGGCGTACAGGCGCTTACCGCCTGCGCCGAGCGCAGCGGCAGCTTCGGTTTCGCCTTCGACAGCTTCGACTGGGGTTCGGACTATTACAAGACGCACGGCGTGATGATGCCGGAGAATGGTCTCCAGCAGATCGCCGGCCATGACGCCATCTTCTTCGGCGCGGTCGGCGCACCGGACGTGCCCGACCATGTGACGCTCTGGGGGCTGCGCCTCGCTATCTGCCAGCCCTTCGACCAATATGCCAATGTGCGCCCGACGCGCATTCTGCCCGGCATCCGCTCGCCGCTGCGGGACGTCGCGCCCGGCGATCTCGACTGGGTGATCGTGCGCGAGAATTCAGAGGGCGAATATGCCGGCCAGGGCGGGCGCTCGCACCGCGGCCTGCCGGAGGAGGTCGCGACCGAGGTCGCCATCTTCACGCGCGCCGGCGTCACGCGCATCATGCGCTACGCCTTCGCGCTCGCCCAGTCGCGGCCGCGCAAGCTCCTGACCGTCGTGACGAAGTCCAACGCCCAACGCTACGGCCTCGTGCTGTGGGACGAGATCGCCGCCGAGGTGGCGCGCGACTTTCCCGACGTCACCTGGGACAAGATGCTGGTCGACGCCATGACGATCCGCATGACCTTGAAGCCCGAAAGCCTCGACACGGTCGTCGCGACCAATCTCCACGCCGATATCCTGTCGGACCTGGCAGCGGCGCTCGCCGGATCCATCGGCATCGCGCCGACCGCCAATCTCAATCCCGAGCGGCGCTTTCCCTCAATGTTCGAGCCGATCCACGGCTCCGCCTTCGACATCATGGGCAAGGGCATCGCCAATCCGGTCGCGACCTTCTGGTCGGCCTGCCTGATGCTCGATCATCTCGGCGAGACCACCGCCTCGGCGCGGCTGATGCGCGCCGTCGAACGCGTCACCGCCGATCCCGCATTGCATACCCCGGACCTCGGCGGCACCGCGACCACGCAGAAGGTCACGGACGCCGTTTGCGAGGCGCTGCGCGGGGATAATGTGGGACTGTGAGCGCGCGTCAAATCGAGGCGCTGATGGCCATTCCCCGCGTGGGGAGGGTTGGCGGTGGGGCCGAATTCGGGGATTCCCTAAAGCTCGGTGTGCTGCCCTGGAGGATCTCTTCCCGCGGCATGCTAGTTGTCACTCACCCCCACCCCTTTCCCCTCCCCACAAGGGGGGCATAAAAACCACCGGGCCTCACCGTCAGTCTCGCAATTCCATCTCACGCAGCGCTTGCAAAAGGTGGTGATCTGACGCTGCGGAGTTTCGGCCTTATCGGCGTCGCAGGCTCAGGCGCGACGGCTGAGCCGTGCCCCTCCCCCTTGTGGGGAGGGGAAAGGGGTGGGGGGCGAAGCGACAACGCAACTCGCCGGATCTCACACTGCCGCCATCCGCGGCGCGGCGAGTTTCGCGGCGAGCGCAAGCGCGTTTTCGAGCGCCGAGGGCGAGGCGACGCCTTGGCCGACGATGTCGAAGGCCGTGCCGTGGGCCGGCGTCGTGAAGACCGTGTCGAGGCCGGCCGTCACCGTGACGCCGCGGTTGAAGCCCTTGAGCTTGGTCGCGATCTGGCCCTGGTCGTGATACATGGCGACGACGCTGTCGAACTCGCCGGCGAAGGCCTTGATATAGACCGTATCGGCCGGGAAAGGGCCGCGGCAGTCGACGCCGGTGGCCGCCACCTTCTCGACCGTGGGGCGGATGAGATCGATCTCCTCGCGGCCGAAGAGGCCGTTTTCGCCGGCATGGGGGTTGAGCGCCGCGATGGCAATGCGCGGCTTTGCCGTGCCCGCCCGGCGCATCATGCGGTCGACGAGCAGGATTGCATCGGTGATCGAGGTTTCGGTGATCTGGTCGAGTGCCTCGCGCAGGGAGACATGTGAGGTCACCCGCGACATCCATTGGCCGTCGAGCACATTCATCTCGGAGAAATAGGATTTGTGGCCGAGAAGATGGGCGAACATCTTGTGCTCGTCCGGAAAACGCCAGCCGCCGGCATGCAACGCGGCCTTGTTCAGCGGCGCGAAGGTGATGGCGTCGAGCACGCCGGCTTTAGCCAGGCCGACGGCATGGGCGAGCGTGTCGCCGGTGAGCTTGCCGGAGAGTGCGGAGACGGCGCCGCGCCCGACCTCCGCCGGATCGATATTGCCGAGATCAAGGAGCGGCACAGCCTCGGCATCCCAGTCGATGGCGTCGAGCCCGCTCACCCGCTGATGGGGCATGGTGATACCGGCATCGCGCATGCCGAGTTCCAGCACGCGCGCATCGCCGATCAAGAGAAGCCGCGGGCCTTCGCCGTGACGGCCGGAGGCGAGGTGGGCATGCAGCGCCTTCACCGTGATCTCCGGCCCGATGCCGGTGCAATCCCCGAAGAGAAGGCCGATGCGCGGCCGCGCATCGCCTAGAACTCCGTCCATCCTGTTCCTCCTGTTCTCGGAGCAGCACATTCAGCTCCGAACGATTCCCGCAGGTGCGAATCACCTCCCCCTTGAGGGGGGAGGTCGCGGCGCGCAGCGACGCGGGAGGGGGTGAGTAACCTCGGCTCCGCCCGACCACCCCACCCCGGCGGCTTCGCCGCCGACCCTCCCCCTCGAAGGGGAGGGTGAGCGCGCCTTCGAACGGGACACTATAGGATCAGAATCGAAATTGCGAATTGTTGACAATAGTCGATTGCGACGCCTACCATTACATCGCGTTTGCGCTTCGGTGTCCGAGGTTCGACCGCGCCATCAACGATCTCGCCCGAACAAACACGCGTGGCAGTGGAGGAAACGCAATGGGCCTCGACGAGCACGGATCCTCGTCTTCGAATTCCGACCGGCCGCCGCTCCTGCCGCACGGCCCCGAGCTGATGGCAGGCTTCACCCGCCGCCGCATCAAGACATCCGGAGCTGAGATCGAGGTGGCCGTTGCCGGCAAAGGGCCGCCGCTGCTCCTGATCCACGGCAATCCGCTAACGCTCGTCAGCTGGCACAGGATCGCGCCTTCCCTGGCGCAGAGCTTCACGGTGGTGGCGCCGGATATCCGTGGCTATGGCGACAGCTCGAAGCCCGATGGCGGTGAGGATCACGCCGCCTATTCGTTTCGCGCCATGGGCGAGGACATGTTCGAGATCATGTCGTCTCTCGGCTTCGAGCGGTTCGGCGTCGCCGGCCACGATCGCGGCGCCCGCGTCGCCTTCCGCATGGCCCTCGACAAGCCGGAGCGGGTGAGCCGGCTCTGCGCCCTCGACATCATTCCGACCTACAACCTGCTCAGCAACATCACGTTGGGTTGGGGCCTGGAGAGCTACCACTGGTTCTTCATGGCGCAGAAGGCGCCGTTCCCGGAGAAGCTCATCTGCGCGGATCTGAACTATTACATCAGCTACAAGCTCAACAAGAAAGGCGTCGGGCTTTCCATCTTCACGCCCGAGGCCTTTGCCGAATATGCGCGCTGCACCACGCCCGAGCAGATCCACGCCGTTTGCGAGGATTACCGCGCGACGGTGACGCTCGACTACGCCTTCGACAAGGCGGACTTCGAGGCGGGCCGCAAGATCACCTGCCCGGTGCTGGCGATCTGGGGCTCGAACAGCCATGTCGGCCGGCATCTGAAGCCGCAGGAAGCCTGGGGCCAATGGGCGCCGGATCTGCGCGGCTGGGCCATCCCGACCGGGCATTATCCCGCCGAGCACCGGCCGGACCTCGTCTATGACGCCTTCCTCGATTTCTTCTCCGGGCGCGAGCCGGTGCCCTATGAGGGCCGGCAAGACGCGGCATGAGCGGAGCGATCCCAGCCGAGACGGCCAAGGCGCGGCTGCATGCGGGCGGCGAGATCGCGCTGCTCGATGTCCGCGAACACGGCCAATATGGCGAGGGCCACCCCTTCCTCGCCGTGCCCTGTCCCTATAGCCGGCTGGAGACGGCGGTCGGCGCGCTCGTGCCGCGCACGACGGTCCCGATCCTGCTCGTCGACGACGGCGACGGCGTCGCGGAGAAAGCGGCGCGCCGCCTGGCAAGCCTCGGCTATGGCGACATCAGCTGGATCGAGGGCGGTGCGCCCGCCTGGGCGGCCGCAGGCTTCACGCTGTTCAAGGGCGTGAACGTGCCGAGCAAGACGCTCGGCGAACTCGTCGAAGAGGAATGGCACGTGCCCATGCTGCCGCCGGAGGCACTCGATGCCTGGCGCGCGGAAGGCCGGCCCTTCCAGCTGTTCGACGGCCGTCCGCTCAGTGAATATGCCAAGATGACCATCCCCGGCGCGCGCGCCATGCCAAACGGCGAGCTGCCGCATCGCCTGCAAGCTGCGGTCACCGACGCGGCAACGCCGGTCGTCGTCAATTGCGCCGGCCGCACCCGCGGCATCATCGGCGCGGCAGGTCTCATGCTCGCCGGCATCGCCAATCCCGTCTTCGCGCTGGAGAACGGCACGCAAGGCTGGGCCCTGTCCGGCCGTTCGCTCGCCCGTGGCAGCTCGCCCGACCCCCTGCCGGTCGAAGAGGCCGCCGAAAGCCGGGCGCGCGGCAGAGCGCTCGCCGATCGGTTCGGTATTTCGTGGCTCTCGGGCGAGGAGGTCGCGCGCCTTTCGGAAGACGAGACACGCACGCTCTATTTTTTCGATGTGCGCCTCGCGCAAGAATTCGCCGCGGGCTCCCATCCAGACGCGGTCCATGCGCCCGGCGGGCAACTCGTGCAGGCGACCGACCAGTGGATCGGCCTGCGCCGGGCGCGCGTGGTCACCGCCTGCGATACCGGTCTGCGCGCCACGCTCGCCGCCTTCTGGCTGAAGCAGATGGGCTACGAAGTCTATGTGCTGCCGGACGTCGCGGCTCAGCGCGGCTGGCGTCTTGCTCGCCCGGCCGAGCCCAAGAGGCCTGAGTTTCCACGCCTGCCGGAAATCGATGCCGCTGCCGCGCTTGCGGCCGCCGAGGCCGGCGCCGTGCTTCTCGATCTGCGCGACTCCATGGCCTTCCGCGCGGGGCACCTTGCGCCGGCGCGCTGGGCGATCCGGCCGCGCTTTGCGGAGGCTGGGTTGAAGGCGGGAGAGCCGGTTTGCCTTGTCGGCGAGCCCGATGTCGCCGCGACGGCGGCGCTCGACTTGCGCGAGATGGGCGTGGCCCGGATGGCCCGCGTCACCGGCGATCCCGTCGCCTGGCGTGCAGCGGGGCTGCCGGTGGTCGAAAGCCCCGATGACCCGGATGACACGGCGGCGATCGACTTCCTCTTCTTCGTGCACGACCGGCACGACGGCAACCTGGACTCCGCGCGCCGCTATCTCGCCTGGGAATTGGGGCTCACCCGCCAGCTCGATCCGGCCGAACGCGCCGAGTACCGGCTGGAGAACATTGCTTTCGGGTGAGGGCAGGCTCTGGCTATCCCCTCTCCCCGCCGGGGAGAGGGTGAGGGGCCAGGCTCCTGAAGTCGATATTCCCCTCACCCGGTGCTTCGCGCCGACCTCTCCCCACCAGGGAGAGGTAAAAAAAAGTGTCCCTCCACTTGACGCGGAAAGCCCCTCAGCCGATCGTGCCGACGATCGCCGCGGTCATGCCTTCCGTGCCCGTCGTGCCGCGGATGTCGCGCGTGCGGGTTTCCGGGCTTGCGAGCGCCCGGTGGATCGCGCGCTCCATGGTCTTCGCCGCCTCGACGGCCTGCGGCACGCCGCGGGCGCGGCCGAGGTGCTCGATCAGCATGCGCGACGATTCGATCATCGCATAGGGATTGGCGACGCCCTTGCCGGCGATGTCCGGCGCCGAGCCGTGCGTCGCCTGGGCCATGGCGAAATTGCCTTCGCCGATGCACAGCCCCGGCGCCATGCCGAGCCCGCCGACGAGGCCGGCCGCCTCATCGGTCAGGATATCGCCGAACATATTGGTCGTGACGACCGTGTCGAAGCTCTGCGGATCGCGGACAAGCCGCATCGCGAAGGTATCGACGATGACTTCGTCGACGGTGACGTCGGGATAATCCTTCGCGGCCTGGTAGCATTCTTCCACGAACATGCCGCAGCCGAGCTTGAACACCGTGTTCTTGTGCACGAGCGTCAGGCGCTTGCGGCGATGGCGGGCAATCTCGAGCGCAGCGCGCGCCACCTTGCGGCTGCCGGTGCGCGAGATGACGCGCACGGAAATGGTGAGCTCGTCGGTCGGGCGGAACTCGCCCGAACCCATCACCACATTGCGATCCGGCTGAAAGCCCTCATTGTTTTCGCGCACGATGACGAGGTCGACGTCGTCGTAGAGGCAGCCGATGTCGGGGAAGGAACGCGTCGGCCGCACATTGGCGAACAGGTCGAAATGCTTGCGCAGGATCGGGTGCGGATTGATCGCCTCCGGAACCTTGGGATAGGCCTGATGGCCGATCGGCCCGAGGATGAAGCCGTCGAGTTGGGCGAGCGCCTCGAGCGTGCCCGCCGGCATGGTCGAGCCGTGGGTGTCAAGCGCACGCCGCCCGATCGGCATGGGGCGCCAGTCGACGATGAGGCCATGCCGGTCGGCGGCTGCCTGGATCACGCGGACGGCCGCGGGGACGATTTCGTGGCCGATGTCGTCGCCGTCGAGAACGCCGATGGTGAGATGAGCCATGGTCAAACCGATCAGCGGGAGAGCAGCGCGAGCAAGCGCTCGACGGTGGGGAGCTCTTCGAGATCGCGCACCATGGCGACGACGCTGTCGGCCTTGTCGCGCGACAGGCCGGCGTAAGTCGCGCATTCGCGGAACTTGTCCGCCACTTCGTCATAGCTCATGGGATTGGCGGGACTGCCCTTGCCGAAATCGGCGCGGCCGGAGATCTTGCGGCCGTCCTTCAGGGTGATGTCGATGATGGTCGTCATCTTGTCGTAGCCGGCGCGCTCGGCGTCGTCGTCCACGACGAAATCGACCTTCTCGATCATCGCCTGCACGTCGGGTCGCATCACGACCTCGTCGGTGAATTCATGCAGCCCGGCTTTCCCTTCGAGAAGCAGGATCGCCATGCAGAATTCCATGGAGAACTTGGCCTGCAGTTCGTTGGTCGGGCGGTGATGAATGAGGGCGTTCGGCATGTTCTGGTTGGTGCCGATCCGCACCCGCTCGACATCCTGGGCCTTGATGTCGTGCTCGCGGATGAGGCGCAGCATCTCGGTCATGCCGGGGTGGGTGAGGGATCCGGACGGATGCGGCTTGATGGAAATGCCCGGCTCGGCAAAGGTCCATGGCGCGCCGAGCTTGCCGAGGATCGCCGTCTCGTCATAGCCGCCGCCGGCGGCGCGGAAGAAGCCGCGCGGCGCCTCCAGGATCTTGTCCGTCGCCGTCCAGCCGTAGCTCGCGAATTGCGCCGCGGCGACGCCGCTTTCCGACGAGCGGCCGGCGTGGAAGGGCTTGGTCATCGTGCCGAAATTCTCGCGCAGGCCCGCCGACTGGCTGCCGGCGATGGAGAGCGCCCGAAGCGTCGTCTCCAGATCGAGCCCCATGAGCTTGGCGCTCGCGGAGGCTGCCGCGAAGGTGCCGCAGGTGGCCGTGGAGTGGAAGCCAGTCTGGTAATGGCGCGGGTCGATCGCCTCGGCGATCTTGCACTCCACCTCGACACCGAGGTGATAGGCGAGCATCACCTGCCGGCCACTGGCGCCGGTCGTCTCGCCCATGGCGAGTGCTGCCGGCAGGGCGGGCGCGGTCGGATGGGTGAGGAGGCCGTAGACGCGGTCCTTGGCGACGGCGAGCTGCGTATCGTCATAGTCGTCAGCATGGATGCCGACGCCATTGGCGAAGGCGGCGAAACGCGGCGCCACCTTGAGATTGCTGCCGATGACGGTTGCAGGCCCGGCGCTGAGGTTGAGATCCGCCAAATGCCGGCGCACATAGTCGCCGCTCCTGGCGACGGAGCCGGACAGGGCGAGCCCGAGCCCGTCGAGGATCGACTTCTTGCCGAGCGCCACCACGTCGCTCGGCAACGCGGCCGCTTCCGTGCCGCAGATGAATGTCGCGACGGACCGGGTGAGTTGGTTGTCGGGGGATGGGAAGGCGCTCATGCGGGGGTTGATCCTCTCTCGGTTATGGATTTCAGGCTTAATTGTCATTTGTGAATTGTCAACATTTTTAGATCTGTGGCGCTTGCACTTTTTGCCTGTTAGAAGCGAAGTCGACCCTGAACACCGAGGCTGCCGACGACCGACCCATGACAAATTTCGATTCCGAGCAAGCTCTCGCGATCCGCCGGACGCAGTCGCTGACATCGATCATCCGCCGTGAGCTCGAACGCATGATCGAGCAGGGGGAACTCACGGCCGGAGAGCGGCTCAACGAAAACGCGCTTGCGGCGAAGCTGGGCGTGAGCCGCGGGCCGATCCGCGAGGCGTGCCGGGGCCTGGAGCAGAGCGGGCTCGTCGACGTCATCGTCAATCGCGGCGTCTTCGTGCGCGAAGTGTCGAGCCGCGACGCGGCCGAGCTCTATGAAATCCGCGCCATGCTCTATGCGCTGGCCGGGCGGCTGCTCGCACCCATCGTCACCGGTGCGCAGATCAAGACCCTGACCAATTACCTCGACGAGATGGACCGCGCCGCGGCGGCCGAGGATCTCAACCTGTTCTATCCGAACAACCTGCGGTTCCATGAGGCGATCGTCGAGTTCGGCGGCAACGGCCGCTTGCGCGCCGAATGCGCGGCCATCCATCGCGAGATGCATCTCTTCCGCCGTCGCACGCTGCACAAGCCCGGCCGCATGCATGTCTCCAATGCGGAGCACCGACGCATCCTGGAGCGGCTCGCCGCCCACGACGCCGATGGCGCCGAGCAGGAGTTGCGCATGCATGTGCTGACGAGCCGCGAAATCCTCTTCGGCCCGATGGGCCACTATCCGGACGAGGGCTGAGACTCCTCAGCCCCGCGCCGGGCCGACGCGCGCACCACCGAGCAGCGGCAGACGGTTGGCGAGATAGACGACCGCGAAGGAAATCACGAGAAGCATGATCCCGAGCACGGAGATCGCGCCGAGATCACCGCTCTCGTTAAGGTCGTAGATGATCACCGAGACGAGCTTGGTATCGGCGGTGGTCAGGAGGATCGTCGCCGACAATTCGCGGATGGTGCCGATGAAGATGAAGCACCAGGTGGCGACGACATTCGAGCGCAGGAGCGGCGCCGTGATGGTGCGCAGCGTCTCCATGCGCGTCGCGCCGAGAATGCGTCCGGCCTCTTCGAGCTCCACATGCACGCTCTTGAAGGCGGAGGACAGTTGCTGATAGCCCGCGGGCATCTCGATCGTCAGAAAGGCGATGAACAAGATCCAGAGCGTTCCGTAGAGCGGCAGTATCGGACTCGAATAGCTCAGGAACAGGCCGACCCCGAGCACGATGCCGGGAATGGCGACAGGCGCCGTGGCGAGATAGCCGAGGAGCGATACACCCCTGACCGTCTGGCGTGAGACCAGATAGGCGACGACGAGGGCGATCAGCGTGCCGAAGGTCGCCGTCATGAAGCCGAGCAGGAAGGTGTTGCGCAAGGCGAGCTGCGTCGCCGAGAACTCGAAGAAGACGAACCAGACATGGTGGAGCGTGAAGCTCTCCCAGGTGAGGGGTTCGGCGACGGTTCGGGTCAGCGCCGTCTTGAGAAGCGCGAGATACGGCAGAATGACCGTGAGCGACAGCACGAAGACGGTGAAGGCGACCGCCGCCCAGCGCCAGCGGCCGAGCGCCGTGATGCGGGGCGCGCCGCTCTTGCCGCCGAGAGTCGTATAGCCGCGCCGGCCGAGGATTCGCCGCTGCGTCCACAGCAGCAGGATGGTGACGATGAGCAGCGGCATGGCCGCCGCCGCGGCAAGCCCCGGCTTCGGCGGATATTGAAAGAGGCTCCAGATCTTGGTGGTGATGACGTGGAAATTCGCCGGCAGCGCGAGGATCGCCGGCGAGCCGAACATGGTGAGCGCCTGGAGAATGGCGATCAGGGCCCCCGCGAGCATCGCCGGCAGCACGAGCGGAATGGTGATCTTGCGCAAGGTCCTCCACAAGCCGCCGCCGAGGATCGAGGACGCTTCCTCGAGTTCGTTCGGCACCCGTTCCAGCGCGTTCGTCACCAGGGTGAAGACGTAAGGGAAGGTGTAGCAGGAGATGGCGAAGACGAGGCCCTCGAGGGTGTAGATGTCGAGGAGATATTCGTAAGGCTGCAGGCCGAAGATCGAGCGATAGATCGAGTTGATGATGCCGCTGTTCGGCGCGGCCAGGATTTCCCAGGCGATCGCCCCGAGAAAGGGCGGCGTGACGAAGGAGGCGGTGACGAGGCCACGGACCACGCCCCGGCCAGGCATGTCGGTGCGCGCCACGAGCCAGGCGAGCGGTGTGGCGATGACGCAGGAGAGGGCGCCGACGCTGAGCGCCATGCCGATGGCGACGACGAAGGGCCGCCGCAGCGTCGGGTCGCTGGCGAGGGCCACGAAATTGGCGAGCGTGAAATGGCCTGCCTGGTCGGTGATGCTGTAGTAGCCCAGCCAGCCGAGGGGCAGGATCACCAGCACCGCGAGAATGATCGCCAGCAGCACGAAGATCGGCCGCGACCAGTCGATCGACGGGCGTCGCTGCGGAAGCGGGACGGCGAGTTCTCCCACCGCGGTCATCACTTATCCTTCCATTGAAGTCTGTGGCCGGCCTCGAAGGGAACGAAGGGGGCGGGGCGTGATGAAGACGCTCCGCCTCCCGGGTTCGACCACTCGCCATCTCTCCCCGGATACGGGAGAGCCTGCGCCGTTGCCGCGATTGCACGCGAAGGCTTGCGCTATGCCTAGGTGCCGAAATATTCCTCGTATTTCTTCTTGATCTCTTCGATCCGCGGCTCGAGCTTTTCGGGGTCGGAGTAGAGAAGCTTGATCTTGGAGAGCGGTACGCGCGTCTCCTTCTCCTTCACCCGCGGGTGGAAGGAACGCAGACCGCCGACATCGCTGTTGAGCTGCTGCGTCTCCTGGTCGAAGAGGAATGAATAAAACAGCTTGGCAGCGTTGGGATGTGGCGCGTCCTTCAACAGGCCGGCATGGCCGATGGCGATCGGCGTGCCCTCGGTCGCATAGACCACTTCCACCGGCACGCCCGATTCCTTCAGCATGAACATGTTGTATTCATTGCCGTCGGCCTGGACGGAGCGTTCGCCCTGCGCGAGTTTCTTCGGTGGTTCGGTGGACGACTGCACCTGCATGACGCGCTGCTGGCCGAGCTTCTCGAAGAATTCCCAGCCGAGCGCCTGGCTCAAGACGTCGGTTCCGGTCATGATGGTGCCGCTGTAGCCGGGATGGGCCTTGACGATGCGTCCCTTCCATTTGGGATCGAGCAGGTCGGCATGCGCCTTCGGCGCTTCCTCCGGCTTCACCTGCGTGGTGTTGTAGCCGATCACCGAGAGATGCGCGCGATAGGCGGCATAATGGCCGTCGGGATCCTTGGCATCGGCCGGCCAGTCCTTGGCGACCTCCGCCGGCACGGCCTGGGCGAGCCAACCCTTCCTCTTGAACAGAAGGAAATGCACGGCATCCGAGGTTTCCACCACGTCGGCGTTGTGGATCGAGCTGCCATATTCCTGGCTGAGCCGCTGGAAGACCCGCTCGGAGCCCGAACGCTCGACCTTGACCGTGATGCCCGGATATTTCGCTTCGAAGGCCTTGCCGACCCTTTCCGCCACCGAGACGTCGGTCGCGGTGTAGAAGGTCACCGAGCCTTCCTTCTTGGCGGCTTCGATCAGGTCGGGGGTGACATCATAGGGGGCGACACTCTGTGCCAAGGCCCGTCCGGCGGCTCCGAGGGTCGTCGTCAGAGCCAAGCCGGCGAGAACCGTTCTGCGATCGATTCCGTTCATTTGTTTTCCTCCCTTTAGCGTGCGAGCGCGCGGCAGTGCTGCATCGGAAAATGCAGCCACACCGGTTTTCCTCTTTCGATGGCGAGATCCGCCTGGGCAATCGTGCGCACCTGTTCCCCGCCGGGCAGCTCGATGAGATAGTCGCGGTGCGAACCGAGATAGACTTGGCGCACGACCGTGCCCTTGGCCCAGTTGAGGCCTTCCTCCCGGCTCTCGGGCGTCAGCACGATGTCGTGGTGGCGCACGGAGACGACGGCATCCTCACGGCCGGCGAAATCGCCATCGCCGCAGCGCAGCCTGACCGAGCCGCATTCCACCGTATCGGCATCGAGCCTGCGGCCCTTCAGGATATTGGTGCCGCCGAGAAAGCGCGCCACGAATTCCGATTGCGGCCGCTCATAGATCTCCTCGGGACTGCCCACCTGCTCGATGCGCCCCAGATTCATCACGACGATCAGGTCGGCGGTGGTCATCGCCTCGGCCTGGTCGTGGGTGACATAGACCGTCGTGTAGCGATATTCGTCGTGCAGGCGGCGGATTTCGAAGCGCATCTCCTCGCGCAGATTAGCGTCGAGATTGGAGAGCGGCTCGTCGAGCAGCAGGGTCTCCGGCTCGACGACGAGCGCCCGCGCCAGTGAGACGCGCTGCTGCTGGCCGCCCGACAATTCGCCGGGATAACGATCGCTCAAGGCCTGCAGGCGGGTGACGGCGAGAATCTTGTCGACGAGCCGGGCGATGTCCGTCCGCGGCAGCTTCCGCAGCGCCAGGCCATAGCCGATGTTCTCGCGCACCGTCATATGCGGCCATAGCGCATAGCTCTGGAAGATCATCGACATCTTGCGCCGTTCCGGCGGCTCGCTGAAGCCACCCGAGGAGATGACGCGACCGCCGACCCGGATCTCGCCCGCATCCGGATCGATGAAGCCGGCGATGAGACGAAGCGTCGTCGTCTTGCCGCAGCCGGACGGGCCGAGCAAGCAGACCAGATTGCCCTTTTCGACGGCGAGGTCGACATGATCGACGACCGTCAGGGCCCCGTAACGCTTGGTGAGGCCTTTCAATTCCAGAAACGCCATCGATCCTCCCTGAGCCGCGTCCTCGACCTGCGCATCTTCGGCGACTGTGGTTCGAGCCTAGTTCGCGATCTTAGATTGTCAACAATAAGCATCCAGCGCGTGGAATTGTTGACATTCTTCTTTCGACATTCTACCACCGCCGCAACAAGAGGTCAGCACCCCGATGTCCGTCTCCGCCCTCGAAATCCTCCGTTCGAATTCGCTGCCGATGCTGCTCGAGCAGGAGATCGAGCGCGTCATTCTGGGCGGCGAGTTCAAGCCCGGCGATCGCATCAATGAGAAGGAGCTGGCGATTCGCTTCGGCACCAGCCGCGGCCCCGTGCGCGAGGCGCTACGCTCCCTGGAGAGCGCCGGGCTGGTGGAGCAGATCCCCAATCGCGGGGTTTTCGTGCGCCGGCTAACCGCTTCTCAGGCGTCCGACGTCTATGACGTGCGCGCCGCGCTCTTCGGCCTCGCCGGCAAGCTCCTGGCGACGCGTGTAAGCGACGCGCAGATCGCCCAGCTCAAGACTTTCGTCAGCGATATGGACGCGGCGATCGCACAAGATGACTTCGACGGCTATGTGCGCCTCAACTTCGCCTTTCATGAATTCATTGTGGCGAATGCCGGCAACAAGGTGCTCGCGGCGCAATATCTCGGGTTGATCAAGCAGCTGAGACTTTACCGCGCCCGCAACCTGATGCTGGGCGATGCCATGCATGCCTCCAATGCCGAGCACCACACCATGGTCGATGCGATCGCCGCGCGCGATCCGGCCGCCGCCTTCGCCGCCCATGTGCGGCACGTGGAAGAGGCTAAGAACCGGCTCATGTCGCGAGCCCCGATTTCGCCTGAACAGCAGGAGATCTGACGGTGACGAGTCCCGCCTCCGAGATTACGGCCGAGGCCATCCGCTTCATCGAAGGCACCACCTATGCGGACCTGTCCGAGGAGGCGCTCGCCATCGGCCGGCGCTGCATGGTCGACACCGTCGGGCTCTATCTCGCCGGCAGCCGCGAAGCCTCGGTCCGCATCCTCATCGAGGACGCGCTCGCCCAGGGTGGGCGCGAGGATGCGCCGCTGCCCGGCAATGGTGCGGGCAAGGTGCCGGCGCCGCTCGCTGCGCGCGTCTGGGGCACGGCCGGCCATGCCCATGATTGGGACGACACCCAGGTCTCGCACGACCCGGCACATGTCTATGGTCTCCTCACCCATCCCTCCGTGCCGCCGCTCACGGCAGCACTCGTCGTCGCGAGCCAGAAAGGCGGCGTGAGCGGGCGTGACCTGATGCTCGCCTTCCAGCTCGGCTTCGAGGTGGAGTGCAAGATTTCCGAATGGATGCTGCCGCGCCACTATCGCCGCGGCCACCATTCGAGCGGCACCGTCGGCACCTTCGGCGCGACGGTCGCCGCCGCCAAGCTTCTTGGGCTTAGCGGCGACCGCCTCGCGCACGCGCTCGGCATCGCGGCGAGCCTTGCGGCCGGTATCCGCGTCAATTTCGGCACGATGACGAAGCCGCTGCATGTCGGGCGTGCCTGCGAGAACGGCGTGACCGCAGCCCTTCTCGCCGCCCGCGGCTTCGAGGCCGATCCTTCTGCGCTCGACGGGCAGTGGGGCTTCTTCGCCGTGATGGGCGAGGGATTCGATGGCGAGAAGGCGCGTCAAGGCTTCGGCAAGCCGTTGACGATCGCGTCGCCCGGCGTCAGCATCAAGCCCTATCCCTCGGGCATTCTCACCCATCAATCGATGGATGCCATGCTGAGGCTCGTGACCGATCACGACCTGAAGGCCGAAGAGGTGGAAAAGATCAGCTTCTTTGCCGGCAAAAATATCATCGAGCCGATCCGCTACCCGATCGCGCGCAACCATCTGCAGGCGAAATTCTCCATGCCGGCGCTGCTCGCCATGATCGTGCTCTGCCGCCGGGCGAGCCATCACGAGTTCGAGGACGCCTTCGTGGCCGGAGAGGCGATGCAGGACCTGCAGGCCCGCACCGAGGTCATCAACGATCCCGATATCGATGCGCGCGGCTATGACAAGATCCGCTCGCGCATTGAAGTCACGACGAAGGACGGGCGCAAGCTCGTGCAATGGGCCGATGAGCGTTACCGCGGCGGCCCCTCCAACCCCATCAGCGACGCCGATCTCGACGGCAAGTTCCGCATGTGCGCCGAGGGTGTCCTCGATGGCGCGCCGCAGCACGAGCTTCTGGGGCTCGTGCGGGGCATCGACCGGGGCGCCGATGTGGGGCGGCTGGTTGCGCTCATCAGCGGCGAGGCGACCGGCCGCGCGTGAGAGGCGGCATCGCCTGGGGCAGGCATAACAAAGAGGGCTGCCGTTACGACGGCGCCCGGACAAGGGGAGAGAGACGATGGCTTTCATGAAATCGATCGGCACGGCCGCGCTCGGTCTCGTCGCGGCTGTGAGCCTGATGGCGCCTGCCGGCGCCGAGCCGCTGGCCTATCCGCAGAAGGTCGTGACGCTGGTGACCCATTCGAGCCCGGGCGGCGGCAGTGACGTCTTCCTGCGCGAGATGTCGAAATATCTCGGCAAGTATATCGGCGCGACCTTCGTCATCGAGAATGTGCAGGGCGGCAGCGGGGCCAAAGCCATCGCGCGCGTCGCCTCCGCGCCAGCGGACGGCAGCGTCTTCTACGCGACGACACCGACCTATATCTATACGTCGCTGATGAGCAAGCCGCAGAATACCTACAAGGATCTCGACGCGCTCGTGAATATCTTCGCTGACAGCGAGGTCATCTACACGCGCGCCGACGGTCCCTACAAGACGCTGAAGGACGTCATCGATCACGCCAAGAAGGAGCGTGGCCGATGGGGCGTCGCCAATCCGGCTTCACTCGAGCGGCAGGCGGCGGAGCAGCTGAAGCGCGCCGCCGGCGTGACGCCCGCCATCGTCACCCATGAGGGCGGCGGCGACATGATGCTCAACGTCATGAATGGCACGCTCGACATCGGCATCGGCGAGATCCAGGAGGTGCGCTCGCAGCTCGAAGCCGGCAGGCTCCGCCTTCTCGCCACCTTCAATCCGGAGCGCATCGCCGACAAGCCGGACGTGCCGACGGTGAAAGAGCTCGGCTACGACGTCGCGCTCGTCAAGTTCCGCGGTCTCGCCGGCCCCAAAGGCCTTCCGGAAGCGGTCACCAAGGTTTGGGACGAGGCGGTGCCGAAGCTGCTCGCCGATCCCGATTACAAGAAGGCCTACAGCGCCGAGGTACTCGTGCCGCAGTTCACCGCGCACAAGGACTATCCGGCCTTCGTCAATGATTTTGCCGACAAGACCGAAGCCTTCCTGAAGGAAACAGGCGCGATCAAATAACGAGCCGAGGCCGGCTCGGGCCGGCCTCGCATCGGCAAGCCTCACGAGGCTCTATCATGAACAAAGATCTGATCAGCGGCATTGTCTTATTTGCCGTGGCCGGGCTCTATTATCATTTTACCGGCGACATCGCCGACAGCACCTTGTCGGACGAGGTCGGCGCCACCGGCCTGCCGGTCATACTGGCCGCTCTTCTTGCGATCCTCGCCGTGCTCCTGATCGGTCGGTCGCTGGTGGTTGCCCGGCCGCGTGCGGCCGTCGCCGCGGGCGATGGGGACGAGGCCGCACGACCGCCGCGCGCGCTCGGATTTCTCCTTTTCGGCGCTGCCTATATCGTGCTTCTGCCTCTGATCGGCTATGGGGCGTCGATCGCCCTGCTGATTGCCGGCATCGCCCTTTATGAAGGCGCGGCGCGCAACTGGGTGGTTCCCGCCGCGGCGGTCGGCGGCGCGGTGCTTTACTGGGCCGTCTTCGTCAAGCTGCTCGGCGTCAATCAGCCTCTCGGAATTCTCCTGCAGGGGCTGATGCCATGACCACCTTCTGGGACATCGTCCACCTCTTGACGGAGACGCCGCTCGTTTTCGTGGCGATCATCGGCCTCGTCTGGGGCATTCTCGGCGGTGCGCTGCCGGGGATATCCGCCTCGATCACGATGGCGCTGGTGCTGCCCTTCACCTATACGATGGACCCGGCGCAGGCGATCGCGCTGCTCGCCTGCGTCTATATCGGCGCCGAATATGGCGGCTCGATACCGGCCATCCTCATCCGCACGCCCGGCACGAATTCCTCCGCGGCCACCGTCATCGACGGCTATGAGATGAACCGCCAGGGCCGTGCCGGGGAGGCGCTCGGCATCTCGCTCATATCCGGCGTCATCGGCAGCCTGTTCGGCCTGGTCATGCTGATGACGCTGACGGAGCCGCTCTCCTGGCTGGCGCTCGCCTTCAAGCCGACCTCCTATTTCGGGCTCGGCATTCTCGGCCTCAGCGTCATCGCGTCGATGAGCGGCGGCTCCTTGATCAAGGGACTTGCCGCAGCGGTCATCGGCCTGATGATCGCGACCATCGGCACGGATCCCATTTCCGGCGTCACGCGCTTCACCTTCGGCATTCCGGACCTGCTCAACGGCGTCGAGCCGGTGCTCGTCATGATCGGCCTCTTCGCGCTGACGGAGCTCATGGTCCAGTCGGGCAGTTCCAACGTCACGCAGCTCAAGGGCGGCATCAAGATCAAGCTGCCCAGCCTCGCCCTGATGAACAAGCTGAAGCGCTCCCAGTTCATCGGCTGCTTTCTCGGCCTGTTCGAAGGCCTGACGCCCGGCGGCGGCGGCTCGATTGCCGCCTTCATGTCCTATAACGAGGCGCGTCGCTGGTCGAAGACGCCGCAGCTCTTCGGCAAGGGCTCGGAGGAGGGCGTCGCCGCCCCGGAAGCGGCCAACAACACGGTTGCGAGCACCGCGCTCATTCCGCTCTTGAGCTTCGGCATCCCAAGCTCGAACTCCACCGCCGTGCTGCTCGGCGGCCTGCTCATGCACGGGCTCTTGCCCGGGCCCCGCCTGTTCGAGCAGAGCGGCCAGGTGATAGACAGCATCTATGTCGGCTCCTTCATTGCGATCATCGCCCAGATCGGCGTCGGCATCGTCATCCTGCCGGCCTGCATCTGGCTGGTGAATCGGCCTCGGCCCTACCGCGCCGGCTTCATCTTCGCGCTCATCCTGTCCGGCATTTATACCTTGAACGGAAGCCTGTTCGATCTCGGCATCGCGCTGGCGCTCGGCGTCGTCGGCTATCTCATGCGCGTTGCCCGCTTCCCGATCCTGCCGATGATCCTTGGCGTCGTGCTCGGCCATCTCGTGGAATCGAGCTACCGGCGGTCGCTCGTGCTCTCGGGCGGTGATCTCGACATTTTCCTGCAGGATCCGATCGCGGTCGGGCTGCTGCTCGTCGCTTTCGCCTTCGTCGTCTTCTCCCTCACGCGCGAATTCCGCGATGCGCGCAAGATCAAGCTCGAGGAAGCTCATCCGTGAACCAGTCCGTTCCGACATCAGCTCCGGTCGCCGTGCGGCTCGCGGCCTTTGCAGCAGAGGCCGCGCCGCCGCCGGCCGCGCGCGCCGTCTGCCGCAATCTCGTCTTCGATATCGTCGGCCTCGCCATTGCCGCCCGTGAGACGGATTATGTCGCGGCGGCGCTCGGCAGCGCCGTCGACGAGGGGCCGTGCACCGCCTTCGGCCATGGGCGCCGGCTCGGTGTCTATGATGCGGCGCTCGTCAACGGCACGGCCGCCCATGGCGAAGATTACGACGACACCTTCGAGGGCGGGCCGATCCATGCCGGCGCCGTCGTCGTCTCCGCCGTGCTCGCCATCGCCGAGCGGCGCGGCCTCGATGGCCGGGCGGTGATGCGCGGCATTGCAGTCGGCACCGAGCTCATGTGCCGCATGAGCCTGGTGGCGCCGCAGGCGACCCATAAGGCGGGCTTTCATCCCACGGCGATCTTCGGAGCGCCGGCCGCCGCCGCCGCGGTCGGCGCGGCGCTCGGGCTCGATGGGCCGACGATCGCCCGGGCGCTCGGCATTTCCGGCAGCCTCGCCTCCGGCATCATCGAATATCTCGCCGATGGCAGCTCGACGAAGCGCCTGCATGCCGGCGCCGCCGCCGTGGCGGGCCTGCGCGCGGCGCTGCTGGCGGAAGGCGGCTTCACCGGCCCGGTGACGGTCTTCGACGGCACGCACGGCTTCTACAAGGCCTTCGCGCCTTCCAAGCCCCCCAATTTCGCGCCGCTCGTCGAGGGCCTCGGCGAGACCTGGATTCTCGAGACGCTCGCCTTCAAGCCCTATGCTTGTGGAACCATGACGCAGCCCTTCATCGATTGCGCCTTGAAGCTCGCCGCCGAAGGGGTGAAGGCCGACGACGTCGTCTCCATCACCTGCAAGGTCGGCGAAGGCACGGTGCACCGGCTCTGGGAGCCGCTTGCCGAAAAACACCGGCCGCCGAACGGCTACGCCGGTAAGTTCTCGACGCCCTTCTGCATGGCCGTCGGCTTCATCGACGGCGAGGCGGGGCTCGGCCAATTCACGGACGAACGGGTGAAGGATCCGGCGGTGCGCGCGCTCGCCGCAAAAATCTCCTACGAGATCAATCCGGACGATCCCTATCCCCGCAGCTTCGTCGGCCATCTCAGGGCTGTGTTGAAGGACGGCACGGTGCACGAATTCCAGCAGCCGCATATGCGCGGCGGCGCGCATGAGCCGCTGTCGGCGGAGGAACTCGCCGCCAAGTTCAAGTCGAACCTGCGCTTCGGCGGCTTTGGCGATACCGACATAGCCGCATTGAGCGCGGCGCTCGCCGGGCTTGCCGAAGGCGGTCCGGTCGATCTAGCGGCCGCGCGGCTATGAGCGAGCCGACCAGCATGCGGGAACTCGAGGGGCGCGTGGCGCTCGTCACCGGCGCCTCGCGCAATATCGGGCGGGCCATTGCGCTTGCGCTCGCCGAGGGCGGTGCCGGCGTGATCGTCGTCGGGCGACAGGATCGGGCGGCGGCCGAGGGCGTCGTCGCCGAGATCGAGGCCGCCGGCGGGCGGGCCGTGGCCGTGCTCGCCGACGTCACTCAGCCGGAGGACGTCGCGGCCATGGTCGCGGAAGGCCTGAAGGCCTTCGGGCGGCTCGACATTCTCGTCAACAACGCCGCCGTGCGCCACGAGTCGCCCTTCGCGGAGATGACCTACGAGGCCTGGCGCGCGACCATGGCGATCGGCCTCGATGCGGCCTTCCTCTGCGCCAAGGCGGCCTTGCCGGCGCTGAGCGAGGCGGGCGAGGGCACGATCATCAATATCGGAGGGCTCACCGCCTATACTGGGGCTGCCCATCGCGCCCATGTCGTCGCCGCCAAAGCCGGGCTCGACGGGCTGACCAAGGCGCTGGCGCATGATCTCGCCGAGCAGGGTATTACCGTCAATCTCGTCTCGCCGGGGCTCGTCGATACGGCGCGCGTCGGCAAGGAGCCGCACCATCACGCCAGCCGCAAAAATCTCGCCGGGCGGCGTGGCCGGCCGGACGAGATCGCCGCTGCTGTCCGCTTCCTCGCCGGACCGAACGCCCGCTACATCACCGGCCAGACGCTGCACGTCAACGGCGGGGCGTATCTGGGTTAGAGCGGGATGCCCCGAGACCCCCTCGGGCAGAGCGATCGCACAAGATGGACAGGCGCTCTGCACCTCTCCCCCGCCGGGGAGAGGGAACAAATCCTGCCTTGCGGCGGCCTTTCCCTTGAGCGTGATCGGCTCGGCCGCCGCGACCCGGTTGATGCGACCGGACGTCGGCCACCACGGCGAAGGATCAGCGCAGATCCGACAAATAATGGATGTGTTCGGTGAGGCAGACGCCAAGCCGCCATTCCACGGCGAAGCGGTCGAGCGAGAGCGCTAGCCGGTTGATCTGCAGCACGGGGGTTCCCGGCGCGACGCCGAGCACTTCGGCATCGGCGGCGCCGATACCGATCGCCTTCAGCTTCTCCTGCGTATTGGCGACGGTGACGCCGTAATGCACGGCGTAGAGCCCGTAGAGATTATTGGGCAGTTCCATGTCGGCGAGGCCGGGAAACATCGCCTCGGGCAGCGTGATGGCCTCGACGATGACCGGCCTGCCGTCGAGTGATCGCTGCCGGCGGATTCGCACGACGCGGGCATCTTTCGCCAGCGAAAGCACGCTACGCTCCTGCGCATTGGCGCGGCCATGGGAGAGCGCCAAGACGCGGCTTTCGGGAAAGCTGCGGCGGCCGTCGTCGGCGACGAGCTTGAAGAACTGGAAGAGGATGCGCTCCTCGTCGTGGCGCGCGACGAAAGTCCCGCGACCCTGGCGGCGCACCACCAGATTTTCGGCGGCCATGGCATCGAGCGCCTTGCGCACCGTGCCCTGGCTCACGCCAAGCTCGGCGGCAAGCTGCATCTCGCTGGGCAAAGGCTGGCCGGGCTGCCACACGCCGTCGACCAGCCGCCTGATCAGCGTGTCGCGAACCTGGCGGTAGAGCGGTCGGAAGCCGAAGCTCTCGGTGGGTGCGGCGGAGGTCGCTGCCTCCTCGCGCATGCGTGGCATTCTCGTTGCGCCCGTTGCCTCGCGAGCCATTCCGACATCCTGACGAGGGTCGGCGCTCGGCCCCCTGCTGCGATTCCTCTATCTTATATCAGACCGGAGATAGCGAACCAAATAGCGGCGTCAGCCGCAGCACCAAGCGCGGCCGCAGCTTCTGGTACTCTATAAGATATCTGTTATCTTAATCAGGCCCGGTCCCCTCATCGCCGGGTGGAACAAGCCTGTGCGCGCAAGCCGGCAAAGTCCGGCAGCAGGCGGCGGCGTCGCGCCGATCAATGCCCTTTAGGCGGGAGGATAAAGCCCATGCAGACATTCATGAAAGCCCTTTTCGGGATCGCCGCCCTGGCGCTGGCGGCCGCGCCGGCTCAGGCCCAATCCTATCCCACACGCTCGGTCACGATGATCGTGCCCTTTGCGGCGGGCGGGCCGAGCGATGCCATCGCGCGCCTCATCGGCGAAGCCATGGGCAAGACGCTCGGCCAGCAGATCGTCATCGAGAATGTGGCCGGGGCAGGCGGCACCACGGGTGCGGCGCGTGCCGCCAAGGCGGATCCGGACGGCTATACGCTCCTCATCCACCATGTCGCGTTGGCCGCCGGGGCTTCGCTCTATCCGAAGCTCGCCTATGACACGTCCACCGCCTTCGCGCCGATCGGTCTGGTCAACGGCGGTCCGATGGTGCTGATGACGAAGAACGACTATCCGGCGGACGATGCCGCCGCCCTGATCGCCAAGCTGAAGGCGGACGGCAGCAAGGTCACGGTGGCGCATGCCGGCGTGGGGTCCAACTCGCATCTGTGCACGCTGCTGCTGCAACAGGCGCTCGGCGTGAAATTCACGCAGGTCGCCTATCGCGGCACGGGGCCGGCCATGAACGACCTGATGGGCGGCCAGGTCGATCTGCTCTGCGACCAGTCGACGACCGCGGTGCCGCAGGTCGAGGGCAAGACGGTCAAGGGCTTCGCCGTGACGTCCAAGGATCGGCTGCCGGTGCTGAAGGATCTGCCGACCTTGCAGGAAGCGGGGCTCAAGGATTTCGACTTCACTATCTGGCACGGCCTTTATGCACCGGCGGGCACACCGCAGGACATTGTTGCGGCGCTGAACAAGGCGCTGCAGGTTGCGCTCACCGACAAGAACGTACTCGCCCGCTTCGCCGAAGTCGGCACCCAGCCATTTCCGGAGAGTGAGCGCTCGCCGGCGGCTCACAAGACGCAGTTCGACAAGGAAATCGCCACCTGGAAGCGGGTGATCGGCGAGGAAGGACTGAAGAATTAGGGCGGAGCTCCGCTGTTCGGCATCCCGGGTGGCGCGAGCGCGCTGTCCGGGGAGCCAGAACTCTGCCCGGCAGCCGCTGTGCGGTTCGGGACACGTGCAGGTGGTCCGCGTAATGGCTGCGCCGGCCGCTAGAGCCCTTTGATCTCGGCCAAGAGGCCCTCGGCAAGGGTGAGCCCTTCCGTTGCAGCCTTGCGGCGGAGTGCCAGCCGGCGGGCGCCCGGCAGGCGCGCGCCGTCCTGGGCGGTGATCGCCTCGGCCAGGGCCGCGAAACGCCCGACTGTGCCAGGGCCGCCGAGCTCCACCGGATCAAGCGCGAGGATGAGCTGGCCCGTGCCGGGAGGCGGCCCTTCCGCATCGAGGAAAGAGGAAGCCTCTGCCGCATAGGTCGCACCGGTGAGGCCGGCGGCGAGCAGTTCCACCATCAAGGCGAGCGCCGTGCCCTTGGCATCGCCCAGCGGCAGCATGGTGCCTTTCAGCGCCGCTGCCGGGTCGGTCGTCGGGCGGCCCTCTTCGTCGAGGGCCCAGCCTTCCGGGATCGGCTCGCCCTTCTGCTTGGCGGCCAAGATATTGCCGCGCGCCACCTTGGAGATCGAAAGATCGACGACGATCGGGGCGGCCCCCTCGACCGGGCAGGCGAAGGCGATGGGATTGGTGCCGAAGACGGCGCGCGATCCGCCCCAGGGCGCAATGGCTGCCGGTGTATTGGCGAAGAGCATGCCGATGAGCCCGGCCTCCGCCAGACGCTCCACCGCATGCCCAGCCGCGCCGCAATGGTGTGACCGGCGGATCGGCGCAACCGCGATGCCCTGGGCGCGCGCCACCTCGGGCAAGGCGGCGAGCGCCGCATCGAGCGCCGGATAGGCAAAGCCATGCGCGGCATCGACGGCGACGACGCTTGGCGCGGGCCGCGTTACGGCGGGTGCCGCAAAGCCGTCGACCTTGCCCACCTTGGCCTGCGCGGCATAGCTCGGCACGCGCGACAGGCCGTGGCCCTTGAGGCCGTCGGCCTCGGCGGCGACGAGGGCGCGGGCCACGCTCGCGGCATTGGCTTCGCTGGTCCGGCAACGGACGAGCGCCTCGGCGACGAGGCTCTGCGCTGCCTCGAGCGATAGAACGGGCATGGCTACTCCCCGCGCAAATGCTTGCGGACGTTGTCGACGGTGACCCAGGAGACGCGGATGTTCGATTCCATCGTCACGCCGGCGATATGCGGCGTGAGGACGAGATTCGGTACACCGGCAAAGACGCCCCCGCGCTCGGCCTTAAGCGGCTCGTCCTCGAACACGTCGAGGGCCGCGCCACCGAGGCGGCCGGCGGTGAGCGCGGCGGCAATGGCCGCCTCGTCCACGATGCCGCCGCGCGCCGCATTGATGACGATGGCGTCCGGCTTCATGCGCGCGAGCGCCTCGGTGCCGATCATATGGCGGGTTTCGGCCGTGAGCGGCACATGCAGCGACAGCACGTCGGACGTGGCCAGGAGATCGTCGAGCGCAAGCGCCGTCACCTTGCCCCAAGGGCCGCTCCAGGCCGCATGGTCCGCGGGCAGATAGGGGTCGAAGGCCGCGACCTCCATGCCGAGCGCGATCGCCCGGCGCGCCGTCTCACGCGCGATCGAGCCATAACCGACGAGACCCATCCGCTTGCCGGCGATCTCGCGGCCGACAAGGGCGTTGCGCGGCCATTCGCCGGCGGCCACCGCGGCCGTCGCGCCATAGGCCCCGCGCAACAGGAGCAGGGCGGTGGCGATGACATATTCGGCGACCGAGACGTCATTGGCGCCGGAGGCGGGATAAACGGCGATGCCGCGCGCCTTGCAGGCTTCCATGTCGATATTGTCGAGGCCGACGCCGAGCCGGCCGACGACTTTGAGTTGTGGCGCCGCGTCAAGCAGCGCGCCGCGCACCTGCGTGCGGTTACGGACGATGAGCGCCTCGGCCGTGGCGAGTGCCGCCGCGAGATCGTCCGGCCTATCCACGAGGGTCGGGTCGTAGAGCACGTCGAAGCCGTCGAGCCCGCGGCGGATCGCGTCTTCGTCCATGAATTCGGAAATGACGATCATCGGCGATGCCCTTGTCTGGCTCAGCGTCATAGCGGCCGCTACGTCGTCCCCGGCCTTGTGCCCGGGGATCCCGATGCGAAGAACGCAACGACTGTAGCCCTTCTGATCGGGATGGCACGGAACTCGGCTGCTGCCGCGTTCCGCACGCCGGAGGCGCCGAAATCGGAAATTTCCGACTCAGCGCCGAGCCCGTCTGTGACGCCAATAACTGCAGCGAGTTGCCCCCGGCCAGCGCTACCGTTGCCGACGACGAAACGCGTCCAGCGTTAAGCGCTCCGATAGAGCTTGGTCATCACGAATTCGCGGTGACCGAGCGACTCGGCCGCAGTGAGGCGGCCATTCGCTGTACGCTGAATCATGCTGATCAGCGCATCGCCCGCCGTCTCGAGCGTCTGGTCGCGGCGCAGGATGCCGGTGACGTCGACGTCGATATGCTCGCTCATGGTGCGCATAGTCTTCGGATTGCCGGTGATCTTGATGACCGGCAGGATCGGATTGCCGATGACGTTGCCCTGCCCAGTCGGGAAGGTGTGCACGACATAGCCGCCCGCTGCCATCAGGGTCACGCATTCGGCCGCGGCCGAGGACGTGTCCATGTAGTAGAGCCCAGGGCCCTTCGCCGGCGCTTCGGCCGGTTTCAGGATGTCGATATACTTCGACTTGCGGCCGATCTTCTCGAGATTGCCCATCGCTTTTTCTTCGATGGTCGTGAGACCACCGGCGATATTGCCCTTGGTCGGCTGGCTGTCGGAGAGGTCGTCGGTCTTGTGCGCCTCGATGACTTCGTCCTGGTAGGCCTTCCACATCTGGTACCAGCGCTCGCCAAGCTCGGGCGTCGCCGCGCGTGCCTTGCAGAGATGCTCGGCGCCGGTGATCTCCGAGGTCTCGCCGAAGACGCCATAGATGCCGATCGGCAAGAGCTTGTCGTACATATTGCCGACGGTCGGGCAGGAGGAGAGCCCCGTCGTCGTGTCGGACTCGCCGCATTTGGTCGAGACCCAGAGCTCGCTCAAGGGAAATTCCTCGCGCTGAAGCTCGGTCGCCCATTGCAGATACTGCTTGGCGACATAGGAGGCGCGGGCGATGGTCGCGATATCGCCATAGCCCTCGATGCCGAAGCCCGAGACGGGCTTGCCGGTCTTGGCGATGCCGTCGACGACGCGCTTCGTCCAGCCGTCCTCGATGCCGATCACCACGACGGCCGCGACATTGGGGTTCGAGCCGATGCCGATCAGCGTGCGGAAGTGGAGATCGAGATCCTCGCCGAACTGCAGGCGGCCGTAATGATGGGGCAGGGCGAGCGTGCCCTTGATGTTGTTGGCGACGGCCTCGCAGGCCGCATTCGACAGGTCGTCGAGCGGCAGGAGAACGACATGGTTGCGCACGCCGACACGGCCGTTCTCACGCTTCCAGCCGTGGAAGGTGAGCTTGCTGTAATCGCCGTTGGCGAAGATGCCCTTGGTCTGGGCGGTCGAGGCCGCGATGGCTGCTTCGGAATTCGTTTGCATGGTCCCGCTCCTCACCAGCGCTTCGTCTTCACATTGTGGATGTGAAGATGCTCGCCCTTGCGGATGTCGGCGATCGCCTTGCCGATGTCCTCGCCGTATTTGATGATCGTATCGCCGGTCCGGATATCCTTCAGCGCCACCTTATGGCCGATCGGAATGTCCTGGGTGGCCGCCAGCGTGAAGGTGGTGTCGTTTTCCGTGATCAGGCACAGCATCTCGGTGCCGGCCTTCAGATCTTCGACGACCACGACGCCGCAGCTGTCTTGCGGCGCGTGGACCAGGCATTGCGGAATGCTCATTGGATCTCCTCGGGGCTCCCTGAGACCTGCCGTGCCACGGCAGGGCCGATCAAGCAACGTTGCCAGGGAATGGTCAGGCCCGCCGCCGGGCAGTCCCGGGCGGGCGATCAAGGCCGCGGCCATCTCTTGTATAAGACATAAGACAAGATGAGGTGTCAACGGCTTGACGCGAAACCCCGCAGCCATGTCGCGGCTGCACATCGGCGGACCTCCGGCGGCGTTGGCGCGCCGGCACCCTTGCACTACAGTCCGCGCCGCCCAGCCTGGGCTATCAGACATCCTCCATGGCATCGGATCGTCCGGACCCGCCATGACCGAGCGAGGTTCGGTTCGTTGAATCCATCACTTCTCTGGATCCCCGCCACGCTCATCGCGGCACTGACCCAGACCGCGCGCAACGCCATGCAGCGCAATCTCACCGGGGCGCTCGGGACCGTCGGAGCAACGCAGGTCCGCTTCCTTTATGGCCTGCCCTTCGCGCTCGTCTTCCTTGCGGGCGTTCTCCTCGTCGGCGGCGAGAGCCTGCCTGCGATCGACGCCCGGAGCCTCGCCTTCACGCTTGGCGGGGCCGTCACGCAGATCCTCGCGACCGCCCTGATGCTGCTCACCATGAAGGAGCGCTCGTTCTCCGTGACGATCGCGCTCATCAAGCTCGAGCCCGTGCTCGTCGCTGTGGGCGGGATCCTGGTTCTGCGGGACGTTCCGACGCCGCTCGCCGGGCTCGGCATCATCGTCGCGACTTGCGGCGTGGTCCTGCTATCGCTCAAGCCGGGCGCGGCGGCGGGCTGGATCGGCGGGCGGCCGATCGCGCTCGGCATCCTGGCCGCGGGTCTGTTCGCCATCTCGGCGATTTGCTTCCGCGGCGCCATCATTCACCTGCCGACCGGCTCCTTCGTCATCCGCGCCACGACCATTCTGGTGATCAGTCTCTTCCTGCAGACGCTGATCCTGGTCGGCTGGATGGTGCTCTTCAACCGGCGGGCGCTTGCGGCTTGCCTGCGTGCCTGGCGCCCGTCGCTTCTGGCCGGCCTCACCGGGGCGCTCGCCTCGCAGTTCTGGTTCATCGGCTTTTCGCTGACGAGCGCCGCGAATGTGCGCACGCTGGCGCTCGTCGAGGTGCTCTTCGCCCAGGCCGTCTCCCACAGGCTGCTGGCGCAGGCGACGAGCCGGCGCGATCTCACGGGCATCGTGCTGATCGTCGCCGGGGTCGGGTTGCTTCTCGCCAACACGGCCTGATCTCTGGCCGGCGCTAGTGGCCGGGAGCGACCTGCAAAATCGCCTCGATCTCGACCGTCATGCGGTTCGGCAGCGAGCCCATCCCGACCGCCGAGCGGGCGTGACGGCCGGCCTCCCCCAGCACCTCGACGAGGAGATCCGAGCAGCCGTTGATGACCTTGGGATGATCGGCGAAATCGGGCTCGGCATTGACCATGCCGAGAAGCTTCACGACAGCCTGGATCCTGGACAGCTCGCCGACGGCCATCTTGGCGACGGCGAGCAGCTGCAACCCGACCGTGCGCGCATCGGCATAGCCCTGCTCGATGGAGACGTCCTTGCCGAGACGTCCGACACTGTAGCCGCCACTCGGGAGCCGCGGACCCTGGCCGGAGAGGTAAAGCATGTCGCCGACGAGCCTGAAGGGCACATAGGTCGCGATGGGGCTGGGCGGGGTGGGCAAGGTGAGGCCCATCGACGCGAGCTTTTCTTCCGGTGTCATGCGGGTTCCTTCAGTGCAGAACAATCAAAGGGTCATGGCTTTGCAAGCCATGGGCGATTGATAAGGCCGTCATACGACGGCGGTCCAGGGATTGATGATCATCAACCCCGTATCAGCGAAGTCTGCGATGTTGCGGGTTGCCAGGGAAGCGCCCCGCGAGAGCGCGATGGCGGCGATCTGCGCGTCGAATTGGCTGATCGGCTTGCCTGACTGCCGTCGCGCTGTTGCGATCAGAGCATAGACTTCCGCCGCATCACTGTCGAAGGGTAGAATTCGTCCCCTGAAGTCTTCCGTGAATATGGGTGTGATCGCCGCCTCCAACGTGTGGCGTCCGCGACCCGCCGGGAGGAGCCCAATGCCGTAAAGAATTTCGGCTTGGGTGATCGTCGTCGTGAAAATCGCGGAGGGGGTCTGGGCGCCGAGCCAAGCCTCCACGGTTGGTGTCGGGACCGGCGCCAGCATTTCCGAAATGACGTTGGTATCGAGGGCGATCACGCGATCAGCGGCCGAAGTCGACCGGATCGCGAATAGGCTCGCGCGGCGGAATGTCGAGCACCACGCCCCCTGTCGGCGCCAGGCGTGCGCGTATGACTTCGGCGAGGTTGCGCGGACCCGGTGCCTCGGCTGACAGCGCCGCGCGCAGGATGTAGCGCGCCTCGTCCTCCATGGAACGGCCATGGGCGGCAGCGCGCAAACGCAGGCGTGCCTTTAGACGGTCGTCGATGTTGCGAATCGTCATGCTGGCCACGGGCAGCCTCCATCAATGATTGCAGATTAATCATTGATGGCATGCGCATCTAGGGCCGACCGCTGGATGGATTGGAGCGACAGCGCCGACTCATGAAATGCCGCCGCATGATGTATGCTCTGGGAACAGTCGTGGCACAGGGAGGATAAGGCATGGCGCGGGGCTTCATCGTCGGCTGGGCGCACACGCCCTTCGGCAAGGCCGAAGATCCGGATACGGAAAGCCTGATGGCGCGCGTCTCCGGTGCCGCGCTCGATCATGCCGGCGTTCCAGCGGAGGCCGTCGACGGCATCTATGTCGGCGTCATGAACAATGGCTTCTCCAAGCAGGATTTTCAGGCCTCGCTCGTGGCGCTCGCCGACGAACGGCTCGCCCATGCCCCCGCCACCCGGCTGGAGAATGCCTGCGCCACCGGCTCGGCGGCACTCAACGCGGCGCTCGATTTCGTCGAATCCGGGCGCGGCCGGGTAGCGCTCGTGGTCGGGGCCGAGAAGATGACGGCCAAGTCGACGACCGAGACCGGCGATATCCTGCTCGGCGCCAGCTACCGCAAGGAGGAGGCCGAGGTGGAGGCCGGGTTCGCCGGCCTCTTCGGGCGCATTGCGTCGGCCTATTTCCAGCGCTACGGGGACCGCTCGGAGGAGCTCGCGCGCATTGCCGCGAAGAACCATAAAAACGGGGTCGCCAATCCTTACGCCCAGATGCGCAAGGACCTCGGCTTCGCCTTCTGCAATACGGTTTCGGACAAGAACCCTTATGTCGCCGCGCCGCTCCGGCGCACGGACTGTTCACTGATCTCGGACGGTGCCGCCGCGCTCGTCGTCGCCGACGAGGAGGTCGCGGCCGATCTCGCGCGCGCCATCGGCTTTCGCGCGCGTTGCCAGGCGAACGACATTCTGCCTTTGAGCCGGCGTGACCCCACGGCATTCGAAGGTGCGCGCCGCGCCTGGCGGGGAGCGCTGGAGGCGGCCGGCATGGCGGCCGTGGATTTATCGCTGGTCGAGACGCATGACTGCTTCACCATCGCCGAGCTCATCCATTACGAAGCGATGGGGCTCGCAGCACCCGGCGAGGCTTGGCGGGTGGTGCGCGAGGGCGTCACGGAGAAGGAGGGGCGCCTTCCGGTCAATCCCTCGGGCGGCCTCAAGAGCAAGGGTCACCCCATCGGCGCGACCGGTGTCTCCATGCATGTGATGGCGGCCATGCAGCTCATGGGCGAGGCGGGCGACATGCAGATACCTGGCGCCACCGCCGCCGGCGTCTTCAACATGGGCGGTGCGGCGGTTGCCAATTACGTCTCGATCCTGGAGCGGGCGCGTTAGAATGCCCGCCGGTCCGTTGGTTCCCTCTCCCCGGCGGGGAGAGGTCGGACGCGAAGCGGCCGGGTGAGGGGGATTTCTAGCTTTCGAACACGATGCCCCCCTGTCCCTCTCCCCGCCGGGGAGAGGGAGCGACACGCGATGTGCGATCGTCCTCCCTCACGGGAGAGCGCAGGTCGAGGACCTTTCTCTAATGCAGCGGTGCCCCGTTGCTCCCCTCCCTACCCCCCTATAGATTTCGTCCGAAGGCATCGGCGATCACGCCGCCCGCCGGGAGGGGATCGGGGCATGACGGCACTTGCGACGCTCGTCGACCGCACGAGCGCGGCCTTCCAAGAAAGTGACGCTCATAACCGCGCCCTCGCAGAGGAGCTCCGCGCCAAGATCGCGGCCGCGGCGCGCGGCGGTCCGGAGGCGGCGCGCGAGCGCCACGTAGCCCGCGGCAAGCTCCTGCCGCGCGACCGCGTGATGCGGCTCATCGATCCCGGCTCGCCCTTCCTCGAAATCGGTGCGCTGGCGGCCAATGGCCTTTATGGCAACGAGGCGCCGGGTGCCGGGCTCATCGCGGGCATCGGCCGCGTGGCCGGCCGCGAGGTCATGATCGTCGCCAATGACGCGACCGTCAAAGGCGGTGCCTATTTCCCGATGACGGTGAAGAAGCATTTGCGGGCGCAGGAGATCGCGCGCGAAAACCGTTTGCCGGCCATCTATCTCGTGGATTCCGGCGGCGCCAACCTGCCGCATCAGGCGGAGGTCTTCCCGGATCGCGAGCATTTCGGCCGCATCTTTTTCAACCAGGCGGTGATGTCCTCGGAGGGCATCCCACAGATCGCCTGCGTGATGGGGAGCTGCACGGCCGGCGGTGCCTATGTGCCGGCCATGTCCGACGAGACGGTGATCGTCCGCAACCAGGGTACGATCTTTCTCGCCGGCCCGCCGCTCGTGAAGGCCGCGACCGGCGAGGTGATCTCGGCGGAGGAGCTCGGCGGCGCAGAGACGCACGGCCGGCGCTCCGGCGTCGTCGACCATGTGGCGGAGAACGACGCGCATGCGCTCCTCATCGTCCGCGAGATCGTCGCGAGCCTCAACAGCGTGAAGGCGGTTGATATCGACCTCGCGCCGCCGCGCCCGCCGGCGCTCGACCCCGACGACCTTTACGGCCTCATCCCGCGCGACGTGCGCGCGCCCTACGAGGTGCGCGAGGTTATCGGCCGCATTGTCGATGGGTCGGAATTCCATGAATTCAAGGCACTCTACGGCACGACGCTCGTCTGCGGCTTCGCCCGCATCTGGGGCATGCCGGTCGCCATTCTCGCCAATAACGGCGTGCTCTTCTCGGAAAGCGCGCTGAAGGGCGCGCATTTCATCGAGCTCGCCTGCCAGCGGCGCATTCCGCTGCTCTTCCTGCAGAATATTTCGGGCTTCATGGTCGGCGGCAAATATGAGGCGGGCGGCATCGCCAAGGATGGCGCCAAGCTCGTCACCGCGGTTGCGACCGCGAGCGTGCCGAAGATCACGGTGATCATCGGCGGCTCCTTCGGGGCCGGCAATTACGGCATGTGCGGCCGCGCCTATGGGCCGCGCTTCCTCTTCACCTGGCCGAACAGCCGCATCAGCGTCATGGGCGGCGAGCAGGCGGCCTCCGTGCTCGCCACCATCCGCCGCGACGCGCTGGAGGCGAAGGGCGGGAGCTGGCCGGCCGAGGAGGAAGAGGCTTTCAAGGCGCCGATCCGCGAGCGCTACGAGGCGGAGGGCAATCCCTATTACGCCACCGCCCGGCTCTGGGACGACGGCATCATCGATCCCGTCGAGACACGCGACGTGCTGGGGCTCGCCTTCGCGGCTGCGCTCAACGCACCCATCCCCGCCCAGCCCCGCTTCGGCGTGTTCCGGATGTGACGATGATCGAAAGCCTCCTCATCGCCAATCGCGGCGAGATCGCCCGCCGCATCATCAGAACGGCGCGGCGGCTTGGCATCCGCACCATCGCCGTCTATTCTGAGGCCGATGCCGGGCTTCCCTTCGTGCGCGAGGCGGACGTGGGCGTAGCCATCGGCCCGGCGCCGGCGCGCGACAGCTATCTCGACGGCGAGAAGATCCTGGCGGCCGCCAAGGCGACAGGTGCGGCGGCCATCCACCCCGGCTACGGCTTTCTCTCGGAGAACGCCGAATTCGCGGAAGCCGTCATGGCCGCAGGGCTGGTCTGGGTCGGCGCGCCGCCGGCCGCTATCCGCGCCATGGGCTTGAAGGATGCTGCCAAGGCGCTGATGCAGCAGGCCGGCGTGCCGGTGACCCCCGGCTATCTCGGCGAGGACCAGTCCCCCGAGCGCCTGCAGAGCGAAGCCGACGCCATCGGCTATCCCGTGCTCATCAAGGCAGTCGCCGGCGGCGGCGGCAAAGGCATGCGACGCGTCGATAAACTCGCAGATTTCGCCGCGGCGCTCGCCTCCTGCCGTCGCGAGGCCGCAAGTGCCTTCGGCGACGACCGCGTGCTGCTCGAGAAATACATCCTGAACCCGCGCCATATCGAGGTGCAGGTCTTCGGCGACAGCCAGGGCAATGTCGTCCATCTCTTCGAGCGTGACTGCTCGCTGCAGCGCCGGCACCAGAAGGTGATCGAGGAGGCGCCGGCCCCCGGCATGGACGCAGCGACCCGCGCCGCCATCTGCGAAGCGGCCGTGAAGGCGGCGAGGGCGGTTGACTATGTCGGCGCCGGCACCATCGAATTCATCGCCGATGCCTCGGAGGGGCTCCGCGCCGACCGCATCTGGTTCATGGAAATGAACACGCGGCTGCAGGTGGAGCATCCGGTGACAGAGGCGATCACCGGCCAGGATCTCGTGGAATGGCAGCTTCGAGTGGCTTCAGGCGATCCGCTGCCCAAACACCAAGACGAGCTCGCGATCGGTGGCTGGGCGATGGAGGCGCGGCTTTATGCCGAAAACCCGGCGAGCGGCTTTCTGCCCTCCACCGGGCCGCTGACGCATCTCAAGCTGCGCGAGGATATCCGCGTCGACAGCGGCGTCCAGCAAGGCGGGGAGGTCACGCCGCACTATGACCCGATGATCGCCAAGCTCATCGTCCATGCGACGGACCGCGCGCAAGCCGCGGCGAAGCTCGCCGCCGCCTGCCGGGCAGTCGAGGTCTGGCCGGTGAAGACCAATGCCGCCTTCCTCGCCCGTGCGGCCGCAGATCCGGCTTTCATCGCGGGGCGCGTGGACACCGGCTTCATCGAGCGTCATGCGGCGCGCCTCGTGCCGGGCGCGGAGCCGGATTCGGCCGTCCTGCAGGCTGCCGCCCGCGCCGTGCTGCCGGATGCTCCCAACGATCCCTGGACGGCGCTCGCCGGCTTCCGCATGGCCGCACCGGCCTGGCGGGAGATCGCGGTCGAGGTCGCCGGGCGCAGCCATCTCGTTACACTCGACGAGGCCGCCCAGTCTGGCGCCAGCCGTGCCGTGACTCTGCCGAGTGGGGAGCGCGTCCTCTTCCGCGACGGTGAGGCCTGGACCTTCGGTTTGCCTAGGCCCGACCGTGCCGCTGGCGGCGCCGCCGCAGACGGGTCGCTGCTCGCGCCAATGCCGGGGCGCGTCATCGCTGTCGATACCCAAGCCGGCGCACGCGTTCGCCAGGGCGACCGGCTCGTTGTCCTCGAAGCCATGAAGATGGAGCAGGGCCTCGTCGCCCCCTTCGACGGAGTCGTCGCGGAGCTCAAGGCGAGCGTCGGCGCGCAGGTCAGCGAAGGCGCACTGCTCGTCAGGATTGAGAAGGCGGGCTGATCAGCGCGTCCTCGCCCCCATCTCCTGTCACGAGCGCAGCAAATCAAGATGCTTAAACGCTCTAGTTGCGAATAAGTTGCACTTGCAGATCGTCGAACTCTCGGCTACTGTTGCAATTGCAATTTAGTCGCAATTTGGAGGTTCTCACGTGCATGGTGGGTGGCAGAAGGTGGTTGGTGTCGGGGCGGTGGTGCTCGCCCTTCTCGTGAGCGCTCTCGGAGCGGTGCCCGCCAGCGCCGAGGCGGAGCCGTCGAAGCCGCTCGCCGTTGTCGCCACCACCGGCATGATCGCGGACGCCGTGCGCCAGGTGGGCGGCGAACGGGTTGAGGTCCGTGCGCTCATGGGGCCGGGGGTCGACCCGCATCTTTATCGCCAGACGAGTTCCGACATTGCCGCCATGGCGCGAGCCGATGCGGTGTTCTGGCACGGCCTTTATCTGGAGGCCCAGCTCGAGGATTTCTTCGCCGCTCTCGGCAAGCGCAAGCCGGTGATCGCGCTCGCCGACACGCTGCCGCGCGACAGGCTCATCGAGCACGACACCTATAAGGGCCGCTTCGATCCGCATGTCTGGATGGATCCGCGGCTCTGGGCCGGCGTCGTGACGACCGCCCAAGATGCGCTCGTCAAGCTCGATCCGGCCGGCCGCGCGATCTACGAGGCCAATGCCGCCGCCCATCTCGCCCAGATCGAGAAGCTCGCCGTTTATGCCGAGACGGCTTTTGCCTCCGTACCGGAGGAGGCGCGCGTGCTCGTCACCGCCCATGACGCCTTCAACTATTTCGGCCGCGCCTATGGCTATGACGTGCTCGGCATCCAGGGCATCTCGACGGACAGCGAGGCGGGCCTCAAACAGATCGAGCACCTGGTCGATACGCTCGTTCAGCGCAAGATCGGCGCGATCTTCGTGGAATCCTCCGTGTCCGACCGCAATGTCAGGGCGCTGATCGAAGGCGCCGCCGCCAGGGGCCACAAGGTCGTCATCGGCGGCGAGCTCTATTCGGACGCGATGGGGGCGCCCGGCACCTATGAGGGCACCTATATCGGCATGATCGATCACAATGTGACGGTGATCACCCGCGCGCTCGGCGGCGAGGCGCCGGCCAAAGGCCTCAACGACCGCCTCGCGGCGCGCAACTGAGATGGCGATGATGGCGAGGCCCGAACTCATGACGATCGACGGCCGCAGGCTCTCGTCGGATCACCCGGACAGTCCTTTGGCGATCTCCGGCCTCACCGTGAGCTACGGCGGCAAGCCCGCCGTCATGTCGATCGATTATGTCACCCCGCCCGGCGCGATGGTCGCCATCGTCGGCCCGAACGGCGCGGGCAAGTCGACCCTGATCAAGGCCGCGCTCGGTATCCTGCCGAAGCTCGCCGGCGAGGTCACCGTCTTCGGTCAACCGCAGGAGAAGGCGCGCGGCGCCGTTGCCTATGTGCCGCAGCGGGCGAGCGTCGACTGGGATTTCCCCGCCACCGTGCTCGACGTGGTGCTCATGGGCCTCTACCGCGAGATCGGCTTCCTGCGCTTTGCCGGTGCCGGCCACCGTCGGCGGGCGCTCGATTGTCTCGAACGCGTCGGCATGGCGGCCTTCGCCAAAAGGCAGATCGGGCAATTGTCGGGCGGCCAGCAGCAGCGCGTCTTTCTCGCGCGGGCTCTCGCCCAGGAGGTGCGGCTCTACATCATGGACGAGCCCTTCGCGGGTGTGGATGCCGCCACCGAGCGCGCCATCATCGCCGTGCTGAAAGACCTGAATGCGGCGGGCAGGACGATCATCGCCGTCCACCACGACCTCGCGACCGTGCCGGACTATTTCGACCACCTGCTGCTGGTGAATGTCCGCAAGATCGCCGCCGGACCGGTGGCGACGACCTTCACACCTGAGAACCTGCAGGCGACCTATGGCGGCCGGCTGACGACCGCGCAGATGGATGGGCTCGCGGGCGCCGTCGCCCTGCCGTGAGTGAACTGGCATGAGTGATTCGGGATGAGTGCCTTTCTCGCCGCCTTCTTCCTGTCGGCCGGCTACAATACGGCGCTCGTCAGCATCGGCGCCGCGCTTCTGGGCGCAAGCGCCGGTGCCATCGGCAGCTTCGTGCTGTTGCGCAAGCGCTCGCTCGTCAGCGATGCTGTGAGCCACGCCACCTTGCCGGGCTTGGCGCTCGCCTTCATCGTCATGGCGGTGGCGACCGGCGACGGGCGTTTTCTGCCCGGCCTCCTCATCGGCGCGGCGGCCTCGGCGGGCATCGGCCTTCTCGCCGTCGAATGGATTACGCGACGCACGCGCCTTGGCGAGGATGCGGCCATCGGCGCCGTTCTCTCGGTCTTTTTCGGATTGGGCGTCGTTCTGCTCACCGTCATCCAATCCCTCGACACAGGCGGGCAGGCAGGCCTTACCGGCTTTCTCGTCGGCTCCACCGCCAGCATGTTGCGGAGCGAAGCCGAACTCATCGCGATCGCCGCGCTCCTTGCCGGGCTTGCCGTCTTTGCGCTGCGCCGGCCGTTTACGCTCGTTGCCTTCGACCAGGACTATGCGGCCGCCCACGGCGTGAATGTCCGGGCGACGGATCTCGCCATGATGGGCCTCATCCTCGCCGTCACGGTCATCGGCCTCAAGGTCGCGGGCCTCGTGCTCATCGTGGCGCTCACCATCATCCCGCCGGTGACGGCCCGCTTCTGGACAAACCGACCCGGGACCATGGTCATGATCGCCGCCGCCTTCGGGGCAGCGGCCGCCCATATGGGCACGGTGATCTCGTCTCTCGACCAAGGCCTGCCGACCGGCTCGCTCATCGTGCTGGTCGCCTTCGGCCTCTTTGCCGTCTCGCTCGTCGTCTCGCCGGTGCGCGGGCTTCTCGCCGGCGGCTTCCAATGGCTGCAGCTCAGCAGACGTGTGCACGAGCGCCAAGGTCTGCTTGCGCTCGCGCGCAGCGAGCCGATCTACGACCGCTTGACCCTCAAGGTGCTGCGCCGCGCCGGCCATATTCGCGCGGACGGTGCGGTCACGCCCGGCGGGCGTGCGGCGGCGGCGGCTGCTCTGCGCGAGGAGGCGCTGTGGGATCTCTACCGCAGGCTCTTCCCGGATGAGGCGGCGGCGCTGCCGCACCAGGGGCTCGCGCCGCTCGCCGAGGCGCTGCCACCGGATGTCGTCGCCGACCTCAACCAGCGCCTTGCGCCACGGGAGGCCGTCTGATGGGCAGCGATTTCATCATGCTCGGCCTGGTGCCCATGGCCGTCGGCCTTCTCGTCTCGCTCGCTTGCGCGCTCCTCGGCAATTTCCTCGTGCTGCGCCGGCAAGCTTTGATCGGCGACGCGGTGAGCCATGTGGTGCTGCCCGGCATCGTCGGCGCCTTCATCGTCACCGGCAGCGTGGCCGCCGGGCCGATGCTGGCGGGCGCCGCCATCGCTGCCCTTATCGCCGTCTTCCTCATCGAGCTCGTCCGCCGGGCGGGGCGCATCGAACCGGGTGCCGCGATGGGCGTCGTCTTCACCACGCTCTTTGCCGCCGGCGTTCTCCTGATCGAGCAGACCGATACGAGCTCGGTCCATCTCGACGTCGAACATGCCCTTTACGGCAATCTCGAAAGCCTCGTCTGGTTCGCGGGGGATCGTTGGGGGGCGTTTCTCGATCCTGCGGCGCTCGCCGAGCTGCCGCCGCAACTGCCGCGCCTCGCCGTCATGCTGGCTGCCGCCGCCGTCTTCGTCGTCCTATTCTGGAAGGAGCTCGTCATCGCGACCTTCGACCCGAACTTCGCCGACAGCATCGGGGCGCGGCCCGGCTTGGTGGGCTTTGCGCTCGTCGTGATGGTGGCGGCGGTCGCCGTCACCGCCTTCGACGCGGTCGGCTCGATCATCGTCATCGCCATGTTCATCTGCCCGCCGGCGGCTGCCCGGCTGATGACCGATCGGCTCCTGCCGCAAATCGCTTGGAGCCTCGGCTTCGCGGCGCTCGCGGCCATCTTCGGCTATGTCTTCGCGGCTCACGGGCCGCTGTGGTTCGGCGCCGCCTCCAGCGTCAGCGCGGCGGGCATGATGGCGACGGTTGCCGGGCTCATCCTCGCGCTCGCCTGCCGCTTCGGTCCACGGCGCTTCGGCAGCAAGGCGCTCGCCTGAAGCTCACTTGCCCTGTTGTTGCGCGCGCCGCTTGCCGCCTTTCAGCGGCACCACATAGATCTCCAGCCGGTGGCTGACGATGGAAAAGCCGTGCCGGCGGGCGATCTCCTCCTGCAGCTTCTCGATCTCGTCGGAGCGAAACTCGATGACTTTGCCGCTCTCGACGTCGATGAGGTGATCGTGGTGGACCTCGGCCGCCGGCTCGTAGCGCGCACGCCCGTCGCCGAAGGAGTGGCGCTCCAGGATGCCCTTGTCCTGCAGAAGCTTCACGGTGCGGTAGACGGTCGCGAGCGAAATGCGGGGATCGATGCCGGTCGCGCGCCGGTGAAGCTCGACGACGTCGGGGTGATCGCTCGTCTCGTCGAGCACGCGCAGGATGACGCGCCGCTGGCCCGTCATGCGCAAGCCCTGCTCCCGGCAGGATTGCTCGATACGGCCAGTCGTCACGCTTGCGCCCACGCCCGGGAACTCCCTCGTCTATCGCGGCCCACCTTTAGCGCGTCATCCGCCGCGATGCCATCGACCAGCGGCCGCCGGTGCGGGTTCAGCGGTGGATGGGGTCCTTCCACAGAACAGAGTCGGGCTTCTCCACCGGCTCGATATCGAGATTGACGACCACCGGATCCTGGCCGGAGCGCACGAGCACGCATTCGAGCGTCTCGTCCGGGCTCGCATTGATTTCCTGATGCGGCACATAGGGCGGCACGAAAATGAAATCGCCGGGCCCGGCTTCCGCCACATATTCGAGCTTTTCGCCCCAGCGCATGCGGGCGCGGCCCTTCACCACATAGATGATGCTTTCGAGATCGCCGTGGTGATGGGCGCCGGTCTTGGCATTGGCATGGATCGTCACCGTGCCCGCCCAGATCTTTTCCGCACCGGCACGCGCGTTGTTGATGGCGGTCGCCCGATTCATGCCCGGTGTCTGAGCGGTGTTCGGGTCGAGCTGATCGCCCGGAATGACCTTGACGCCGTGCTCGCGCCAGTCGATCGGGCCGTGGTCGTGCCGGGACATTTGTTCCTCCATCGCTTGCGCGCGCTCGGGCTTCGCCCGTCCTGCCGATATGGCAGATTATCAGGAGGCTTCGCGCCGGTCGCCGTCGAAGCGCGCCCGCGCCTCTTCGACGCGGAAGCGGTTGCGACGGGCCCAGTCGCTCAAGGCTCTCACCGGCACGAGCAGATCGCGGCCGATATCGGTCAGCGCATAGTCGACGCGCGGTGGAACCGTCGGATAGACCGTGCGCGTTACATAGCCATCGCGCTCCAGGCCGCGCAGCGTTGCCGTCAGCATCTTCTGCGAGATGCCGTCGATCGCAGCTTTCAGGGCCGAGAAACGCATCGGCCCTTCGCCGAGCAGCGTAATCACGAGCACGCTCCACTTGTCGCCGATGCGCGACAGAACCGCGGTCACGGCCCGGCAGTCGCTCGACAGATGCTGGATCGGTTTCATGGACGTGCCTCGGTTTCCAAAAAGTGCCGTCTTGTGCGCTCGCCTGCCGGTCACGCATATAGCGCCGGTCACCTTTTGATACCAAAGGGATTGCAGATGTTCAAAGTCGCGGTCTTCGTCGGCAGCCTTCGGCGCGAATCGATCAATCGCAAGTTCGCCAAGACGCTGGAAAAGCTGGGACAACCGTCCTTCGCCTTCCATTATGTCGAACTCGGCGACCTGCCCATGTACAACGACGATCTGTGGGCCGATCCGCCGGCGAGCGTCCTCAGGCTGAAGGCCGACATCGCGTCCGCCGATGCCGTTCTCTTCGTCACGCCCGAGTACAACCGCTCGATTCCCCCCGTCCTGAAGAATGCCATCGATTGGGCGACCCGGCCCTATGGCAAGAATTCCTGGGCCGGCAAGCCCGCCTCGATCGTCGGCGCGAGCCCCGGCGTCATCGGCACGGCCGTGGCGCAGGAGCACCTGCGCTATCTCGCGACCATCATCGGGTTGATCTTGATGGGCCAGCCGGAGGTCTATTTCTCCTTCAAGCCGGGCCTTGTCGACGAGAATTTCGAGGTGACCGACGAGACGACGCGGCAGTTCCTCGAGTCCTATTTGTCGCGCTTCGAGGCCTGGATCAGCCGCGTCGGCGAGCCGAAGGAGGCCTGATCCGCACGGTGGCGATGAGCTGCGGCGGACCTCACGGGGGCGATTTCGTTTGCGCCGCGCGGGTGCGCCGGTGTAGGCGAGCGGCATTCGCTGAAAGAGGTCCGCACGCGTGCCGGTCGATCTATCCTCCGCCGATCGCAGCGCGGCGAAGCGGCGCCAATTGGCCAAACTCATCGGTTTCGTGGTCGCCGGCGGAACCGGCTTCATCGTCGACGCGGGCGTGCTCTTCCTCGGCATCAATACATTCGGCCTCGGAGCGCTGGCCGCACGCGGCATCTCCTTCACCGCCGCGGTCATCACTACCTGGCTGATCAATCGCAGCATCACTTTCGCCCAACAGCGCGGACGGCGTGGGCGCGACGAGATTTTTTTGTACATCCTCGCGACGCTCGCGTCGGGCGCACTCAATCTCGGAGTCTATGCGCTCGTGCTGCATCTCGTCGGCGACGCGGGATGGCGTCCCTTCGCCGCGCTCGTGCTCGGCGTCGGCGCCGGCCTCGTCTCGAATTTTCTGCTCTATAATTTCGTGGTCTTCCGCCCGCCGAAGACGTGAGGGAAACTGGTCGCTCTGGTCATCCCGGTCACCTCGCTTCGCTCGGTTCCGGGATGCGCGATCAAACTAAGCCGCCTTGAGCTCCCGCCCGTCGTGGCCGGCGATCGTGACATCGAGGATGCGGCCGGGGGCGACGGCCTCGGCGAGGCGCACGGGCGTAAAGCCCTCCGTGCGGCCGAGATCTGCGCTTTCCGCCAGCACCTTGCGGCGTGCGCCGACTTCAGCAGCGAGGTGCTGGCGATAGGCCTCCTCGCCCTTCTCGCGGAGGCGTCGCGCCCGCTCCTTGACCAGCGCGCGGTCGACCTGCGGCATGCGCGCCGCGGGCGTTCCGGGCCGCGGCGAGAAGGGAAAGACGTGGAGATGGGTCAGCCCGCATTCGTCGACGATGGCGAGCGAGCGGGCGAACATGTCTTCCGTCTCGGTCGGGAAGCCGGCGATGATATCGGCGCCGAAGACGACGTCCGGGCGGAGCTTGCGCACCGTCTCGCAGAAGCGGATGGCATCGTCGCGCAGGTGCCGGCGCTTCATGCGCTTGAGCACGAGGTCGTCACCGGCCTGCAGCGAGAGATGCAAATGCGGCATCAGCCGCCGTTCGTTGGCGAGCGCGTCGAGTAGGTCGTCGTCGGCCTCGACGGAATCGATGGAGGAAATGCGCAGCCGCGGCAGGTCCGGCACATGCTTCAGGACCTGCTTGACGAGCCGGCCGAGGCTTGGCTCGCCGGGCAGATCGCGGCCGTAGCTCGTGATGTCGACGCCGGTGACGACCACCTCGCCATAGCCGTTGTCGACGAGCCGACGCACCTGGTCGACCACCGCGCCCATGGCGACCGAGCGGGAATTGCCGCGCCCGTAAGGGATGATGCAGAAGGTGCAGCGGTGGTCGCAGCCGTTCTGTACCTGCACGAAGGCGCGCGCCCGGCCCTCGAAGCCGTCGACGAGATGGCTCGCGGTTTCCTTGACCGCCATGATGTCGCCGACGAGCGTCTTCTCGGGCGCATGGCCCGCGAGCGTCGCCCAAGTCTCGGGCTTCATCTTCTCGGCATTGCCGATGACATGGTCGACCTCGGCCATGGCCGAGAAGCTCGCCGCCTCCACCTGCGCGGCGCAGCCGGTGACGATGATCTTGGCCTGCGGCCGCTCGCGCCTGAGCCGGCGGATCGCCTGGCGCGCCTGCCGGCTCGCCTCGGCGGTCACCGCGCAGGTGTTGATGATGACGAGGTCCTCAGGACGCGCGTCGACCGGCTCGGCTCGGTTGGCCGCCTCGGCCTGGCTGGCCGCCTCGGCCTGGCGTTTCATGGCCTCGGACTCGTAAGCATTGAGGCGGCAGCCGAAGGTGACGACGTCGACGGCCATCAGGCAGCCCCGGTGAAGAGGGCGGGGGCGAAGCGGCCCTCCCATTCGAGCTCGACCGGCCCGGTCATCAGGACATGGTCGTCGCTCTCGCGCCAGTCGATCAGGAGATCGCCGCCGGGCAGCGTCACGGTTACGCGCCGGCCGGTGAGGCGCTTGCGTGCCGCCGCCACCGCTGCCGCACAGGCAGCCGAGCCGCAGGCCTTTGTGAGGCCAGCGCCACGCTCCCACACGGCGAGGCGGATATGGGCGGCATCGTGCACCTCGGCGAGCGAGATATTGGCGCGTTCGGGGAAGATCGGATGATGTTCGAGCACCGGCCCGATCCTGGCAAGATCATGGGCCGTCACGTCCTCGACCCAGAAGATCGCGTGCGGATTGCCCATGTTGACGGCGGAGGGCGAATGCAGCACGGGGTCGTCGATCGGCCCGACCTGCAATTCGATGGCGCGCGTGTCGCGAAACTCCTCCGCGAGCGGGATCTCGTCCCAGCGGAAGCGCGGCGCGCCCATGTCGACGGTGAAGGTGGTTGCGTCGAGCCGCAGGCAGGGCAAACGCCCGGCCGCGGTCTCCAGCGTGAGCTCCACCCGCGCATCGTCCTTCAGGAGCGCCCAGGCGACGCAGCGCGTGCCGTTGCCGCAGGCGGATGATTCCGAGCCGTCCGTGTTGTAGATGCGCATGAAGGCGTCGGTGCCGGGGCTTACCGCATCGTGCAGCACCATGAGCTGATCGAAGCGCGAGCGCGGATCGGCGGCGATGGCGCGCGCCTCCGCCGGCGTGACCACATGGGCCGCGCCGCGCAGGTCGAGGACGACGATCTCGTTCCCGAGACCGTTCATCTTGAGAAAAGGACGGTTGGCGAGCGCGCTCATGATCAGCAAAGCCTTGTGGTCGAGCCTTGTAGACCGGATGACAGATGGTGCCAACCGGGCGGCATTGCCATATTCCTGCGCCAGTCATCATCGCATTGCCCTCAATAAGCAGCAAATGCGGATGATGCTCTCGCTCGGACCGGGGAAGGGGCGTATCCTTCGATACGGATTGAGGGATGCGATTCGGCGGTGGTCGGGAGCCTGTAATGATGCGGTTCGAGCCTCGCACGAAGGGGAGGATGCGAGCGGGCCTGTGGGCGGTCGCCTTCGCCCTCGTCATCCTCGTTCAGGCGAGTTCCGGCGGAGCCTGGGCGCAGGCCCCCGCCGAAAGCACTGAGCCTGACGCAGCTCAGCCGGCGGAGCCATCAGCCCAAGAGCCCGCGCCCTCGGCCGCGCCTGCAGCTGCTCCGAGCGAAGCGCCTGCGGCTACTGCAGCGCCTGCACCGCCACTGGTGCTGCCGCCCGGCCTGCCGACGCTCGTGCCGCCGTCGGCCAATGCCGGCGACATCGACGAGGTGACCCTGCCGGAAAAGCCGGTCGCCATCCTCGCCGGTGACAGCACCTGGGACGAGGGTTTCAAAAATCTGTCGGCGAGCTTCGCGCGTATCGTGGACGCCTTGGCCAAGGCGGGCCTCAAGCCCGCCGGCCGGCCGCTCGCCGTCTTCCTCTCGGCCGACGACACGCGCTTCCACTACGAGGCCATGGTGCCGCTCGAAGCGGCACCTGCCAATCCCGAGATAGCGCCAGACGTCAAGGCCGGCGTCACACCCTCGGGGCCCGCCTTCCGCTTCGTGCACAGGGCGCCCTATGACGAGATCGACACCACCTACGAGGCGATCACGGCCTATCTCGATTCCAAGAATATCATCGCCAAGGACGCCTTCATCGAGGAATATGTGTCGGACCTGAAGGACCCGTCCGATCCGAACCTCCAGATCAATGTCTATGTTCAGCCGAAATAGACTGGCTCGGCTGTAGAGCGCGCCTGCGATGAAGATCCTCGTCAAGCGCGTCTATGAGCCGGCCGACGCTGCAGATGGCCGGCGCATCCTCGTCGACCGGCTCTGGCCGCGCGGCATCGCCAAGGAACATGCCTCCTGGGACGAGTGGCTGAAGGAGATCGCGCCGTCTTCGGAACTGCGGCGCTGGTCCCATCACGACCCCGAGAAATGGCCGGAATTCGCAGCACGCTATGCCCGCGAGCTGGATCAGCGGCCCGAGCTCGTCGGCTATCTGCGCGACCTCGCCGCGAAGGCGCCGCTGACGCTGCTTTATGCCGCGAGGGACACGGAGCGGAACAACGCGGTAGCGCTGCGGGACTATTTGCTGGTCAGGTAACCGAGCCGCAGATCCGCGCCCGCGCTTGACTCGCGGCCGCCGCGTCCCCATAACCACCGGACATTTGCCCGAACTCGTCAGTTCGCGAGCCGCCGACCGGTCCGAGGGGCCGGAGGTCAACGTCCGACAGCGCTGTGCGCCCTCGGGCGCGACTGTGTTTGGAATGCGGCTTGGAACGCATGTTCGGGTGTTGAGGAGTGACGAGCCATGCCGGCGGATGAACCGCTGAAGATCGAAGACGCGGTGAACGACACCTGCCCTTGGTCGGGGAAACCGATCGCGGCGGATGCGCTCACCCTCTATCGTGGGGCGGTCGTCGGCTTCTGCAATCCCGGCTGCCGCGACAAGTTCGAGACGGCCGTCCGCCATTTCGAGGATGCGCTCATGGCGCGTCGCTCGGAGCGGGCCGGGAACAGCGAGTGAACCATGTTCGATAATCTTTCCTCGAGACTCTCCGGAATTCTCGACGCGCTGACCCGGCGCGGCGCGCTCAGCGAGGAGGACGTCAACGCTGCCCTGCGCGAGGTGCGGCGCGCCCTGCTCGAGGCCGACGTGGCACTCGAGGTAGCGCGCAGCTTCATCGACCGGGTGCGCAGCCGCGCGGTCGGGGCCGAGGTCATCAAGTCGGTGACGCCCGGCCAGATGGTCGTCAAGATCGTCCATGATGAACTCGTCACCATGCTGGGCGGCGAAGGCGAGACGATCGACCTCGAAGCGCCTGCGCCGGTCGGCATCCTCATGGTCGGCCTGCAAGGCTCGGGCAAGACGACGACCACGGCGAAGATCGCCAAGCGTCTCAACGACAAGGCGAAGCGTCGCGTGCTGATGGCTTCGCTCGACACCCGCCGTCCGGCGGCCATGGAGCAGCTCGCCGTTCTCGGCAAACAGGTCGGCGTCGATACCCTGCCGATCATGGCCGGCCAGTCGGCCGTGCAGATCGCCCGCCGTGCCATGGAGGCGGCCCTTCTCGGCGGCTATGACGTCGTGATGCTCGACACCGCCGGCCGCGTCACCCTCGACGAAGGGCTGATGATGGAAGCCGCCGAGGTGAAGGCGACCGCCAACCCACATGAGGTGCTGCTGGTCGCCGACAGCCTCACCGGCCAGGACGCGGTGAACACGGCGAAAGCCTTCGACGGCCGGCTCGGCCTCACCGGCATCGTGCTGACGCGCATGGACGGCGACGGCCGCGGCGGCGCGGCGCTCTCCATGCGGGCCGTCACCGGCAAGCCCATCAAGCTCGTCGGCACAGGCGAGAAGGTCGACGCGCTGGAGGATTTCCACCCCGGTCGCGTGGCCAATCGCATCCTCGGCATGGGCGACATCGTCTCGCTCGTCGAGCGGGCGGCCGAGACCATGGACGCCGACCGCGCCCAGCGCATGGCCGAGAAGATGCGCAAGGGCTCCTTCGATCTGGAGGACCTGCGCGACCAGCTCTCCCAGATGGAGAAGATCGGCGGCATGAAGGGCATGCTCGGCATGCTGCCGGGTGCGGCCAAAATGAAGGCTCAGCTCGAGAACGCCAATCTCGACGATCGTGTCGTCAAGCGCCAGAAGGCGATCATCGATTCGATGACGACCAAGGAGCGCCGCAACCCGGACGTCCTGAAGGCGAGCCGCAAGAAGCGTATCGCCGCCGGCTCGGGCACCAGGGTCGAGGACGTCAACCGCCTCCTCAAGATGCACCGCCAGATGGCCGATATGATGAAGGCCATGGGCAAGGGCGGCCGCGGCGGCATCGCAGGGGCGCTGGGCAATATGTTCGGCCTCGGCGGCGGCATGCCGAATATCGATCCGTCGAAGGTGACGCCCGAGATGCTGGAACAGCTGAAGGGCCAGCTGCCCGGCGGGCTGCCCGGCGGTTCGGGCGGCCTGCCGCCGCTCCCGCCCGGCGGCTTCGGCGCTCCGAAAGGTTCCGGCCTCGGAGGCGGGTTGCCGGGCCTCGGGCCGAAGCTCCCCGGTCTCGGCGGCGGCTTTCCAGGCTTCGGCAAGAAGAAATGAGGCTGTTTCCCTCCCCCGGGTCATGCCCGGCCTTGTGCCGGGGATCCCGATATAAAGGGGAATACCTCAATCCATCGGGATGGCCGGGACAAGCCCGGCCATGACCAAGTTGCAAACAACTCTCGACTGACTGAAAGGACTAAAAAATGCCCCTGAAGATCCGTTTGACCCGCGGCGGTGCCAAGAAGCGTCCCTATTACCGTATCGTTGTCGCCGACTCGCGCGCCCCGCGCGATGGCCGCTTCATCGAGCGGATCGGCTCCTACGATCCGATGAAGCCCAAGGACGATGCGAACCGGGTCGTGCTCGACGTGGAGAAGGCCAAGGAATGGCTCGCCAAGGGCGCTCAGCCGACGGACCGCGTGCTGCGCTTCCTCGATGTCGCCGGCCTCGCCAAGCGCCCGCAGCGCAACAACCCGCAGAAGGCCGAGCCCGGCAAGAAGGCGCAGGAGCGTGCCGCCGAGCGCGCAGCCGCCGCTGGGGCTGCAGCCGAGGGTGCTGCTGCCTCTGAGGCGTGAGATGACGTTGTCGCCGGCTCTCTACCTCCCCCTCGAGGGGGGAGGTCGGCTTGCGCAGCAAGCCGGGAGGGGGTGACGTGGCGGGGCGGAAAACTCACCCCACCCCGGCGGCCAGGGCCGCCGACCCTCCCCCTCGAGGGGAGGGTGCAAGCCGCCTTGTCCTTGTGGGCGAATTTGGGCGGCCGCATGGTGTGCGCGGCGAAATCCGCCTCAAGTCCTTCACGGCCGAGCCCGAGGGGATCGCCCGTTACGAGCCGCTCACGACCGCCGATGGCAGCCGGAGCTTCGTGCTGCGCCACGTCCGGCCTGCCGGGGGCGCGGCCAAGGACATGTTCGTCGTCAAGGTCGCGGGCGTCGAGAGCCGCGAGGCGGCCGAGGCGCTGAACCGCGTCGGGCTCTATGTGCCTCGCGGGCGGCTTGCCGCCGATCTCGACGAAGAAGAGTTCCTGCAGGCCGATCTCATCGGCCTTGCGGCGCTTGCGGAAGACGGCACCCGGCTCGGCACCGTGATCGCCTTCCATGATTTCGGCGCCGGCGATATCGTCGAGATCGCGGCGGCCGAGGGTGGTGCGACGGCCTTGCTGCCCTTCACCAAGAAATTCGTGCCGGTCGTCGCGGTAGACCAGGGGCATGTCGTCGTCGCTGCCCAGGACATCTTCGCAGCGGATGGCGATGGACCGGACGCCGACGACAGGTCGGGCGAGTAAAGTCGGTGAGCTGGCGCGCCACCATCCTCACGCTCTATCCGGACATGTTTCCAGGGCCGCTCGGGACGAGCCTCTCGGGCGATGCGCTGGCGCGCGGGCTCTGGAGCCTCGATGTCCGGCAGATCCGCGAGCACGGGATCGGCCGCCATGCCAAGGTGGACGATACGCCGGCGGGCGGCGGGCCGGGCATGGTGCTGCGCGCCGACGTGCTGGCCGCCGCCATCGATGCCGCGACAGTGACGAACGATCCGCGGCCGCGTCTCCTGATGAGCCCGCGCGGGCGGCCCTTCACCCAGGCCGATGCGAGGCTCCTCGCCACCGGGCCCGGCGTCCTCATCGTCTGTGGACGTTTCGAGGGGGTCGACGAGCGTGTGATTGCCGCGCGGGGGCTGACCGAAGTCTCGATCGGCGACTATATTCTCTCCGGCGGCGAGATTCCCGCCATGGTGGTGGCAGACGCCTGCGTGCGGCTTCTGCCGGGCGTCATGGGGGCCGAGGCTTCCGGTGAAGACGAGAGCTTCGAGAAGGGGCTGCTCGAATATCCGCATTACACGCGTCCGCGCGAATGGGAAGGGCAGGCCATCCCCGACGTGCTCCTCTCCGGCGACCACGGTGCCATCGCGCGCTGGCGGCGGGCGGAGGCGGAGCGGATCACGCGCGAGAGGCGGCCGGACTTGTTCACAGCCGGTGAATGACGATGGCCAAAGGGGCGATGCGGCAACGGTTTATGCCTCGACAGGCCGTCGCGCCTGGTGTATTAGCGCGCCATCCGTGCTGCTCCGGCTGAGCCGGCAGGGTAATCCAATTGACAACAGCGTCGCCGAAACGCTGGCGCCCCTTGGGGGCGTCTCGGCAGGAGTTCGATCCATGAACATCATCGAAACGCTCGACAAAGAGCAGATCGCAAAGCTCACTGAAGGCCGCACCCTGCCGGATTTCGAGCCGGGCGACACGGTTCAGGTTAACGTCCGGGTGAAGGAAGGCGAGCGCTCGCGCGTGCAGGCTTATGAAGGCGTCTGCATCGCCCGCGACGGCGGCGGCCTCAACCAGAGCTTCACGGTGCGCAAGATCTCCTACGGCGAAGGTGTCGAGCGTGTCTTCCCGCTCTATTCGCCGAACATCGATTCCATCAAGGTCGTGCGCCGCGGCAAGGTGCGCCGCGCCAAGCTCTATTACCTGCGCGACCGGCGCGGCAAGTCGGCCCGTATCGCCGAACGCGCCGAGCGTCCCGCCAAGAGCGCCGCCGCCAAGAGCACGCCGGCGGCCGCTGCCGAGTAAGACGCAAGCCCCTTGCGCTGAACGAAACAGTCCGGCAAGGCAAGCCGCCTTGCCGGATTTTTTTGTGCCTTTTGCTCGGATGCGTCGGCATGGATGCCATGTGCGGCGCGAGGACGCCCGCGATTGTCGGATCTGTCTGGATCTGCTAAAAACTGCGTCATCATGGTCGTCGATTGTCCACATGATCGCCTGTTGCCGGCATCGTCGCGCGCGCTCAGCGCCCGGCCGGTGGTGACGACGCATGAATTTGCGGCGCTGCATGATCATGCGCGCCTGCCAGGGCGCTTCTTCGGGCGCTTCACCACATCGGCGAGCGCTGAGCTTACGGCCTGACGCCGGCGAGCCCCGGCGCCTTCCATCGTCTGCCGCCGCCAGCGCCGCAGGCGGATGCCGTTCACGCGATGGCCACTGTCGCCATTCGCCAAGCCGAGACATGAAGCCATGAAGCCCCGCACTCTCTACGACAAGATCTGGGACGACCACGTCGTCGATCAGCAGCCCGACGGCACCTCACTGCTCTATATCGATCGGCACCTCGTGCATGAAGTAACGAGCCCGCAGGCCTTCGAGGGACTGCGCGTCGCCGGCCGCAAGCTGCGTGCGCCGCAGAAGACGCTCGCCGTCGTCGACCACAATGTGCCGACCACCGACCGCTCGAAGGGCATCGACGATCCCGAGGCCGCGACGCAGGTGGCGGCACTCGCCGAGAACGCCCGCGACTTCGGTGTCGAATATTACGACGAGCGCGACGAGCGCCAGGGCATCGTGCATGTCATCGGGCCGGAGCAGGGCTTCACCTTGCCGGGCACGACGATCGTCTGCGGCGACAGCCACACCTCGACGCACGGCGCCTTCGGAGCGCTGGCGCATGGCATCGGCACGTCGGAGGTCGAGCATGTGCTCGCCACGCAGACGCTGATCCAGAATAAAGCCAAGAACATGCGCGTGACCGTGGACGGCCAGCTGCCGGCCGGTGTCACCGCCAAGGACATCATTCTCGCGATCATCGGTGAGATCGGCACGGCCGGGGGCACGGGCCATGTCATCGAATATGCGGGCGAGGCTATTCGCTCGCTCTCGATGGAAGGCCGGATGACCGTCTGCAACATGTCGATCGAGGGCGGTGCCCGCGCCGGCATGATCGCCCCGGACGAGACGACCTATGCCTATCTCAAGGGCCGGCCCAAGGTGCCGCAGGGCGCGGCCTGGGACGAGGCCGTGCGCTTCTGGGACAGCCTCAGGAGCGACGAGGGCGCGGTCTTCGACAAGGAGATCCGGCTCGATGCCGCCGATCTGCCGCCGCTCGTCACCTGGGGCACGAGCCCGGAAGACGTCGTCTCCATCACCGGCGCCGTGCCCGATCCCGAGCTGATCGCGGACGAGAACAAGCGCAATTCGAAGCGGCGCGCGCTCGACTACATCGGCCTGACGCCAGGGACGAAGATCACCGACATTGCCGTCGACCGGGTCTTCATCGGCTCCTGCACCAACGGCCGCATCGAGGACATGCGCGCTGCCGCCGCGATGGTCCGCGGCAAGAAGGTCCATCCCAGCGTCAATGCTCTGGTCGTCCCGGGGTCGGGCCTCGTGAAGCTGCAGGCGGAGGCCGAAGGCCTCGACGTCATCTTCCGCGAGGCGGGCTTCGAGTGGCGCGAGCCCGGCTGCTCCATGTGCCTTGCCATGAATGCCGACAAGCTGAGCCCGGGCGAGCGCTGCGCCTCCACCTCGAACCGCAATTTCGAGGGCCGGCAGGGCTTCAAGGGACGCACGCATCTCGTCTCGCCGGCCATGGCGGCGGCGGCGGCGATCGCCGGGCATTTCGTCGACATTCGCGAGTGGCGCTGACGGGAGGCGCCGGGCCAGCGGAAGGCGGGTTCCCGCCGCCGGGGTAGTCCCCGAGCGGCGGGCGGCTCATCACTCCCAAGGGCTATGACGGAAACGGCGGTGGCCGTAGCCGTAACGCCAGGGGCGGTGGTGCCTGTACCCGCCATGATGATGGCCGCGGGCCCCATCCCTAACGGTGCCCCTGATGATGCCAGACATGATGACCGCGCCAGTGCTTCGGCCGCGCTTCAGCCGCCCCGGTGGTCAGGCCGAGGCCCGCGAGCGAAGTGAGGGCGGCGACTGCGAAAGCTGCCCATCGCATGCGAGCGGTCATGCCGTGCGCTCCTGTTTGTCTGTCATTCTGGAAAACGAGCTACGCAGGTATTCGTTTCTGGAGGTGGCCGAGGCGGAGCACAGCGGCAGGTCGGCATCATGAAGGAGCCACGGCGGGTCACGGAGGACGAGGCGCGGGCGCGGGAGGCTTCCGAGGCGCTCGCCCGTGTTGCGCGGGATAGCGAGACAGTCGGCGGTTCGGCGGTCAAGCGCGTCGTCCGGCATTTTGTCGGCACCGATGCGCCGAAGGGGGCCGACGGGCGCCCGGATCAGATCGAGATCTGGGGGCGGCGCATCGGCCGGGCGATCGGGCTCCTGATCGTGGTCTATCTTGCGCTGTCGCTGATCAGCCAGTACGGGCGGTAGGAGGGGAGGATGGACGGGGCTTGGCGGCAATGGGCGACACGGATGGCGCCGAGCCTCGCCGACATCGAGGCGCTCGCGGAGGATGCCTTGGTCCGCTTGCCCGATACCTTCCGCGCCCTTTGCCGTGGCGTCGTGCTCAAGATCGACGATTTCCCGGATGACGAGACGCTCGAAGAAATGGAGCTGGAGAGCCCGTTCGACCTGCTCGGCCTGTTCCGGGGGCATGGATTGGCCCAGCTCGGCGCCGGCCCGCAAAGCGGGCAGATGCCGAACATGGTCTATCTCTACCGCCGGCCCATCCTCGATTACTGGGCCGAGCACGAGGAGACGCTGGGGGCCATCGTTACGCACGTCCTGGTTCACGAGATCGGCCACCACTTCGGCCTCTCGGACGAGGATATGGAGGCGATCGAGCGGGCCGTCGAGTGAGCAGTGGAACGGTGGATATTTCGGCGTGAAACGGATTTGGTAGGAGGACGAGATGGACAAGTTTACGACTTTGACGGGCGTTGCCGCGCCCTTGGAGATCGTCAATGTCGATACCGACATGATCATCCCCAAGCAGTATCTGAAGACGATCAAGCGCACGGGCCTCGGCGCCGGGCTCTTCGCCGAGATGCGGTTCAACGAGGACGGATCCGAGAATCCGGATTTCATCCTCAACAAGCCCGCCTATCGCAATGCCAAGATTCTCGTGGCAGGCGATAATTTCGGCTGCGGCTCCTCGCGCGAGCATGCGCCCTGGGCTCTGCTCGACTACGGCATTCGCTGCGTGATCTCCACGTCCTTCGCCGACATTTTCTACAACAACTGCTTCCAGAACGGCGTTCTGCCGATCAAGGTCTCGCCCGAGGATCTCGAGAAGCTGATGGACGACGCGCGCCGCGGCGCCAATGCGACGCTCACCATCGATCTGGAGAGCCAGACGATCACCGGGCCGGACGGCGGCACCATCACCTTCGACCTTGATGCCTTCCGCAAGCATTGCATGTTGAACGGGCTCGACGGCGTCGGTCTCACCATGGAGAAGGGCGCAGCCATCGCCGCCTATGAGGCGAAGGCCGGCGCGGCGCATCCCTGGCTCTGAGCCGCTCGCGGACAGGAGCAAGGCAGGAGCGATTTGCATGGACCTCGAAACCTATCTCGTTTTCCTTCCTGCCTGCTTCGCCATCAATATGGCCTTCGGGCCGAACAATCTGCTCTCGCTCACCAATGGGGCGCGCGAGGGCGTGTGGCGTGCGACGGCGGCAGCCAGCGGCCGGCTGGTCGCCTTCAGCCTGATGATCGCTATCGCCGCGCTCGGTCTCGGCGCCGTGCTGGCCGCCTCCGAGCTTATGTTCAGCATCGTGAAATGGGCGGGGGCGGCCTATCTCGTCTATCTCGGTGTCAGGCTGCTGCGGGCCGGTGCGCCGACCCTCGAAACCTTCAGCCCGGGCGCGCGCAGCCCCTTGCGGCGGCTCATGCTGCAGGAGTTCTGGGTGGCGGCCGGCAATCCCAAGGCCATCCTCGTCTTCACCGCCTTCTTTCCGCAGTTCCTCGGCGGCGGCAGCTATGCCCTGAGCTTCTTCATCATGGGCGCCACCTTTATTGCGCTCGAGATCGTCGCCATCGCCGTCTATGCGGCTTTCGGCGGGCGTCTCGGCTCGCTCGCCCGTGGACGGCGGGTGCTCACCCTGTTCAACCGCGTGAGCGGCAGCTTGATGATCGGCTTCGGCCTCATGCTGGCGCTGACTCGGCGGCCGGCCGCTTGAGCGCGATGTCCTTCTCGGGCGGCGGACCGAGGCCCGGCGCCGCCATTCTTGTCAAGTTTAACCCGGCGGCCTAAAAGCCGCGCAAACCAGCTCAGGTGAGGCATCATGGCGTCCTTCAATCTTCTCCTCCTTCCCGGCGACGGAATCGGCCCCGAAGTCATGACGGAGGTGGAGAAGCTCGTTCGCTGGTTCGGCAAGGCGAGCGGCGCGCGCTTCGAGACGGAGCGGGCGCTCGTGGGCGGCTCGGCCTATGACGCCCATGGCGTTGCCATCACCGAGGACGCCATGAAGCTGGCGCTCGCGTCTGATGCGGTGCTGTTCGGCGCTGTCGGCGGACCGAAATGGGACAAGGTGCCCTACGAGCATCGGCCGGAAGCGGGGCTCCTGCGGCTGCGCAAGGATCTCGGCCTTTTCGCCAATCTGCGCCCCGCCATCTGCTATCCGGCGCTGGCCGATGCCTCGTCCCTCAAGCGCGAGCTGGTCGAAGGGCTCGATATCGTCATCGTGCGCGAGTTGACCGGCGGCGTCTATTTCGGCGAGCCGAAAGAAATGGTGACGCTGGAAAACGGCGAGAAGCGCGCCGTCGACACCCAGCTCTACACCACGCATGAGATCGACCGCATCGCCCGCGTCGCCTTCGATCTTGCGCGCAAGCGCCGCAACAAAGTGGCCTCGGCGGAAAAGCGCAACGTCATGAAGACCGGCGTCTTGTGGAACGAGGTCGTCACACGCGTCCATGCCGAGAGCTTTTCCGACGTTCAGCTCGAGCATGTGCTCGCGGACAATTGCGCCATGCAGCTCGTGCGCAATCCGAAGCAGTACGATGTCATCGTCACGGACAATCTCTTCGGCGACATTCTCTCCGACGTCGCTGCCATGCTCACCGGCTCGCTCGGCATGCTGCCCTCTGCGGCGCTCGGCGCCGAGGATCCAACGACCGGCAAGCGTCGCGCCATGTACGAGCCGGTGCATGGCTCGGCGCCCGATATCGCCGGCCAGGGCCTCGCCAATCCGATCGCCATGATCGGCTCCTTCGGGATGGCGCTACGCTATTCCTGCGGCTTGGTGAAAGAGGCGGATCTTCTCGAGAAAGCTATCGCCAATGTGCTGGCGAGTGGGCTGAAAACCCGCGATATCGCCGGGCCGGGCACGAATGCCGTCGGCACGACCGAGATGGGCGACGCCGTGCTGCGCGAGCTTGAGCGGCTCACGGCCTGAGGCCTGAGCCCCTCAGCGGAAATCGAAGCTCGCCACCATGGGCGAGGCGTCCGGGTGGAAGAAGGACACCGTCCAGCGGTTGGGGATCGCCTCGATCTCCGCATTATAAGTGCGGGCATTGGCGACGTAATCGCTGCGGGCAACTACGATGCGCTGCTCATGCGCCGCGAGACGCGCGAGCAGCTCCTTGACGGTCGGGTCGGCCGCTTCAGCCGGATGCGCATTGACGAGGTCGAGCACCTGACCGAGCGGCACCGATAGCGCGTCCTGCACGCTCATGAAGGCACGAAAGCGATCGGGCGCGTAGGGCGTGCCTGGATCCGGCGCAAGCCTTTCGATCGCCTCAGCGGCTGCGATGATCCGGGCGGCAAGCTCCTCGCCGGTGGCATCGAGGCGCCGCGCCAGGTCGGCCATCGCCGGCGCGACGCCGGCTCGCGCCATGAACTCCTGCTCCACGGTGCTCCACGCCGCAACCGCCCGGTTGGCGGCCGAGGAAACCTGCCGGGCGCCGCGGTTGACGAGGCCCACCAAGCCGGCGATGACCAGCACCACGAGCAAGGTGGTTGCAATGCGGACGGGAGACCGGGCCGCCATTCTCACGCTTCCTCCCTTGCGGAGCCGGCAGTTCGCCCCGCGATCATCCAATAGACGAGTCCCGCCAGGGCTCCGGCGAGAAAGAGCGCGAGCGTCACGTTGAACTCGCCACTTGTCGCGCGCTCTGCCGAGCCGCGCGCCACCCAGGGAATCACTGCGCTGACGGCGCCCGTCGCGCCAGAATACCATACGATCGACCGCCAGCCGGCGAGTTCTCCGATCAGCGCGACGGCCGTTGGAGGGATTGCGACGACCGCCACGGCGAGCATCCAGAGCGCAAGCAGCAGCTCATGGCCGGCGATGTCCGGCTCGCCGATGGCCGTGAAGCTGTCGAAGAAGGCGAAAAGGCTCGCCAGGCTCAGCCCTGCAAAGAGCTCGCCGACGGCGCTGTTGGTGAAAACGGCTATCATGAGGAAGACGATGCCGGTCGTGATGGCCGCGCCGATCCCGAAGGGCACCATGAGGAGACGCGCAAGAAGGCGCATGGGGTCAATCGCCGGCGGCGAACAGGCCCTCCGCCCCGATGCCACTCTCGATCATGAGGCGGGCGCGGGCGCGGAGCTTTTCAGTCTCGCTCTTCAACTGGCCGCAGGCGGCCAGGATGTCCCGGCCACGCGGAGTGCGCACCGGGCTCGCATAGCCGGCGCGGAAGACGATCTCGGAGAACCGTTCGATGGTGTCCCAGTCGGAGCATTCATAGGACGTTCCGGGCCAGGGATTGAACGGGATCAGATTGATCTTGGCCGGAATGCCCTTCAGGAGCCGCACAAGCTCGCGCGCATCGGCCGGGCTGTCGTTGACGCCCTTCAGCATCACATATTCGAAGGTGATCCGCCGGGCGTTCGAAACGCCGGGATAGGTCCGGCAGGCCTCGAGCAGAACGGCGATCGGGTATTTCTTGTTGAGCGGCACGAGGGTGTCGCGCAGGTCGTCGCGCACGGCATGCAGCGAGATGGCGAGCATTGAGCCGATCTCGGCGCCGGCGCGCTCGATCATCGGCACGACGCCGGAGGTCGAGAGCGTGATGCGCCGCTTGCCAAGCGAGAGCCCATCGCCATCGGCGACGACAGCCATGGCGTCACGCACGTTCTCGAAATTATAGAGCGGCTCGCCCATGCCCATGAGCACGACATTGGTGACGAAGCGGCTGCCGTCGCTCGGCAGCAGGCCCTGCTCGCGGGCGCCGGGCGGCGGGGACTGTCCCGGCCAGTCGCCGAGCCGGTCGCGCGCGACGACGAGCTGCGCCACGATCTCCGCCGCGCTCAAATTGCGTACGAGCTTCTGGGTGCCGGTGTGGCAGAACGAGCAGTTCAGCGTGCAGCCTACCTGGCTCGAAATGCACAGGGTGGCCCGGTCGGTCTCCGGGATATAGACGCATTCGATTTCCGCGCCGGCGCCCTTCATCCGCTCGTGCGGAGTGACAGGCGCCATGCGCAGGAGCCATTTGCGCGTGCCGTCGCGGGAGACCTGTTCGTTCACCACCTCAGGACGGGTGAGCGTGAAGGCGCCGGCGAGCGTCGACCGCAAATCCTTGCCGATCGTCGTCATTGCGGCGAAGTCGCTCGCGCCGCGCTGATAGACCCAGCTCCACAGCTGGCTGACACGCATCTTGAGGTCGCGTTCCGGCACACCGATCGAGAGAAGAGCGGCCCTCATCTCCTCGCGCGTCGCGCCGACGAGCGAAGGCTTCGCAACGGCGGTCCGCGCGAGATCGGCGACCACCGGAGCGGCCGCGTCCTCAATTCGGGCGATGTCGAGCGAAACCGCCGCCATCTGTGGCTCTTCTCATAGTTCGGGTTCAGGAGGCGCCCCTATAGCACGGCCGCGCCATCAGGACCATGCCGCTCACTTGGTGCTGGACTGTGGCAGGCACAAGGCTTCGCCAGCGCCTCCTCCAGTCCCCGTCAGTGATCCGGGCCTTCCCAGATGATGTTGCCGGTGCGCGGATCGGCGGAGAACTCCATGCGCTGCGCGTTCTTCATGCCCTCGCCCTCCCAGCGGCCATCGTCGGCCTTGAGCTCATGGATGGCGGTGTAGCCGCTCGCCCTGAGCTTCTCCATGACCTTTTCGGCCGGCATCCAGTCGGGCCCGACCCAGTCGGCATGAGCATAGCTGAAGGCAGCTCCCGACAGTGCAAGAGCCCCCACGAGAGCTTTGATACGCGTTAACGGCTTTTTCTTCACCACAATTGCACTCCATTTAAATCCAGCATTTTTCCGCCGGAAGGAAGAGCAACGGTAGCGTTCTTGCCGATCCTTGTAAGGTTATCTAGCGCGGCCGTGGCGCTATTCAGCGCATTCCTTATTTAGCGCATTCGCTCGCGGCACGATCGAGCGCCTGGGTGAAGCCGATGAGCGAATATTCGTCCGAAAGCTTGCTGCCGCGGCTCGACTCCGATTTGACCACGAGCTTGGCGCCAGCCTTGAAAGCCGCCAGCACGCGCGGCTCCTCCGCCGGATTCTTCACCCAAACGTTTTCGCCCTTTGTAACAAGAGCGAAGGTTGCGTCGCCGACGATCGCCTGCGCGTCCACCCCTTCCTTGGTCGGGAAGCCCATCACGAGGCTGATCTCGTTGCGGACGTTCTCCGCCGGCCGCGTCGAAATGAAGAGATAGGCGGGATCGCGGTTGAGGCCTTGCGGCAGGCGTTCCTTTGGTTGCGATAACGCGTAGCAGACCTTGTTGCGGCCTTGGCCGGAGGCATAAGCGCCCCAGTCGCCCGATGTCGCGAGAAGAGCCGCTTGCCCTACGCCGGTGCCTTGCGCCGCAGCTCCTGCCGCTGTCGCAACGCAACCGCAGAACAACGCGGCGGTGATGAGTGAGCCCTGTAAAGGCCGGAAGGAGAGATGCCGAATCATAAATGCATGTTACTCCCCGCTGCCCGTAGGAAAAGCGGGCGCGTTCCCAGACGGGGTTCCTCTAGCACAATTTTGAAATCGGGGTCCAATTGTGACGACCGGCAGCCTGCGCCGAGTTACGAAGACGAAACGCCCGTCAGCGTTTCCCGTGCTCGCCGCCGGTGCTCGTCGGTGATCGAGGAGGCAACGCCCGTGATCGCCGCGGCAAGCAGCGCCATATCGTCGCCGAAGCCGAAAAGCGGAATGATGTCCGGAATGCTGTCCATCGGCAGGATAAAATAGGCGAGCGCACCAAATAGGATGAGCTTCACCCGTCGCGGCGTGCCGGGATCGAGCGCGCAGTAATAGGCGGCGACAAGGTCTTCAGCGAAAGGCACATTGCGCGCAACCCGCTTCAACGCCTGCCAGAAGCTGCGCTTCACCCGGGTCTCGGCACTGCCGTCCTCGGCTTCCGCGCGCTGGCGGATCGCCGCGATTTCCTCGGGCGTCAGGCGGTGGCTGAAGCCTGCATCGGCAAAGCCGCTGTTCTTCATCGTGTCGCTCCCCTCAGGATGCGCCATCCGTTCCGCGCGTACGCTAAAAAATGGGGTGGATCACGGCCTTGCGCAAGTTCGGGGCTTGCGGAGGCGCGTCGCCTCGGTCAGCCGAGCGGATAGACCGCCTCGGCGATATAGGGGCCGCCGCCTACGGAGGCGCGCGCCGAGAACAGCACGAAACGGTCCACCTCGAAGGTGAGCGATTGGGGGATGCTGCGCGAGGCTAGATAATCGGCGACGTCGATGGGGGAGGCGTCGCGCAGCCGGGCGAGCGTCACATGCGGCGTGTATTTGCGCCTCTCCGGTTCGAGACCGGCGCGGCGCACCCGCCGCTCCTGGTCCGCCTGCAGCTCGAGCAAAGGCGCCGTCGGCGCGATTCGGGCGATCACCGCGCGTGGTCGGCCGCCGCCGAAGCTGCCGAGGCCCTCCACCTTGACGGCGAAAGGCTGCCGGCGAATCTCGGCCAGGCTGTCGTCGATATCGCGCGCCGTGGCCTCGTCGATGTCGCCCATGAAGCGCAGGGTGACGTGGTAATCGCTGGGGTCGATCCAGCGGGCGCCGGGCAATCCGCCCCGGTGGAGAGACAACGCCTGAGCGATGTCTTCCGGGATTGCGAGAGCGGAAAACAGGCGAGGCATGGGTTCCTCCTCGAGCCGAATTGCCGTCGATGTGCTCGGTCCGCCGGTGCCATCCTTGGGGACCGGCCTCGCTTGGGTCAGGGGCAGGGGTTGCTGTGAATGAGATGGATATTGTCGATGCGCTGGGCGAGTTCGTCCGTCATCGGCACATCGATCGCGTCGATGTTGGTCTTCAACTGCTCCATTGTGCTCGCGCCGATTATGACCGAGGTCACGAACGGCCGCGACAGCACGAAGGAGAGTGCCATCTGGGCCGGATCCAGCCCGGCGCTGCGGGCGAGCGCCACATAGGCGTCCGTGGCCTCTGCGGCGCCGGACTTCTCGTAGCGTTGCAGCCGGTTGTAGAGCTGCTTGCGGCTGCCCTTCGGCAGGGCTCCGTTCTGATATTTGCCGGTGAGATAGCCCTGGGCGAGCGGCGAATAGGCGAGAAGGCCAGTGTCCTCACGCAGCGCGATCTCGGCCAGGCCAAGCTCGAAGGTGCGGTTGACGAGCGAATAGGCGTTCTGGATCGAGTGGATGCGCGGAAGATCCCGGGCCTGCGCCGCATGCAGGAAGGTCATGGCGCCCCAGGGGCTCTCGTTCGAGAGGCCGATGAAGCGCACCTTGCCTTCCTTCACGATCTCGTCGAGCGCTTCGAGGATCTCCGGGATCGGATTCTCCGGGCCTTCGACGGCACGGAAGATCGTCGAATGCGAGCCGAACTGCGCAACCGGCCGGTCCGGCCAATGGATCTGATAGAGATCGATGTAATCGGTCTTCAGCCGCTGCAGGCTTTTGTCGACCGCCTCGCGGATCTGCCCGCGAGTGAGCTCGCACGGCTGGCCACCGTCGCGGAACCAGTTCATCTGCGAACGTCCGACCACCTTTGTGGCGAGAATGATCTTGTCGCGACAGCCCCGCTCCATCATCCAGTCACCGATGATGCGCTCGGTCCCGCCCTGCGTTTCCGCCTTCGGCGGCACCGGATAAAGCTCGGCCGTATCGAAGAAATTGATGCCTTGCTCGAAGGCATGATCCATTTGCGCGAAGCCCTCGGCCTTGGTGTTTTGATCACCGAAAGTCATGGTCCCCAGACACACACGGCTGACATCGAGGCCGGTGCGGCCCAGCTTGGCATAGCGCATTCTTGATCGTCCTGATGGGAGGCGGTTGGATGAGGCGGGAGGGGCCAAGCCCCGCGCCAAACTAGCGGGCAGGTGCGAGGGAGGCGACGAATTTTTCCACGGTCGGCAGGATGGCCGTGGCGATGCGCCGCACGCCTTCGGCCGTCGGATGCAGGCCGTCGGAGAGATTGAGCGTCGTATTGCCGGCAACGCCATCGAGGAAGAAGGGATAGAGCATCAGGCCGTGCTCGCGGGCGAGGTCGGGATAGATCGCGTTGAACCGGGCCGTATAGTCGGGTCCGAGATTGGGCGCGGCCAGCATTCCGGCCAGCAGCACCGCAATGCCGCGTTCCTTCAGACGATTGATGATCTTCTCCAGCGCGTCCTTCGTGACGGCAGGGTCTGTGCCGCGCAGCATGTCGTTGGCGCCGAGCTCGAGGATTACGCCCTGGGTTCCGTCCGGCACCGACCAGTCGAGCCGCGCAAGGCCGCCCGAGGCGGTATCGCCCGAGACGCCCGCATTCGTGATCGTGACCGCATGGCCCTTCTCCGTCAGCATCTTCTGGAGCACGGCGGGGAAAGCCTCCGATGCCGCGAGCCCATAGCCCGCGACGAGGCTGTCGCCGAAGACGACGATCTTGACCGGTTCGGCCGCTTTCGCCGCAAAACTCGCGGCGAGCGAGACGGAAAGGACGAAAGGCAGCAAGGCCGCGGCGAGGATCGGCATGACGAACACGGTACGGGCGCCTTCACGGAAGAGGGTGACGAAGTGACGGCATTGGATCACGAGAGGATCTTTCCCATATGACGGCGGCAGAGCGCATGTGCGAGTGCCGAGTCCGGGTGCGTTCCGGAAAAAGTGATGAGCCTTTGCGGCGGAAGCGTGCTCCGGACGATTGATGTGGAGCGTGCTCCTGTCGAATGGTGCAGTCGAGACTTGTTGGGCCGATAGCGGCGGAGCAGATCGTATGGATAGGACGGCAGAGGCCGCAAGCCGGGATACGTCTCACACTCACCTTTCCAATCCCTCGCCAACAAACCCCCCGGATTCTTCACGACTGCGCGACGCCAGCCGCGCAGTCTCGGAAATGGCTATCGACCTTGCCGACGTCCACTTGAGTCTGGGGCGCGATGCGGCACGCGTCCACATCCTCAAGGGGATCTCGCTGGCGGTGCCTCCCGGCGAGGCAGTCGGTCTCGTGGGGCCATCAGGCTCGGGCAAGTCAACGCTGCTCATGATGCTCGCCGGCCTGGAGCGGCCGGACAGCGGCAAGGTGGTGGTCGCCGGCCAGGATCTCGCGTCGCTCGACGAGGATGCGCTCGCTCGCTTCCGCGGCCGCAATATCGGCATCGTCTTTCAGTCGTTCCATCTCGTGCCGACCATGACGGCGCTCGAGAATGTCGCGCTGCCGGTGGAACTCGCCGGCGGACAAGGGGCCTTCGAGCGCGCCGCCGCCGAGCTCGCGCGCGTCGGTCTCGGTGAGCGCCTGCATCACTACCCGGCACAGCTCTCGGGCGGCGAGCAGCAGCGCGTGGCCATTGCCCGCGCTACCGTCGGCCATCCGCCGATCATCGTCGCCGACGAACCGACCGGGAATCTGGACGAGGCGACCGGAGGGGGCATCGTCGAGCTTCTCTTCGCGCTGAAGCAGGACCGCCGCGCGACGCTGGTGCTCGTCACCCATGATCCGGGGCTTGCAGCCCGCTGCGATCGCGTCGTCAGGCTCCGTTCGGGCCTCGTCGAGGCGGATTCGGTGAGCGCCTGAGCAGCCCGGAGGAGATTGCCATGCACGGCTTCGTCGCCCAGGGCTCGCGCTTCGGCCGCCTGCCGCTCGTGCTGCGGCTTGCGCTACGCGAGATGCGCGGCGGGCTGCAAGGCTTCGGCATCTTCCTCGCCTGTATCGCGCTCGGCGTGGCTGCCATCGCCGCTGTCGGCTCGGTGGGGCGCAGCCTCACCGACGGCCTGGCGACGGAAGGCCGGCGCATTCTCGGCGGCGATGTCAGCATCTCCCTCGCTCAGCGCGAGGCGAGCCCGGCCGAGCTCGACTTCCTCGCGGGCCGCGGTGCGGTCTCAGGCATCGCCACCTTGCGCGCCATGGTCGTCGCCGGCGACAAGGGCTCGGCGCTCGTCGAGGTCAAGGCGGTCGACGACCGCTATCCCTCGGTCGGGGAGCTCGAGACGGATCCGCCGCTCGGAACCGATGCGCTCGCTTCGTCCGACGGCGCTTACGGCGCTTTTGCCGACCCGGTGCTGCTCGCCCGGCTCGCGCTGAAGCCCGGCGATCGCGTCACGCTCGGTCATGTCCCGCTGGTGCTCAAGGCGGCGGTGGTGTCGGAGCCCGACAAGGCGGTGTCCGGCGTCGGCTTCGGGCCGCGGCTCCTGATCTCGCAGGAGGCGCTCAGGGCCTCCGGTCTCCTGCAGCCCGGCAGCCTCGTACGCTGGACCTATCGCATCGTCCTGCCGCCCGGACAGGACAGCGATGCGGCATTGGCCGCGACGGAAGATGCGATCAGGACGGCCTTTCCGCAGGCGGGCTGGGAGGTTCGCGGCCGTTTGGAGGCGGCGCCTCGCCTGTCGCGCGAGATCGATCGGTTTACCCAGTTCCTGACGCTCGTCGGGCTCACGGCGCTGTTGGTCGGTGGCGTCGGCGTGGCGAATGCGGTCAACGCCTTCGTCGACCGCAAGCGCTCCTCCATTGCCACCCTCAAGAGCCTCGGCGCGCCGGGCGGACAGGTCGTCGCCGTCTATCTCACCCAAGTCATGCTGATGGCCCTGATCGGCGTCGCCATCGGCCTCGCGCTCGGCGCGACGGTGCCGTTCTTGCTGTCGACGGTGGGGCGCAGCCTTATTCCGCTGCCGCTCGCGCCGACGCTGGCCCCGGCGGAGCTCGCGCTGGCCGGGCTCTACGGCCTTCTCACCGCGCTCACCTTCGCGCTTCTGCCGCTCGGGCGCGCGCATGACGTGCCGGTCTCGGCGCTCTTCCGCTCCTCGGTCGACGTGGACAGGCGCATCCCGCGCAGCCGTTATCTGGTGGCGCTCGTGGCTGCCACGCTCGCCCTCGTGGTCGTGGCGGTCGTCTTCTCCTACGACCGCTGGCTCGCGCTGATCTTCGTAGTTGCCGCCGCCGCCGTCTTCGTGCTGCTCAGGCTGGTGGGGACGGGCATGATGCGCCTTGCGCGCGCTCTGCCCCACCCGCGCCGGCCAGCCGTGCGGCTCGCACTCGCCAATATGCACCGGCCGGGGGCGCTGACGCCCTCCCTCGTGCTCTCGCTCGGCCTCGGCATCACCCTCATCGTCACGCTCGCGCTGATCGAGACCAATCTGCGCAATCAGCTGACGCGCAGCCTGCCCGAGGCGGCGCCGAGCTTCTTCTTTCTCGATATTCCCGCCGCCGAGGCCGACCAGTTCCAGGCTTTCATCGCCGAGAAGGCGCCGGGCGCCGAGCTCGAGCAGGTGCCGATGATGCGCGGCCGTCTGCTGACGCTGAAGGGCATCTCCGCTGAGGACTACAAGGCGCCCGAGGACGTGCAATGGGTGCTCGACGGCGACCGGGGCATTACCTATGCGGCGCGCCTGCCGACGGGCTCGGCGCTGGTTGCCGGCCAATGGTGGCCGAGCGATTATGCCGGCCCGCCGCTCGTCTCTTTTGAGAGCGACATCGCCGAGAAGCTCGGGCTGACCATCGGCGATATCATCACGGTCAATGTTCTCGGCCGCACGATCGAGGCGCGCATCGCCAATCTGCGCAAGGTCGAATGGCGCTCGCTCGGCATCAATTTCGTCATGGTGTTCTCGCCGGCCACTTTCGCCGGGGCGCCGCATACCGACCTCGCAACGCTCACCTGGCCGAAGAGCGACACCGCGGACAATGCCGCTCTGGTGGCCCGCGAGGCCACACTCTTGCGCGAGGCTGCCGCCGCCTTCCCCGTGGTCACGAGCGTGCGGGTGCGCGATGCGCTACAGGCGGTCGACGACATGGTCTCGCAGCTGGCGCTGGCGGTGAGAGCGGCGGCCTCGATCGCGCTGCTTGCAAGCATTTTCGTGCTGGCCGGTGCGCTTGCCGCCTCGCATCGCGCCCGCCTCTACGATGCCGTGATCCTGAAGACGCTCGGTGCCACCCGCGCCCATCTGATCACCGCCTATACGATCGAATATGGCGCAATTGCCGCGGCCACCGCCGTTTTCGGATTTTTGGCCGGCTCTGTCGCCGCCGCGCTCGTAGTAACGCGCGTCATGCGGCTCGATTTCGACTTCTACCCTCTCAACGCGATTCTTGCCGCACTCACAGCGGTTCTCGTTGCCGTCGTCATCTCTCTCCTGGGGACTTGGCGAATTCTAGGTCAAAAGCCGGCCCCCTATTTGCGAGATCTGTAGCTGTCTCGCTTCTTCATCATCGCTGCTGCCAGGCTGAACTTTACGAAACGTTCATGTTCGGCGAAATTTCTTGCAGCACTTGCCGCGTGAACCGCCGGACCCTTGTATCACGGGCGGCGATGTTCCATATTCTCAACGACTGCCGAGATGCGGCAGTCCATTGGAGAGGTTCGAGAGGGAATCATGTCGGATCTGAACCGCAACACCGTCGCCTACGGCAGTGGTGTGGCACGGGCCGGAACCGCAGGGCTCGATGAGGGGCTGCGGGCCTTCATGCTCGGTGTCTACAACAACATGGTTCTGGGCTTGGCCATCACAGGTCTGGCAGCGCTCGGAACCTACACGCTCGCCGTGACCACCGATCCCGCGGCCGCTGCCGGCCAGTTCGGCAACGGACTGATGCTGACGAGCTTGGGCTATGCTCTTTATATGAGCCCGCTGAAGTGGGTCGTCATCTTCGCGCCGCTCGCGCTGGTCTTCTTCCTGAGCTTCCGGATAGCCAGCCTGCAGCCCACGACCGCGCGGCTGCTGTTCCTCGCCTATGCGGCGCTGGTCGGCCTATCGCTTTCGTCGATCTTCCTGGTGTTTACCGGGGCGTCGATCACGCGGGTGTTCTTCATCACGGCCGCAACCTTTGGCGCGCTTAGCCTCTACGGCTATACGACGAAGCGGAACCTGTCGGCCATGGGCTCCTTCCTGCTCATGGGGCTCTTCGGCCTGATCATCGCGATGGTGGTCAATATCTTCCTGGCCTCGAGCGCGCTGCAGTTCGCCATCTCCGTCGTCGGCGTGCTGATCTTCGCAGGCCTCACCGCCTGGGATACGCAGCAGATCAAGGAAATGTACTATGAGATGGACGACAGTGCCGCTGCCGCCCGCAAGTCGGTGCTCGGCGCGCTGAGGCTCTATCTCGACTTCATCAATATGTTCATGCTGCTGCTGCAGCTCTTCGGCCAGCAGCGCAGCAACTGACGCGCCTTCTCGGACGAGAAAGCCCCGGCCATGGCCGGGGCTTTCTTTATGCTCGCGAGATGAGAATTCAGCCGACGACGCGCAACGCTCGCTCCAGCACCGCAATGACCCGCGCGAGCTCGTGGCCGCGTTTCAGGATCAGGCCGGAGGCCGTCACGACGCTGTAAGCGCCCTGGCGCCGCGCGAGCTTCGGGTCCTTCTCGATGCGATAGAGGGGAACTTCCGATGTCCTGCGGAACACCGAGAAGACCGCCTTGTCTTTGAGACAGTCGATGGCGTAGTCACGCCATTCACCCGCGGCCACCTTGCGTCCATAAAGATCGAGGATCTCGCGCAGTTCCATCCGGTTGAAGGACACCACCACCGGGGCTGTCGGCGCGGATGCGCCAGGCTTGGCGACCGGACGTGGGAAGGTGGCGATCGAGGCTGACCCGCGCGGAACCTCCTGCCTCTCAGTCGTTCGTTCGGACGCGCCGGGCGGGGTCACCGGACTTGCCGCCCTCGGAGCCACGACCCGCGCCGGCGCAAGGCCGGCGTAGCGTCGCGACGAGGCCTGCTCTGCTTCGGGGCTATCATCCTCGCTCATTGCGCCTCTCTTCTGTTGCGACCTCGACGCGGCCCGAAGTCATGGGCAGCTCCGGCGCCCTGAGGCCATCCGGATGGTCCCTGCCGGCTCCGGTCCGCCGACTGCGAGCATAGACCTGCCCGCGAGGAAAGCCTGCACCGAATGGCATGATGGTGTGCGATCCGATGTCGCGCAAGTGTCACATTCATCTCAGAGCAAGCGGTCTGCTCATCCTCAGGCGCTGTCCCCAAGCCCGTCCCCCAAGCGCTTTCGCCGAATGCGCCGTCAGTAAAAAGAGGAGTGGGCACAGAATCCACATTTCCGCCGCAGAGCGGCCCATCGGCGGCCCAACTGACCGACGATAAAGACCGTGTTGCCTCGGTGGCTCGGCATTTCCTGGTGCCGGATACGTCAGCCCCCCAGCCCCCCTGCTCCAGGGAACTGCCGGGCCACTTGGCAGCGCGTACGAGTACCCTTCCTTAAAAGAGGCCGGCGGTTTACCGCCGGCCTTTTCTTTTATGGGCCACATTTGTTGGCTCGCGGGCGGAGATGACGGCCCGTCGTGGCATGCTTTTCCGCGCCAAGCGTCAGCGGTTCCGAGGCTTCGGTCCGGGATTGCCATTGTCCACCACGCGCCAAGGGGTTATCCAAAGTTGCGTGGTCATCAATGATCCATATGCCGTCGCTAGGAATGCCTAATCGATGGTGGTCGGCAAACAAGGAGGCTTCGCATGGAACGGCTCGGCACGGCGAAGGCGGATCGGAAACCTATGCCCACGCAAGCCGGCCCCGAACTCAACCGGCTGCCCGTGGATGACAAGAGCGAACGGGAACGGCTGATCGGCACGGTCGAGCAGCATCTCGCAGGCCGGGTTCCTGCCCCTCCCCAAGGTTTTGCACGGGCCCTCTTCGGTGCGACGGCCATCGAGGATCTCGAACGCTATACACCCGAGGCGATCGCCGGTTTTGCGGCAAGCGCCTATGGCCATCTCGCCGAGCCGCGTCAGGCGGGCGATGCCCCGGCGGTGAGACTGAGCGACCAGGACGTCGGCGCGGGTGGTCTCAAGCGGCAGATGACGGTAATCGAGGTCGTCAACGACGACATGCCGTTCCTGCTCGACTCCACGCTTGCCGCCCTGATGGCCCTCGGCTGGCGGGTCTTCCTCGTGGCCCATCCCATCCTTGCGGTCGAGCGTGACGGCGAAGGCCGCTTGGCTCGGGTGATGCTCGACGGTGCCGCCGCGTCGGCGCCGCACGAGAGCCTCATCCATATCCATATAGAGCGCATCGACGATGAGGGCGCCCGGCAGGCGCTCGTCGACGAGCTGGCGCGCACCTATACCGACGTGTGCCAGGCGACGGACGACTGGGACGCGATGCGTAAGCGGCTCACCGATACGGTCTCCGTGCTGCGCAACCCCCATCCGTTGATGCCGGACGATGTCGTCGCGGAGGCGATCGACTTCCTGTCCTGGCTCGCGGACGACAATTTCACCATCCTCGGTATTCGCGAATATCGCTTTGCCGGCGGCGACACGAGCGCCGATCCCGTGCATGGCACGGGCCTCGGCATCCTGCGCGATCCCGAGATCAAGATCCTGCGCCGCGGCCACGAGCTCGTGGTGATGACACCGGAACTGCGCGCTTTCCTCGCCCGCCCCGTGCCGCTCATCATCACCAAGGCGAATGTGAAGTCACGCGTCCATCGCCGCGTGCATCTCGACTATGTCGGGGTCAAGCTGTTCTCGGCGGATGGCCGGCTCGAAGGGGAGTTGCGTATCGTCGGCCTGTTCACGGCCGCGGTCTATACGGCAACAACCAGTACCATTCCCTATCTGCGCAAGAAGATCGCCGATGTCGTGGCGCGCGCCGGCTTCGATCCGGCGAGCTATTCCGGCCGGGCGCTCCTCTATGTGTTGGAGGACTATCCGCGCGACGAGCTCTTCCAGATGGACGCCGAGAGCCTCTATCGCTTCGCGCTGGAGGTGTTGAAGCTCACCGAGCGTCCGCGCGTGCGCGCGCTGGCGCGGCTCGACGCCTTCGACCGCTTCGTGTCCGTGCTCGTCTATATCCCTAAGGATCGGTACGACACGGAGGTCCGGCGGCGGGTCGGCGAATTTCTGGCGAGCGTCTTCGAGGGCCATATCTCGGCGGCCTATCCGGCCTATCCGGAAGGGCCGCTGGCGCGCACCCACTATATTGTCGGCCATTACGAGGGGACTATCCCGGCGATCGGGCAGGAGGAGCTCGAGGCGGGCATCCGCTCCATCGTGCGCACCTGGCGCGATGCGCTCGCCGAGACGCTGGAAGCGAGCATCGGCGGCCGCAAGGGGCGCGAGCTCGCGGAGCGCTACGGCGAGGCCTTCGGCGCGGGCTATCGCGAAGCCTATTCCGGCGAAGCGGTCATCGCCGACATCGACATTCTCGAGCGGCTGAGCGCCGAGCGGCCCTGGGCGGCCGATCTTTATCGCCGCGAGGGCGACGACGACACGCGCGCCAATCTCAAGGTCTTCTCCCGGGGGCGGCCGATGCCGCTGTCCGAACGCGTGCCGCTCCTGGAAAATCTGGGCTTCCGCGTCGTCAACGAGCGCACCCACCGTATCCTGCCGCAGGGCGTGCCGGACGAGGGGCGGGTCTGGCTGCACGACATGCGGCTCGAGCGCGCGGCGGGCGGCGCCATCGATGTCGAGCGCCTGCAGCCCGGCATCGAAGCGGCACTGATGGCGCTTTTCCGCGATTTTGCGGAATCCGACAGCTTCAACGCGCTGGTGCTCGAAGCGGGGCTCGCCTGGCGGGATGTAGCGCTGCTGCGCGGCTTCGCCCATTACCTGCGCCAGATCGGCGTGCCCTTCAGTTTCGGCTATCTCGCCACGGCCCTCAGGCGGAACGGGGCGGCGGCCGCGGCCATCGTCGCGCTGTTCTATGCACGTTTCGACCCACGCCTCGACGAGGCGACCCGCACCGTCCAGCAGGTCGAATGCGACGCCCAGATCGAGGCCTTGCTGCAGCAGGTCGAGAGTCTCGACGACGACCGCATCCTGCGCCACTTCGTCAATCTCGTGCATGCGGCCGTGCGGACCAATTTCTTCCAGCTGGGGGCGGACGGTCTTCCGCGGCGCACGATCGCCGTGAAATATGCCTGCGCCAAAGTGGACGGGCTGCCGACGCCGAAGCCGCTCTACGAGATCTTCGTGCATTCGCCACGCGTCGACGGCGTGCATCTGCGCTTCGGCAAGGTGGCACGCGGCGGCATCCGCTGGTCGGATCGGTCGCAGGATTTCCGCACGGAGGTGCTCGGCCTCGTCAAGGCGCAGCAGGTCAAGAACGCCGTCATCGTGCCGGTGGGCGCCAAGGGCGGCTTCTTGCCGAAGCGCCTGCCGTCACCCGGCGATCGGCAGGCCTTCATGGCCGAAGGCACAGAGGCTTACCGCATCTTCATCTCCAGCTTGCTCGACCTCACCGACAACCGCGTCGGCGAAGAGATCGTGCCGCCGGCGCTCACCGTGCGCTACGACGATGACGATCCCTATCTCGTCGTCGCGGCCGATAAGGGCACCGCGACCTTCTCGGATCTCGCCAACAGCATCGCCATCGAGCACGGCTTCTGGCTGGGCGATGCCTTCGCCTCCGGCGGCAGCCAGGGTTATGACCACAAGAAGATGGGCATCACCGCACGCGGCGCCTGGGAGGCGGTGAAGCGGCATTTCCGCGAACTCGACATCGACATCCAGGCAACTCCGGTGACGGTCGCCGGCGTCGGCGACATGTCGGGCGACGTCTTCGGCAACGGCATGCTGCTCTCGGAGAAGCTCAAGCTCGCTGCCGCCTTCGATCACCGCGATATTTTCCTCGACCCCGATCCCGACCCGGCGATCGCCCATGCGGAGCGCAAGCGGCTCTTCGCATTGCCGCGGTCGAGCTGGCAGGATTACGACAAGTCCTTAATCTCACCGGGCGGCGGTGTCTTCTCCCGCCAGGCGAAGTCGATCCCGCTGTCGCCCGCGGTCCAGGCCGTGCTCGGGCTCGCGCAGGACCATGCGTCGCCGCAGGAGGTGATGACCGCGATCCTCAAGGCGCCGGTCGATCTCTTGTGGTTCGGCGGCATCGGCACCTATATCCGGGCGAGTGATGAGACGGATGCCGCGGCCGGCGACCGCGCCAATGACGCGATCCGCGTTACCGGTGCGCAGCTCCGTGCCAAGGTGATCGGCGAGGGGGCCAATCTCGGCGTCACCCAGCGCGGTCGCATCGAGGCGGCCCTTGCCGGTGTGCGGCTCAATTCCGACGCGATCGACAATTCGGCCGGCGTCAACACCTCCGACGTGGAGGTCAATATCAAGGTCGCGCTCGCGCCCTTGATCGCGGACGGGCGTCTCGATGCTCCGGCACGGGACAGCCTGCTCGTCGGGATGACCGACGAAGTGGCGCGTCTCGTTCTTACCAACAACTATCTGCAGACGCTCGCGATCTCCATCGCCGAGCGGCGCGGCGCCGGCGAACTCGGCTTCACCCGCCGCCTCATGCGGGTGCTCGAAGCGGAAGGCCGGCTCGATCGCGCCGTCGAGTTTCTCCCCGACGATGCGGCTCTGGCGCAGCGCCAGCAGCGCGGCGAAGGGCTGGCGCGGCCGGAGATCGCGGTCGTTATCGCTTATGCCAAGCTCGCGCTGCACGACGCCATTCTCGCGAGCCCGGTGCCGGACGATCCCTATCTCGCCGGCGAGCTGATGCGCTACATGCCAAAGCCCTTGCGCGAGCGCTATCCCGATGCCGTCACCGGCCATCGCCTGAGGCGCGAGATCATCGCGACGCAGCTCGCCAATGCCATCGTCAACCGCGGCGGCCCAACCGTCGTCACGCGGCTCGCCGACGAGACCGGCGCGGACGCCGCCACTATCGCAGCCGCCTATGCCGCCGTGCGCGACTCCTATGGGCTGATCGAGCTCAATGCCGGCATCGACGCGCTCGATGCGCGGATCGGCCATGCGGACGACGACATCAACGCCGCCATTCAGCTCGACCTTTATGCCGGGCTGCAGGATCTCATGGTCGACGGCCTCACCTGGTTCATCCGCAATGCGGATTTCCGCGCGGACGGCATCCAGAAGATCGTGGCCCGCTATCGCCGCGGCATCACCGCGGTGGAAGCGGCCTTGCCGCGGGCGCTCCCGCCGGAGGCGAGCGCTGCGCTCGTGGCGCGCAGCGCCGATCTCGCCAGGGCCGGCGTGCCGGCTGAACTCGCCCAGCGCCTGGCGGCCTTGTCCGAATTGGGTGCGGCCCCCGACGTCGCGCGCATTGCCCAGGCGACCGAGCGAAGCGCCGGCGAGGTTGCGGCCGTGCATTTCGCCGTCGAGACCAGCTTCCGGCTGCGCGAACTGGCCGCTGCGGCGCGCGACCTGCCAGCGCCGGACTATTACGACGGCTTGGCGCTGGGACGTGCGCTCGGCGCACTCGCCGGTGCCCATCGGCGGCTCACGGCGGAGGTCGTCGCGGTCACGGGAGCAGCCGAGGATGCCGCGGGCGCCATGGCGGCCGTGCACCGTTGGGCGGAAGCACGCGGCGGTGAGGTGGAGCGTATCCGCGCCATGGTGGACAATATCGTGGCGGCGGGGCTCACGCTGTCGCGGGTGACGGTCGCCGCCGGGCTCGTCGGCGATCTCGTCAAGGCATGACGGAACAGGGCGAGCGGCAGCGGGCGGCGCCTCGCTTCACGCGCGCCTTCCGCCAGAAGTTCGCCGAGCTCATCGCCTGGCGGCGGGATGTGAGGCGCTTTACCGGTGCGCCGCTCGACGAAGCGAGGCTCGATCGCCTCCTTGAACTTGCCATGCATGCGCCGTCCGTCGGCAACAGCCAACCCTGGCGCTTCGTCGACGTGCGCACGCCCGCCTTGCGTCAGGCGATCATCGCCGAATTCGAGCGCTGTAACGCCGAAGCCCTCGCGGCCTATGACGGCGAGCGGGCCGGCTGCTATGCGCAGCTCAAGCTCGCCGGCTTGCGGGAAGCGCCGGTGCATCTCGCGGTGTTCAGCGAGGAAAATCCGCAGGCGGGCCACGGCCTCGGCCGCGCCACGATGCCGGAGACCGTGCATTATTCCACGCTGATGGCAGTCCATACCCTGTGGCTTGCAGCGCGCGCCGAGGGGCTCGGCGTCGGCTGGGTGTCGATCCTCGATCCGGCACGCGTCAAAGCGGCGCTTGACGTGCCGGCCTCCTGGAGGTTTATCGCCTATCTATGCATCGGCGAGCCGTGTGAAGAACATCTCGATCCGGAGCTCGTCCGCCACGGCTGGCAGGCCCCCCTGCCGATCGAGGTCGTTGTCCACCGCCGTTGACAGTCGAGTTGGTGCCGATTTCCTCGCCGCAGCTTTCGCCCTCACAGTCTTCGGCAGCGGTTGTCCCGGCGCCTGGACCTGCCTCCACATCGGGCTTCCCGCCGCGGCGCGCGGTGGTCGCCTGGGTGTTTTTCGATTGGGCGGCGCAGCCCTTCTTCACCCTCGTCACCACCTTCGTTTTCGCACCGTTTTTTGCCGCATGGCTCGCATCCGATCCGGTCACCGGCCAGAGCCTGTGGGGCTATGCGACGGGCATCGCCGGGCTCGTCATCGGGCTCACCTCGCCGGTGCTCGGCGCGGTCGCCGACGCAGCCGGCCCGAAGAAGCCCTGGATCGCCTTCTTCGGGGTATTGCTCGTCATCGGATCTGCGGCGCTCTGGTGGGCAGCACCGGGCACGCCGGGCGCGGTGCCGCTGGCGCTCCTTGCTTTCGGGCTCGCTACAATCGGCGCGGAATTCGCCACCGTCTTCAACAATGCCATGATGCCGCGTCTCGTGCCGCCGGCGCGCATGGGGCGTCTCTCCGGCACGGGCTGGGCGATGGGTTATGTCGGCGGGCTCGTTTCGCTTGCCGTCGTGCTCGTCTTCTGTGCGGCCTCGCCGGAGACCGGCAAGACATTGGCCGGGATTGCTCCGCTCTTCGGCCTCGATCCTCGTGCCGGCGAAGGCGACCGGCTGGTCGGGCCGCTATCGGCGGTCTGGTTCGTGATCTTCACCCTGCCCATGTTCCTGATCACGCCGGACGTGCCGCCGACCGGCATCGGCATGCGCCGGGCGATAGGCGGAGGCTTGGCGGCCTTCGGCGAAACGCTGCGTGAGATCCGGCGCCTGCGCCAGCTCGGCCGCTTCCTGATCGCCAATATGGTCTACCAGGACGGCCTCGTCGCGCTGTTTGCCTTCGGTGGCATCTATGCCGCCGGCGTCTTCGGCTGGGGCACCATCGAGATCGGCGTTTTCGGCATCCTGCTGACGCTGACCGGGACCATCGGTGCCTTTGTCGGCGGCTGGCTGGACGACAGGATCGGCGGCAAGCGCGTCATTCTCGGGTCGCTTACGGTGCTCGTCCTCTGTTGCATCGGCATTCTGTCGCTTGGGCGCGAGCATATCCTCTTCGTCATGCCGACCGGCCCTATGGTGGGCGGCGCGGGGCTCTATGGCCATATCCCGGAAAAGGTCTATGTCGCGCTCGGGCTGGCGATCGGGCTCGTCGCCGGGCCCTTGCAAGCGTCCTCGCGCAGTCTTCTCGTCCGGCTCGCACCGCCGGAAAGGGCAGGGCAGTTCTTCGGTTTCTTCGCGCTGTCGGGGAAGGTGACCTCCTTCCTCGGGCCGACGCTCGTGGCGCTCGCTACCCAGCTCTTCGCAAGCCAAGGCGCGGGACTTGCCGTGCTGATCGGCTTTTTCGCCCTGGGCGGCTTCCTGATCGCCGGCGTCAAGACGCGCTGAACATCCGTCTTTGATTGGACGGCTCTCTGTCACCCCCCCTTGAGAGGGAGGGTCGGCGAGCAATGAGCGAGCCGGGGTGGGGTGGCAAGGTTCCGGCGGCTGCCAATCACCCCCTCCCGCCGCGGCAATGCCGCGGCGACCTCCCCCCTCGAGGGGGAGGTGACACCGCGCTCCGTCGTCGTTCGAGAATGAATGTCTAGGGCTGCCAGGGCTCGCCCTCGGCCGTCTCCGCCTCGTCCGTGGCGATGCCGTCGAGCCTGCCGAGCACGGCGCGCAGCACCTCCTTGACCCCGAGACCGGAGGCGGCGGAAATCACGAAGGGGGTTTTCCGCGCGGCCCGCTTGAGCCGCGCCACCTGTTCCCGGCGCGTGTCGTCGTCGAGGGAATCGGCCTTGGTCAGCACCACGATCTCCGGCTTTTCGCCGAGGCCGTGGCCATAGGCTTCGAGCTCCTCGCGCACGGTCTTGTAGGCCTTTCCGGCATGCTCGCCGGTGCCGTCGACGAGATGCAGGAGAACGCGGCATCGCTCCACATGGCCGAGGAAGCGATCGCCCAGGCCGTGCCCCTCGTGCGCGCCCTCGATGAGGCCGGGGATGTCGGCGAGCACGAATTCGCGGCCGTCGATGCCGACGACGCCAAGCCCGGGATGCAGCGTGGTGAAGGGATAGTCCGCGATTTTGGGCTTGGCCGCGCTGACCGCGGCCAGAAATGTCGATTTTCCGGCATTGGGCAGGCCGACAAGGCCGGCATCGGCGATGAGTTTCAACCGCAGCCAGATCCACATCTCGGTGCCCGACTGGCCGGGGTTGGCATGGCGCGGTGCCTGATTGGTGGAGGTCTTGAAATAGGCGTTGCCGAAGCCGCCGTTGCCGCCGCGCGCCAGCACGACCCTCTGACCGATCTCGGTGAGGTCGGCCAGCAGCGTCTCGCCGTCCTCGGCATAGATCTCCGTGCCTTGCGGCACCTTGAGCACGACATCAGGGCCGCGCGCGCCGGTGCGGTTCTTGCCCATGCCGTGGGTGCCGGAGCGCGCCTTGAAATGCTGCTGGTAGCGGTAGTCGATCAGCGTGTTAAGCCCCTCGACGCATTCCACCACGACGTCGCCGCCGCGGCCGCCATCGCCGCCGTCCGGCCCGCCGAATTCGATGAACTTCTCGCGCCGGAAGGAGACGCAGCCGGCGCCGCCGTCGCCCGAGCGAATATAGATCTTGGCCTGGTCCAGAAACTTCATTTGTCTACTCCCGCCCACTGCGGGACGAAGGCGTTCCCTACATGAGGCCTGGGCTCACCGCAATGCGGTGCATGCCAGCCGTCCTCGGCTATCACCGCACGGCCCTGTAGCAAACGCGAGATCGGCAACGCGCGTTGCATCGCCGCCTGCATCTTTTGGCCTCAGGTTGCGCTCCATTGATTGAATGGGGCGCAAGATGACGGTCGTCGATACAAGCAGAACGCGCTTACCTTGCGTGGATGGCCTGCTCTACCATAAGAAGTGGAATCTGACCACTATAACCTATAGTTTTCCCACACAGGAAAGGCAATTTACGCATCTCTACGAAGGCGAAGAGCGCTTCTCCTCCATAACTGAGGAGGCGAAAGCGGCGATTCGCGACATCTTTGTAGAACTGGCCCGGATTGTCCCTCTCGACTTCCTCGAGCAGAACGAAAACCCGGAAAAGGCGACGATCCGGATCGTCGCCCGGCCTATTGATGGCGCCTATGCGCAGTTTCCCGGCGAAGGCGATGAAGCGGGCGATATATGGATTTCGAGCCTCTCCGGCTTCGAAGCACCCGTCAAAGGCTCCTACGGCTACATGACGCTCTGTCACGAGATCGGCCATGCGCTCGGGCTGAAGCACCCTCACGACAACGTGGTGTTCGGCTGCATGCCTGCCGATCAGGACTGCTTCGAATTCACGGTGATGAGCTACCGCGCTTACGCCGGTGGCGCCCCAACGGGGCAGGTGAACTGCATCGGCTATCCCGGCTTCATGATGCACGACCTCCTGAGCCTGGCGGTGCTCTATGGTCTGCGCTCCGACTATCGATCCGGCGATACCGTCTACACGTGGGATCCGCACACCGGCCAATCCTATGTGGACGGCGTGGGAAGCGGCATACCCGCCGGAGGACGGATCTTCGAGACGATCCTCGATTGCGCCGGGTGGGATACCTACGACTGCAGCAACTACGACACGCCGCTCGCCATCGATCTGAGGCCGGGCCGTTCGAGCAAGCTCGCAGACGAACAACTCGCCTATCTAGGCAGGGGCCATATAGCCCATGGCAATGTCTTCAACGCCCTCTTCGAGAACAGCGGCGGTCAGTTCCTCATCGAGGCCGCGATCGGCGGCTCCGCCGGTGATGTCATCACCGGCAATGCGGCTGCCAATGATCTCCGGGGTCGGCGCGGCAACGACATCATCGCCGGTGGTGCAGGCGACGACTACATCAGCGGCGGCGATGGTCATGACATCCTGTCAGGCGAGGATGACAACGACGTGGTCGAGGGAGGCGACGGCAACGACGTCATCGCCGGGGGCAAGGGCAATGACTATTTGCTCGGCGGGAAGGGCCGCAATCTTTTCGTCTTTCACCCGGGAGACGGGCACGACCTCATTGCCGATTTCACGGCAGGCGAAGGCAGCAATATCGATTTACGGCATTTCCATTTGCGGGATGCGAAGGCGGCCCTGGCCTGCGCCATTGAGGGCAACGGCTCGACCACCCTCGTGCTCTCGGCACGCGGTGAAGCGGCGACACAGATCACCATCCTCGGCATGACGCTCGATGAGATCGCCTCCCGGCCCGACATGCTGGTTGTTTGAAGAGCCCGCATCGTCAGGGGGCAGCGGATACGGCGCAGGACGAGCCGCGCCGTATCATGTCAAGCGGCCGCGGCCGCATCGGACCAGCGGGCCCGTCCGAGGACCGTGTCGTAATGCGGCAAGGGGCGCTGCAGCGCCTTCGACGGCACGAGCCCCTCGCCGACGACGATGAAGCCGAGCTTCTTCTGCAGCCGCAGCGAAGCCTCATTGCCGGCGAAGACGCCGGAGGCGAGATGCACTGCCTCGGTCGCGGCGAAGAAGCCGCCCACCAGGGCAGTCGCCGCCTCGCGGCCCAAGCCCCGCCCCCAATGGGCCTCGCCCAACCAATAGCCGAGGCTCATCGCGCCATGGCGTGGCTCGAGGCCGACCACGCCGACCGGAGTGCCGTCGACGACCATGGCATAGTGGAAGGCCGTGCCGTCGCGCCTCTCCGCCTCGGCCTGCGCGGCAAAGGTGGCGACGTCGTCGACGGCGAGGGGCCAGGGCACGCTGCTCAACCAACGCACCACCTCCCAGGTGAGGGCGTGATGCAGCGGCTCCGCATCGGCCGGCGTCACCGGCCGCAACAGCATGCGTTCGGTCTCGAGTGCCTGTGGCAACATCGCTCCCTCCTATTCCAACGGTGCGGACGCCACCGCGCCGGCAGTGATTACGGCGGGCGTCCACTGCTTCAAGCTGGCCCAGATGCCGCGCTCGAGCGTGAAAAGATCGACGGGCAGCCGCCCGCCGCGGGCCGGAAAGTCCATGAAGCCCGCGCCATCGTGCCGAAACCCACATTTTTCGAGCACGCGCCGGGAGGCCGGATTGACGACCCGTACTTCAGCGGCGATAGCCGGCGCCGCCGAACGTTCGAAGACGGTGTCGATCAGCGCCCGCAAGGCCTCCGTGGCCAAGCCCCGGCCCCAATAGGGCCGGCCGAGCCAATAACCGACGGCGGGCGTTGCCCTTTGCCCCGCCATGGCGCCGACCGCGCCGAGAACCTCAGCGGGTGCCTCGCGCAGCGTCGCGACGAGCGTCAATGCCTTGCCCGCGGCATTGTTGGCGCGGCTCGTTGCAATGAATTGCTCGGCTTGGCCGGGCAGGTAGGGATGGGGGATATGCGCCGTCATCTCGGCGACGGCTTTTTCACCTGCCAGGCGAGCGATGGCGGCTGCGTCTACGAGGCGCGGCCAGCGCAGGGCGAGCCGCTCGGTCTCGATGACGAAGGCGTCTTCGATGATGCCGCAGGTGAACATCGTTGGCTCCGTTCCAAGGGCCATGCGCTCGGCGCCATGGCCAAAACGACGAAGGGGAGATGGAACATCCCATCTCCCCTGTCGCTTGGATCCGAAGCAGATTCAGGAGCTTCGTTTCCGCCGGTTCGCTGGGATGCCGGCGGGAGCTCCTCGTCTCAAGCTGCCGCCGTTACTCTGCCGCCTGTTGGGCGGGTACGACCGAGACGAAAGCTCGCCCCGATTTCTTGGAGAAATCGACATGACCGGCACAAAGCGCGAAAAGCGTATGGTCCTTGCCCATGCCAACATTTGCCCCCGGGTGCACCGTCGTGCCCCGCTGGCGAATAATGATGTTGCCGGGGATCACCCGCTCGCCGCCGAATTTCTTCACGCCGAGGCGCCGGCCGTCCGAGTCGCGCCCGTTGCGCGAAGATCCGCCTGCCTTTTTGTGAGCCATGATTAAACTCCCGAATGACCTGTCGTCGGTAGCGCGAGGCGCAGCTTCAAGCCGTCAAACGCCACCACACAAAAACCTGTTTGCCGCTGCTCAGCGATCCTCGCCCGAAGCTTGTTCGGACTGATCGATCTTCGCACGCGGCGGCTTGCCCGCCAAGAGCTCCTTGGCCTGTTCGACCCACTCGTCACGCGTGATGCGTCCGCGCAGGTTCAACTCGGCATCGTATTTCTCGATGTCGGCCTCGGTCCAGGCGGCGATCGCCTCCCAGTTCGTGATGCCGGCGGCCCTGAGCTTCTTCTCGATCGTCGGCCCGATGCCGGCGATGAGAGACAGATTGCCATGGTCGGCGGTCGCTGCCGCTTCCGGCGCAGCATCCGCTGCCGGTTCCGCCGCCTTCGCGGACTTTGCCGCCTTGGCCTTCGCCGAAGGCTTGGCACCGCCCGTCAGGATCTCGGTGATGCGCACGCGGGTCAGGTCCTGGCGATGACCGCGCTTGCGCTTCGAGTTCTGGCGGCGGCGCTTCTTGAAGGCGATGACCTTCGGTCCGCGCGCCTGTTCGACGAGCTCGCCGGCAACCGCGGCGCCGGCCACGAAAGGTGCGCCGACTTCCGTTGTGCTGCCGTTGCCGAGCATGAGCACCTCGGCGAAGGTGATCACGTCGCCCGGTTCGCCGGCCAGCCGCTCGATCGTAATGACATCCTCGGCAGCCACGCGATACTGCTTGCCGCCGGTTTTGATAACTGCGAACATCGTTCTGTCCCGTGTTCCACCCGGCTCTTTACGGAGCATTCCGCACGGCCGGCTTTTTGGCAGATGTTGCTGCTCACCCGTCCACCGTGGCGGATCGAAGCGAGGCAGGACGCGGAGGCAAGCCTCGCGCGAAGCATGGCTCGATACATCGCCGGCCGCCCAGTGTCAATGTCGGCGCGGCGCGGCTGTGCTTGCGGCAGGCCTGTGTGGCAGGGCGGCAACCCTCGCGCGGCCGGGTCTCGTGGCCTGCGGCGGGGTAATTGCCTCGTGGAGATCCCGCTGAGGGGTAATCAGAGAAGCCTTGATCTTGCGCGCTCCTCACGTATAAGTGCGCGCCGACGGAGAGGTGGCAGAGCGGTTGAATGCACCGCACTCGAAATGCGGCATACGGGCAACCGTATCGGGGGTTCGAATCCCCCCCTCTCCGCCATCAGCCGCCGATTGCCACAGAATTGAGCGGCACTCTCTCTAATCGTCCATGGGATAAGTTCTTGAGGACGGCTGGTATGCGAGGCGTGGTTCTCGCACCTGCTACCGGGTGGGATAGTCCAACCGGCACAGCCGCCGATCACACGTCGTAGTCAGCTTCGCCTCTGCCTGGACATGAAGGGGCTGCCAGCTATGCCGTTCCTGATGGAGTGCGATGCGCTCCTTCCTCGGGATCGAACATCGACATGCCGCCTTGCGCCGCCGTTACCGGTGGTCCTTTCTTGAGATGATCGATGGTCGCAGCGATGCCGGCTGCGGTCGCGGGATTGGAGTGCTCGGCCACGCGCGTCCCGAACCCACCGAAATCCGACACTAGGTCAGCTTGGGGCGCGCCTGGCCTTGAACCTGTGCGTGACGAAGGCATCACGGTTCGTGGCCCTTGATCATGCCGGCCGCACGGCATCCATCGACGGACCTCCTACAGGGATGACGAGGCTGCGATAGCAGCGAGATCTTCGCAACGCGTCGTTCGAGACCTCATCAGCCCTGCTCAGACTATCCTGCGTTGGCAGGCACTGGCGTATTGAGCAGCTGTTGCTCCCACAGATAAGCGATACCGCTACCGCCAGCATGCTGCGTGAACACCTCGGTCATCTTGATGGCCGTATCGACCCGAGCCCAATCGCGCTGCCATTCGGCAGCCAGCGCTACCCACGTCATCATGTTTGCGCCGGCCGCGATCATTCGTTGGATGGCGACCTGATGTGCTTCGACCGAAACGCCACCGGACGCATCGGTGATCACCGTCACGTCCCAGCCTTCGCCGAGAGCCTGGATCGTCGGCATCGCGACGCACACCTCGGTCCACAGGCCGGCGATGATCAACTGCTTGCGGCCTGTTGCCTTGACCGCGTCCACCACTTTCTGGTCCTCCCAGGTGTTGATGAACGTGCGGTCGATCACTTCCTGGCCAGGGAACACATCGGTGATCTGGGGGAAGAGCAAACCACCCCGCTCGGCGAGCACGGTGGTCAGGATCGTCGGCACGGCGAAGGCCTTGGCGGCTTTTGCCAGACCCGCGGTATTGTTGATCACCATCTGCGGCTCGTGGCTGTTGAGGTTCGCGAGCTGGTAGGGCTGGTGGTCGATCAGAACGAGGACCGAGTCTTCGGGGCGAAGAAGTGAATCAAGGCCGTTACGAGGGGTCATCAAAACTTCCCTTTTCTGCCGCCACGGGACGGCAATGGTTCACGGGAGACATGCGCCAGCGGGTGACGTTGCCTGGGCGCAATTTGCTGTTCCTTTTCGTGATGCGATAGCGCCATAATCAGGCAAGCTGTGTCGCGAAATAAGGAACGCCGAGTTGAACATCGAAGATCTGCAGACATTCGTCGCAGTGGCCGATGCAGGGGGCGTATCGGCCGCCGCGCGCCGGCTCGGCCTCTCCAAGTCAATCGTCAGTCGGCGGCTCTTTCGGGTTGAAGCGGAACTTGGTGCCCAACTTCTTGCACGGACGACCCGCGGCGCCGCGCTCACGGAAGCGGGAATCACGTTCAGAGACCATGCGGCCCGAGCCAGCGCCGAGATCGATATGGCCAGGGAAACGATCCTTCCCACCGGTGAGCTGCGCGGCCGCTTGAGGGTTGCAATGCCGCTCTCTTTCGGCCCGACCCACTTCGCCCCCGTGCTTGCGGAAATGGCGAAACACCACCCCCAGCTCCACATCCATACCTCTTACAGTGATCGCTTTGTCGATCTGATCGCCGAAGGTTTCGATTGCGCGATCCGGGTTGGTTACCTTCAGGACTCCAACCTGATCGCGAAGCGCGTCGGGCCGATCTATGGAAAGCTTGTCGCAAGCCCGAATTACATCAAAGCGCACGGTTCACCCGAGACGATAGAGCAGGTCGTCAACCATCAGGCCCTCATGCAAGGAACGGAAGCCTGGCAGTTCATGGATGGCGACAAAATCGTCACGGTCCAGCCGCAGGGCAGGTTCAAGGCCGACAACGCCACCGCGCTTGCCGCTGCCGCGGCGGCAGGACTCGGCATCGCCTGGCTCCCGGATTGCATCACACACGAATATGTGGCCTCCGGTGCGCTCGTTCCGGTGATGACACGCTATCCCCCACCTTCGGCAGGCGCGTATGTCGTCCGACCGCCGGGGCAGCACCCCGCACGGAAAGTCCGGGTCCTCATCGAAATGCTGATCGCGTACTTCGCACAAAATCCGGATGTTTGGGGTCTCGACCGTTAAAACAGGAAGGGGCGAAGCCTTGTTGAGGAATTGCGTTCGACCGTCGCTCCACTGCGAGCCGCTGAGTTCGACGATTGCCCCCACGTTCCACTTACTGCGACACAGCTTGACATATCGCAGGGCTAGTTGGGCAGATGGTCGCTCGCCAGTTTAGGTGTTCGTCGGGCCGAAAGCGCTCGTCGCTCGCGCGGTCAGGATTGATCGAAATCAGGCATCCGCATCGGCGAGGACGAGGCCTCCCGGAAGCCCAAGAGAGGATAACGCTCATGAGTTGGAATCCGGCAATCGACCCCGGCTGCCCCGATGAGGTGGGCATCGACGCGATCGAAACTCTCATCGTTCCACGCGCTCGAGACCTGGGCGGCTTCGAGGTTCGGCGCGCCCTGCCGGCGCCGAAGCGGCAGATGGTCGGACCGTTCATCTTCTTCGATCAGGCTGGGCCGGCCGAGTTCCTGACCGGACAGGGCGTTGACGTTCGGCCGCATCCGCATATCGGTCTCGCCACCGTTACCTATCTCTATCGCGGCGACTTCCGTCACCGGGACAGCACCGGGGCAGACCAGATCATCCGTCCCGGCGAATTGAACTGGATGGTGGCCGGGCGCGGCGTGACCCATTCGGAGCGCACCTCCTCGGCCGCCCGAAGCGGTCCGAACAGCCTGTTCGGAATTCAGACCTGGCTGGCGCTGCCCGAGCGTCACGAGGATATGGCACCGATGTTTGAGCATCATGGCGAGGGGGTGCTCCCTGTGATCGAGGATCGCGGCGTCTCGGTCCGGCTGATCCTCGGGGACGCCTATGGTGAGAAGGCCCCCGCGACGATGTACTCGGAGACCTTCTACGCCGACGTAAAGCTCGATGCGGGAGGCCGGTTGCCGATGCCGCACGATCACGAGGACCGGGGCATCTACATCGTCGAAGGCTCGATCTCGATCGCCGGCCAGGATTTCGAGGCAGGTCGGATGATGGTCTTCCGCCCCGGCGACAGGATCACTGTCGCGGCCGGCGACAGAGGCGCGCGCCTGATGATTCTCGGCGGCGCGACCCTTTCGGGCCCCCGCTACATCTGGTGGAATTTCGTCGCGTCTTCGCAGGAGCGCATCGAAAAGGCCAAAGCCGAATGGCGCGCGCAGAACTGGGGCAAGGGGCGCTTCGATCTCCCGGTCGATGACCGGGATGAGCACATTCCACTTCCGGACTGACCGGTGCGAGACAAGTCGGTCGCCCCTATGCGACCGGGGTTCGAGCGGCCGTCAGACTCGTGCGGCTCCGCCGTATGTGGCCATGGCGTAGACAGGGTGCCCATCTTCATCGCTCCCGGGACGTTCTGGAGCATGGCTTGGGGGCGGTCTGCGTCGGGCTTGGCCTGATCCCGTCAGGAGTTCTGCGTCATCGGTCAGATTTCTGGCGATAGTCAGCCAATAGCTCGCCTATAACCTGCCACGACCGTTCATTGTTTTGCTGACTTTTGTTTTGGTCTGCGACGGTAATCAGCGCTTTCCATAAGGCCCATCCGCGAGCCCGATCCCAAGTCTCCTTATCGAGGGGAAGCGCTGCGCGAAATGCTTCTCGGCTCTCGCCGGAAAGCAGGGTCCATGCAATCACAAGATCACAGGCAGGGTCGCCCACGGCCGCGCAGCCGAAATCAATCACGGCGCATAGGTCACCGTCCTTCATAAGAAGATTGCCAGATGACATATCGCCGTGAACCCATAGCGGAGGGCCATGCCACTCCGACGATAGCGCGGCCGTCCATATGTCACCTGCTACCGCTATATCCATGCGCCCGGCGAGCGCCAGCAGCGCGGACCGCGTTTCCGCGTCATAGACAGCGAGGCGACCTCCACGATGGAAATTGTGCTGCCCCGCTGGAGGCCCGCCGGTCGCATCGATGCTGTGTAGGGCGGCGAGGAAGCGGGCGAGCGATCGAGCAAACGCGGTTAGGTCGGAAATATGGTCTGTTGTTACCGGATCGCCATTGAGCCATTGATAAATCGACCAAGGCCAAGGATAGCCTTCGGCTGGTGCTCCCTTCGCCAGAGGAACAGGAATTGGTAACGGTAGGTGCAACGCAAGACTAGGCAACCATTCGTGTTCCTTCTCCACTTGTGCGACATAGGCTAGGGCGCTAGGCAGGCGCACAGACATATGATCGCCAAGTCGGAAAGTGCGATTATCCCACCCGCCGGGTTCGATGGCCGTTACTGGCAAGTTCGACCATTCTGGAAACTGCGCAGCTATCAGGCGACGCACCAGTTCGGCATTGATGGATACGCCCAGATTTTCTTCACTACTCAACACCCGCGATCCTGTCGCAAAATCCCGAAAACCCGCGACCACAACGCGGGGAGCCCTGATTTCTCGGGGAAGGTTCTGCCGAGTATCAGGGAATGCGGCCCGGCCTCGACCAGGGCGCGGTATCGCCGCTCCAAGCGGCGATACCGTTGCCCGGACGGTTACTCGGCCGGAACGGGGCTAAGGCCACCTTCGTCCATCGGCCGCTCCTGACTTCCCTTGCGAGCCGCCGCGCGCGCCAGCACGCTCTGCCGGTTGACGGATTTGCGCTCGGCGTCGATGCGGTCGACGAGGATCCCTGCTCGCTCGATCGAGCCGAGCAATGCGAGGATCGTGCCGCGCTCGCCTGCCCCGGCATTCGGACCGAGTGCCAGCGTCCGGGTGCGCAGTTCCTCGACCTGCGGGAAGCTGACGTGACCCGCCGGCATCCTGGGGTCGGGAATGCCAAGGTCGGGCAGGATCGCCCGCAGGGCGGCATCGAGCTTGTCGAGCGCGGCATCGACGATCGTCTGCGCCTGCGGGGAGAACTTCTCGCGTTTGACGCGGCGTGCCACCTGATGCATCTGCTCCGTCAGCGCGGCGGTGAAGTCGGCTTCCTCGATCAAACTGGCGATGAGATCGAGCTGTTCGTAGGGCAGGTCTTCCTTCATCAGATTGGCCGTGTAGGCGCGGATGTCGCGGCTGAGAATGTCGGTCGCCAGATAGTGCTCGCCCGGATCGGACGGTGCCTTCTTGTCGCCGCGCGCGATGTTGAGGAACATGGCGCCGGCTTGGAGATGACGGGCCGTCTCCTGCTGGACCGCGGGAACGGCTCTGGCAAAATCGTTGGCGATCTGGCGGTTGAGGAACTTCGGCGTCGAGAAGTCCTCCACTTCTTCCTCGTCCAAGCGTCCGACGCGGGAGAGCACGCGCTCGAACACGCCGACGAACGGGAACAGCAACACGGTGTTGAAGATGTTGAAGACCGTCGAATAGACACCGACCGCGACCGGCACCAGCGGGAAGGTCTCCTTGCCGTCGACCAGCACGGGAATGCTGGGGTCGCCGCCGAACCACTGCATACCCCACTTCAGAACTTCTATGGAGATGAAGAATAGCGGAACGGTTATACAGACGCCGATAATGTTGAAAGAGATGTGGGCGTAAGCCGCACGCTTGGCGTTCTTCGACAGATTGAGGGAGGCCATCCACGAGGTGATCGTGGTGCCGAGGTCTGCGCCGAGCGAGAAAGCCACGGCCGTCGTCCAGTCCAGCACGCCGGCGGCACCCAGACCCATGACGATACCGATCGTCGCCGAGGACGAATGGATCATGGCGGTGATACCAGCCGCGATGAGCACGCATTTGATGAGGTTGAAGTAGGAGTCGGCCCGAAGGGTCTGAAGCAACTCCATGACCTCGGGCATGTTGCGCAACGGCCGCAGGCCGCCGGTCATGAGGTTGAGGCCGTAGAAGATCAGCGCGAAGCCCATACAGGCCAGCGCGACGTTACGGACCTTCTCACTCTTGGCGAAACAGTAGACGAGCGCAAAGATGCCCCCGAAGATCAGTCCGAGTGGTCCGAGCGGCAATGCGATCAGGCCGTTGCCCAGCGTGGTGCCGATATTGGCGCCCATGATCACGCTGATCGCCGGCCTCAGCGCCACGACGCCGGCGTTGACGAGGCCGACCACCATGACGGTCATCGCTGTCGAGGATTGGATGACACCGGTGATCAGCGTTCCTGCCATGACGCCCTTGATCGGCGTTCCGGCGGCCTTGGCGAGGAACTCGCGCATCCGGTTGACGGAGAGGGCCTGGATGCCGTTGGCCATGAATTCCAGCCCGAGCATGAAGATGCCCAGCCCGCCGATGACCGGCACCAGAATATCCTTGAAGATATCGATTTCCATGAGCGTGCCCGATTCTGAAAGACAGCGGCGAAGAGCTTAGTTGTTCGCAAGCGCGGGATCCGCCGGGCCGTAATTTTCGGCCCAATATGCTTCGATCCGGCCGGCGAGTTCATGCGGGACGGGGATGTAGCCGAGCGCGGAGGCCTCATCGGCACCCCGCGTGAAGGAGAGCCGGAACAGGTCGAGGACGCGGTTGATCCGCATCTCGCCGCGATCCTTCGGCAGGACGGCATAGGTGACGACCGCCATTGGCCAGGCGTTGGCTCCGGCGAGGTTGGTCGTGTCGGCATGGAAGCCGCCGGCGGCGTTCCACGCCACGGTTGCCAGTCCGGCCTGGAACGTGGCCGGCCCGGGACGCACGAAGGCTCCGTCGGCGTTCTGCAGCGACACGAAGCGAAACCCGGCGCGGACGGCTTGGCCGTACTCGAGATATGCAATGCTGTTGTTGGTCGCGGCGGTCAGCGTGGCCAGCCCGCCCGTGCCTTTTTCCCCGCGTCCGATCGGCCAGGCGATCAGCGTATCGGCGCCGAGCTTCTCCTGCCACTCGGGACTCACCTTCGACAGGAAGCTGCTGAAGGTAAAGGTCGAGCCCGAGCCATCGGCGCGGTGCAGGACCGCGATCGGAGCGTCGGGTAGCGTCAGATCGGGGTTCAGCGCCTTGATCGCTGGATCGGACCAGTTCTTGATCTTGCCGAGATAAATGTCGGCGAGCACCTGCCCTGATAGGCGAAGCTGGCCGGCGCCTATGCCGTTGATGTTGGCAACGACCACGATGCCGCCCATGACGATCGGGAATTGTGTCCAACGGCGTTTCGTCAACTCGTGAGGAGGCAGCGGCGCGTCGGTGGCTGCGAAATCCATCTCGGGTTGGGCAAGACGCATAATCCCGGCCAGCGACCCCACCGGTTCGTAATCAACACGCCAGTCCGGCGACGTGTAGTCACCGCCGTCGGTGCGCATCGCCTCGTAGTCGCGAGACCATTGATTGATGATCGGCGCGGCGAAGGTCGAGCCCGCGCCCTGGATGGGGTCTGCCTGAGCAACCGTGCCGAAGATCAACGCAGCAAGCCCTACAGCGGCGGACATTGCTATTCTCGCAGTCGACCTCGAATACATGGAAGAGAAGCGAAGTCTATCCATGAAATGCCTTTCGCGACTGGCGCAGAGAACGAATTTATGCACGAAGTCGTCGAACCGGGCCCGACCAATTGTCAGGATCTCCCCCACCGTCGGCGCGCCATTACACATCAGGCGGAATATCCAATGGCGTAATATGTTTGGTAATACTGCAGCTTGACGTTTGGATGACAGTACCCGCCCCTCTACGTCGGGCCGGCCCGCGCTCGTCTTGGAATGAGCGAGCCAGATTTGTCATCGTGGTGAAACGTCGGTCTGGCCCGGTATCTGGCATCGGACTGCGGGACCGCCGCGGCCTGCCTACTGCTGCCCCGCAAGAGCTTGGAACAACGCCGCAAGAGGACAGGGCCGGCAGCGCCTATCGTCGACGCGTTTCCGAATGGGAATTGCGAAGCGATCGTTCAGGTCAACCGGATCGCGGCTTCCACTCGATCGAGGCGGCTCTGCCGGTGATGAAGAGCCGCGGCTGACGGAACCTCTCTTGGCCAGCGGCGGTCAGAATGTGATCGGTACGGCCCTATCGAGAGTGCTGATCGCCGCTCGTTGGCTTGCCGGACGCTCATTTCCTGCGCTGCGGGTAGATGGTTTCGCCGCACTTGAGCATCTCGACGAAGGTCTCGATCTTCCTTTTCCGCCCCGCTTCGGTCTTCATATGATGAAGGCGGTAGGCCAGAGCATAGCGGTTCTGTGCGCTCAACTTCTCCAGCATGTGCTTGGCCGCGGGTTCGGCATCGATCGCCGCCTGCAGATCGTCGGGGATCCGCATCTCCGTTCCGCTCGCATAGGCGCGGTCCCAGCGTCCGTCGGCCTTGGCCGCCTCGACCTGCCGGAGCCCGTGCGCGGTCATCCGCCCTTCCGTGATGAGCCGGGCGACGTTGTCGACATTGATCCGGCTCCAGACGCTCTTCCTGCCGCGCGGTGTGTAGCGCTGCAGGTAGCTTTTGTCGTCAAAGCTCTTGCGTATGCCGTCAATCCAGCCCCAGCACAGCACGACGTCGATGGCCTCCTGAGGCGTGATCGACTTGAGGCCCGAACCCAGCTTGTGGATGTTGATCCAGACCTCGTCCTCTTTGCCGTGGTGCTGGCGGAGCCACAGGTAAAAGCTCTCCGCATTCTCGAATTCGCGGATCTTGTCTGGGTTTACGTGGACGGGTGCCATTCGGTCGACTCGCATAGGCTAACAGCAGCTTGGGCCTGCCGGTCGGCACTTTACCGGAAATCCGCGATGGGCTGATAAGGGTCCGTGGACCTCCTCACGTGAAGTCACGGCCAAGAAGCGGGCTGCGGATCAGTCTATGCGCATCAGGCCGGATGCATGTGCACCGGGCGCGGTGCCGGCGCGTCCGCCGACGGCGGGGACGCCGCGTGCTGGCTCATGACGAGTTCGGCGCAGCGGCTGCCCATCATCAGGGCGGGTGCATTGGTGTTGCCGGCGTTGATGTTCGGCATGGCCGAGAGGTCGCAGACGCGTAATCCTTCGACGCCGCGCACGCGCAGCCGCGAGTCGAGCACGGCGAGCGGATCGCCGGTCGGCCCCATGCGGCAGGTGCCGCTCGGGTGGTAGTTCGTCTTCACGAAGCGGCGGCAGTGGTTCATCAGCGCCTCGTCGCTCACGTCGTCGGGATCGGGAATGGCGACGCGGGCGATATGGTCGGCGAGCGGCCGCGTCGCGAAGGCGCGCAGAAAGAAGCGCTGGCCCTCGATCATGGTGCGGGCGTCGGCGGGGTCCTTCAGGAGATTGGGCGAGACGAGCGGCATGTCGTCCGGGTTGGCGGACCTCAGCCGCACATAGCCACGCGATTTCGGCTTCACCACCACCGTCGTCACGGTGAGCCCATAGGTATCCTCGACGAGGCCGAGCGTGTCTCGGTCGAGATAGACGATGGGCACGCAGAAGGCCTGGATCGTCGGCTCGGCCGTGGGGTCGGTCGGGTTGACGAAGGCGCCCGCCTCCACCCCCGCCGAGGTGATCGGCCCCGTGCCGAACAGCTTGAACTGCAGGCCGTTGAGCAGCATGCGCCAGCCGACGCCCTGCTTGTAATAGCCGTGCGGGCCGTTCGCCATGGAGACGATCGGCGCTTCCGGATGATCGATCAGGTTCTCGCCGACCCCTGGCAGATCAACGAGGCAGTCGATGCCGTGCTCCTTGAGGTGATCGGCCGGGCCGATGCCGGAGAGCATGAGAAGCTGTGGGGTGACGAGCGAGCCGGCGGCGAGGATGACCTCGGCCTCCGCCAAGACCTTGTGCTCCGCGCCGGCCGCATCGCGGTAGGTGACGCCCACGGCGCGGCCTTGGGCGATGTCGATGCGCCGCACCCGCGCGTTGAGGCGCACCGTCAGCCGCGGATCTCTCTCGAGCGGCGCGATGAAGGCATAGGCCGCGCTGCTGCGCTTCCCACGCCGGTTCATGAACTGGTAGAAGCCGACGCCCCGCTGCGTCGGGCCGTTGAAATCGTGGTTGAAGGGCTCGCCGAGCGCCTGCACGCTCTGCACGAACCAGCGCGAGAAATCGTTGATATGGCCGGGGTCGGAGACGAGCAGCGGTCCGTCCGCCCCGTGGCGCTCGTCATAGAGGCGGTTGTTGCCCTCCATGCCGCGAAAATGCGGCAGCACGTCCTCCCAGCCCCAGCCGGGATAGTCGTTGTCGCCCCGCAGCAACTCATGCCATTCGTCGTAGTCGGACGGGCGGCCGCGCATATAGACCTGCGCGTTCACCGAGGAGCCGCCGCCGAGCACATTGGCTTGGGGAATGTCGTGCTCCCGGCCGTTCAGATGCTCCTGCGGCACCGTGTGGTGGTAGCGCATGAACTTGCTGCCGTTGATCATCTTGAAGATGCCCGGCGGCATGTCGAGCAGCGGGTGCCGGTGGGAATGGCCGGCCTCCAGCAGCAGCACGCGGGCGCCGGCCTCCATGACGAGACGGGCGGCGGCGACGCAGCCGGACGAGCCGCCCCCGACGACGATATAGTCGAAACGCTCGGTCATTCGGCGCCTCCCGTTCTCATGGATCGCGCGCGCCGTCAGCCCTTGACCTCCTCGAGCCCCGCCCAGTCGAACTGAACGCCATGCCCCGGCCGGTCGGGCGCCATGGCGAAGCCCTCCTCGATGACAAGCGGCTCGGCGATGTAACGGTCGAGCCCGAAGCCATGGGCTTCGAGGAAGCTGCGGTTCGGGCAGGCTGCGAGGAGATGCACCGTCACGTCATGCGCGCCGTGGGTGGTCACCGGCAGATTGAAGGCCTCGGCCAGATGCGCGATCTTCATGAAGGGCGTGACGCCGCCGCAATTGGTGACGTCCGGCTCGGGATAGGTGACGGCGCCGGCCGCGATATACTGCTTGAACTCCCACAGAGTGCGGAGATTTTCGCCCGCCGCGACGGGCAGCCCGCCTTCCCGCACGATGCGGGCATGGCCGGCCGGATCGTCGGGAATGGTCGGCTCTTCTATCCAAGTGAGATCGTAGGGCTGGAAGGCACGGGCGGCCCGGATCGCCTCGTCCACGGTCCATTTCATATTGGCGTCGGCCATGAGGGGGAAATCCTCGCCGAGATGGGCGCGCATCGCCTTCACCCGCTCGACGTCTTCGGCGAGGCGCTTGCGGCCGACCTTCATCTTGATGGCGCGGAAGCCCTTGGCCAGGTTGTCGTCGGTCTGGCGGAGCAGCTTGTCGAGCGGCAGGTCGAGGTCGATGCCGCCGGCATAGCAGGGCACTTTTTGGTCGAAGCCGCCGAGGAAATTCCAGAGCGGCAGCCCGGCGCGCTTGGCCTTCAGGTCCCACAGCGCCATGTCGAAGGCCGAGATGGCGAGCACCGTCGGCCCGCCGCGCCCGCCGTAATGCAGCGCCCACCAGGCCTTTTGCCACAGCCGCTCGATATGATCGGCCTCCTCGCCCGCAAAGATCTCGGGCATCTCGCGCCGCAGGATGGCATCGACCGCCGCCCCGTTGCGCCCCACCGTATAGGTGTAGCCCACCCCCTCGGCGCCATCCTCATCCTTGAGGCGCACGGTATTGAGCTCGAAGGCGCGCATCTCGCCATGCATGCTGTCCGTGAGGACCTCGGGAAGCGGAATGCGGTAGAAGCCGGGCTCCATCGCCGCGAGCTTGGCCATGATTTACCTCTTTGCAGTTGCAGGCGTCAGATGACGTCGTCGCTTCGCGCGACGAGGCGCGCCTGGATGACGACCACGAGAAGCAGGAAGGCGCCGCGGATCACCGACTGCCAATAGGCGGACAGGCTGATCCAGCCGAGGCCGTTCTCGAAATTCAGGATGTTGAAGATGAGGCCGAGCAGCAGCACGCCGGCGAGCGTCGCGCCGACCGAGCCGACGCCGCCGGTGAGCAGCGTGCCGCCGACCACGACCGAGGCGATGGCGAAGAGCTCCCAGCCGACACCCTCGATGGGCTGGCCCGCGCCGAACTGGGCAGCGAGGATGACGCCGGCAAGCCCCGCGAGCGCCCCGCTCGCCGCATAGACCAGCACCTTCACGCGCTGCACAGGCAGGCCCATGAGCCGCGTCGCGTCCTCGGCGCCGCCGACGGCCAGCACATAGCGGCCGTAAGCCGTGAAATTGAGGATGATCGACCCGGCGATATAGGCTGCGAGCGCGATCCAGGCCGGAATGGGGAAACCGAGGAGATCGCCCTGGCCGAGCTCGACGAAGCTCGTGTCGTAGGACACGGAAACCGACTGGTTGCCGGCGAGCAGCAGCGCCGTGCCGCTCGCGCCGAGCATGGTGGCGAGCGTCGCGATGAAGGGCAGGATATTGAGTCCGGCAATGACGAAAGCATTGATCAGCCCGACGGCGAGCCCCGCGCCGACCCCGGCGAGAAGGCCTGGCACCAGCCCATAGGGCGAAGCGAGCGCCGCCGCCACGCTGCCGAGCGCCGCCGTCGAGCCGACCGAGAGGTCGATGCCGCCCGTCATGATGACGAAGCACATGCCGAGCGCGACCAGCGCGAACATCGCGTTGTATCGCAGCACCGTCAGCACGTTGAAGGCGCCGAGGAAATTGTCGTAGCGGAAGGCGCCGAAGAGGATCAGCGCGATCAGCGCGAGCACCACGCCGTAGCGACTGAGGGCTGGCACGAGCGAGCGCCGCTCCGGGCGCAAGGCAAGATCAGCCATGGCTCTTCTGCCTCTGCAGCCAGACGGCGAGAACGATGAGCCCCGCCTTGACGACGAGCGCCGCCGCATCCGGCACGCCGTTGGCGAGCAGGGTGTAGCGGACGAGCTGAATGATGAGCGCGCCGACCAGCGTGCCGAGCACGGTGGCGCGTCCGCCGGTGAGCAGCGTGCCGCCCACCGCGACGGCGGCAATGGCGTCGAGCTCCATGCCGAGCCCGACCAGATTGGCGTCGCTCGCCGAATTGATGGCGATGACGATGAGCCCGGCGACACCCGCGCAGAGCCCGCTGATGGCATAGACCCGCCGCTTCACCCGCGCGACCGGAATGCCCGAAAGCCGCGCCGCGCGCTCATTGCCGCCGACGGCGAGGATCTCGCGGCCGAAGACGGTGCGCCTCAGCGCCCAGGCTGCGACCACGACGAGGACGACCATCAAAAGCGCCTGGAACGGAATGCCGAAGACGCGGCCGAGGCCGATGAACTGGAATTCCGGAACCTTGAAAGCCTGCAGATTGCCGTTGGTCATTACCTGCGCGATGCCACGCCCGGCGATGAACAGGACGAGCGTGGCGATGATCGGCTGGATGCGGAAGCGCGTGATGAGCCAGCCGTTGAACCAGCCGAAGGCGCCCGCGACAAGGACGGGAACGACGAAGGCAAGTGCGATGGCAAGGGGCAGCGGCAGAGCAACGAGCTTACCCATGAAGATGAGCGGCGCGAGCGCGCCGGCGATCGCCATAAGCGAGCCGACGGAGAGGTCGATGCCGCCGGTGGCGATGACGAGGGTCATGCCGACGCCGACGATGACGATGGTGCAGACCTGCGTGAGATTGACGTTGAGCGTCTGCCAGGTGGCGAAATTCGGGGTGATCGCGAGGTTGACGAGCACGAGGAGGACGAGCGCCAGCAGGGCGCCGTGGCGCACCAGCAGCCCGGCGACGTCGAGACCTGCGAAGCGCCTCGGACGCTCGCTCGCCGCAGCCTCGGTCATGGTGCAGCCTCCGCGCCCGTTCCGTGGGCCATGGCCGCCATGACGGCCGGCTCCGAGAGTTCGCCGCGGGCGAGCTCGGCGACGGTCCGCCCCTCGCGCAGCACGAAGGCGCGGTCCGCGCCTTCGATCACCTCTTCCAGTTCCGAGGAAATCATGAGCACGCCGAGGCCCTGGTCGGCGAGCTCGCGGATGAGCGCCTGGATTTCGGCCTTGGCGCCAACATCGATTCCGCGCGTCGGCTCGTCGAGAATGAGGAGCTTGGGGTTCATGCAGAGCCAGCGGGCGAGCAGCACCTTCTGTTGGTTGCCACCTGAAAGCTCGCGGATGGGCTGTTCGGGGCTCGCGCATTTGATGCCGAGCCGCTTGATGAAGCGGTCGACGACCTCGCGCTGACGGGCCTCGTCGAGGACGCCGCCCTTCGAGAGATGCGGCATGAGCGCCAGGGTCAGGTTTTCGCGCACGGACATGGCGGGCACGATGCCCTCGAGCTTGCGGTCCTCCGGGCAGAAGCCGAGGCCCGCGCGGATGGCATCGGCAGGCGCGGCGACCCGGCCCTCTGCGCCGGCGAGCGAAACCGTGCCCGCATCGGCGCGGTCCGCGCCGAAGACGACACGCGCCGTCTCCGATCGTCCGGAGCCGAGGAGGCCGGCAAGGCCCACAATTTCGCCGGCGCGCACGTCGAAGCTCACGTCGCGCACACGCCGCCCGACGGCGAGATGCTCGACTGTGAGAAGCCGCTCCCCGGCGTCGACGGCGGCGTCCGCGCCGAAGGCGGTTGCGCCCTCGCGCGCCACCTCGGCCATCTCGCGCCCGAGCATGGTGGTGACGAGTTCGAGCCGCGTCATCTCCTGAAGCGGCGCGGTTCGGACGGTGCGGCCGTCACGCATTACCGTCACTCGGTCGCAGACCGCATAGAGCTCGTCGAGCTTATGGCTGACGAAAATCACCGACACCTGCTCGCGCTTGAGCTGGCGAATGACCTCGAACAGCGTCGCGACCTCCTGATCATCGAGCGAAGAGGTCGGCTCGTCCATGATGACGAGGCGCGCATCGAAGCCGATGGCGCGGGCGATCGCCACCATCTGCTGGGTCGCCGTGCTGTAGGACATGAGCGGCTGGCGCACGTCGACATCCATCTTGAAGCGCGCGAGGAGCGCTTCCGCTTCCCGGTGCATGGCCCGCCAGTCGAGCAGGCCGAAGCGCCTGATCTCCCGGCCGAGGCAGATGTTCTCGGTCACGGAGCGGTAGGGGACCAGGTTGATCTCCTGGTAGATCGTGCTGATGCCGGCCGCCTGGGCAGCCTGCGGCGAGGCGAAGTCGGCCGGCGCGCCCTCGAACAGGATGTCGCCGCCGTCCCGCCGGTAATAGCCGGTGAGCACCTTGATGAGCGTCGACTTGCCCGCGCCGTTCTGGCCGATGAGCGCGTGCACCTCGCCACGGCCGACCTCGAGCGAGGCGCCGGCGAGCGCCGGGATGCCGGCGAAGCGCTTGTCGATGCCGCGCATGGCAAGGAGCGGCCCCGGCGCATCAACGGATGGTTCGGTCGTGGAAACTGTCATCTCGATCTGCCGCTCCATGCTTCGGGTCGGCGGCGGTACAAGGAAGCGGTGGCCGGCGGCTCGCTCATCGGCGAACCGCCGGCGGGACCTCAGTAAGCGTCGGCGATCATTTGCGCGGCGTTCGACTTGTCGAAGAAGCGGTCTTCATTCACCACGACAGGCGGGATCTTCTCGCCCTTGGCGTAGCGCATCATGACCTCGAAAGCCTTCGGGCCGAATTTCGGGTTGCATTCGACGGTCGCCAGCATCTTGCCGTCGATGATGGCCTGCAGCGCATCGCGCGTGCCGTCGACGGAGACGATGAGCACGTCCTTGCCCGGCGTCTTGCCGGCCGCTTCGAGCGCCGAAATCGCGCCCATCGCCATCTCGTCGTTATGGGCGTAGATCGCGGTGGCGTTCGGATGGGCCTGGAGCAAAGTCTCGGCCACCTGCCGGCCCTTGTCGCGGGCGAAGTCGCCGGACTGGGAGGCGATGATCTTCATGCCCGGCTTGTCCTTGATGTAGTCCTCGAAGCCCTTGCGGCGGTCATTGGCCGGCGAGGCGCCGACGGTGCCCTCGAGCTGGATGATTTCAGCCTTGCCATTCGTCGCCTTGTCGAGCGCCTCGGCGGCGCGCCGGCCCTCCTCGACGAAGTCCGAGCCGATGAAGGTAAGGTAATCCCGGCCGGGCTTGGCTAAACTTGGATCGACGGACCGGTCGAGTAGAATGACGGGAATGCCCGCCCGCTTGGCCGCCATGACGGCCGGAACGAGCGGCTTTTCCTCGCGCGGCGCCAGGAAGATGAGGTCGACGCCCTGGGCGATCATGCTGTTGACGTCGGCCACCTGCTTGGCGGCAGAGCCGGCAGCATCGGTATAGACGAGCTGATGGCCGAGCTTCGCCGCCTCCGACTTCATGCTCTCGGTCTGCGCGATGCGCCAGGGGTTGTTGGACTCCGTCTGGGCAAAGCCGACCTTGTACTTGTCCTTCGCCTCGAGCTTGGGCAGCTCCTGCGCGAGCGCAGCGAAGCCGAACGGGAGCGTCGCGGCGCCGGCCGCAAGCGCCAGGAAGGTGCGTCTCAACATGTCATTTCCTCCTCGATGCCGCGGTGAGCCCGCGTGCCGTCATTCCGGATCGTCTCGCCTCGCCGCCCATAGCCAGTGCTCCCGCACAAGCCGCGGGCCGTGCGAATGGCTCCAGGGCAGGTGACAGGGTGGGTGGTTGCAAGGTGCGACAGGCTCGCCAGGCGCAGCCCGGCGGGGTCGATGTGGGAAAGCTGTGGCAATTCCGACCCTCCCTGCAGACGGACTGAAGCCGCCACGCCGATCGAACCGCGGTGGGTTTCCTCCAAGCGGCCGTTTCCGGCCGCCACTCTTTGGCTGGACCAAAGCAAGCCCCAAGCATAGCGGACTGTCAAGAGCTACCATCGGCGACCTTTCTCTCCCCAATTCCAGCAGAGTTTGGTCGGATCAAAATTGACATCAGGAGGCGTTTCGATCATTCCAGAACGGAGGAGCGGCTGTTGTTCGAGGTCTCGATCCTGTGAACAAGGTGATGGCAGAAACGGGCATGGTGCGGCGGCGGGTGGGCCGCGCCTCGGACGTGCTCGCTGAGCGGCTTGCGGCCCTGATCACGGCCGGGAACATCGAAGAGGGCGAGCGGCTGCCGCCCGAGCGCGACCTGATGCAGCGCTATGGGGTGAGCCGCACCGTCGTGCGGGAGGCCATCACCAGCCTCGCCAATCGCGGCTTGCTGCATACGCGCCCGGGCTTCCGCCCCGTGGTCCGTAAGCCGGATTACGATCAGGCCCTCAGCACCATCGGCCACTTCGTGAGGCATCTCCTCGATGACGAGGAGGGCGTGCGCAACCTCTTCGACACGCGCGTCTTCATCGAGAGCGGCCTTGCCCGAGCTGCGGCCAGAGAGGCGCGCAAGGAGGACATCGAGGAACTCGGCGGGGTGCTCGAGCGCAACCGTATGGCGATCGGCGACAGCGAGACGTTCTACGCCACGGATGTCGCCTTCCACGCCTTGCTCTACCGCATCCCGCGCAATCCGATCTATCCAGTGCTGCACAAGGCCTATGTGGAATGGCTGGTGCGGCATTGGTGCGACATGCCGCGCGCCGCCGATATCGACCGGCTGAACTTTGCCGGCCATGCCGCCGTCTTCCAAGCCATCGTCGATCGGGATCCGGACGGGGCCGAACAGGCGATGAGACGCCATCTGGAAGTCGCCTGGGAACTCGTGCGCTCCACCTTCCCCGCCGCGCCGGAGGTGGCCGGCGCCGCCGGTTGATCGCTCACGGCCCTCGCTCGGCGCAGGCCCGGTCCACGCTTAGAGATCACCCTAATGGCCGGGCATCGGCCGGCGCGCGGCTCATCGGAGGTGTTCTGAAATCGCTTTCAAATTTTATTGACACAAAGTCGGGCCAATGGCAGCGTTTGCACCCGTTTTGCTCGACAGGCCCCCGTGTTCTCTACGTTCCTGTCGAACCGCCGTCCTCAAGCTAGAGCCGAAGAATGATAGCGCTTACCGACACCCGAGCCGACCTCTTCCGCGACGCTCTCGACCTCCTCTCCGACAAGCTGCTGGAAGACGAGCAGAGCCTCGGGGTCGCATTTCCCTATGTCACCGCCCCCGACGGCCGCTGGGATACTATGCTCGCATCCGTGTCGGCGGGCTATACGGGCGATAACTGGAGCCACGGCAACTGGTTCTGCGGCTTCTGGGTGGGTCTGCTGCTGGCGGCTCATCTTCACCGCGGCGACGACCGCTTCCTCAAGCTCGCCCGCGAGCGGATACGGCTGGTCGAGCAGCGCGCCGACGACCCCAATACCCATGACATCGGCTTCATCTTCATATCGAGCGCGGTGCCCGGCCATCATATCACCCATGACCCGGAACTCGCCGCCGCCGCCCTGAAGGCGGCCTCGCGCCTGCGCAGCCGGCTCGTGCGCACCGACCGCGGCGCCTATCTCTCCTCCTGGGGCAGCCTCGATGATCCGCGCGCTCAGTGCAGCTCGGCTATCGACACCATGGCCAATCTGGCGCTGCTCTATTGGGCCGCCCGCACCACCGGCGACGCGAGCTATCTGGTCGCCGCGGAAGCCCATGCCCGCATGACCGAGGCGGCCTTCATCCGGCCGGATCGCTCCACCTATCACGCCGTGCAATATGCGCTGCCCTCGGGCGAGCGCGCCCGTGGCTACACCTTCCAAGGCTATGCGGACGAGTCCTGCTGGTCGCGCGGCCAAGGCTGGGCCATCCTCGGCTTCGCCGACACCGCGGCTGCCACGGGGCAGCGCCACTATCTCGAGCTCGCCCAGGACCTCGGGGATTACTTCATGCAGCGGATCGGCGACGATCCCGTGGCCTTCTGGGATTTCGACGATCCGGCACTGCCCAACGCTCCACGCGACAGCGCCGCCTCCGCCATCGTCGCCAATGCCTTCCTGAAGCTCGCCGACCTCGACCCCGACCAGGCGCGCGCTGGGCGTCGCCGGGAACAGGGGCTGTGGCTGCTGGAGGGGCTGTGCCGCAGCTGCCTGGCGCGCGAGCCCTCCCATCGCGGATTGCTGAAGCACGGCTGCTACTCCAAGCCGCATAACATCGGGCCGGATGCAGCCGTGCTGTTCGGCGACTTCTATTTCGTCGAGGCGCTCTGCCGTGTCACCATGCCCGGACGCTACGGTCCCACCCTCGACCGGCTGGTCTGAGTGATGTCCGAGGACAAGGCCAAGCCCGTGGTTTCGCTTGCGATCGAGGGGGCGGTCGCGCGTATCCGCATCGCCAATCCGCCGCTCAATATCCTGACGACCGCCGTCAGACGGGCGCTGTTCGAGACGGCGGGCGCCCTCGCGGACAGGCGTGATCTCGGCGTCATCGTGATCGAGTCGGACGGCGCCCGCGCCTTCTCGGTGGGCTCGGACATTCGCGAGTTTCCCGACGATGAACTCGGCGGCGTCGCCAAGATCCGGTTCGAGCAATATCTCTACGATCGTATCGCCGGGCTGCCGCAGGTGGTCATCGCCAAACTGCGCGGCCTGGCACTGGGCGGCGGCGGCGAGCTGATGCTGGCCTGCGATCTGCGCGTTGCCGCGAGCACCGCCGAATTCGGCTTTCCCGAAATCAAGCTGGGCGCGCTGCCGGCCGCCGGCGGCATCAAGCGCCTCGTCCAGGAGGTCGGGCCGGCGATGGCGCGAAGCCTGATCATGACCGGCCGGCCGATTTCGGCGGCCCGCGCTCTCGACATCGGGTTGATCAACGAGGTCGTCGAGGAGGGCGAACTCGACGCCCGCGTCGACAGCCTGGCGGCTGAACTCGCGGGCCTGCCGCGCGAGGCCTTGCGGCTCGCCAAAGCCTGCGTCGCGGCCGCCGTGCCTTCAGGCGCGATCGACACCGCAGAAGCCGAGGCGTTTGGCGCGCTCTTCCGGACGGGCGATCTGCGCGAGGGGGTTGCCGCCTTTCTCGAGAAGCGACAGCCTCGGTTCAACCGCTGACCGCTGCTGCGCGCTCCGGCTGGCGTCTTTCCAGGATATCCGTAAGTAAGCCGCCGGCGCGCGGCGCCGCTGTTGACCGGCGATAGACGATCCGGCCGGGAACATCGGTCGACATGGCGACCTCTTCCCCCCTGATGAGGCCGATCAGGCGTTCGGCGGCCAGGCGGCCGATCTCCTCGGCCGGTACATGGACGGTGGTCAGCGGCGGGTCGAGATAACTCGCGAATTCGAGATCGTCGAAGCCGGAGATCGACAGGTCGCCCGGCACGTCGAGGCCGATCACCTTGGCCTCGGCGATAGCGCCGATCGCGAGCACGTCGGTGGTGCAGACGAGCGCTGTGATCTCGGGAAATCGCGCGACCAGCGTCCGCAGCGCGCGTCGGCCGTCCTCCATGGTGTAGGGCACCTCCAGCACCGCATCCGGGGGAGGGCGCAGGCCGCGCTGTTCGAGGCAGGTCAACATGCCGTGCCGGCGCGCCCGAATGCGATCATTGGTGCCGAAGGGGCTCGTCGCAACGGCGAAATGCCGGTGACCGAGCTCGATCAGCGCGCGCGTGAGATCGTAGCAAGCCTGGAAGCCGTCGAGCCCGATCGCCGGCAGGTCGTCGGCGGCATGGCTGACATAGGTCACGACGACCGGGATACCGTAGTGCCGCAACAGCGCGCGCGCTTCCGAGACCCGCTCGTTGCCGACAAGCACGAGCCCGTCGATGCCGCGCTCGAGCAGGGTGCGGGTTTCGAACAGCTCCCGTTCCAGATCATACTGGGAATTGGCCACCAGCAGTCCGTAACCCTCCTCGCCGAGCCGGTTCTGCAGGGCCTCGACGCCGCGCGCGAAAATGGAGGTGCCCAGCGTCGGCACGATGGCCCCGACCGAGCGAGTCTTGCGTGAGGCGAGGGCCCGCGCGGCTGCATGCGGGACATAACCGAAGGTGCGCAGCGCCTGCTGGACGCGCTCCCGCAGCTCCGGCCGCACGATGGACGGCGTGTTGAGCACGCGCGACACCGTGGCGGTGGAAACACCGGCGGCGGCGGCGATATCCGCAATCACGATCTTTTTCTTCACGTCGGTCATTCGGATCCGCGCCTGTTCACATGCGGCGTCATCGGCGAGCCTCGGCCGGCCATGCCGACAGCCCCGCCCGATCGCGGCCGCACGCGTCAGCTCCTACCACGGCCGTCTCCGCGCCAGCCAGCCACTCTCGCGCTATCGCGATTCCGAACATATTGACACCGCGTAATCCAGGCTTTTACATGTAAGCGCTTTCAGAAGCAGAGACCAGAAAAACTGGCGCGGGAGGACCAAGTTGGACCCAACGGAAGAACGGAATCCGGCGTCCCGCCGCCGACAGGCGGCACGCGATCCGGCTTCCCTGCTTTTTGCCGAGCCCGCATGCGGCTCATCGGTCGCACAACAGCAAGAGGGGCACGGCGCCCCGCTCGGGAGTGAAACATGACGTGGTCGGGAGGCTTCCCAGTCGCGGACATCATCGAGCCGGTGACGAGGGGCTTTGTAGCCGGGCCTCGCCGTCCCGCGCTGGCGTGAGGGAGACAAGGATGGCGCGAGGCTTCCTCAGGCTGCTCGACGGGGTGAATACGCTGGCCTGCTGGTTGGCCGGCACCTTGTTCGCGCTGGCGACGATCGCGGTGCTCTTGCAGGTCATCGTGCGTTTCGTCCTGCCGGCCGTCGGCGTGATCGTGGCTGCTCCCTGGACAGAGGAATCGGCGCGCTATCTCGTGGCCTGGAGCGTCTTTCTCGGGGTGGCGGTGCTCTGCCGGCACGGACGGCTGATCGCCGTCGACGTTTTCGCGTTGACGCTTCCCGGGGCCTGGGGCCGCAGCATCCGCATCGCCAGCATCGTCTTGAGCTTCTTCTTCTTCGCCTGCCTTCTGCGGACGGGGATCGACTGGACCGTGATGAGTATGATCGAGGCCTCGCCCGTGATGCGCATTCCCATGCCGTGGGTCTATGCCGCCTTGCCCGTCGGAAGCGCGCTGGCACTGCTCAACCTCGTCGGGCTCACCATCGCAAGGCTGACGAACGGGGGCGAACCGGTCGCTGCGGCCGTCGAGATGGCGGGGGATTGACGCCATGCTCATCGTGCAGATTCTCGGCGGCCTGATCGTTCTGCTCTTCCTCTCCGTTCCGGTCGCGATTTCGATCGGGCTCGTCTCATTCGCCATTCTCTACCAGAAGGGGCTGCCGATCGTGGCGGCCATCCAGGCTGCCTTCGAAAGCCTCGACAGCTTTTCGCTGATGGCGGTGCCGTTCTTCATCCTGGCCGGCAATATCATGCAGGCGGGCGGCATTTCCCAACGGCTGATCGGGCTCGCCAACGCGATCGTCGGCTGGCTGCGGGGCGGGCTCGGCGCGGCCGCCGTGCTCACGAGCATGATGTTCGCGACCATTTCCGGGTCGTCCTCGGCCACCACGGCCGCCATCGGCTCCACGACCATCCCGGCGATGAAGGAGAAGGGCTATCCGCTGAATTTCGCGGCGGCGACGGTCGCTGCTTCCGGCGAGCTCGGGGTGATCATTCCGCCCTCCCTGCCGATGATCATCTATGCGCTCGTGATGAATACCTCCATCACGGAGCTCTTCATCGCCGGGATCATTCCGGGACTGCTGGTCGGCTTCTCCCTGATGCTGACCGTCTTCGCCACGGCCTCGGTCATGGGCTTCGACCAGGTGAGGCCGGTGGCGCCCCGCGAATGGCTGAGGGGCGTGCTTCGTGCCGCGATGGATGCCTCGCTCGCCCTTCTCATGCCCGTCATCATTCTCGGCGGCATCTATGGCGGAGCCTTCACGCCGACAGAAGCTGCCGTCGTCGCGGTCGCCTACGGCTTCCTCATCAGCTTCTTCGTCTACCGGCAGCTGACGCTCGCCGACGTCGGGCGGATCTTCGTGAAGTCTGCTCTCGTTTCGGCGGGCATTCTGTTCATCGTCGCCTTCGCGTCGGCCTTCGGCTTCGCCCTCACCATCAATCAGGTGCCGCAGCAGGTGGGAACCTGGATCACCTCGGTGGCCGGCTCGGCCTTCACCTTTCTGCTCCTCGTCAACGGCCTGCTCTTCATGGTCGGGATGTTCATGGAGACGCTCGCGGCGATCATCATCCTGGCCCCCATCCTCGGGCCGGTCGCGGTGCATTTCGGCATCGATCCGCTACATTTCGGCATGATTTTCGTCGTCAATCTGGCGGTCGGCATGGTGACGCCGCCGGTGGGCGTCAATCTCTTCATCGCCTGCGAGATCGCGGGACTGCGCATCGACCAGCTCGTGCGGCCCTTGCTCATCTTCCTCGCGGTATTGGTTATCGACGTGCTCATCATCTCCTACGTGCCGGCGATATCGCTCCTTCTCGTTAAATAAAAATACCTGACCTGAAAGTGGAGGACTTCCAAATGAACAGCATATTACGCTCCGGCCTTGTTGGCGCCTCGCTGATCTTCGGAGCGATGCAGGCCAATGCCGCTCCCGTCGAGATCAATATCGGCCATACGCTGACCACCGACAGCCACTACCAGGCTGCGGCGCTCAAATTCAAGGAAGTGATCGAGTCCGGCAGCAATGGCGAGATGAAGGTCACGATCTACCCGCAAAGCCAGCTCGGCGGCGAAGTCAAGATGATCCAGTCGGCGCGTACCGGCGCGATCAGCGCCGTGATCACGGCCAGCCCGCCGCTCGAAAACACCATTCCGGAATTCTCTATCCTGTCGCTGCCCTATCTCTTCGAATCGGTTGATCAGGCGAATGCCGTCCTGCAAGGCCCGTTCGGCCAGAAAATGCTGGCGATGTTGGACAGCCGCGGGCTGGTCGGCCTGAACTTCTTCTCGGTCTTCGAACGCAGCGTCTATGGTTCGCGGCCGGTGCGCACCGTGGGCGATCTCAAGGGCATGAAGATCCGCGTCCTGCAGGGGCCCGGCTTCATCAAGACCTATGAGGCGCTCGGCGCACAGCCGACACCGATGGCCTATTCGGAAGTCTTCGTCGCGCTGCAGAATGGCGTCGTCGATGGGGCCGAGGCCTCACCGGAGCAGGTGATCCAGGACAAGTTCGTCGAAGTGACGAAGTTCTTCAATCTCACCAAGACGCACAACATGCCCTCCCTCGTGCTGATGTCGAAGGTGCGCTTCGATGCCCTGACGAAAGAGCAGCAGGATCTTGTTCGCCGTGCGGCTGCCGAAGCTTCGAAGGCCTCGATCGAGACCTATAAGCGCACCTATCAGGAAGGCATGGCGGCGCTGGAAAAGGCCAAGGTCGAAATCGTTCAGCCGGACCTGACCGAGTTCAAGACCACGGCGCGCGGTACCTGGCCGAGCCTGCTCCAGGCGGTGCCGAATGGCGAGGCGCTCCTGCAGGAGCTCCAGGCGGCGACGAAGTCGAACTGAACAAAGGTCGGGCGAGCCCGCCCGACCATCATCACTCAGTATTCCAACGGCGTGGAGCGTCTGAGGCGCTCCACGCTGGAGATGGCGAATGAACTTCGGTCTGACAGACGAGCAGAAGCTGATCCAGGACACGGTCCGCGACTTCGCCCGTACAGCGGTGCGGCCGCGCGCCGCCGAGATCGACAAAACCGACAGCTTCCCCGGCGATCTCTACGGCGAGATGGCCCGGCTCGGGCTGTTGGGCATGACCTTGCCGCCCGAATACGGCGGATCGGGCGCCGATACGTTTTCGTGGGCGCTCGTCCAGGAAGAGCTCGCGACGGGCGCCGCCGCAGTCGCTGACGCGCAGATGGTCTGCAAGCTCATGTGTGACGTCCTCCTCACCAATGCGAGTGAGGACATCAAGCAGCGCTATCTGCCGCAGATGGCGGCGGGCGAACTGATCTGCGCCATCGCCCAGACGGAGGCCGACACCGGGTCCGACGTGGCGGCGGTGAAAACCACGGCCAAGCGCGTCACCGGCGGCTATCTTCTCAGCGGCGCCAAACAGTTCATCACCTTCGCGCTGAACTGCGATCTCGCCGTCGTCGTGGCGACGACCGACCGGACGCTCGGGCGAGCCGGCATCGGGCTGTTCCTGGTGCCGACCGACTCGGACGGCTGCAGGCGCGGCGCCAAGGCCGAGATCATGGGAGTGCGTGGCCTGGCGACGGGCGAACTCCTGTTCGAGGAGTGCTTCGTGCCGGACGCGATGGTGCTTGCACCGCCCGGCGAGGGCCTGCGCCGGGCGCTCACCTCCCTCAACTCCGGCCGGATCGGCATCGGCGCGCAGAGCGTCGGCATTGCCCAGGCTGCCTTCGAGGAGGCGGTCGGCTATGCCAAAACCCGGCAGGCCTTCGGGCAGCCCATCGCCCAGCTGCAAGCCGTCCAGTTCATGATCGCCGACATGTCCGTGAATATCGAAGCGGCTCGCCTGATGATCCGCCGCGCCGCGCAGCGCAGGGATGCAGGGCTGCCGATCATACGCGAGGCCTCCGAGGCGAAGCTCTTCGCCTCCCAGATGGCCAATCGCGTCGTGAATAACGCGGTCCAGATCCACGGCGCCTATGGCTATTCGCGCGACTCGACGGTCGAGCGGCTCTACCGGGATGTGCGGGTCTACGAGATCTGGGAAGGCACGAGCCAGATCCAGCGGGTCATCATCGCCCGCCAGATCCTGGGTGGGCGATGAGGTGGCGGCAAGGCCGGTCGAGGCCGCCCGCCTGAAGCCCCGACCAAACGAATGAGCGTCAACGAGACCCGTGAACAGATGTCGCCGCCGCCCGCGGCGCCGATAGGAGATGTTGAATGAGTGACGACGAGCGGAAGGCCGCGCCGGAGGCGCCGATGCTGCTCAACGGCATGCGGCTTCTGAGTTTCTGCCATTATCTGCAAGGTCCGGCCGCCGCGCAGTATCTGGCCGACATGGGTGCCGACGTGATCAAGGTGGAGCCGGTCGGCGGTGCTTTCGAGCGGCATTGGTCGGGCGCCAATACCTTCGTCGACGGGGTCAGCGCCTTCTTCGTCTCCGCCAACCGCAACAAGCGCAGCCTGGCGGTCAACCTCAAGGAGCCGCGGGCGAAGGCCGTTCTTGAGCGCCTCATCCGGTCCGCGGACGTTCTGCTCGAGAACTATCGCCCTGGCGTGATGCAGCGGCTGGGCTTGGGCTACCAGGATGTGGCGGCGATCAATCCCGGCATCATCTATGCCTCGGCGACCGGATTCGGCGCCGATGGTCCGGCCCGTGACCGGCCGGGCCAGGACCTTCTGATCCAGGCGCGGTCCGGCCTGATCGCCGCGACGGGGGCGGCGCAGCCGACCGGAATCGGCTGTGCTGCCGTCGACCAGCATGGTGCGGCGCTCCTCGCCATGGGCATTGCGGCCGCCTATGCGCATAAGCTCGCGACCGGCAAAGGCACGCTGATCGAAGGAAGCCTGTTCGCTGCGGGCATCGACATGCAGACCGAGGCGCTGAGCCTTTACTACAGCGGGGGCCACGGCAACGAGCGTTTCGACCGCGACGAGCATCTCGTCACCTGGTTCCATGAGGCTCCCTACGGCGTCTATCAGATCGCCGACGGCTGGGTGGCGATCTCGCTCAACCCGGTGAAACGCATCGCCGAGGCGCTCGACAATCCGCGGCTTGCGGCGCTCGCTGACCTCGACCCGCATGCCGAGCGGGACCGGATTGCGACCGCGCTGGCGGAGGAACTCGCGCCGCTGCGCTTTGCCGAGATCGCGCCCGCCTTCGACAAGGCGGGCGTCTGGTGCGAGCGCGTGCAGAGCTATGACGATCTTCGCAACGACCCCCAGGCCATTCACAACGGCGCCTTCGAGGTCATTCCCGTCCGGGGCGGCGAGGCCACCGTGGTCAAGCATCCGCTGAAGTACAACGGCAGCGTTCCGCCCGTGCGCCGATTGCCGCCGGAAGTCGGCGAGCAAACGGACGAGATCTTAGTGTCCCTCGACTTTTCAGCCGCGGAGATCGACGAGCTAAAAGCGGTCGGCGCCGTTCGTTCCAGCCTGTCTCGATAAGGAAAAGCCGATGAAAGCCATGTATGCGGAAGTTGGAGATACCGTGCGCTTCGCCAAGACGGTGTCGGAAAGCGACGTTTATCTCTTCGCCGGCATTACCGGCGATTTCTCGGGCAATCACGTCAATGAGGAATTCATGCGCACCTCCGCTTTCGGAAAGCGCATTGCCCATGGCGCTTTGATGGTCGGCTATATGTCGACCTGCTCGACGATGCTCATCGAGCGCAGCCTGGAGAAAGGCATCGATTCGACGCCCGTCTCGCTCGGCTATGACCGTGTGCGCTTCGTCGCACCGGTGTTCATCGGCGATACCGTGACGGCGACCTATTCCGTCGTGGAAGTCGATCCCGAACGGCTGCGCACGCGCGCCCGTATCGAGGTCACCAACCAGCGCGGTGAGACGGTGGCCGCTGCCGAGCACATTCTGAAATGGCAGCCGCGCGTCGAAACGGCCGCTGTCGCCGGCTAAGAGCGTTTCGGGCGAGGTGAATGCCGGCCCGCTCGAAGTGATGCGATCTGTCAAGAATCGGGAGCTCTTTTCGCGCTCAACGAAAGGGTGAAAAGAGCTCCCACTGTCTCCAGGCTTGGCGTGGCGTCGAATGCGGCCACTCAACTTTCGGATCTCTGGTCAGCGAAGATAAGCTTCGCTCGCATAGCGGCGCATCATGCGCTGACTGTTGAAGTAGGGGCCGATCTTGGATATCGCCTGCTTCATCATCCAGATCCAGCGCGATCTATTCTCGTAATAGAGCGGAAGAACGGTGTCTTCGAGCTTGCCGTAGAGTTCGGCGGCATCGTCCTGGGCCATGTCGAGCCGCCGGCCGTCGATGCCCCAGCCCGTGACGCCCTCGATGCAGGCCTCCACCCACCAGCCGTCGACGACGCTGAGGTTCAAGACGCCGTTGAGTGCCGCCTTCATGCCGCTCGTGCCGGATGCCTCCAGCGGCGGCATGGGCGTATTGAGCCAGATGTCGGCGCCGGCCACGAGCACGCGTGCGCGGTCCATGTCGTAGTTCGACAGGAAAATGACCGGAACATCATTCGACAATTCGCGCATATGGCGATGTATCTGCGCGATCAGCGCCTTGCCCTGGCTGTCGCGCGGATGGGCCTTGCCGGCCATGACGATCTGGAACGGGTAGCGGCGCGCGATGGCGCGCAGGCGGTCGAGTTCCGTGAAGATGAGGTCCGGCCGTTTGTAGCCCGTCATGCGGCGGGCGAAGGCGATGGTCGGCCGGTCCGGATCGAGGGTGTGGCCTGTCTCGCGGAAGACGAGCGCGAGAAGCTCGGCCTTGGCCCGCTGATGCGCGCTCCAGATGTGCTCGTCGGGCAGTTGGTCGCAGCGGACGAGGCGTTCCGGCTCGTGGGCCCAGCAGGGCAGGTCGGCTTGGTAGAGATCGGCGAAAGCGGGGTGGGTCCAGGTCGACACATGGACGCCATTCGTCACGGATTCGATGCGATAGCCCGGGAACATGCGCCGGGTCGTTTCCGCATGGCGCACCGCCACGCCATTCACATAACCGCTGAGATTGAGCGCAAGGAGCGTCAGGTTGAGCTGGCTGGTGCCGCCGAGCAGCTTGAGCTCGTCGAGGTCGATCAGCTCCGTGCCGAGCACGCGCTCGATATCGGTGTAGGAGAAACGGTCGTGCCCTGCCTCGACCGGCGTGTGGGTGGTGAAGACGCAGGCCTCGCGCACGCGCTCGACGGGATCCCTGTTGGCGAGATCCGCGAGCGCAGGCTTGCCGAGGAGGTGCAGCGTGAGGAGCGCCGCGTGCCCCTCGTTGAGATGGAAGGTCGCGATCCTGAATCCCAGGGCCTCCAGCGCCTTTGCGCCGCCGATGCCGAGTACGATTTCCTGCTTCAGGCGGTAGATCTCGTCGCCCCCGTAAAGCCGATCGGTGATCTCGCGGTCGACGGCGGCATTCTGGTCGAAATCCGTATCGAGCAGGAGGACGGGCACCGCCGCACCGAGCGGAGACGAGACGGTGTGGAGCCACGGCCGGATCCAGACCGAGCGGCCCTCGATCTCGACCGCCACCATGGCGTCGAGAGGGGTCGCGAAATCGCGGATCTTCCACGGGTCCGCATTGTCGACCTGTTTGCCGTCGGCCTCGATCTCCTGGCGCAGGTAGCCTTTGTGGGACGCGAGCGTCACGAAGACGACGGGCAGACTAAGATCGGCGGCCGACCGGGCGCTGTCGCCGGCAAGGATTCCGAGGCCGCCGCTATAGGTGTGCATCTCCGGTCGGAGCGCGATTTCCATCGAGAAATAGGCAACGCTGGTTCGCGAAAGGAAGGGCTGAATAGAGACCATGGCCTGCCTGTTCGATTGAGGGCGCCGGAGAAAGCGCTGCTTCAGACGGAATGACGGAGACCCCGCCGGGCCCGCTCAGCGTTTATGCCGCCCAGTGGCGTTCGGTTCCGCTCTCCTTGCCGGATACTGCGCTGCCCATCGCGGCAGGTCGAGCGAAATGGCATGGCTTCAGCCATGGGGTCGGGTCGGGAGGCGGCAGACGGCGCGTCGAGGAGGCAACCGCGGGCGCGACCGCTTGACGGGGCTTTAGGCGGCCCTTATTTAGAATTATTCTAAATAGGCCCCTGCCATGCTGTCTCGCCTCTTCCGCTTCCATCGCCGTCCCTTTAAGAGCCTCTGCGAGCAGGAAATCCTCGCCCTGGCGATCTCCTCCGAAGAAGACGATGGGCGCATCTACCGCGCCTATGCCGATGGCCTGCGTGATCAGTTCCCGCAATCGGCGAAGATCTTCGACGATATGGCCGACGAGGAGGATCGCCATCGCCGAGCCTTGATTGCGCTTCATCGCGATCGGTTCGGCGACACCATTCCCCTGATCCGCCGAGAACATGTGCGCGGCTATTATGAGCGTGAGCCTGATTGGCTGGTGAGGCCGCTCGGGATCGACAAGGTTCGCGCCGCCGCGGAAGCGATGGAGAACCAAGCCTATCGTTTTTACTTGGAAGCAGCGAAGCGTTGCACGGACGCCGCGACGCGGGACCTTCTCGGCAATCTGGCGAGCACGGAGAAGGCCCATGAAGCGCTGGCGCGCGAGCTCGGCCTCACTCACGCGCCCCGTGACGTCAAGGAGCAGGAAGCAGCAACGGAGCGCAGGCAGTTCATCCTGACCTTCGTCCAGCCGGGGCTAGCCGGGCTGATGGACGGTTCGGTGTCGACCCTGGCGCCCATCTTTGCCGCGGCTTTTGCGACGCAGGATACCCGGCAGACCTTTCTCGTGGGGCTGTCCGCTTCGGTGGGGGCTGGCATTTCCATGGGCTTCACGGAAGCGGCCCACGACGATGGAAAATTGTCCGGCAGGGGATCGCCGGTCAAGCGCGGGTTGGCATCGGGCGTCATGACCGCCATCGGTGGCCTCGGTCACGCGCTTCCCTATCTCATTGCGCATTTTTGGACGGCAACCGTCATCGCGGTGTCGGTCGTCTTCGTCGAGCTGTGGGCGATCGCCTTCATTCAGAACCGCTATATGGAGACGCCCTTCCTGAGGGCGGCTTTCCAGGTGGTGCTCGGCGGGGCGCTCGTCTTCGCCGCCGGCATTTTGATCGGCAACGCCTGAGCCGCATTCCAGGCGAGGCATCGCCGCCAGCGCGGCTCTGGCCGCAGCAGCCGTTATCGTGCAAAGGTCCCCAGCCCATCCTGTCGGAGCTGCCTATGATCGACGATCTCGTATTTCCGGATCAACCTTTCGCCGCGTTCCTCTTCGATATGGACGGCACGATCCTGACATCGATCGTCGCGGCCGAGCGCGTCTGGGCGGCCTGGGCACGCCGCCATGGGGTCGATGTCGAGACCTTCCTGCCGACAATCCACGGCGTGCGGACGGTGGAAACCGTCCACCGGTTGGCGCTACCGGGGATCGACGCCGAGGCCGAGGCCCGGGCGATCACGCAAGCCGAGTTGGAGGATGTCGCGGGCATTGAGGCGATTGCCGGGGCCGCCGATTTTCTCGCGTCCCTGCCGATCGACCGATGGGCGATCGTCACCTCTGCATCGCGCGCGCTCGCCGAGCGGCGGCTCGAAGCGGCCCGGCTGCCAAGCCCGCCGACGATGATCACCGCCGAGGACGTCACCCACGGCAAGCCTGCGCCGGATTGCTTTCTACTCGCGGCCGAACGTCTCGGCTATCCTGCCGCCCAATGTCTCGTCTTCGAGGATACGGCGGCGGGCATTGCTGCCGCGGATGCTGCGGGCGCCGCGGCGGTCGTGATCACCGCCACGCACAGGCACACCTTCGCGACACCGCACCCAAAATTCGCCGGCTACGAAACGCTTATCGCCCGTCAGAACGCGTCCGGTGCCTTAGAGCTTTTGACGCGTGTCGAGAGCAACGCCTCGGCGATCTGAGGCCTTCCGAAGTCGCTGCCCCCTCCATTCAAAAAACGCGCGCTCGGATCACCACTCGGACTGCACGAGACCTGCTGCGGTCACGACGACCCAGCCGCCGTTGCGGCGCTCGATTGACTGGATCCGACCGAGGCCCGGCACATTGGCTCCGGGGCTTACTTCGAAGAGGCCGCCGCGGCCTTCGAGAAGGGCTGCACCGTCATAGACCTCGCGCACGGACCAACCCGGAACGGTTTTCGGTTGAATTTTGGCCAACGGCCTGGGTGTGGGCTTGGGGGGCGGCGCCGCCGGCTTGATCGAACCGGTCACCGTCTGATCCGCCATCTGCTTTTCGATGCGCTCGAGACGCGCCGTAATCTGCGCGAGCTTGGCGCTGTTGTCGACATGGTCCAGCTTGTCGATCTGCTTCGACAGCTGGGCGGTGGCCTGAGCCACGGCGCCGGACGTATCCTGTTTGGTGCGGGCGAGATCATCCTTGAGCGCCGCCACTGTCGTGCGCAGGGCCTTGAGGTCGTCGGTGTTGCGGCTCGCGTCGACCGAGGCGCGCAGGCTGTCGAGCCCAGCCTTCATCTTGCGCAACTCGTCGCTGAGCCGCGCGATATCCGCCTGGCGCTGCTCCGTGCCGACGATGGGCGGGCTCTTGGCGGCGACCACGCTGGCATCGCTGGTCGCGGAGCCGGCATGGCCTCCCGAGCCCGGCTGGCTTTCCGAGAGCTTAGCGATTGCAAAGCTGCCGGCGCTACCGAGGATGAGCACCATCGCGGCCGCGAGCACGGCCCCATGCCGCTTGGAGAAGGCGGCCAAGCGCGCCCCGAGTTCGGCGAGGCTCGTCGCCAAGCCACCGGACATCGCGGCCCCATTGATGCTCGGCCGTGCATCCGGATCGATTCGCGGCGCAACAGCGACCGGCACAAGCTGCCGGCCCTCGCTCGTTGGGGCGGCGCGGCCCTCGATCTCGCGACCTTCGCCGGCGCTCCGGTCATTCGGCTCGTCCGACGAAAATGGTTCCTGACGCATGTCCATTGGACATCTCCGCATACTGTCAGGAATCAGTAACCACCAGAATTTACCAGGAGGTTACCAAGACGTGCGGACCCCTCGCTCATAGACGTATCCGCATCTGAATCCTCAGGTACTACGATGCCCGGCACCACGCTCACCGCAATGCCGGCGGCTTCGAGGCGAGTAACCTCAGCTAGCGCTTCCGGCATGCCGGCCGGATTGCCTGCGACGAGCCGCACCACATGCTTGCCGCGTCGGGCGAGCTTCTCCATCAGCGCCTGCATGTCCGGACGGCTATCCTCGCCGACCAGGAGGCGTTTAGCCTCGCGCCGCGCGAGCTCCAAGACATCACCGGAGGTTCCTGCATCGAACAGGATGACGTCGGCCGACTGGAGCTCGCGCACGGCCTTGAGCGTCAGGAGCTCGGCATCGCCGGGCCCCGCCCCGACCAGCGTGACGCGGCCCTGGCCGGTGGTGGTGCTGGCGATGCGATCCATGGCTTCGGTCAGTTCCGCCTCGGCGCGGGCCGTCGGCGCCGGGCCGAAGGCGCGGTCGACGAGCGCTTCCCAGAAGGCGCGCCGAGCAGGTCCGGCCAGCCGCTCGCCGACCCTGGCGCGGATCGCCTCGGCGAGCGCTGCCCATGCTGCGAGGCTCGGCGGCAGCAGCGTCTCGATCTTGCGACGGATCGCCTGGCCGAGAATGGGCGCGGCACCCGCCGTCGAAATACCGACCACGACTGGCGAGCGATTGACGATCGCGCCGAACTGGAAATCGCAGGCCTCCGGCTTGTCGATGACATTGACCGGCACACCGGCGGCCCGCGCCGCTGCACGAAAGGCCTCGACCTCCTCCTGCTCGAGATCGGCGACGGCGAGCGCCGCCCCCGCGAAGTCAGCGGCCGACCAGGCACGATCATGATGAATGAACCGGTCTGGCGCTTGCGCCAGGATGCGCTGGAACTCCTCGCTCAGTTCTTTTGCTGGCGCATAAATGTGGACGATGCCACCGGCGGCCGCGAGAAGCTCGGCTTTCCAGGCGGCACCGTCCGAGCCGCCGGCAACGACCACCGGCTTACCCTTCAGCGCGAAGAAGACGGGCAAAACGGCGAGCGGCGCGACTCGCACCATTGCCTTACTCGGCTGCGCGAAGACGGTGGACATCGATGATCCCCCTGATTTCCGAGCGGCAGGAGCCGCAATTGGTGCCGGCCTGGAGCGCCTCGCCGATGGCGGCGACAGTCGTGCAGCCGGCGGCGACCGCGGCGGCGATCTGATTGGCACCGATGCCGAAGCAGGCGCAGACGGTGGCGCCCCGATCGAGACCGCGGCCCGGCCGTCCGGCGACGACCGAAAGCCGCGCGCGCTGGTCGGCGAAATCCCCCACGAGCTGGTCGACGGCCCAGGCGCGCGACACGGCCACGGGCTCGGCCGCGAGAAAGAGCGCGCCACGGAGCCGGCCGCCTTCGAAGGCGGCGAAGCGCTGCTGGCCGACGCGCGCATCGTGATAGGCGAGGACGTCCGGCGGATGGCCGAAGAGTTCGGCGGCGAGTGCCGCGCCGTCGCGGTCTTTGTCGGCCAGCGCAAATTCGAACCGCCAGCCACCGTTGCAGCGCGCCAGCGCCCAGTAGTCCGCATCGATGACGGCGGAGCGCTCGCGCAGCACGGCAAAGCCGTAGAGCACAGCCGCGAAGCGCTCGATGCGCACCGGCACATGTTTCAGCGCCGGCTGGCCGGAGACGGGATCGGTGATGCCCGGCACGAGCCGATCGACACGGGCTTGTGCCGCGAATTGGTCGGTCCAGTGCATCGGCACAAAGATCGCGCCGCGCGCCTGCCGGTCCGAGAGCAGGGCGCGCAGGAGGACCGAACCCGTAGCCCCCGTTACGCGGACGATCTCGGCATCACCGATGCCGTAGTGGGCGGCATCGTCCGGGTGAATCTCGACGAACGGCTCGGCGAGATGCTGGGAGAGGCGGGGGCTCCGGCCCGTGCGCGTCATCGTGTGCCAATGGTCGCGGATGCGGCCGGTGTTGAGGACGAGCGGATAGTCGGCGCTCGTCCGCGTTTCGGCCTGCGGTGTCACGGCGACGAACCGCGCCTTCCGATCCGGGGTGAAGAACCGCCCGTCCGCGAAGAAGCGGATGGTGCTCGATACCGTGACGTCGTTTTCGCCTCTCGTGACGGAAGGGGCGCGGGGGTCTTGACCCTCCCCCTTGTGGGGAGGGTCGATCCGCGAAGCGGAGCGGGGTGGGGGTGGTGTTCGTCGCTCGTCTTCGTCCATGACCCCCACCCCGGCGCTGCGCGCCGACCCTCCCCGCAAGGGGGAGGGTAAAGGCGGGACCGGCGCGGGCGGGACTTCAAAACTGAAGCCGAAGGGTGGATGGGCGGCGGGGGAGGGTAAAGGCGCCGGCCATTGGAACGGCGCAAGGCTGTCGAAGGCGCGCTGGTCGAGCCCCGCATAGGCGCCGATGTCGAAATCGCGGCTGCCGTCGTTGTCCGAGGCCGACAGCGCGGCGTGTTCGGCAAAGATCTCGACCGGGGAGGTATAAGGGAAAGCCTCCGCGAAACCCATACGCCGGGCGACCTCGGTGATGATCCACCAGTCGGGCCGCGCCTCGCCGGGCAAGGGCAGGAAGGGCCGCTGGCGCGAGATGCGCCGCTCGGAATTGGTGACGGTGCCATCCTTCTCGCCCCAGCCCGCGGCGGGCAGCTTCACATGGGCATGGCGGATGGTGTCGGTCGCATCATAGATGTCGGAGACCACGACGAAGGGGCAGGCCTTGAGAGCCTCCTCGACGAGGCCGGCCTCCGGCATGGAATCGACCGGATTGGTCGCCATGATCCAGAGCGCCTTGATGCGCCCGTCCGCTACGGCCCGGAACATCTCGACGGCCTTGAGCCCCGGCTTGTCGGCGATGACCGGCGCGTGCCAGAAGCGCTGCACGAGGTCGCGATGCTCCGGCCGCTCGATGTCCATATGGGCGGCGAGCATATTCGCGAGGCCACCGACCTCGCGCCCACCCATGGCATTGGGCTGGCCGGTGATCGAGAAGGGGCCCATGCCCGGCCTGCCGATGCGACCGGTCGCCAGATGGCAATTAATGATGGCATTGGCCTTATCCGTGCCGGACGAGGACTGGTTGACGCCCTGGCTGAAGACGGTGACGACCTTCTCCGTTACGGCGAAAAGATCGTAGAAGGTGGCGAGGTCTTCGGGCGCGAGGCCGGTCTGCGCGGCAACGTCCCCGAGGCTGAGCTTGTGCGCGGCAGCAAGAGCCGCATCGAAGCCGGTGGTGTGGGCTGCAACATAGGCGCGGTCGAGCGCCTCGTGTCCGGCGAGGAAGGCGAGCAAGCCGGCAAAGAGCGCGACATCGCCGTCGGCGCGGATCGGCAGGTGCAGGTCGGCGATATCGGCCGTCATGGTGCGGCGCGGGTCGACGAGCACAACGCGCATCGCCGGACGCGCTTCCTTCGCCGCCGCGAGGCGCTGGTAGAGCACCGGGTGGCACCAGGCGAGATTGGAGCCGACCAGCACGACGAGATCGGCCAGTTCCAGATCCTCATAAGCGCCCGGCACCGTATCGGTGCCGAAGGCGCGGCGGTGGCCGGCGACTGCCGAGGCCATGCAGAGGCGCGAATTGGTGTCGATATTGGCCGAGCCGATGAAGCCCTTCATCAGCTTGTTTGCCACATAATAATCTTCGGTGAGCAACTGGCCGGACACATAGAAGGCGACCGAATCCGGCCCGTGCTCGGCGATGGCTCGCGAGAAGGTGGTCGCGGTGAGGTCGAGCGCCTCATCCCAGCCGGCGCGCGCGCCGCCAATTTCCGGATGGAGCAGGCGACCATCCAAGCCGAGCGTTTCGGCGAGGGCCGAGCCCTTCGAACAGAGCCGGCCGAAATTGGCGGGGTGGTCGGGGTCGCCGCGCACCGCGACCGCGCCGTCGGGCGCGACATCGGCGATCACGCCGCAGCCCACCCCGCAATAGGGGCAGGTGGTCTTCACGCTCGGCGCCTCTGCCATCATCATCCTCAGGCGGCCAGGCTCGTCAGGGAACTGGCGTCGATGAGGAGCCGCTCTCCTTCCACCTTGACGGGATAGGTGCGCACCGCGCCTTCGTCGGCACCGAGCGCCTTGCCCGTGTCGAGGGCGATCACCCAGTTGTGCAGGGGGCAGGTGACGGCTGCGCCGTGCACGATGCCCTGGCTCAAGGGGCCGCCCTTGTGCGGGCAACGGTCGTCGATGGCGAAGACCCTGTCGTCGGCGGTGCGGAACACCGCGATCTTGCCCGCAGGGGTGGCGACGCAGCGCGCGCCGCGGCGGGGGATATCGTTGATCGATCCGATCTCGATCCAGCTCATGATTGGCTACTCAATTGTTGCCGCTGCCGATAGCGAGGGCCGTCTTCACCCTCCCCCTTGTGGGGAGGGTCGCGAGCGCAGTGAGCGGGGTGGGGGTGACAATGAGGGGCGCGAGGCTTGACCACCCCCACCCCGATCCGCTTCGCAGATCGACCCTCCCCACAAGGGGGAGGGTGGTCGCGTCGCGTCTCGTATTGGCGGATTCGCTCCTCACTCCGCCGCCTCCGCAAAGCCGATGCTCGCCATGGGGCGGAACTCGTGCTTGTCCTTGCCGGACACGCGTTCCGACCAGGGATCGACCTGCGCGAATTGCTGGGAAAAGACGAAGCGGTCGTAATAGGCCCGGCGCTTTTCCAGATCATCGAGGGTCTGGCGGCGTATTTCGTCAAGGCCGACGCGTTTCGCCCATTTATAGATGCGCTCGAGATAGCGGGCCTGTTCGCGATACATCTGCACGAGGGCGACGATGACTTCGAGCGCCTCGTCTTCCGTCTTGACGAGGCCGAGTACTTCCGTGCCCTTGATATCGAGGCCGGCGGCGCCGGCGAAATGGATCTCATAGCCGGAATCGACGCAGATCGCCCCGACATCCTTGCAGGTAGCCTCCGCGCAATTGCGCGGGCAGCCCGACACCGCCATCTTCACCTTGGCCGGCGTCCATGAGCCCCACATGAACTTCTCGATGCGGATGCCGAAGCCGGTCGAATCCTGCGTGCCGAACCGGCACCAGTCGGAGCCGACGCAGGTCTTCACCGTGCGCAAGCCCTTGGCATAGGCGTGGCCGGAGACGAAGCCCGCCTGGCCGAGCTCGGCCCAGACGGCTGGCAGGTCCTCCTTCTTGACGCCGAGCATGTCGATGCGCTGGCCGCCGGTGACCTTCACCATCGGGATGTCGAACTTGTCGACGACATCAGCGATGGCGCGCAGCTCCTTCGCCGAGGTCACGCCGCCCCACATGCGCGGTACCACCGAATAGGTGCCGTCTTTCTGGATATTGGCGTGCACGCGTTCGTTGACGAAACGCGACTGGTAGTCGTCGGCATATTCATCCGGCCAGTCGCAGACAAGATAGTAGTTCAGCGCCGGACGGCATTTGGCGCAGCCGCAGGAGGTCTTCCATTCGAGCTCCTGCATGACGGCCGGGATCGTCTTCAGCGCCTTCGCCTTGATGAGCCGGCGAACATCGTCATGCCCGAGATCGGTGCAGCTGCACATGGGCTGCACGGCCGTGGGTTTATAGGTATCGCCCAGCGTCAACTTCATGAGCTGCTCGACGAGGCCGGTGCAGGAGCCGCAGGAGGCGGAGGCCTTGGTATGGGCGCGCACGTCGTCGAGCGACGTCAGCCCCTTCTCAGTAATTGCGCCGGTGATCTTGCCCTTGCATATGCCGTTGCAGCCGCAGATCTCCGCATCATCCGGCAAGGCTGCAACGGCCGCCGTAGGGTCCAGCGGGGACCCTCCCTGGTAGGCCTGTCCGAAGATGAGCGTATCGCGCATCTCCGAAACGTCGGTCCCCTTCTTGAGCATGTCGAAGAACCATGCCCCGTCGGAGGTCTCGCCATACATGACCGCGCCGACGATGCGGTTCTCCTTGAGGACGAGGCGTTTGTAGACCCCGACCGCGGCATCGCGCAGCACGATCTCCTCGCGGTCGTCGCCATCGGCGAAATCGCCTGCCGAGTAGAGATTGATGCCGGTGACCTTGAGCTGCGTCGCAGTCTCGACCGGGCGGAAGGCGGCATATTCCTTGATCAGCGTCTTGGCCACGACGCGCGCCATGTCATAGAGCGGCGCCACCAGGCCATAGCAGATGTTCTCGTGCTCCACGCATTCGCCGACCGCGAGAATATCGGGATCGGAGGTCACCATCTGGTCGTTGACGACGATGCCGCGCTCCACATAAAGCCCGGCATCAATAGCGATCCGCGCCTCGGGACGGATGCCGACCGCCATCACCACGATATCGGCGGGATAGATGGTGCCGTCTTCGAGCAGCACGGCCTCGACACGCTCCTCGCCCAGGACCGCCTTGGTCTGCGCCTTGACATGCACCTTGATGCCGCGTCCCTCGAGCTCCTTCTTGAGGAGATAGCCGGCCGCGGGGTCGAGCTGGCGCTCCATCAGGTGGCCCATGAGGTGGAGCACCACCACGTCCATGCCGCGCAGCTTCAGGGCGGCGGCCGCTTCGAGGCCGAGCAGGCCGCCGCCGATGACGACCGCCTTGGCGCCCGGCTTGCGCGCCGCCTCCACCATGGCATTGACATCGTCGAGATCGCGGAAGGCCATGACGCCCGGCAGCTCGCGGCCGGCGATCGGGATGATGAAGGGCGCCGAACCGGTGGCGATCAGCAGCTTGTCATAGGGGGTCTCGCCCCCCTTGGAGACGACGACCTTGCGCTTGCGGTCGATCCTGGTGACGGTCTCGCCGAAGCGGCAGGCGACACCGTGCTCGGCATACCAGGCCGCATCATGGGTGACGATATCGCCGAAGGTCTTCTCGCCGGCCAGCACCGGCGAGAGCATGATGCGGTTGTAATTGCCGCGCGGTTCGGCGCCGAAGAGCGTGACGTCGAAAGCGCCAGGTGCGGCATCGAAGAGATGCTCCAGCGCCCGGCCCGAGGCCATGCCGGCGCCGATGACGATGAGTTTCTCGCGCATGGGGCGATCCATCCTGGGTCCAATCAATGCGTGTCAGGCGGTGACGCCGGCCGGCGCCGAGGCAGCGCGGCGCTCGATCCGCCGGATGGCGAGATGCATCCAGGCGAGCGAGACCGCGACGACGACGAAGAGCAGGAGGAAGCAGCTCGACCAGAGGCCGGTCGCGTCCTTCAGCGCGCCGAAGGCGATGGGCAGGACGAAGCCGCCGAGCCCGCCGATCATGCCGACGAGGCCGCCGACCGCCCCGACGCTCTCGGGGTAATAGACCGGGATGTGCTTGTAGACGGCGGCCTTGCCGAGGCTCATGACGAAGCCGAGCGCGAAGACGACGACCACGAAGACGAGCGGCGTGATGGCGATGGGCAGGATGCCGGGCGTCGCCGGCAGCGACAGGATCAAGGTCGTGATCGCCGCGACGAGCAGCATGAGATACATCACGGTCCGTGCGCCGATGCGGTCCGACAGCACGCCGCCATAAGCCCGGAACAGACTGCCGGGAATGGAATAGGCGGCGGCCACCATGCCGGCGGTTTCGAGGTCGAAGCCATAGACGCCGACGAGATAGCGCGGCAACCAGAGCGACAAGGCGACGAAACCACCGAAGGCGAAGAAGTAATAAAGCGAGAAGCGCCAGACCTGCAGGCTCTTGAGCGGCTCGAGCTCTTGCAGAAAGCTTTTTTGAACACGAGCGGCGCGGTTCCGAAAGGCCGGATCATCCGATGTCGTGAACCAGAAGACGACGGCCATGAGGGCGAGCACCGCCGCCCAGATCTCGGCCACCGCCTGCCAGCCCCAGGCGATGAGCACGAAGGGGGCAAGGAACTTGGTGACCGCGGCGCCGACATTGCCGGCGCCGAAGATGCCGAGCGCCGTGCCCTGCTTCCCGGCCGGGAAGAAGGGCGAGACATAGGCCACGCCCACCGCGAAGGAGCCACCCGCGAGACCGACGCCGAGGCCGGCGATCAGCATCTCCGGATAGGTCCGGGCATAGGCCAGCGCGAAGGTCGCCGCCGCCGAGGCGAGCATGGTGAGCGTATAGACGAGGCGACCGCCGTAGCGGTTCGTCCAGATGCCGAGCAGGAGGCGCACGAGCGAGCCGGTCAGCACGGGCGTGCCGACGAGGAGGCCGAATTCGGTCTCGGTGAGGCCGAGGTCCTGTTTGATACGGATGCCGATGATCGCGAAGATCGTCCAGACCGCGAAGCACAGTGTGAAGGCGATCGTCGACATCCAGAGCGCCCGTCCCGGTGCACCGGCGTCCGTCGGCTCAAGTCGAGAGAAGATGGCCATGGCTTGAAACGCGAGGGATCGCGTCCTCTGTCGCTGCGGTGAAAACGAAAAAAGCTGCAGGCCAGGGTTTCGCGTGCCCGTTACGGGCCGCACGAGATCCTGATCAGCAGCTTTGCCTGGGAGACGCCCGTCGTTGGACGTCAGTGGCCTCTTCGGCCTCGAACGAGATGAAGCAGGAAGCGTGCCAAGCTCTTCTGTGGGGGAATTATCGAATGTTTCCAAAGAGTCGAAGGCTGCGAGCTGCTGCCCGCCGAAATGGCCGCGTCGACTAAATGGTGATCATCGATGCTCGCATCTGCACAGCGATCGTGCAGTGCAGCATCGAGCAAGATTTACCCTCCCCTTGAGGACGGGGCTGTCGCCTATGAGAGCTTCGTCCCCTCTCCCCGGCGGGGAGAGGGACAGGGTGAGGGGGATGACTCTTTGAGATGAGAGGAATTCCCCCCTCACCCGGCCGCCTATCGAACTCGGGCTTGCCCGAGTTCGATATTTGAAAGCCGAAGTCGGATTTATCCGACTTCGCTCGGCCGACCTCTCCCCGGCAGGGAGAGGTGAAACGAGCGTCGCGCGGATTATATGCGATTGCCTGTCCTCAAGGGGAGGGTAGAACCTGCTGCCCCGCGATATAGCCGTCGATGGCGTCGGGATCGAAACGGCCACCGTCGAAGAAGCCGTCGGGGCCGAGCGTCAAGCTCGCGCCGCTGGACCCCACGGGCGTTGCCCGCGCCAGCGCGCCTTCGACCTTGGCATTGGCCGCCGGCAGCGCGACGCCCAGCGGCTTCAGCGCCGCCCGGTAAAGGTCCGGCCGATAAGTCTCGCTGGCGATCGCCGCATTCGCCTTGTCGTGCGGAATCTGCCCCCAGCGCACCATCTGCGTGTAGAACCAGAGCGCGTGGCTCTTCCACGGAAAGGTCGCGGCCTTGGCCTGCGGCACGAAGAAATCCGCGACCGTGGCCACCCGGTCGCCCCCGATCCGCATGGCGCCGGAGAAGGCCGGCATCATCCAGTCCAGCGGCCGATCGATATAGGCGGGGCCGGCGAGAAGCGCCGCCAGCGTCTCGCGGTGCTCGGGGCCCGCACACCAAACGGCTGCCTTGTAGAGCGCCCGCAGGAGCGCGGCGAGCGCCTCCGGATGCCGCTCGGCCCATTCAGCCTGGACGCCCAGCACCTTCTCCGGGCTCGACCGCCAGATGGCGGCCTTCACCGTCGCGATATGGCCATGGCCAAGGACGACGGCGGCCGTATTCCAGGGTTCGCCGACGCAGTAGCCGTCAACCGTGCCGGCACCGAGCGCATCGGCCATCAGCGGCGGCGGCAGGATGACGATCTCGACGTCGCGGTCGGGATCGATGCCGCAGGCGGCGAGCCAATAGCGCAGCTCGTAGACATGACCGGAATGGGGATGCACCACGGCGAAACGCGGTACGCGGCCCCGACGCCCGGCGAGCGCAGCCTTCAGCGCGCGGCCATTTTGCGCCGCATCGAGATCGTGGCCCGCACCCTGCGCGGCCATCGCTTCCCACAGTGCGTTGGATACGGTCACGGCATTGCCGCCGAGACCGAGGGCCATCGGCGCGATGGTGTGCGCGGCGAGCGGCGTCAGCCCCAGATTGCAGGCGATCGGCATCGGCGCGAGCATATGCGCCACCTGGAAATGGCCGACGGCCAGCCGGTCGCGGATATTCGCCCAGGAGGTTTCACGCACGAGCGTGAGATCGATGCCTTCCCCTTCGGCGAAGCCCTTTTCCTTGGCGGCGACAATGAGCGCGCTGTCGAGCAGCGGCATGAAGCCGGCGGTGATCGTGTGGCGCTCGCTCATTCGTCGTCTCCCGGCTCGAGCAACCCCGCTGCGGTGGTCAGGCTCTGGGCGATCTCCACGATCTTGCGGTTCTGGTTCATGGCCGTCTTGCGCAGGAGCGCATAGGCCTTGTCCTCGGAGAGCCCCCGCGATTTCATGAGAATGCCCTTGGCGCGTTCGATCAGCTTGCGGTTCTCGAGCTCGCTGCGCGCGTCATCGAGCTCGCGCATCAGGCGGGAATAGGCGTTGAAGCGGCTTACCGCCGTGTCCAGGATGGGCTTGACCCGCTCCTTTTTCAGCCCGTCGACGATATAAGCCGAGACGCCGGCCTCCACCGCCGCCTCGATCGAGGCGAGATCGGAATGGTCGACGAACATGGCGATCGGCCGTTTCACGGCGCGCGACAGCTGGAACATGTTCTCCAGCATGTCGCGGTTGGGATTGCCGAGGTCGATGACGATGACATCCGGATTGATCTCCGCGATGCGCCGCGCGATACCGTCGATCTCATGCACCACGGTGACGTTCTCGTGGCCGGCCTCGCGTAGCCCCGCCTCGATGATCGAGGCGCGGATGCGGTTCTCATCGATGACCAGGACGGCGAGGTCGCGAGACGTCATAGGCGCATATTGCCCAGCCACGGGCTCGGGGCAATGCGGCAATCCATGACCTTGCCCGGCGGTGTGCGCTCCGGCCACAGTGGCGACGACGCGCCGCGGGCATCCGCCAGCGCCGCAGGCGATGAGACAATGGAGGCTGTCATGGCCAAGCAAGAGATCGAGATCCGCACCGAGGACGGCGTCGCCAAGGCGAGCCTCTTCCTGCCAGTGAAGCCTCCGGCCGGCGCGCAGCCGGGCGTCATTCTCTACATGGATGCTTTCGGGCTGCGACCGGCGCTCGACGACATGGGCGCGCGGCTTGCCGGCGCGGGCTATGTCGTGCTCATCCCCGATCTTTTCTATCGCTTCGGCGACTACGGGCCGCTCGACGCCAAGACCGCCTTCTCGGATCCGGAGACCCGCGACACCATCATGCGCATGATGAAAGAGACGACGTCGGACAAGAACCGGCGCGACAGCGGCTCCTTCATCGAGGCGATCACGCGGGCGGGCGCCACGGGCAAGATCGGCGTCGTCGGCTATTGCATGGGCGGCGGACGCGCACTCACGGCGGCGGCCGCCTATCCCGACCGCATCGCTGCGGCCGCGAGCTTCCACGGCGGCAATCTGGCAAGCGACACGCCGGACAGTCCGCATCGCCTGGTCTCGTCGATCAAGGGGCGCGTCTATATCGGCTCCGCCGGCGTCGACCGGAGTTTTCCGCCGGAGCAGTCGGCGCGGCTCGCCGAGGCGTTGCGCGCCGCGGAGGTCGACCATATAGTCGAGAACTATGTCGGCATGGCCCACGGCTGGGCGGTCTCCGACCACGGCGTTTATGACGAGCAGGGCGCCGAACGCCACTGGACGCGCCTCACGACGCTCTTTGCCGAATGCCTCTCGTGAGCGGGCGGTGGCGAGCGACCTCCGCCCCTATTTCCGCAGCTTCACGACATCCCCGGCCGGCGGAAACAACCGCGATGCGGCCTCGATAAGCTCGTGATGCTTGAAGGGCTTGGTGATCACCGTCGTTCCGAGGAAGGCGCGTGGCAGGTTTTCTCGACCATAGCCGCTGACGAAAAGGAAGGGCACCTTGCGACGCGTCAGCGCGGCGGCGACATCGTCGACAGGCCGCCCGTGCAGGTTGCCGTCGACCAGCGCTCCGTCGAGGCGCTCACCCTCGATGATTTTGAGGGCCTGTTCGGCCGTTCCAGCAGGCCCGACGACCTCGGCTTTGGCCTCTTCCAGGATCGTGGCGAGCTCCAGCGCCACGAGCGGCTCGTCCTCCACGATCAGAAAGCGCCGGCCGGCGATCCGCCCCGGCACCTCGTCCCCGGAAGAGCCATCCTGAACGGATTTGGCAGCCCTCAGTGGTGAAGCTTGCCGCCGGGTCTCGGAGGCCGGCGTCGACGGCAGGGGCAGCCTGATGTCCCAGGTCATGCCATCCGCGCGGTAGGAGGCATGCGCCGCGCCGCCTTCGGCCTTTATGCTCTGCTCGATCAGCGTGGTGCCGAAGCCGCGTCTCGTCGGGGCCGTGACGGCCGGGCCGCCGCGCTCCGCCCAGCTCAGGGTAAGAAAGCCATCGTCGACGGTCCAGTTGACGGCGATGTGCCCGCGCTCGGTCGACAGGGCGCCGTATTTATTCGCATTCGTGCCGAGTTCGTGCAGCACCAGCGCCATATGCAGTGCGAGTTGCGGCGCCAGCCGAACCTGTGGCCCGGAGGCGGTGAGGCGCGCCTCATCAAGGGTCCCGAGCCGCAACTGATCCTGGATGAGCTCGGCCAGTTGAGCGCCTTGCCAGGTTGCCTCGCTCAGAAGCGAATGGGCGCGCGCCAGCGCCTGGATCCGGCCTGAAAAGTTGTCCGCGAAATCGCCGGGTGACGTGGAATGGCGCAGCGTCTGGGTGGCGATCGCCTGGACGGTGGCGAGCGTATTCTTGACGCGGTGGTTGAGCTCACCGATGAGCAGGCGTTGCGTCTCCTCGGCGCGCTTGCGTTCGGTGATGTCGAGGATCTGCGCATTGACCGAGACGAGCTTGCCCGTCCCGTCCAGGAGCGCGGAGTTATACCACTCGCATTCGATAAGCGACCCGTCCTTGCGGTAGCTGCGGTTGACGTGCACGCCACGGGTCGCCTCGCCGGCCAGCATGTCGGCCGAGAGGGCGGCGAAATCCGCCGCATCGTCCTCATGCACCCAGCGTAGATCGACGGCGCGTCTGCCGACGACTTCCGGCGCGCTCCAGCCGAAGATGCGCTCGGCACCCTTCGACCAGCCGATCACGCGCATCTCGGCATCGAACTCGACCATGGCCAAGGGCGAATTGTCGCCGTGCGCCTGGAGGCGGCGGAGCGCGGCGCTCAGCCGGTCGGCGCCGGCCCGCAGTTCGTCACGTTGGCGCGCGAGCTCCTCCTGCTGGCGCGCAAGCTCGAAGAAGACCTCGGCCTTGGTCCGCAGCATCTGCGGATCGACCGGCTTCAGGAGGTAATCCACCGCTCCCGCCTCGTAGCCGCGGAAGCGGCGCCGCTCGTCTGTCGCCACGGCGGTGATGAAAATGATCGGGACGCGTCGTGTCCGCTCCGTGCCGCGCATCAGTTCCGCGAGTTCGAAGCCGTCCATTCCGGGCATCTGAACATCGAGCAAGGCCAGCGCGAAATTATGGACGAGCAGGAGTTCGAGCGCCTCCGTGCCGGAGCGCGCCTTGATGAGCTCCAGGCCCTCGCGGCGCAGCAGCGCGTCGAGTGCGAGAAGGTTCTCCTCGACATCATCCACCAGCAGGAACTTGACCCGTTCAGGCGAGGCCATGGCCGAGCTCCATGTCAGCGGCAAGGGAGGCAGTTCTGCGATAGATGCGCTCCGTCGGGGCGAAATCCGCAAAGCTGTCGGCGTGACGCGAAAATCGCAGGCTCTCCCTGGCTCCGAGGCCGAGAAAACCGCCCCGCACCAACGCGTCCTTGAACAGTCCGATCGCGCGGTCCTGCAAGTCACGGTTGAAATAGATGAGTACATTGCGGCAGGACACGAGCTGCACCTCCGCAAAGACGTGGTCCGCCACCAGATTGTGCTGCGCGAAAACGGCCCGCGAGCGAAGCGTCTTGTCGAAAACCGCCGCTCCATAGGCGGCCGTGTAGTAGTCCGACAACGATGACCGGCCGCCCGAGTTGCGATGATTTTCGGTGAAGAGGGCGATGCGGTCGAGCGCATAGATCCCGGCTTCGGCTTTCTTCAGGGCGGTCGGATTGAGCTCCGTCGCATAGAAGATCGTGCGGTCCTCGATGCCCTCTTCACGGAACAGGATGGCGAGCGAATAGAGTTCCTCGCCCTCGCCGCAGCCCGCGACCCAGACCTTGAGCGAGGGATAGGTTTTCAGATGCGGCACGACCTTCTCGCGCAAGGTGCGGAAAAACGACGGGTCGCGAAACATCTCGCTGACCTGAATGGTCAAGAAGTCGAGGAGCTTCGGCAGCATGGCGGGTTCGTGCAGCACCTTCTCCTGAAGCATCGACAGGCTGCGACAGCCGAAATGGTGTTGCGCCTGAACCAGGCGGCGCGTCACGGAACCCAGCGAATAGCCGCGGAAATCGTACTGGTAGCGTTGATAGATCGCCTCCAGCAGCAACGCGATCTCGATCTGTTCGGCTGGTTTCGACACAGCCCCCACCCTACCGTGGCATCCAGACGCGGACGAGCGAGAGCAGCTTGTCGATGTCGAGCGGCTTGGCCAGATAGTCGTTCGCGCCGGCCGCGAGGCATTGCTCTTGGTCGCTCGCCATGGCCTTCGCCGTCAGCGCGATGATCGGAACATTGCGCCACTGCGGACGGCTCCGGATCTGGCGGGTCGCCGTGAGGCCGTCCATTTCCGGCATCATCACGTCCATCAGCACGAGGTCGATGGACGGCGCGCCGTCAGCGGCCCGCTCCAGTGCCTCGATGGCCTCGCGCCCGTTGCGGGCGATCTGCACGATGGCGCCATGTGGCTCGAACAGGCTGGTGAGTGCATAGACGTTGCGCACGTCGTCTTCGACGACCAGCACGCGCCGGCCTTCGAGCGCGGAATCCCGGTTGAGTGCCTTCGCCAGCATTCTCTGCTGGTTTTCGGGAAGCTCCGAAACGACCTGGTGAAGAAAAAGCGTCACCTCGTCGAGAAGACGTTCGGGAGATTTGGCGCCCTTGATGATGATGGACTTGGAGAACTTCCTGAGACGGAGTTCCTCATCCTGCGTGAGGTCGCGGCCGGTGTAGACGATGACGGGCGGGAAGGCGAAACTATCGTCCCGACTGAGCTGTTCCAGGAGGTCGAAGCCCGAGGTGTCCGGCAAGCGAAGGTCGAGCACCATACAATCGAAGGTGTCGGCCTTGAGCAGCGCCAGACAGTCCGCGGCGGTCTGTGCCCCGACCGTCTCCACATCGCGCGAGGCGAGCAGCAGCCGAATGCTGTCGAGCTGCTCGGCGTCATCCTCGATGATCAGCACGCGGCGCATGCGCTGCGCCAGACGCGTTTCGAGACCTTCCAGTGCCTGCACCAGCTGCTCGCGCTTGACGGGCTTCAGCATATAGCCCACCGCGCCGAAGGAGAGCGCGGTCTGTGTGTAATCGCTGACTGAGACCACATGGACTGGAATGTGGCGGGTGCGCAGGTCGTGTTTCAGGCGATCGAGAACGGACAATCCCGTATGATCGGGAAGCCCGACATCGAGAATAACCGCATGCGGCAGATATTGCCGGGCGAGCAGCAGGCCTTCCTCCGCCGTTTCGCCGACGAGGCATTGGAAGCCGAGCTCGTGCGCGAGGTCGCAAAGAATGCGGGCGAAGGCCAGGTCGTCCTCGACCACGAGGATGACGCGGCTGTCGCCGCTGAGGCGCTCGCGGTCATCCTCGATCGGCCGTGGGCGGGCAACGGGCGGTGGGCTGCCGCCGGCATCGGTCGACGAGCCGCCAGCCGGCGGCCATTGTAGGGCCGGAGCCCGGACCGAGCCCAGTGCGGCGACGGACGCGCGCGGCTGCACCTGTTTGGCGTCGTAAACCTCGGGAACGACCAGGGTGAAGGCGCTGCCTTGCCCGACCGTGCTCTCGACCTCGATCTCGCCCCCGAGAAGGCGTGCGAGCTCGCGCGAGATCGACAGGCCGAGCCCGGTGCCGCCGTATTTTCGGCTGACGGTTCCGTCCGCCTGCCGGAAGGCCTCGAAGATCGCCTCCTGCTCCTCGGCCGGGATGCCGACGCCGGTGTCGCGCACGGTGAAGGCGACACGATCGCCGCCGCGCCTGGCAACGCTCAGGACGACGTCGCCTGCCTCGGTGAACTTTATTGCATTCGACAGGAAGTTCTTGAGAACCTGCTCCAGCCGCTGCGGGTCAGTCTCGACTTCAATCGGTGCCCCGGCTTGCACCTCGGTGCGAAATACGAGGCCCTTGCCGGCCGCAATCGTCTGGAAGCCGTCCTTGAGCTTGTCGACGATCTGCGAGACCCGCATCGAATGGGGCTGCAGCTCCAGCCGTCCGGCCTCGATCTTGGAAATATCGAGGATGTCGTTGATGAGGACGAGCAGGTCGTTGCCGGAGGTCTCGATCGTCTCGGCATATTTGACCTCGTCCGCCGTGAGACGGCCGTGGCGGTTGTCGGCCAGAAGCCGCGCCATGATCAGCAGCGAGTTCAGCGGCGTGCGCAGCTCGTGGGACATATTGGCGAGGAATTCGGACTTGTAGCGGCTCGCCTGTTCGAGGTCACGCGCCTGGGCCTGGAGGGCCGCCTGGGCGCGGCTCAGGTCGTCGCGCTGCACTTCGAGCAACTGGGTCTGTTCTTCGAGCTGCGTATTCGTCTGTTCGAGCTCCGCCTGCTGAGTTTCGAGCCGGGCCTGCGACTCGCGCAGCGAGCGGCTTTGTTCTTCGAGTTCCTCGTTGGCCGCCCGCAGCTCTTCGCTTTGCGCCTGGAGTTCCTCGGCCTGCTGCTGCGTCTCCTCCAGCAATTCCTGAAGACGGGTGCGGTATTTGGCGGAGCGCACGGCCACGCCGATCGATTCCGCAAGCCGTTCGAGCAGTTCCAGATGGGCCTCGTCGGGTCGCTTCATGAAGCCGAGCTCGAAGACCGCGTTGGTCACACCGTCCGCTTTCGCGGGCGCGATCAGCAGGTGCCGCGGCTTGCCCTGCCCGAGGCTCGAACCGAAGTAGAGATAGTCGTCCGGCACCGGATGAACGAGAAAGCTGCGTCCGTCCTTCGCCGCTTGGCCCAGCAGGCCGTCGCCCGGCCGGATACGGTCGGGAACAGGGGCATCGGCCGGCACTCCATAGACGCCGGACCGGTGGTAGCCCTCACCGTTTTCGATGAACAGGGCACCGGCCTGGGCGCCGAGATAATCCGCCAGGAAGCGCAGGATATTCTGGCCGAGCTGCTCGAGCCGCTGCTCGCCCCGGGTCACCTCCGCAAGGCCCACCTGTCCCGCCTGCAGCCATTCCTGCCGGCGAACCGCTAGCTTGTTCTTGATGAAGAAATAGCCGGTGATGCCGATGACCCAGGCGGTCAATACACCCAGCATCCGGTTGTTCTGCGCGACGTCCGGATCCACACCGGGGGGCGCGAGCAGAAAGCCGATGGTCACGAGGACGGTGGCGATCGCCGCGATGCCGGGCGGCACGAGCGGCCGCGAGACGAGATAGGCAAGGACGGTGGGGAGGAGATAGACGACCCAGATGGCCGTGCCCAGCGGCATGAAGAGGTCGGCAAGGAAGGGCAGGACCACTAGAACGGCCAGTAGTCCGTAAAGCGCCGGCTCGATCTTCTGCTCGAAAGCAAACTTCATCCAGGACGTCTCTCGTATCGTGCGGCTCGGCCGTGAACCATCCGCCCCGCAGGAGCCGGATCCACGGGGTCTGCGCAGAATGCCATATCTAGCAGAAGGGGTGCAGGTCCAGAGGGCATATCGTCCGGTAGTACGCTACCGGCTCACGGCAAGGCGCCGCATGACGTTGCAGCCGACCGAGCCGACCGAGCAGACCGGCGATGTTGCGCTGCCATCGGCTCCGCGCCGCAAAGCCCCGTTCAGCTGGCTTTCCCCGTCAGGCGATGCATGAGGTGGCCGCCCGCATAGTCGCGATCGGGCCGGTAGGGGGAGATGTCGATATTGGGCTGGTCGTGCCGGGCGAGTTGCGCGATCAGCCTGCCTGTTATCGCGCCGAAGGTGACGCCGAGATGGCCGTGGCCGAAGGCGTAGAGCACATTCGGCACGCGCGGCGAGCGGCCGATCACCGGCAGCGAATCCGGGGTCGAGGGGCGTGAGCCGACCCAGCGGCTCGCAACCTTAACCTCGAGATCGCGAATGAGGTCCGCCGCGCCCTCGAAGATCCGCAGCGCCCGTTCGTGGTCCGGTGGTGCATCAATTTCGGCGAACTCGGCCATGGTCGACATGCGCAGGTCACCCTCCATGGGCGTGATCGACACATTGCGATCGCCCGAGACGATCGGCGTCTTCGGCAAAACCTGCGGTTCGCCGATCATGATGTGATAGCCGCGCTCGGCTGCCAGCGGGATCGCGTCGCCGAGATCACGCACCAGGCGCCGCGACCAGGCGCCCGCCGCGATCACGACGAGGTCGCAAGGATGCCGGCCGCGATCCGTGACGACGGCCCCTATGCCCGCATCGCCACCTTCGAAGGCGAGCACCGTCTCCTTTGCGAGCTCGCCGCCGCGCGCCCGGAAAGCCGCGACGATCGCCTCCGTCAGCCGCAGCGGATTTGTGGTCGTGCGCACATCGGGAAAGAAGATGCCCTTCCGCACCTTGTCCGACAGGGCCGGCTCGATCGCTTTGAGCTCCGCGGCGTTCATCTCGCGCAGCGCGATGCCGGTGCGGCGGCGCAGCTCCATGCCGTAGCGGGCCTTGGCGAAAGTCTCGTCCGTCTCGAAGGCCGCGATGAGGCCGTTGCCATAGATCAGTTCCGGCCGGCCGATCTCGGCCAAGAGGTCGTCATAGGCCTCGCCCGCATGGGCGAGCAGGGCGGCGCGGGCGTGGCTGATCGCCTCCACCCGTTCGGGCTTCAAGGTCTGCGCGAATTTGAGGAACCAGGGCAGGACGCGCGGCAGGTGTTTCCAGCGGATGATCAACGCATGCCTTGGGTCGAGCAGCATGCGCGGCACGCCCTTGAGCATGCCCGGCATGCCGAGCGGCGGTGTCGAGGCAAGGCCGATGCTGCCGGCATTGCCGTAGGACGCGGCCCGGCCGGGCTCGTCCTTCTCGATCAGAAGAACGTCGAAGCCAGCCCGCCGGAGCGCATAGGCGCAACAGGCGCCGACGATACCCGCGCCGACCACGACCGCACGTGTCGCTTGTTCCTTTGCCGCCGAAGTGGCTGCCATCCGATTTCACCGCCTGAGCAGAGCCTAGCCAAAACGATCGTGACGGCGCGTCTTTGGGGGCGGCCGACCGCGATGATGTCATCACTTTTCGCAGCCCGCGCGCAACGGCATCTCGCAAGGCTCCTTTGGATGGTTCGCGAAACGCGGCAGGCGCGCCGCGCGCCTCGGGCCTGAGGGGGACATCGTGGCCTGCCGGATTTCAGGCGGGAAAGAGCCGGCCGTCGCCGGCATTCCAACCGAGGGTAACGGCCTCGCCCTGGGCGATCAGAGGACCGGTCGCGCCGTAGGGCTGCTCGACGGTCATCTCGATGTCGCCTGCGTTAAGGCGCACGACATACTGCACGGTCGAGCCCGCGAAGATCGCCTGGCGCACGGTGCCTTTGATCGAAGCCGCGAGCGCGGCGCCCGGCCCGGCTATGCGGACGAGCTCGAAACGCAGCACGAGAAGCCCTTCCCGGCCTTGCGGCGCTTCGCCGACAATGCAGGCGAATTCCTGCCCGGCGAAGGCGACGCGCGCGGTCTCGCCCTCACAGGCGACGACGCTGACGGGCAGGAGATTGGCGTGGCCGATGAAACTCGCGACGAAGCGCGTGGCCGGCGCGTCATAGAGCGTCTGCGGCGAGGCGATCTGCTCGATGCGGCCGGCATTCATCACCGCGACCTGGTCCGACATGGCGAGGGCCTCGCCCTGGTCATGGGTCACGAAGATGAAGGTGGTGCCGGTCTCCTGCTGAATGCGCTTCAACTCGATCTGCATCTGGTGGCGGAGCTTCAGGTCGAGCGCGCTGAGCGGCTCGTCGAGCAGGAGAACCTTCGGCCGTTTCACGAGCGCCCGGGCGAGCGCCACACGCTGCATCTGGCCGCCGGACAGTTGCGCGGGCTTGCGCCGGCCGAGATCGGTGAGGCCGACGAGTTCCAGGGCCGCGCCGACGCGGCGGCGGATCTCGGGCTTCGGCAGCCGCTCGGCTTCCAGTCCGAAGGCGATATTCGCCTCGGCCGTCATGTGCGGAAACAAAGCCCAGCGCTGAAAGACGATATTGGTCGGCCGCCGGTAGGGCGGCACGTCGGTCATATCCTGGCCGGCGATGCGGATCGAGCCGCAATCCGGCGCCTCGAAGCCGCTCAGCATTCTGAGCGTCGTCGATTTGCCGCAGCCGGAGGGGCCAAGCAGCGAGAAGAACTCGCCGCTCTCGACGACGAAGGAGATATCGTCGACCGCGCGATGGGCGGCAAAATGCTTGGAGACGCCGAGGACTTCAACGGTTCCGGACACGGATATCACCCTGCGAGCCAACTCCGCCGCACTATAGCCGCGCATAGGCGATGTCCACTGCCCGGCGCGAGCGGGACCGCCATTCGGCGGGTTATCGCGCGCTAGTTCAGCTGCTTGCGAAACGGCCACGGACGAAGGTCGTTCGCCGCGGGGGCAATCGCGCTGTTTCTCGGCCGCAGCGATGAGACCTGTCCTTTTACCAACTTTTAAGGTACTCTTTGCGCTTAAGCGGTCCGTTGACTAGCAGCGGTCTACACCCTGACGGCTTCCGTGCGGGGATCATACCCTCCGGAGCGGCGATGACAGATATCACGGACAGTTCGGAACTCTTGCCAGCACTGCGCGCCTTGCTCGATGACCAGGTCCTGCACCAGCCGGACCAGCTCCTCGATCTGCTGCCGGTAGGGGTCTATGTCTGTGATCGGAACGGTTTGATCGTCCGCTACAATCGTGCCGCGGCGGAGCTTTGGGGGCGGAAACCCGTCATCGGCGACCCGGCGGAGCGCTTCTGCGGCTCCTATCGTCTCTACAAGCTGGGCGGGGATCATGTTCCTCATGCAGAATGCCCGATGGCCGCGGTTATCGCGACGGGTCATGGTCTGCGCGATCAGGACGTCGTGATCGAACGTCCCGACGGCAGCCGTATTGTTGCGCTCGTCAATATCGAACCGATTACGGACGACGCGGGGCATGTCGTCGGCGCCGTCAATGTCTTCCGCGACAACACGGCCCAGCGTCGTCGGCTGCTCGCTATGGAGGCCGGCTCCCCCACGGCCGAGTCCATCCTTCAAGCGGTTCCGGCCGCGATCTACGCCACGGACGCCGCCGGGAGGATTACCTTCTACAACGCCGCCGCGGTCGAACTCTGGGGCGTGGCGCCCGAACTCGACCGTAGCGAGTTCTGCGGCTCCTGGAAGCTCTACTGGCCAGACGGCACGCCGCTGCCCCACGACGAATGCCCGATGGCCATGGCCTTGAAGCAAAAGCGGCCGGTCTTCGGCATGGAGGCCATCGCCGAAAGGCCGGACGGCAGCAGGGTGCCCTTCGCTCCCTATCCGATGCCGCTCTTTGGTAGCTCGGGCGAGCTCGTCGGCGCCGTCAACATGCTCGTGGACATCTCGAGCCGTGACGTGAACAGCCGGGCCGCCTATCGGCTCGCGGCAATCATCGAGTCGTCAGACGATGCGATCCTGGCCAAGGATCTCGACGGCGTCATCACCGATTGGAACCAAGGCGCGGAGCGGCTATTCGGCTACACGGCCGAGGAGATCATCGGCAAGCCCGTCACCATCCTCGTTCCGGCCGAGCGGCACGATGACGAGCCGGCCATTCTCGATCGCATTCGTCGTGGCGAGCGTATCGAGCACTACGACACGATCCGGCAGCGCAAGGACGGCACCCTGGTCGACGTGTCGCTCTCGGTATCTCCGGTCAAGAATGCCTTCGGCACCATCATCGGTGCGTCCAAGATCGCCCGCGACATCACCGAGCGAAAGCGCGCGGAAGAGCGCCAGCAGCTGCTGCTGCGGGAAATGGACCATCGGGTCAAGAACCTCTTCACGCTCTCGGCGAGCGTGGTCACGCTGAGCGCGCGCTCGGCCAAGACCCCGCAGGAACTGGCGAATGCCGTGCGGGAGCGGCTCGGCGCCTTGGCGCGCGCCCATGCGCTGACCCTGCCGAAGATCCTGGATGACGGCCGCCGCGCCGAGCCGTCCACCATGCTGCACGCGCTACTCAGAACGATTGTCTCCCCTTACGACGAGGAGGCACGGGAGGACGCGCGCATTTCGGTCAGCGGGCCCGATATCGAGATCACCGGCACGGCCGTCACCAGCTTCGCGCTGCTTCTGCACGAATTCACGACCAATGCCGCCAAATACGGCGCCCTGTCGATGCCGACCGGTCGTATCAAGGTCGAGTGCTTCGAGGAGGGGCCGTGCTTCGTCCTGAAATGGCAGGAGCAGGGCGGGCCGCCTGTCGACGCCGAGACGGGGACAGGCAGTGAAGGCTTCGGCAGCCTGCTCGCCCGCGCGACCGTGAAAGGCCAGCTCGGTGGCGAGATCCTGCGCGAATGGAAGCCGGACGGGCTGACGATCCGGCTGTCGGTGACGCGGGACCGCTTGGCGGGATAGCGCGGTCTCCTCCCCCACTGGACGACGGTCGGCCGTCATTTCGAACAAATCCGTCCCTGCGACGTTTTCGGTTCAGCGGTCACGCTCGTGCTGAATGATGCCCGGGCCTCTGCCGCGGAAGCAGGGAGGTATCGATGCCCGCCAAATCGAAAGCCCAGCAGAAGGCCGCCGGGGCGGCGCTTGCCGTCAAGCGCGGCGAAAAGAAGACCAGCGAGCTGAAAGGCGCGTCCAAATCGATGGCCAAGTCGATGAGCGAGAAAGAGCTCCACGACATGGCTTCGACGAAGCGCAAGGGCAAACCCGAACACGCTGCGAAATCCTGATTCGATCACCGTGCGGTCACCGTCCCGTGGATTTTGGCGACATCGATCAGTCGCCTTTCTTGACGTGAACCGGTATCCACTTCGCGCGAGAACGCTTTAGGATCCCGCGCGGCCGAGCGTGGCGGACCACGTTTGGCGGCGGCAGGAACAGGTGCGGGTATCGAGGATGGGAACCGACATCAGTCCGCATCTCGTCGTCTGCGGCGAGGCACTCGTCGATTGCTTTGCGACGGTCGAGCGGTCGCAGATCGTTATGCGCGGCGTGCCCGGTGGCTCGCCCTTCAATCTCGCGGTCGGCCTCGCACGCCTCGGCCGTCCTGTCGCTTTTCTCGGCGCTCTCTCCGGCGACGCCTTCGGCCGCCACCTCAGGGACAGCCTGGTGGCGGAGGGCGTGTCGACGGATTTCGTCAAGCGATCCGACCGGCCGACACCGCTCAGTGTCGTCTCCACCGCCACGGACGGTACTGTCGATTACAGCTTCCGCAATCACGAAGCCGCCGACTACGATCTCGATGAGCGTGACCTGCCGCGGGATCTGCCCGCCTCGGTCTCCTGCATCGCGGTCGGCTCCTACGCGCTGGCGCTCGAGCCCACCGGCACGGCGATCGAGCGTTTTGCGGCGGAACATGCGGACCGCTGCGTCATCTCCTTCGATCCCAATGTGAGGCCAGGCCTCATCCGCGATTCTGCGGCCTGGCGGTCCCGTTTCGGGCGCATTGCAGGCTTTGCGGGGATCGTGAAGGTGAGCGCCGAAGATATTGCGCTCGCCTTCGGCCGCGAGGCTGATCCGCGTGCCCTGGCACGGGAATGGCGTGCTTCGGGCGTGCCGCTCGTCATCGTAACGCGCGGCGCGGATCCCGTGCTCGCCTTCGGCGCTTTCGGCGAGATCGAGCGGCCGGTCGAGCCGGTGGCGGTGGTCGACACCGTGGGCGCGGGCGATTCCTTCCACGCCGCCCTGCTCGCCTTTCTCGATGCCGCCGACCGGCTGTCGCGATCGGCGCTGCAGAGCCTCGAGCCGACATTCGCCGCGGCGATGCTGGCCTATGCGGCGAGCGCAGCGCGCATCACCTGCGGCCGGCGCGGCGCCGATCTGCCCTATGCGAAAGAGCTGCGCGGCTGAACGGGACCGGGGCGTTTTGTCAGGCGACGCGGAATTCGATGTCGCCGACGCCGTCCACATGCCCCTTCATGATGTCGCCCTTGGCAACGGGGCCGACGCCCGACGGCGTGCCGGAAAAGATGAGATCGCCGGGGGCCAGGGTGAACAGGCCCGACAGATAGGTGATGATCTCCGGCACCTTCCAGATCATCTGGTTGAGATCGCCCGTCTGGCGGCGCTCGCCGTTGACGTCGAGCCAGATGGCGCCGTCGCTCGGATGACCGACCGCCGAGGCGGGTTTGACGGGACCACAGGGGGCGGAGCGCTCAAAGGCCTTGCCGACCTCCCAGGGGCGGCCCATGTCCTTGGCCTTGCCCTGCAGATCGCGGCGCGTCATGTCCAAGCCGACCGCATAGCCGAAGACATGATCGAGTGCCCGTGCCAGCGGAATATCACGGCCGCCCTGGCCCAGAGCGACCACCATCTCGATCTCGAAATGCACGTCGTTCGATTGCGGCGGATAGGGGAAATCCCCACCGACAAAGACGTTGTCCGGATTCTTCTGGAAGAAGAACGGCGGCTCCTTTTCCGGGTCGTGCCCCATCTCGATGGCATGGGCGGCGAAATTGCGCCCGACGCAATAGACGCGGCGGATGGGGAAGACGGCATCCGTGCCGATGACGGGCAGGCACGGCACAGGCGGCGGCTCGATGACGTAACGAGCTCTGACGTCGGACGTTTCCATGGGCTTGGGCTCCTTGTCGGCAGCGCAGCCGACGTAAGCCTTGCTTAGCGCCGATCTCTCCGCGCCGAAAGAGGCCGTGCCATCTCGCAGGCCGCCGTCTGAATGCGTCAGACGCCGGTCGGCTCGACCTCGGGCGCCTCTTCGGCCGGCTCCAGAGGCCAGCGGGCACGCGCTGGCGTCGTGAGGTCATCGGTGAGGCCGAGCCTCAGACGCTCCAGGCCTGCCCAGGCGATCATGGCGCCATTGTCGGTGCAGAGCGCCGGCGGCGGCGTGACCAGCCGGAGGCCCGCCTCGGTGGCGAAGCGCGTCAGCGCGCCGCGGATCGCCTGGTTGGCCGCGACGCCGCCGGCCACCACGAGTGCGGTCGGCCGGCCTGCCTCCGCCTGGAAGGCGCGCAGCGCCACGCGGCTGCGATCGACGATGACATCGACGACGGCCGCCTGGAAGGAGGCACAGAGATCGGCCACGTCAGTCGCGCTGAGCGGCGCGATGCGCTCGGCCTCCAGCCTGACCGCCGTCTTGAGACCGGAGAGCGAGAAGTTCGGCACCTCGCGTCGCAGCATGGGGCGCGGCAGATCGAAGCGCTCGGGATCGCCGCGCAGCGCCTCCTTCTCCACCTCCGGGCCGCCCGGATAGGGCAGTCCCAGCATCTTGGCCGTCTTGTCGAAGGCCTCGCCGATCGCATCGTCGACCGTCGTGCCGAGGCGCACGTAATCGCCGACGCCGCGCACGCAGACGAGCTGGGTATGCCCGCCCGACGCGAGCAGCAGCAGATAGGGAAAACCGATGCCGTCCGTGAGCCGCGCCGTCAGCGCATGCGCTTCCAGATGGTTGACGGCGATCAGCGGCTTGCCGGCCACGAGCGCGAGCGCCTTGCCGGCGGTCAAGCCGACGATGACGCCGCCGATGAGCCCGGGGCCGGCGGCGGCGGCAATGCCGTCCATGTCCGCGAGCTCGAGCCCGGACTCGGCCAGCGCACGGGCGATCAATCCGTCGAGAACTTCGACATGGGCGCGCGCGGCGATTTCCGGCACGACGCCGCCATAGGCCGCGTGATCAGCGATCTGGCTGCGGATTTCGTTGGCGAGAATGCGGCCGCGCCCGTCCTCGCCGTTTTCGACGACGGCCGCGGCCGTCTCGTCGCAGGTGGTCTCCAGACCCAGTATACGCATGAGCACCAAAGCACGGGACCGGCGGTTCCGCGTCGCAGTTTCGGAAATGCCCCCGATCCACCTATAGTCTCATGATCGACGATCCGCCAACACGGCAGATATCATTGAGACGGCTTCCGTTCGGCCGTCGTCCACAGTCTGGTTGATCCTTGGAGTCACGTTTTGGCGTTTTCCATCCCTGATCGCTTGGTCATCGGCACACGCAGCAGCCCGCTGGCGCTGGCCCAGGCCGAGGAGACGCGCGCCCGCCTTGCCGCGGCCAGCGGCCTTGCTCCCGAGGCGTTGCTGCTCTCTGCCATGACGACAACCGGCGACCGCATCCAGGATCGGGCGCTCGCCGAGGCGGGCGGCAAGGGGCTCTTCACCAAGGAGCTCGATATCGCGCTGATGGAGGGCCGAATCGACCTCGCTGTCCATTCCGCCAAGGATCTGCCGACAGACCTGCCCGACGGCCTGGTGATCGCCGGCTTTCTGCCGCGCGAAGATGTGCGCGACGTGTTCATCAGCCGCCGCGCCGAGAGCCTTGCCGCCCTGCCGGCCGGCGCCGTCGTCGGCAGCGCTTCGCTGCGCCGGCAGGCACAGGTGCGGCGCCTCAGGCCCGACCTTGTCGTCACTCTCCTGCGCGGCAATGTCGGCACGCGCCTTGCCCGCATCGAGCGTGGCGATATCGACGCGACACTGCTCGCTCTCGCCGGCCTCAAGCGCCTGGGGCGCGAGGGCGAGGCGACCGCCATCCTCGACGTCGACAGTTTCCTGCCGGCGGTGGGGCAGGGCGCCATCGCGCTCGTCACACGCGCCGGCGACGCGACGACCATTCAGGCGCTTGCGTTGATCGCTCATGGCGAGACCGGCATCGCGCTTGCCGCGGAGCGGGCCTTTCTGCGCGTGCTCGACGGCTCCTGCCGCACGCCGATCGCCGGCCACGCGACAGTCGATGGCGATGGGGTGCATTTTCGCGGGCTGCTGCTCTCGCCGGACGGCAGCCAGGCCGTCGCGGTGGAGCGGCGGGGTGCGGTGGCCGACGCAGCCATGCTTGGTGCCGACGCAGGGCGCGAGGTTGTGGGCCGCGCCGGACCGGGGCTGCTCAGCTGATGCGCGTCCTGGTGCTCCGGCCGCGCACTGCAGGCGAACGCACGGCGGCCCGTTTGCGGGCGCGCGGTCACGAGGCGGTGCTCGCGCCGGTGACGGCGATCGCCCCGCTCGACGCGCCGCCCCCGGCCGGTCCTTTCTCTGCAGTGCTGGTGACGAGCCCGAGTGCCTTTGCCGCGCCGATTCCGGATGGGTTGAAGGAGCTGCCCCTGCTAGCCGTCGGCGGCCGCACGGCCGAGGTGGCGCGGGGGCGCGGTTTCCGCAACGTCGAAAGCGCCGATGGCGATCGGCATGCCCTCGTGGCGCACGCTGCGCAGCGGTTGCCGGCAGGCGCGCGGCTGCTGCTCGTGCAGGGCCGCGATCACAAGGAGGACACCGCCGCACTCTTGGCGGCGGCCGGGCTGACGCCCGTGCCGTGGATCGCCTATGCCGCGGAGACGCTGCCGGCCCTATCGGAGAGTGCCGCATCGGCGCTCGGTGAGGGGCGGATCGATGCTGTTCTCCACTATTCCCGCCGCAGTGCCGAAACCGCGCTTGCCCTCGCGGAGGCAGCTGGTCTTGCGCGGCCATTTCTCGCAGGGCTGCAGGTCTGCCTGTCGGCCGATGTGGCCGAGCCCTTGGTTCGCGCCGGTGCGGCGCGCATCGTGACGGCCGCCGAACCGCAGGAAGAGGCGCTCTTCGCCGCGCTCGGCGACTGATCAGGCTGATCCGGCCCGGGTTGCGGCTCGCCACCAACCACGCTTGGATGGTATGACCGCGACGACGAACGCAGGCGAGGCGAATGTATCTACCGGGAGCTGCTGAATGACCGACGAAACGGCCATGAACCGACCCGCGCAGCCCGGGCGCGGCAAGTTGCGGCGCAGTCCGGCCACCCTCGATCTCACGCCGGCTTCCGTCGAGGAGACGACGCCCGCCGAGACGGGCACCGGCTCTTCGCCTGTGACGGAAGAGCCATCGGCCGATTCGCCGGCCGCGGGGGAAGGCGCGCCGCCCCCAGCGCCCTCCACGGACACGCCCGGTGCGGCGGATGAGCCGTCGCCCGCCGCGGTTCAAGAACCTGCGGCAGCCCCAGCCGGCGAATCGGAGCCGCCCGTCGCACGGCCCGAGCAACCGGAGAATCCGCCGCCGTCCGCGCCCCCATCTGGCACGTCCATGCGCTCGCTGGCCTTGGCGGCCCTGCTGGGCGGGGTGGCTGGTGCGCTCGTCACGATCGTCCTTCAGCCGATGATGATGCCGGTCGACAATACGGCGGCGCGCCTCGCGGTGCTGGAGCGCGGTCTCGCCGCGCGGGAGAACGACGTCGGCCGCGGCGACTTCGACGCATTGAGCGGGCGCGTGAATGATCTGACGTCCCAAATCGCCAAGCTCGGTCAGGACCTCACTGCGACGACAGAGAAGGCGGATGCGGCCGCCAACCGCGTCGGGGCCCTCGAATCATCAACAAGTGGCGCCCAGGCCGGCGTTCCGCCGGAAGCCGTTCAGGCCCTGGAGCAGCGCCTCGGCACAATGGAAGCGGCGGTGCGGGCGATCAACCCGCAGCGCCTTGCGGCTTCCTCCAACGAGGCCACCGAGCAGTCACGGCGCGTCGGCACCCTGACCGCGCAGGCTCTCCTGGCCCAGGACGTTTTGAGCCGCGTGACGCGCAACGAGGCCTTTGCGCCTGTCCTCGACAGGCTCGCGGAGCTCGGCGTGCCGGGGGATCGCCTGCGTGCGCTGCGCACGGCGGCCACGGACGGGGTGCCGAGCCTCGCCGCGCTCAGAGATGAATTCGCGGGCCTGACGGAGCGGCTGACGGCGCCGCAGAACCCAGCTCCCGCCGATACTGATCTTACAAACCGCCTGTTGACCGGCATCCGCGGCCTCGTGCGGATCCGTCCCGTTGATGGCGAGTCCGGCAGCACCGAGGCCGGCGTTGCTGCCGTGACCCATGCGCTGGCGGATGGCGATGCGGCAGAGGCGCTCACGGCCTGGCGTAACCTGCCAGAGCCGGCACGGCAGGCCTCCGCCGAATGGGGGGCTCGCCTCGAGCGGCGGGTGATGGTGGAAGAGGCGGCGCAACAGCTTGCCGATGACACCGTTGCGGCGCTTGCCACCGAGCCGCAGGCGAACACGGGCGGCGGAGGGAGGCCATGATCCGGGTTCTCGCCTTCCTCGCACTACTTGCGCTCGTTGCCCTTGGCGCATCCTGGCTCGCCGACCGCCCCGGCGAGGTCGCCGTAATCTGGCAAGGCTACCGCATCGAGACCTCGCTCGCCGTGCTTGTGGCGGCCATCTTGGCGCTCGCCTTCGTGCTGGTTTGCCTCTGGTCGCTGGTGCGCATGATTATCGGCCTGCCGGGCATGATCGCCTTCACCTCGCGCATTCGGCGCCGCAACCGCGGCTATGTGGCGGTATCGCGCGGCATGGTAGCGGTGGGCGCCGGGGATCCGACGGCCGCGCGGCGCCATGCCCATGATGCCGAGCGCTGGCTCGGCCGCGAGCCGCTGACGCTGCTCCTCAAGGCGCAGGCGGCGCAGATTTCCGGCGACCGCAAGGCCGCCGAGGCGACCTTCACCGAAATGCTCGACGATGCCGAGACGCGGGTGCTCGGCCTGCGCGGCCTTTTCGTCGAAGCGCGCCGCAAGGGCGATGCCGTCGCCGCCCGCGCCTATGTGACCAAGGCGGTGGAGCTCGCGCCCGGCGTCGGCTGGGCGAATGAGGCGATGCTCGAATTCCAGTCCGCCGAACGCGACTGGCGTGGCGCCCTCGCCAAGCTCGAGCAGCGCGTCGCGCATCGCTCCATCGACAAGGCGACCGCTCGCCGCCAGCGTGCGGTGCTACTCACGGCCGATGCCCTCGACCGTGCCGGCAAGGAGCCGGAGGCGGCGCTCACCGCCGTGCTCTCGGCGGTGAAGCTCGCGCCCGATCTCGTGCCGGCTGCGGCGCTCGCCGGCCGGCTGCTCGCCTCCAAGGGCAATCTGCGCAAGGCCGCGAAGATCCTTGAGGCGAACTGGAAGATCGAGCCGCATCCGGATGTGGCGGCGGTGTATCTCGATCTGCGCCAGGGGGATTCGACCCTCGATCGGCTCGCCCGCGCCGAGGCCTTGGCGCGGCTGAAGCCGCGGCATCCGCAGTCGGTTCTCGCCGTTGCCGAAGCGGCGCTTGCGGCGCACGAGTTCGAGCGGGCAAGGCGGACGCTGGCACCGCTCCTCGAAGAACGGCCGACGGTCAGGGCCTGCCTGCTCATGGCGGATATCGAGGAGGCGGAGCACGGCACCACCGCCGCCCTGCGCCACTGGCTGGGGCGGGCTTCGCGTGCGCCGCGCGATCCCACCTGGATCGCCGACGGCGTGATGTCCGATCGCTGGGAGCCCGTATCACCGGTCACCGGCCGGCTGGATGCCTTCCGCTGGACGACGCCGGCGGAGCAGATCGGAACGCGCGTCACGACGGACAGCGACGCCGTGATCGCCGACGGTGACGAGCCCGCTGCCCTGCCGCCGGTGGCGAGCCTCCCGGCCGGGCCCTTGCCGGCGGAACCGGCGGCGCCGGAGCCCGGCAGTTCCCCCAAGGACGAGACAGCCTCCGGGACCGACGAGAAGGCGGAGCCCGAGGTGCCGCAACCGGTTGCCGAGGTCGAGCCGCCGGCAAAGCCCCAGCCTTCCCCGGCGACCAACGGCAAAGAGCCGGGCAGTCCGCGAAAAGCCGAGAGCCCGGCCGGCAAACGAGCGACGCCGGTGGTTTTTCCCGTCGTGCGGCCGCCGGATGATCCCGGCCCCCATGATGCCGACCTGGATGAGCCGCCGCCGAACGACCATCCACCGGTTGCAGGGCGTTTCGCCTGACGGGGGGATCGCACGTTTGGGTGATTTCTTGCCGCTGTCGATGCGGCCGGTTCTTGCCAAGCCGGCCCCAATGCGGATAAGAGGATCGCTATTGCCGCTTTAGCTCAGCTGGTAGAGCACATCATTCGTAATGATGGGGTCACAGGTTCGAATCCTGTAAGCGGCACCATTCCTTCCTCGCCATTTCTCTTCACACCCAAAGCGGGTTTTTCCGCGCGTGGGGGCTCGCCCATAGCCGCCTCGCGTTCCGTGGCGGCCATTTTGATGGCAGCTTGTTTCCCGATATGAGAAATTGACCGCAACGCTCTCGCTCGCGCGTGAGAGCCGGCATTTCGGAGGAAGCATGCATCGGCGCAATATGGATGTTCTCGTCGTCGGGGCAGGGCCCGTTGGGCTGACGCTCGCGGCCGAGCTCGCCCGCCACGGCGTGCGCTGCCGCATTATCGACCGGCTCGAGAAGCCCTTGCCCTATTGCCGTGCTATCGGCGTGACGCCCCGCAGCCTCGAGGTGCTGGAGGACATGGGCGTCGCCCGGCAGATGGTCGAGGCCGGCGTGTGGATCACCGGCTTGCGCTCGGTCATCAACGGCCAAGTCATTCCGGACAAGATGCGGGATCTCTCCGATCTGCCCTATGGCGAGCTCGGCGTGCCGCAATACGAGACCGAGCGGATCCTGGCCGAGCATCTCGATCGCATAGGGGGCGTCGTCGAGCGGGGCATCGCTCTTGCCGCGCTCCGCCAGACCGAGGAGGGCGTCGCCGTCGCGCTCGAAACGGCCGAAGGTCGCGAGGAGGCCGTCTTCCGTTATGTGATCGGCTGCGACGGTGCCCATAGCGCCGTGCGCCATGCGCTCGACATTCCCTTCGAGGGGGATGCCTATCCCTGGAGTTTCGCCCTCGGCGATGTGGCGATCGATTGGGATCTGCCGCGCGGCATGGCGATGCGCGCGCTGAAGCCCATGGATGACGGCCCGCCGGATATGTTCATCGCCATCCCGCTGCCGGAGCGCAATCGCTATCGGGTCTCCATGCTGGCGCCGCCGGGCATCGAGGTGGGTGGCACCGACCACGGCCTGCAGAGCGAAGGAAAGGTGTCGCTCGTCGAGCTGCAAGCGGTCGCCGATCGGCTCGTTCCTGGGCAGCCGCGTCTCTCCGACCTGCGCTGGGCCTCGCGGTTCCGCATCAGCATGCGACTTGCCGCGCGCTACCGGTCGGGCAATGTCTTCCTCGCAGGCGATGCGGCGCATATCCACCCGCCGACAGGCGGGCAGGGCATGAATACGGGCATCCAGGATGCCTATAACCTCGCCTGGAAACTGGCCCACGTGCTGCGTGGTGCAGCTCCCCCAGCCCTGCTCGACAGCTATGAGACGGAGCGGCGACCGGTCGGCGCCGAGGTCGTCGCCCGCACGCGCGCGCAGAGCGAGAATTACGGCCGCGAGAAGGGGCAGGTCGATCGGCTCGCGGACACGCAGATCCGCGTCGCCTATCGTGGCGGGCCACTCGGCCTGGAGGAGGCCGAAGCCATTCCCGCCGAGGCGCCCCATAAGGGCGACCGTGCGCCCGATGCCTGGGGACTGGCGCAGGATCGGATCGGCTTTCCGCTCAGGCTCTTCGATGTCCTGCGCGGCACCCAGCACGTGCTTCTGGTCTCGACCGACGCCGGTCTCGCGGCGCAGCAGCAGCTGGAGGCGCTCGCCGCCTGGCTGAAGGGCCGCTATGGCCGTCAGGTCAGGCTCGTGGCGATCATGCGCGCCGGCGCCATTGTGCCACCGCTCGTCGAAGTGACGGTGTTGCGCGACGAGGGCGGGGATTTCGCCCGCGCCTATTGGTCGGAACACAATACCGGCTATCTTGTGCGGCCCGACGGTTACATCGCCTACCACGGGCGCCCCTGGACGAAAGAGGGGCTTGCGGCCACGCTCGGACAAATCCTGACCGTCAGGGAGTGACGGCGGCAGATTGACGCGCGGTGCAGCGGCTGGCCTGGCCTCGCCCTTGCTTTACCACCATTGTGATCGGCATGGGCATCGTCGCCTTGCGGAGCGCGCTTGTACCCTGATCCGCAATGGGTCACTCTCGACTGTAGATTCCATGCCAAAAGCATCGCCTTACAGCCCGTCTCCCCTCGTCTCTTTCGTGCGCCACCTCGTCGACCGCGTGCAGCCGGTAGACGACGCGGCCGATGATGTGGCGCGGGAAGAGCGCTTGGCGCTCGCGACCTTGCTCGTCCATATCGCGCGAATCGACGGCATCATCGTGCCGGCCGAATGGCAGCGATTGGAAGATCTCTTTCAGGACGAGTTCGGATTGACGGCGGAGGATGCGGAAGCGCTCGCTGCCGAAGGTGAGATGGCCGACCGCGGCAATGCGGATATCGAAGCGCTGATCGCGCCGCTGCGCCGCAGTCTCGATATTCCCGCTCGGCAGCATCTGCTGCGCCTTGCCTGGGACATCGCCAAGGCGGACGGCGCGATCCGGGAACTCGAAGACGATCTCCTCTGGCGCGCCGCCGCCCTGCTCGGGCTCGACGACGCGGTGGCCGCCGATGTGCGCCGGCAGGCCACGAGCGCGGAGGCCGGCGAGGCGACAGGAGGGATGTGAAAGATGGCACGTGGCCCGTCGACCGAACTGCCCGCCTTCCGTCCGGCAACAGGCCTTCCGGCGGAAAAGCAGCCGGTGCTCATGATCCTGCATCAGGAGCATTCGTCGCCGGGACGCGTGGGACGACTGATCGCCGCGCGCGGACATGCGCTCGACATCCGCCGGCCGCGCTTCGGCGATCCGCTCCCAGAGACGCTCGATGGCCATGACGGCGTGGTGATCTTCGGCGGGCCGATGAGCGCCAATGACGACGAGGACTGGCTCCAGACCGAGATCGACTTCATCGGCCTCCCCCTGAAAGAGAACAAGCCGTTCCTCGGCCTCTGCCTCGGCGCGCAGCTGCTCGTCAAGCATCTGGGCGGCCGGGTCGCGCCCCATCCGCAAGGCCGGGCAGAGATCGGCTATTTCCCCATCCATCCGACCTTTGCGGGGGACGAACTCGCCGCGCGGCTCGGGGCACCCTGGCCTTCCTTCGTCTATCAATGGCACCGGGAAGGGCTCGATGATCCGCCGGGCACCACGGTGCTCGCCACCGGCAACGAGTTTCCGGTGCAGGCGATCAGCGCTGGCGAGGCCGCGGTCGGCCTGCAATTCCACCCGGAAGTGACCCACGCCATGGTCTATCGCTGGACGACGCGCGGTGCGGAGCGCCTGGCGCTGCCCGGCGCCCAGGAAGCGGCGCTGCACCATCGCGGCCGCTTCATGTACGACGCCGCGGTCGCGCGCTGGCTGGACGGCTTTCTCGGGCGCTGGCTCGAAGGCGGGATCTGCGGCGAACTTTCCGCCGCCACCCGCCTCACCGAAACGTCGGTGCGCGAACCGGCCACCGATCCAGCGGCGGTGACCGGCTGAAAGCGCCTGTCCTGCTCAAGGCTGATGAGACGAGCCTCGTCGAGCGCCTGTGGCGGATGCGGGCATGCCCGCATCGCCGATCGGCTTAGCGCGACAAAGTGAAAGGCGCGCCCGATTTGGCGACAACGCCGTTATAGGAGCCACCGCCGCCCTTCATGCGCGCAACGACGGTGCCACGCGAATAGAGATAAACCTCGCCGTCACGCAGGTCCCAAGCATTGACGCTCCGCAGATCGCGGTTGGAACAGCCGGAGGTCGAAGCGCGATAGAGATCGAGCGAAGGGGAGCTCGACAGGGTCATGCGGCAGGAACCGCCGGTTGCCTCGCGGGCCGTCCAGCTTCCGGTGATCGAGGTGCGCGAGGGAGCCGGCGGTGTCGCCGCGCTCGGTGTGCCCAGGCTCGCCACATTGCCCGGCGTCGGCTGGCCCAAGGACGGATCGAGCGGGCCCGGCGCGCCTGGCGGGGGCAAGTTCGGGTCCGCCGCAACCTGGGCGCCCGGGGCCGGGGGAAGCGGGCTCGAAATCACCTCGGGCGCCGGCCCCGTCGGCGCAGGCTCGATGTCGTCGGACCCGCCCGCATAGACGCCGCCGCGCGGCTGACTGGCCACGGCTCCGGGTGATCCGCCGAAGCGATCGGAAGCGCAGGCGCTGAGCCCGAGCAGCATGACAGCCGTTGCCGTCACGGCCCATTTCGATCCAAGTTCACGCACCGTCGACTGCATCCTTCGCGTTCTCCTCCAAACTGACATGCCGTCCAGCAAAGCTCATTACCTTGGTCGGAGATCCGTCATGATGTGCATCAAGCACGGGGCCGCGGCAAGACCGGAGAATTTGCAGCAGTATCAGTGAAAGCCGTTAAAGCAGCCTTATGGGGCCTGCATGTGACGATGAGCAGCGCAATGATTTATTCGGACGAGGGGCGATGCAACCATCGGCCGGTCCTGATCATGCTGCACGGTTCAGGTAACGGTGTTCCGCGCAACAGGCGCCGCGGCGGGCGCCAATCGTATGGCATATAAGGGATAATTCTGATCGGCCTTGACCAGTGGGCCGATTGACGGGGACGAGACGCCGCGTGGAAAATCCCTCCCGTCAGACCTGCCGGGTCACCATCATCTGCTTGATCTCGGCGATGGCTTTTGCCGGATTGAGGCCTTTGGGGCACACATTCGCACAATTCATGATGGTGTGGCAGCGATAGAGCCGGAAGGGGTCTTCCAGCTGGTCGAGCCGGTCGCCCGTCGCCTCGTCGCGGCTGTCGATGAGCCAACGATAGGCCTGCAGCAGCGCCGCCGGGCCGAGATAACGGTCGCCGTTCCACCAGTAGCTCGGACAGGAGGTGGAGCAGCAGGCGCACAGGATGCACTCGTAGAGGCCATCGAGCTTCTGGCGATCCTCGTGGCTCTGGCGCCATTCCTTCTCGGGGGTCGGGCTCGAGGTCTGCAGCCAGGGCTCGATGAAGGCATGCTGGGCATAGAAGCGCGTGAGATCCGGCACGAGGTCCTTCACCACCGGCATATGCGGCAGGGGATAGATCTTCACGACGCCCTTGCGGGCCACCTCGTCGATGCCCTTGGTGCAGGCGAGCGTATTGGCGCCGCCGATATTCATGGCGCAGGAGCCGCAGATGCCCTCGCGGCAGGACCGCCGGAAGGTCAGTGTCGGGTCGATCTTGTTCTTGATCCAGATGATGGCGTCGAGGACCATCGGGCCGCAGTCGTCCCGATCGACGTGATAGGTGTCGATGCGCGGGTTCGCTCCGGTGTCCGGATCCCAGCGATAGACACGAAATTCCGTCGTATGGGCGGCGCCGTTCGGCTTCGGCCAAACCTTGCCTTCGGTCATCCGGGAGTTTTTGGGGAGGGCGAATTCGGCCATTGTGTCAGGTCCTGGGAGCCCCGGGGGCTCGGCATGCGCGTCAGTACACCCGCGCCTTCGGCTCGATATATTGGATCTCGTTCGACATCGTGTAGGTGTGCACCGGCCGGTAATCGATAGTGACGGTCTGTTTCGTCACATCGGCCCAGGTCAGCGTGTGCTTCATCCAGGCGGTGTCGTCGCGGTTGGCATAATCCTCGCGGGCATGGGCGCCACGGCTCTCCTTGCGGTTGGCCGCGCCTTCCATCGTCACCACCGCCTGGGCGATGAGATTGTCGAATTCCATCGTCTCGATGAGATCGGAATTCCAAATGAGCGAACGGTCGCTGACGCGGATGTCGGCAGAGCCCTTCCAAACTTCCTGGATGAGCGTGCGGCCTTCCTCCAGCACCTCGCCGGTGCGGAACACGGCGCAGTTGTTCTGCATGGTGCGCTGCATCTGCAGCCTGAGCTCGGCGGTCGGCGTGCCGCCGTCGGCATACCGGAAGCGGTCGAGCCGGCCGAGTGCGAGATCGGCAGAGCCCTTCGGCAATTCGGCATGCTTCTCGCCGGGCTTGACGATCTCGGCGGCACGCAGCCCCGCGGCGCGACCGAAAACGACGAGGTCGATCAGGGAATTGGAGCCGAGGCGGTTGGCTCCGTGCACGGAAACGCAGGCCGCTTCGCCGATGGCCATGAGGCCGGGCACCACATAGTCCGGATTGCCGTCCCTGAGCGTGAGGACTTCGCCGTGGAAGTTCGTGGGAATGCCGCCCATGTTGTAGTGCACGGTCGGCAGAACCGGGATCGGCTCCCTCGTCACGTCGACACCGGCGAAGATCTTGGCCGATTCCGAGATGCCGGGCAGGCGCTCGTGCAGCACCGCCGGGTCGAGATGGTCGAGGTGCAGGAAGATGTGGTCCTTGTCCTTGCCGACCCCACGGCCCTCGCGGATCTCCATGGTCATGGAGCGCGAGACCATGTCGCGCGGCGCGAGATCCTTCACCGATGGTGCATAGCGCTCCATGAAGCGCTCACCCTCGGAATTGGTGAGATAGCCGCCCTCGCCGCGGGCACCCTCGGTGATCAGGCAGCCCGATCCGTAGATGCCCGTGGGATGGAACTGCACGAATTCCATGTCCTGCAGCGGCAGGCCGGCGCGCAGCACCATGGCATTGCCATCGCCGGTGCAGGTATGGGCTGACGTCGCCGAGAAATAGGCGCGGCCATAGCCGCCCGTCGCCAGGATGACGAGATGGGCGCGGAAGCGGTGGATCGTGCCGTCGTCCATCTTGAGCGCCACCACGCCGCGGCAGCGGCCATCCTCATCCATGATGAGGTCGATGGCGAAATATTCGATGAAGAACTCGGTGTTGTTCCTCACCGCCTGACCGTAGAGCGTATGCAGGATGGCATGGCCGGTGCGGTCGGCGGCGGCGCAGGTGCGCTGAGCGGGCGGGCCCTTGCCGAAATCCGTCGTCATGCCGCCGAACGGCCGCTGGTAGATCCGCCCGTCGACCGTGCGCGAGAATGGCACGCCCCAATGCTCCAGCTCATAGACGGCCGCCGGGGCATTGCGCACGAGATATTCGATGGAATCCTGATCGCCCAGCCAGTCCGACCCCTTGACGGTGTCGTACATGTGCCACTGCCAGTTGTCCGGCCCCATATTGGCGAGCGAGGCGGCAACGCCGCCCTGGGCCGCAACCGTGTGGGAGCGCGTCGGGAAGACTTTCGTGATGCAGGCGGTGCGCAGCCCAGCCTGGCTGCAGCCGACGGTGGCGCGGAGGCCCGCGCCGCCGGCCCCGACGATCACCACGTCGAAGGTGTGGTCGGTAACCGGATAGGCTTGGCCGTTGATGGCCGGCTTCGCCGCGCCGTTGTCCCCGCCGTTCATCCGCGCCTCAGCCATGGCTCACATCCCGAAAGCTATTTTGAGCACCGCGAAAATGGCCGATGCCGCAACGATGATGGCGAAGAAGGTGTTGGCCAGCACCGCGACCACCTTCGCGCCGCCATGAACATAGTCCTCGATGATGACCTGCATGCCGATGCGCATGTGGATGGTCACCGAGATCACCAGAAGGAGGAGCAGGATCGCGACCAGCGGCTGGCCGATCAACGCGCGGGCCGAGCCGAAGTCGCTGCCCGGCATGAGCGCGACGATAATGACGAAGGAGAGCACAAGCGGAATATTGGCGATCGCCGTCAGGCGCTGCCGCCAGAAATGCTCGGTGCCGGATTTCGCGGAGCCGAGGCCACGAACGCGGCTGATCGGCGTGCGGATCTTGAAGTCGAACTCGCTCACGCCTCGCCTCCTCAGCGCAACGACAGGGCGACGATCCAGGTGAGGAGCGTCAGGGCAATGGAGCCGATGAGGGTTCCGCGAGCGAGATTGAGCCGCTCTGCCGGCCCGAAGCCGCGGCCGGTATCCCAGACGAGATGGCGAACGCCACCAAGACAATGGTGGAAGATCACCCAGGTATAGCCGAACAGTACGAGATAGCCGAACCAGGAGCCGAACAGCCATTGCGCGGTGGCGAAAGCCTCAGGCCCGCTCGCCAGGGCGACGAGCCAGTAGACGAGCAGGATCGTGCCGCCATAAAGGGCCATGGCCGTCGCGCGGTGGAAGACGGACATCGCCATCGTCCAGGTCCAACGCCAGACTTGCAGATGCGGGGAGAGCGGCCGGCTCGTTGCCGGTCCGGTCGCGGGCGCTTTCGCCTCGGCCATGGTCGGGTCTCCGGGGACCTCTCGAAAGGACAGTCTAGAGCTGATCGAAGCTGGGCGGTTGGTACTCAATATATGGCGCAATCGCAATGCGGTAAGGACCGGCGGCGGTGACAATTTTCGAAAAATGTCATTCGCGGCGTGCCGCTACCAGCCCAATTTTGGAAATTCCGATGCAATCACAGGCTCTTGGCCGGAACTGTCGGCCAGGGCCTCTTGCGAGCCGCCAAAAGCGCAAGGCCGTTGAGAATGTCGACTGCAGCCGCGAGCTTCGCACGAGCAGCAAAATCATCCGGTGCCGCGGGCGCACAGCCGTCGCCGGCTACGACGACGCGATAGCCGCGTTCGGCGGCCTCTCTCAACGCCGCGCCGAGGGCGCCGTCGTGGTTGCTGCCGCAGAAAACGAGGGTCGTGATGCCGGCCGCCGTCAGGCGTGAATCGAGCGCCGTGCTGCCGAAGACAGAGGGGCTCGACCGGCGGATGACCGGCTCGCCCCCTTCTCGAGTTCCGTCTGCCGCGCTTATGCGGACGCGCGGCATGTCGGCGTCCCGCCAGCCGGCGAGCAGACCGGCGACGGCCACAGCGGCGGCCGCGTCAAGCTGGTCGACGGGCTCGATGATGACGAGCGCGGTATCCTGCGGAAGGCGAACCGGCTGGCCCATTCATCCCGTCCTCTCGGTGCAAGGCTGCCGCTCACAGAGCCGGCAGGTCGAGGCCGTGCCGCGCACAGGCGGCCGTCAGCGTGTTGCGCAGGAGGCAGGCGATGGTCATCGGGCCGACACCGCCCGGCACCGGCGTGATCGCCCGGGCCTTCGCCGCCGCGGCTTCGAAGGCGACATCGCCGACGAGGCGCGTCTTGTCCGGGCCGAGATCGGGCGCGGGCACGCGGTTGATGCCGACATCGATGACGACGGCGCCTTCTTTCACATGGTCGGCGCCGAGCATCTCCGGCCGGCCGACTGCCGCCACCAGGATATCGGCGCGCCGGCAGACGGCGGCAAGGTCGCGGGTGCGCGAATGGGCTATCGTCACGGTGGCGTTCTCCTGGAGAAGGAGCTGCGCCACCGGCTTGCCCACCAGGTTCGAGCGGCCGACGATGACGGCCTCTGCTCCCGCCACATCGGGCAGCACCGATTTGACGAGCAGCATGGCGCCGAGCGGCGTGCAGGGCACGAGGCCGCGGCGGCCGCTTGCGAGCCGGCCGGCGCTGATATCGGTGAGGCCGTCGACATCCTTCGCCGGATCGATTTTCGCGATGACGGGCGCGGCGTCGAGCCCCGCCGGCAGCGGCAACTGCACCAGGATGCCATCGACCGCCTCGTCAGCATTGAGCCGGGCAACGAGGGATTCGAGCTCGTGCTGGCTCGTGGTCGCCGGCAGGCGATGCTCGAAGGAGCGCATGCCCGCCTCGATGGTCTGTTTCGCCTTCGAGCGCACATAAACCTGGCTCGCCGGATCGTCGCCGACGAGAACGACGGCAAGGCCGGGCACGACACCTCGTCCCGCCAGATCGGCCACGGCCTTCTTGATGCGCTCGCGCAGGTTCTGGGCAAAGGCTTTTCCGTCGATGATCGCGGCGCTCATGAAGCGGCTCCTTGAGGGCTGAGCGGGGCGGTGAGGCCGAGAGCTTCGCCGAGCGCTGCGACGATAACCGTCGGCTCGCCGGAGAGTTCGACCGTCTTGAGGCGCATCTTATGGCCGCCCGCCAGGCGTGCGGCGGACGCGGGCAGGCCGGTTGCGCGGGCGAGCATCGCGGTCAGGGCCGCATTGGCCGCACCATCCTCCGCCGCGGCGCGGACGCGTGCCTTCACGACGGTGCGGCCGTCCGAGAGAACGGCAATCCCGTCAAGCCCGTCGCGACCACCCCGCGGCGTCAGGCGCACGGCGACGGCGAGGCCGGTGGCCGTCTTCCGCCAGGGAAGATCAGGATCAAAAAACCAGTCGGAAGGCATATTCCTGGATCAAGCTCGAGATGAACCACAGGAGAAGCAGCAGAACGATCGGCGAAATGTCCACGCCGCCGAGATTGGGCAGGATGTTGCGGATCGGTCTCAGGGCGGGTTCGGTGACCTGATAGAGGAAATTACCGATGGCATGGACGATGCCATTGCGCGGATTGATCACATTGAAGGCGATCAACCAGCTCATGACCGCTGCGGCGATGATGATCCAGGTGTAGATATTGATGATCGTGAGAACGAGATTGATGAGGGAGATCATGGGCCCGCCTGCCGTTGCATCCTCTGGCCTGTGTAACCGCCAGCCCTCTCGCACACAAGAATAGTGCGCGGCTATCGGAGCCGCGTTCCATGCAGAGCACTGCCCGCGCTTGCGGGCGCCGCAGCCGAAGGGCAGCCGGTGCGCGTGCCATCGATCACGACGATTGACAGATCCCGTCGGCGCGCCCTACAAGGCGCGGACTTGCCAAGTCGGGGCTGTAGCTCAGTTGGGAGAGCGCTGCAATCGCACTGCAGAGGTCAGGGGTTCGAATCCCCTCAGCTCCACCAGCCTAACCCAGGCTGTTGGATTTCGGAAAAAACGCCGTCAGTTGGTTGGTCGTGCTGGTCGTCCACAAAGGTGGTGCAGATCGGCATCGAACCGGATGGGGCGGCGACGCGAACATCTCCCGCTTTGCGAAAGCGTATTGGCCGCGCGTCCGCGTGCCGGACGAGCTGCGGCGGATCCTCGGCAAGGCGAGATCGACGCTCGCTGCGGACATCAGACGCCGTTGAGGCCAAGCGCCGGGTCCGCATCGAGCGGATCAAAGTCGAGGCGGAGTTCGACGAGGCGCGGCGCCAGCTGACTGCCCGCGCACCCGCTACGGAACAAACCTCACCGATCGAGCTGAGCGTGGGGGCGCGACGTGGCGGAGCGAATGACGCAGGAGGTTGTCGAGGGGCTGGGCTTGTTTCGCCTCTACCTGAGTCATCCTGTGCAGCTCAAAGTGTGCTTTCGGGACGGTCCGGCCCTCATCAGCGTCCGTGAGGGGGGAAGGGAGTCCAAGACTGGCACGGGTATCGGCCGCTTTGCGCCACGGGCGCACATCCCCCGTGCTGGTCTTCAGGCGCGGTTCCAGCCATAGCGCTTGCGCAGGTCGGCCAGGTTGGCGGTAATGCGGGCAATGGCGGGGCCCGTCTGTTCCTGCTCCGCGAAATGCCGTCCTTTGGGCGTGCGCAGGAACACCTCCGCTGCTTCGCTTGAAACCTCCAGATCGTATCCCGTCTCCAGCCAGATCGCATTGCCATGGGCATCGAGGCGGACCAGAGGGCTGCCCTTGGCAAAGAAGCTGTTCGACGCATAGGTCTGGAGCCGAACGATGCGGTCATCGCTGAATTGGATGTGCTGCATGGCTAGCAGGTGCTCGTCGCCATAGCGAATGTCGAGCACGATGGAGCCGGTGTCGGTCTCCGCATCATAGCCGATCGATGGCACGTCCACGCCGCTGATGATGGCGAATCACCACGCATTGTTATACTCGACGAAGAACCGCAGGGACATGCGTTCGGCATCCGCCAGCGTGGTCTGGAGATAGCCGTCGTCGGCATCGAACAGGTCCATGTCGAAGTGACAGTTCCTGTACATGTCGCGGAAGCGGCGCAGCATCTCGAGACGCGCAGCGCTGTGTTCGGACTGATGCCTCATTTGTCCCCCGATCCAACGCAAGCCGGCCCCCTCGACCTGCCTGCGAGACATATCATGACGGAGCCGTACAGGCAGCCCCAGGTGCGCGTGCGGGGCCGCTCACTCGCCGTCTCCGAGTAACGCGCTCGGGCAAGGCAGAGGCTCGCAGCGCCCATCGAATTGCGTGAGCTGCATGGCGTTTATCCTGTAGGGCTCGGGGAGTTATGGCGCGGCGTCACTGGCACGAACCGAAGGTCAGGAATTCGGAAGCGGCAAGCGATATCTTCCAGGTACGCGCGCCGGCGAGCATCTGGAAGAAGTTTGGTGGTGTGCTGATCGCCTCAGTTGCGATAGGCAGGATTGGGATATCGGCCGTAGCTCGGCACACAATAGACGCGACCCCAGGCGCTGTGCCGACAGATGCCGCCGCGCGGGCCCATCCACCAATCGATGAACAGGGTTGCCATGGTGCCCTCGTTCGGCGGCGTGCCCTGCAACAGCCGCACTGAATAGCTCAGCGTATTGCCATCGAGCCTGGGCGAGGTGAGTTCGACGACCGACAGCACTTCCTTCCCATCGACGATAGTGCTCAAGGTCGCGTTCGGCGGATCCTTCTCCATGCTGTCCTTGCCCTGGTTCCAGTTACCGACGAAGGACTGCGTGTCCACACTGCCTGTCATGCGGTCAGGACGATCCGCGAACATGACCGTCTTGGGATTGATCCCCTTCAGGGTCAGAGTTTTTCCATTGAAGCTCGTTTGCGCGGCGCTTTGAACCAGCAGCCAATCGGCGGCTGGCATCTCGAAGCTGCTGTTGTCCTGAGTCGCTGTTGTCTGGGCTTGCGCGGAAACGGTCGCACAAAAAACCGATAGAATTGCGCCGCACACAAAGTTTTTCATGGCATACGCCCTTTCGCTGTCACTGTATTTCTGTATTTCTTTTGCCGGCCGTCGTGCCGTGTCCACCAACACTAGAGCTTTCGGGATGCGCCAAACCTCACGGCCGAGCGGCGCAACCGGCGGCCTTTAGATACGGAACCACGGCGCGCGGAATATAGGCGAGGCGTTCGAGCCGATACGTCACGGATTCAACTCACCGAAGACCCTGGTATTGGATAAGGTTAATATGATGGCGGGCAAGTCTGCGGACGCAAACTTCCCCGCTTGCCCGCGATCCGGTGGCGGTGCAGAAGGGCAAGGGAAAGACTGGAGGCGACGTTGGTACGCAAAGCGGAGGCACCGCCTGGATTTTATCGCTGCCGCATCGGCAAGATGCGGGTGTGCGTGGTGTCCGATGGCCCCATTCTTCTGGCCGAGCCCGGCGCGATCTTCACGGCCCTTTCTGACGACGAGATCGACGCGAGTCTCAATAGGGCCTTTCTTCCCCGCGGCCCGATCCGCGCCGAGCAGAACTGCTTGCTGCTCCAATGGGATGACCGCGTGGTGCTATTCGATAACGGCATGGGGCAATCGGACTTGTTCGGCCCTCTGGCGGGGCGGTTGAAGCAGAACATGGTCCGAGCGGGCGTTCCCCCGGAGACCGTCACCGACCTCATCCTCAGCCATGGCCACCCCGATCATTGCTGGGGCACAATGGGCACGAACGGCATCCCGAACTTCCCCAATGCCGCCGTTCATATATCCGAAGCTGAATGGCGCTTCTGGGAAGCGTGCGACGAGCCAGCGCTGGATGTGGCTGTCGCGGGGTTCCGGGAGCAGGTGGTCCCGATGCGGGACCGGATGCACTTCTTCACCGGTGGCGACATGGTGCTGCCTGGCGTCTGCGCCGTGGCGGCGCCGGGCCATACGCCGGGGCACATGGCTTTCGTCGTCTCATCGGAAGGAGAGCAACTTCATGTGCTCAGCGACACCATATTTCATGTGCCGTTGTCATTTGACTTTCCGACGACACCGAATGCCTACGATTACGACGCCGAGATCGGAGCGACGACCCGGCTTGCCCTGCTTGCTCGTATGGCAGATGAGCGTGCGCGCGTGATTGGCTATCACGCGCCATGGCCCGGTATCGGCCATGTGGCGCGCGCGGGGGACGGCTTCCGTTTCGTCGCAGAACCGATGATCCTTGAAGGGAGATGACGCCCCTCCGTAACACAGGGGATCAGCCAGGAGCGGACTTCTCATGGCATCGTCCACGGCAAGGACCCGTGGAACTGCAGCGCCTGACGGTCTTTCCCGGTCCGGATTGTGACGAAGCCCAGGCGCCAAGTCCCGAGGGAAGCCCAATCAAAATCTGCCGTCGGCGAAGCGCGGCCCGTACTGGGTAAATGGTGCTTATCTCACCTGGTATGTGCCGCGCAGATGCAGCACAGGCGATATCCGCGGTTGCCCTGGAATGCGCATCCGTGGCTTGGCAAGGTGCCCATTGCTTTTCTTGAAGGTTCGCTTGATTGTCGTCGCTGACTGCGGACGGGCCGGCGACAGTCCCTCCGAACTTCCATCAGCGCCTCATCGAGAGGCTGCACACCGTGAGCCGGCCCGAAATCGTGGAACAGCCGAGCGGGCCCCCTCAAGACAGCGTATCCTCCGCCAGGACGGTGAGGGTGCAGGTTCCCCACCGGTGGCGCCACCTCACCGTTCTCACCGCCATGCTGGGGATGAACAATGCCGAAGGCGGCATCCTGGTCATCCTGTTCCCCGCCATACGGGCGAGCCTTGGCCTTTCTCTGACTGACCTCGGCGTGCTCTCGGCTGGCGCCAAGGTGAGTGGAGCGCTGTTCAGCCCACTTTGGGCATGGCTCGCGCGGCGCTGGAACCGCAAAGCAGTCCTGTTCACCGCCGCCGGCCTGTGGGGCATTTGGGGTATCGGCGCCGGCTTCGCCGACAGCTTTGCCACGCTGCTCGCTTTCTATTGCATCCTGGCGGCCGGCTATGCCGGCGCTGTACCGATCATCACCGCCATCCTCGCGGATCTGTTCGACGACGCGACGCGTGGGCGGGCTGTCGGGTATCTCTATGGCGCCTTGAGCCTCATTGCCTCGGTGCTCGGTCCAGCGCTCGGGCAGCTTTCGGGCATCGAGAACGGCTGGCGCATGGGGCTCTGGACGGTAGGGGCACTCAATATCGCGATAGGCGTGCTCGTCTTCACGACTTTCCGGGACCCCGGCCTCGGCGCATCTGAAGCAACCGCGGCTGACCGAAACTCAAGTGCAGACGCATCTATAACCGGGGCGCTCGCGACCCTTTTCAGCATCCCGAGCTTTCTCATCATGCTGCTTTCGAGGTTGTTGTCCGGACACCTCCTGCTGGTGGGCTTTGGCGTAGTATATCTCACCGAGGTCTATCATTTCTCGAACCAGACGGCAGCGCTCGTTCTGGGGCCGTTCGGCATCGGCTACTTCCTCGGTGCCATCGGTGGTGCGATCGTCGTCGACCGTATGCATAGGCGATGGCCGGGCATAGGCCGCATCCTGTTCCTTCAGGGGGTACAGTTTCTGTTCGCCGGCTTCGCTTACGTCGGCACCCAGTTCAATTGGGACCAAATCTCCATCTTCATGGTCTTCTGGTTCTTGATGGGGCTGGCGATGGGTGGGAACCCCGGCGTCAACAGGCCGATCGTCATGGCCGTCGTTCCGCCGGCGCTGCGCACTCTCGCCTTCGCCATCCTCGTGGCGATCGTCGAATCCTTGACGTGGGCGATGTACAGTCTCGGCGCGGGATGGCTAGGCGACATTCATGGGCTCAAGCCGGTGTTTCTCGGCGTGCTGGTGGGCGCCATGATTGCCAATGGGGTCATCATCACCTTGCTTTACCGAACCTATGCGCGCGATGTCGAGGCGATGCCGGCGCGTGGCGCGGGGCGCGCCGGGTTGCTGATCCATCGCGAGCGGGTTGCCGGCTAGGCTTCAAGGGAGCGAACCGAAAACGAGGCTGGCCACATGATTTCCGGAGCGATGACGCTGAGCCTGCTCGCGCGCAGAACGGTCGCAGGATCCTGCGAGTCCTGAGCCAAGAGGAGGCCGACGCACTCTGATTTTAGGCGGGCATGCGTGCGTCGACGTACGTCTGCTATCGCCTCGAGCCGAATGCCGGGAAGAAATTGGCCTTGGTAGAGCCGCAACGTGGCGTCGAGGGCATCGAGCCGGCGCGCGTTTGGCGCCGCTGCATCCGCAACGGCGTCCAGTGAGAGCTTCAGGTCACGAAAGTCGGTCTGCACATGATCGGCGTTGAGGCCGATATGGTCGTTCTCGTGCCGGATGCTCCTTGATCCGATGAGAAGGCGCAGCCGATAGATGGTCGTTCGCAGAGCGTGCATCGCTCTGTCGCCGTCGAGCGTCGGCCATAGCCAGTCCGCCAGCGCGTCTTGCGGAAAGTCCTGCGCCTGCGCCAACAAATGCCACAGCAGCTCCAGCGGCTTTCGCGGCGCCTTTCCCCCCTGCGCCTCCAACCGCCGGCCGTCGACATGGATTTCAAACCCACCCAGCGAACGAATCCGAACCGGATAGGGCCATGTCTCATGGACAACGCCATTGCGCGGCGGCACCAGCTGCCAGAGCGCGATCAATCGCCGGGTCTTGGTTCCCGCCCCCAGTCCCAAGGCGTTATTGGCGAGTTCGGCGGTGAATTCGCGCTGCATGCCGGTTATCTGCCGCCAGCCCAACTGGAGTGCGATCTCGACCACGGAACGCCACGCGGCCGCGAAGTCCGACCGGCGTCCCTGGACATGCGCCAGCACGGTCTCGGCGAAGGTCGCCTGGATCCGGAAATTGGCGTTGTCCGTGCGTTCAGCGATCTGGCGCACATGTTCGATATGGACCAGCGCCTGCCTGTCGCCCTTCATCGCCATGGCCCTTGCGAGCACCATGGCCTGATGTGCAGCTTGATGCGGTCCTCCGTATCGCACGGCGTACTCGCGTCCGTGTATCGCTTCAGCGATGGCCTTGTCGGGGTTGGATTCACATAGGGCCACCAGGGCGCGCAGATAGTGGGCGCCGAGCAGATCGGCACGTCTCCACCGCTCAGGAGCGCTCGCGACGTAGCGCGTGATGGCGGCCTCGGCCCGCCCGAAGTCCCCCGCGTCGGCATAGGCCTGCGCCACGACCCAAAATGCGTTAGAGAGCCGGTGGGACACGCTGTGCTGCTCCGCGAAGGCAACGGCGGCGTCGGTCAGCTGCTGCAGTCGGTCCAGCGCGCCTTCGCGATAGGCGAAGGACAGGGCGCCATAATACCAGGCCATGACGGCCAAAGGCGGCATGTCGCCCCGGCGCGCCAGCACTTCCAGGGCCTCCAGATAAGGCCGCGCGCCCGTCAGGTTACCGCGCCACCAGATCAGGTAGTTCATCAAGACGCTGCCGAACAGAAGCTGCGAACCCGGCGTCAGCCGCGGCAGAAGTGTCTCTATATGCGTGCGCGCGGCCTCGATTTGTGGATGCGTAGGCCAACCGACGAGCATCGCCATGCAACGCACGAGAATGAGCCGCTGCTCCAGGGCCGCTGGCAGGCCGACGAGGCCAGGCTGCACGCGATCGATCTCCTCGATGAGCGGTGGCAACTCTCGATAATCCGACCACTCAGACAGCGTCGCCTGAACCTCACCGGAAAGTGCCAGCACAAATTCGACAGGCGCCTCGTCCGGCGAGAGGGTGCGGCGCATTTCAGCCAGCAGGTCGCGTACGGCTGCGGGCTCCTGGGGCAAGCGCGCGAATGCCGACCAGATCGCGAACAAGGGCCGGTCGCGTATCTCCGGCGGCAACACGAGAAGGCTGTCCCGTAGTTCCCGATTCCGGCCTGTGTAGAGCAGCGTGTTGAGCCAGTCCAAGACGAGCGCGGCCTCCGCAGGCACCGCTCCTGCGCGAAGCGCAAGCACCCCAGTGGAGGTGAAGTCCAGACCGGCGATGCGCGCCGCCCACCCCCGCAGATCGGCATCCTCCCCTATACCGCTTCCATTGCCGCCGCTTGCCGCAGCGTCGGAGACAAGGTCCAGGGTGCCCGCCACGGCTCCGTTTGCCGATTTCGCGGCCTTGTCGCGACTATTGCGCTTGTTGAATGCGCTCATGATCGTCGCCCCCCAATAGTCGGCTCAACATTCCATCGGACTCGGCGGACCACGCCCGATGCGGGCCTTCAGATATGCGCCGGCGGCAGCTCCTATTCAGGCCCACATAATACATCCGCCTATTCTTCCGGTATGTGCGGTGAAGATCGCACGCTTCATGAGTTGAATTCGTGACCGAGCGTATAACGGCACTCACTTATAGTGTCTTGCCGTTGAATATACAGCGTTAGTTCGCTAGCTCTGCGACTGCCGCCGACGTAGGGAAAGCAGAAGCATTCGCAGCCAAGCGCACTCGAAACGATCCCGCCGGGCCGCAAGGAGGAGACCGAGCGCGGGTGGGCCATAGGCCTTTCCAGCGCAGCGTCGCGCTCAGCGTGCTCGACGCCGGCCTCCTCACTAGTCTTCTGACCATCGTGCCGACGCGCACGCTTCTGTTTGCGGGCGGGATTATCGTGATGGTGGGCGCGGCACCTGCGCCGCGCATTCCCGCCGCCTTGGCGGTGGCAGAAAACTGAAGGGCATGGCGCCGTGCCGCGCCGCCCGGCAGAGCTGCGGATCAGCACTCTGCTGGCGGGCATCGATGTTGATCGCTTCCCCCTTGTGAACCCCTCCATCGGGCAGGTGGATAACGTGGTGATTTTTGCATGCAGCGCAATCTGTGACGCATCCGTGACCCGCCGGAGCTACTCATCCGATACACCTAGCCACTCGAATCCGGACCGCAGTGTTGAGGATTGGGGATGCTAGGAAAGCAAAGCATGATCCGGCAGGGCTTCTGTGTCTGCGTTCTCGGAGGAGCCGTCTGGCTCGCCGCTCCCCATACAGAGGCGCAAAGCCAAACATTTTGCGAGGGGGTTACGACACATGGCAGCACTGGCTGCAGCCAGCTCCAGAAGATCTCTTACGGGCAGAACGGCGGCTATGACGAAAACGGCGTTGGGGAAAATGGCGCCGGAGTCAACGGCGTCGCACTCCCTTGGAGTTTCAATACATCGGTCGAATACGTCAACGTCAGCAACAGCAAATACCCCACTTATGGCGTCATAGTGGGAGCTATTGCCGGGAATGGCGGAGCCTCCCAGTATTCGGAGGGCAACGGTGGTGACGGTGGCTTCGCGAACGCGGCGCTGTCCGTCCTCACCCTGGGCGCGGGCGTGACCGTCATTCAGACCGGCAATCCCCCGCCATCCTACTGGAACGGCGCCATCACCGGCGGCGGCGTCCTGGCGACGGCCCAAGGCGGCAACGGCGCATATGGGGGCGGGGACACATACGCCAGCGGCGGCAATGGCGGGGGCGCCGGTGGGGCGCAAATCGAGGTCACGGACGCGAATGTCGGGACGGTTGGCGACTCCCTGGCCGGGCTCGTAATCTTCGCACTGGGAGGGACCGGCGGGACGGGCGGATGTCAGGTCAGCTGCGTTGCGGACAACTCACATGGGTACAACAATGGCGGTTCTGGCGGAAGCGTCACCGGCTACGACTATCCCGACGGACATACCAACGCGATCTATGTCACCGCGGCGACGCAGCCGGTCTCGATAACGACGGACGGCACCGTTTCACCGGCCATCGCCGCGTACCTTGTGGGCGGGGCCGGCGGGCCGGGCGGAACCAACTCCGGATATATCGACTCCGATGATGCCGGCAATGGCGGTGTCGGCGGCAATGTCACTGGCGATCTCAACATCATTCTCAGTGGGACGACGCAAAACCCCGTCACCCTGCAGACGGCGGGCGGCACCTCGCCCGGGATCAGCGCGACCAGCCTCGGCGGCGCGGGCGGTATCGGCGGTTCGAACGGTTCGGACTTCGGTGTCGGCGATGGCGGCGACGGCGGCAAGGGAGGCAGCGGCGGCTTGATCAACATCAGCCTGACTGCCGCCTCGATCAGCACGCAGGGCAACTCCTCTCCCGGCATCGTCGCCCAGTCCGTGGGCGCCGGCGGCGGTGCCGGCGGCTTCGTCATCGGCGGAGTGGACGCTGATGGCGGCAGCGGCGGGGCGGGCGGCAACGGGGGCGATGTGACGATCACGCTGGACACCGCCTCTTCGATCAGCACACAGGGTACCGATTCCTCGGGAATCATCGCACAGAGCCTCAGCGGCGCCGGCGGCGGTGCCGGCGGCGTGGGCGTTATCATTGGCACCGCCGGGAACGGCGGCGTTGGCGGCGATGCTGGCGATGTGACGGTTAGCAATGCTGGCTGGGTCGCCACGGCTGGCGATACTGCCCGCGGTATCTTGGCTCAATCCATTCCGGGCGCGGGCGGCTCGGGGGGGAACGCGCAGGGCGTCTTCTACGGCGGCGGCGGCACCGGCGCGTCGAGCGGTACGGCCGGCACGGTGACCGTGCAGCACGATGGATCGATCACCACCACCGGATCCAACGCGCAAGGCATCCTGGCGCAGTCGATCGGCGGCTCGGGCGGCGCGGGCGGGCAGGCGAGCGGCGCCATTGCCGCGCTCGGCGGCGACGCCGACACCAACCCCTTCGATTCCGCTGGCGGCGCCGTCACTATCGGCACCAATTACGGTTCGATCACGACGAGCGGCATTTCAGCAATCGGCGTCCTCGGACAATCGATCGGCGGCGGCGGTGGTGATGGGGGTGGCGCTTCCAGTGTCTTTGCCAGCGTTGGAGGCACAGGTGGAGCCGGCGGAGACGGCGGGGCCGTGACGAGCACGAGCAACCAATACACGACCATCACGACAAATGGAGACATGGCGCCCGCCTTTGTCCTGCAGTCGATCGGCGGTGGCGGCGGCAATGCCGGCAATGCCAGCAGCGATGCACCCTTTGCGTCTGTAGCCATCGGAGGCACTAGCGGTGGCGGCGGCGATGGCGGATCGGCGGTCGTCTACCTCCAGCATCCCAAGTTCACCACCGTCGGGACCAAGTCGCCCGGCCTCGTCGTGCAGTCGATCGGCGGCGGCGGCGGCACCGGCGGCAACGCTTTCGCCGCCTCGGTCGGGGCTGCTTTCTCCGCCTCGGTGGCGCTCGGCGGCTCGGGTGGAGGGGGAGGCGATGGCGGGGCGGCTCAAGTGCAAATGAGCGGAGGCACCATCACGACGGGTCAGAATCCGCTGCTGATCAACGGGCAGCCGCTCGGCGACAGCGTTGACGGCTGTACGACGCTCCCGTGCAACACCTTGCCGGTCGATAATTACGGCGTCGTGGTCCAGAGCATCGGTGGCGGCGGCGGACTCGGCGGGTCGGCCTCCGCCCAGTCTCTCGCGACAGCGATTCCGGTGCCGGGAACCAACCTTCAGGTCGCCGTGGCCACGTCAGTAGCCCTGGGTGGGTCGGGTGGCGATGGCGGCGACGGGGGGGCTGTGCAATTCGCGTTGTCGAATGGCGGCCAGATCATCACCAGCGGCCAGGGTTCAACGGCGGTCCTGGCGCAGAGCATCGGCGGCGGCGGCGGCGCCGGCGGCGACTCCTCGGCGCTCGCGACGGCGGTGGGATATTTCATGGCACCCGAGGGCTCAAATTCATTATCCCTGGTGACGACGCTCACAATGGGCGGCAATGGCAGCCAAGGGGGGGCCGGTGGCAAGATCGACGTTGTGCTCGGCGGCTCGGTCTCCAATTGCTCGAGCAGCGGTTGCGATATCACGTCGGACCCCGACGGAAGCAACCCGACGTCGATCACGACCTATGGCGACTTCGCCAACGGCGTCGTCGCGCAATCGATTGGCGGCGGCGGCGGCAACGCGGGGTTCGGCAGCAGCAATTCTCAGGGCTTCAGTACCAGCAAGAACGCCTCGGTCACCCTTACCCTCGGCTCGCAAGGCGGAACAGGCGGAGCAGGCGGCGATGTGCGGGTCGATCTGTTTACCGGAAACGGCATCACGACCTATGGCTCCGGGGCGGTCGGCCTGATGGCGCAATCGGTCGGCGGCGGCGGCGGAACATCCCAGGGCGGCTCTTACGGCGTCGGCGTGTCTTTCACAGCGAACAACACAAACTATTCGCCCGGAGCGACCGTCAATCTCGGTGCCACGGGCGGCAGCGGCAGCACGGGCGGTGACGTTACGGTATCCGCGCAGGCGCCCATCACGACATATGGTGCCGACGCGACCGGTATCTTCGCGCAGTCGGTCGGCGGCGGCGGCGGGCTCGGCGGATCGGCCGGAGCCGACGCCTCGGCGGACAACCCGGTGGTTCAAGGGCTGGATGCGCGCCAGGCGGCGAGCAACTGGGGGGACTTTCTCAGGGGTGAGTCGAATGGCTCGTTCGCCGCCAACTTCACCCTCTCCATCGGAGGCCGGGGTGGGACCGCGGGCGATGGCGGCACCGTATGGGCGGCACTCTATGCTCCTATCAGGACGATCGGGGATTGGGCCGGTGGTATCGTCGCCCAGAGCATCGGCGGCGGCGGCGGCAAGGGCGGGAGTGCCGCCGCGAGCGGCACGGGCGGGCTGTCCTATGTCACCGTAAACGCCGATGTGGCGATCGGAGGGCAAGGAGCGACCGCCGGTTCCGGTGGCTCGGTAACGGTCGAGCTGGATCAGGGCAATCAGGGGGGCTCCTACGACAACAATACCAGCATCAGCACGGCCGGCTTCGGCGCTGCCGGCGTGATCGCCCAAAGCATCGGCGGCGGCGGCGGCATCGGCGCCGACGGCTCCGACAGTGCGACGGGCACGCTCTCGGTCGGGGGCACGGACAATGGTTTCACCGGCCCAGGCGGCTTCGGCGGTACGGTCAACCTCAGCTACTACAACCCCGATTCCACCAGCATCGCTACGACCGGCCAGGCAGCCGACGGCGTGATCCTGCAATCGATCGGCGGCGGCGGCGGCATCGCAGGCGCCGGAAGCAGCCTGTTTGTCAGCGCTTTCGAGCAATCGGGAACACTGTCGCTCTCGGCGGGGGGCGGGGCGTTTGCCAGCGGCGCCGGCGGCGCAGTCACGTTCGCGCCGTCCGCGCCCGATACCCCCATAGCCATCTCCACGACCGGCAACGACTCCTTCGGCATCCTGGCGCAGAGCATCGGCGGCGGCGGCGGCATCGTGACAAGCCAGCCGAGTTCTTCCGCTTCCCCGACCTTGACGATCGGCGGCAGTGGGCAGTTCAACAACTCGAGCGACGGCGGCGCCGTCAACGTCACCCTGGGCGGCCAAGGCACGATCGCCACGACGGGTATTGGGGCCCACGGCATCGTGGCGCAATCGATCGGCGGCGGCGGTGGTGTCCTCCGCCTGGTCAACCAATCCGGGGACAGCCCGACGGTCGACACGTCAGTGCCGTCGAGCCTGTCAGCCGGCGCTAACGACGGGGATGGCGGGACTGTCGACGTCGAAGTCGACGGCAGCGTCAGCGTCAGCGGCGCGGGAGCGGTCGCTATTCTCGCCCAAAGCATCGGCAGCGGCGGCGGCCTCGTCATGAACGGCAATACGCTCTATGCAGGCTCCCCCAACTTCGATGTCTCGAATTCCAGCGGCTCCGGCGACGCCGTTACCATAGCGGCGAATGGCACCGTTTCGGCTACTGGCGCGAACGGGATCGGCATCTTTGCGCAAAGCACGGGTTACAGCAACGGCTCGAACGGGCAGGTCAGCGTCATCGTCGGGGGCAAGGTGGTGGGTGGCAGTGGCCAAGCCGCCACGTCCGATCAGTCCGGCAACTCCACTCAGTCCGGCAGCAGTGCCATCCAGGTCGACAGCCCCAACGGCAGCAATCACGGGAACGGCAATGTCGTGACCGTCAACGCTGGCGGCTCGCTCAATACGATGTCCGGCACCGACGGTACCGCAATCGTGCAGACAGGAGGTGGGACCACGAATGCCACCAATGCCGGTACCGTCACGGGCGCCATCTACCTGGGCGGCGGCACGTTCACCAACACCGGTGGCGGCGTCCATAACACCGGTTCGGTGACGCAAGGCGACGTCGTCAACCATGGCGCCGTGAATGTCGGGCTGCCGAGCGAGGTGCGCGCCACCCGCATCACCGGCGACTTCACCCAAACGAGCACCGGCCAGCTCGGTGTGACCATCCACTCTCTCCTCCAGACCGCGGATTACCTGCAGGTCGACGGCTCGGCCTCCATCGATGGCGTCATCGTTCCAACAGCGATCACGCTCCTTCCGGGCACCGTGCCGGTGGTGACCGCCGGGACCCTTGTCTCCACCGCCGATGCGCTGGATTCCCTGCTGTTCCGGTGGGATGCCACGCAGTCCGGCAACATCCTGTCGGTGACGCCCAGCTCGAACTTCACGCCTGCCGGCGTTCCTCTCAACCGCAGCCAGGCTTCGCTCGCCAATTATTTCTCCCGGGCGTGGGCGAACGCGGACACGGCCTTCGCCACGCATTTCGCATACTTGTCGCAGATCGCGACGGCGCAGGACTATGCAGTCGCGCTGAACGCATTTTCCGGTCAGGATATCGAAGCGCAATCGATCGCCTTCGCCAATACGGCGGGAGCGATGCTTGGCGCTTCGATGAGCTGTCCGGTCTTCGCCGACAAAGGGGTGCTGCTCGGCGAAGACAGTTGCGCCTGGGCCACCATCTCCGGGCGCTGGACGAACCAGGGCACGACCAGCAGCATCCAGGGATACGACGTCACCACCACGAGTTATCGCATCGGCGGCCAGCACGAGATCGCCTCCAACTGGTATCTCGGTGGCTCCCTCGCCTATGGCGACACCTCGGCCACGATGAACGGGGGTTCCAGGGGCGATGGCTACACCGTTGATGGGTCTGTCGCGCTCAAGCGCACCATAGGCCCGTGGTACTTCGCCGGTTCGGCAGCCCTGGCTTATGGTTCATTTGACACCTACCGCCAGATCAATCTGCCGGGTGTCACCGAAACGCTGGAGAGCAAACCGAGCATCTTCCTCGCCGGCGCACGGCTCCGCGCGGGCTATGAGTTCACTTTCGGTGACTTGTATGTCCGACCCTATGGCGATTTCGACGTGATCCACACGAACCTGCCGGCTGCGAGGGAATCGGGATCTTCGATTTATGCGCTGGATGTCCAGGGCAGCAGCAAGACGAGCGTCGCGCTCTCAGCGATGATGGAAGTAGGGGGACGCATCAATCTGGATGAACAGACTACGCTTCGGCCTTATGCCAGTGTCGGCGTTAGCTATCTGCCGGACGACACGCGCGCGATCGAGGCGAGCTTCGCTAATGAAACCGTCAATAACGGGACATTTTTCGACTATATCGAAACGCCGGATATTCTTGGGCGGATCGATCTCGGCCTGCAGGTCTATCGCCTCGACGACTTCGAGCTGAAGGTAGGATACACGGCCGATATCGGCAGCTCCTATCTCAGCCAAAGCGTCAGTGCGCGGTTTGCTTATCACTTCTGATGAGGTTGAACCGCAAGTGGTGGGGGTGTTTCAAGCCCCACTTGTCCATGAGCTAGGCCGACGATCGGAAAGGCGCGAGCACCTGATGGCCTGCAATCAATCGCGGGAGCTGACTGAGAGACTTCGGTCATGGTGTCCTCTTCGGAGTTGTGAACGTAGTCGCGGCTGAATGGCACAGGTTCGCCTGGGGCAGCCTGGCGCTCGAGCCCTTCGCGGGTCTCGCTTACGTGAACCTGGAGAGCGACGCCTTCACCGAACAGGGCGGGACGCCCGGGCTCTTCGGCTTCAGCGACAGCGAGGACGTGACCTTCACGACCTTGGGGCTGCGGGTGGCGCAGGGCTGGGTAGTCGGCGCTACGACGGCCTTGACGCTGCGCGGCACACTCGGCAGGCAGCACGCCTTCGGCGACACCAGCCCGACCGCATCCTTCCTCTTCGCCGGCGGGAGCCTGCCCTTCACGGTGGCGGGCCTGCCGTTCGCCGCGGACGCGCTCGTCCTGAAAGCCGGCGCCGATCTCGACATCGGCGCGGACGTTAGCCTCGGCGTCGCCTATTCGGCGCAATTCGCCCCGGACGCGCAGGACCAGCAGGTCAAGGGCGTGCTCAACGTGAAGTTCTGAGGCTTTCGCCAGTGGGCGCGAAACGACTGAGTAGGCGCATGGCCGTCCGAAAGGCGTCCCGAGCGCTGGTTGCCTGGCGGGACATCGAGCGAGGCACGAACGATGCCTGAGTAGGAGATTAGCGCATTTGGCCGCACGAGCGCGTCCGACACGATCCGTTCCTGATCTAACTGCTCCGGATAATTTCAGCGGGCGGGCGTTTATGACCTTTTACCACCGTGTTCGGGCTATCCGTCCGACACCCTCCCGAGGGTTTCGACGCCGCTGCGCATTGGACGTCTCCGGCTTCCACAGCTTCTGTCCCCATAGTGTTATGTTGCCCGGTCGAAATTGGTACACAAGTCGGGTACGAACGCCGGTCGCAGTCTGATCTATCTTATTGATATTGCTGCCATTTCAATTTACCGGTTCTCGTCCCCTCAGCTCCACCAGCCTAACCCAGGCTGGTGGATTTCGGAAAAACGTCGTCAGTTGGTTGGTCGTGCTGGTCGTCCACAAGGTGGTGCAGATCGGCATCGAACCTGATGGCGCGGCGACCCTAACATCTCCAGCTTTGCGAAAGCGTATTGGCCGCGCGTCCGCGTGCCGGACGACCTGCGGCCGATCCTTGGCAAAGGCGAGTTCGACGCTCGCTGTGCACATCAGACGCCGTTGAGGCCAAGCGCCGGGTCCGCATCGAGCGGATCAAGGTCGAGGCGGAGTTCGACGAGGCGCCGCGCGGGCGGATAGCCCGGGCGGCGACGGCCGAAAAGGCCCCAGCGATCGAGCTGAGCGAGGAAACAGATCTGGCGCCTTGCCACCCAGTGGTTCATCCGGGCGGAACGGCGCACAAGCGGTGTCGCCCTCAGCGAGAACGAGGCCGAGACTGTGGAGGAATCAGCTGTCTACGCTGAGGATTGGCAGCCGTGGGAGCAGTATCGACAATGCGGTAGGCGACCTGCTCGCCGAGGCGGGCCGGCCACCGGCGCCGCGACGGTGACCGCCCTCTTACGCGAAGCTCGCCCGCGTCATCCATCAGGCGATGGTCGAGAACCAGCGGCGGCTGGCCAACCGCATGTATGGCCTCGCCCGCTTCTCGCTCGATCCGCTGTTCACCGGCATGCGGTGAACACGTGATCCTGACGCAGGAGAACGGGGCTGACTGGAAATGTCTTACCCACCGATCATGAGTCCGATGATCTCAAGCCGCGCTTCCGGACCATTCGACCTGTAACTAACCCAGCCTTTTCACCGGCGGAATGATCCAGGATCCATCAAGAATCGAAGGATTGTTCTCGTCGGGCCAGTAAAGCCGCATCATGAGGATGAACTTGCCCTTGGGTGCCGGCAGCCAGTTCGCTTCCTTGTCCCGACCGGGCGAATCGTTTTGAATATAGATGTCGGTTGAGCCGTCCGCGTTCTGCTTCAAATCCTGGCGCGCGCTAATCGAGTAGCGATTGAGTGGATTGGCCACGAAGAAGTACTTGTCGTCATACATCGTGAGCGACCAGAAGCCCCGGACAGGAGGGGTTTGATCTTTGCCGAAGGTAAGCACGTATTTCTCCGACCCATCATAGGTTCGCGAGAAGACGCCATCGCCTTGCTTCAGCGATGTCGGATAAACGGCGTCCTGCGGGCGGTTCGCGCCGAGCCCAATCGCCGTGACGAGCGCCCGTTGCAGGTAGTCGGTCCCGTAGAGCCCCGTCTTGGTCGTATAGCCCCAGCCATTGATATCCTGGACGTCGCCGTCGCTGAACTTGAAGTGGAGCATGATACGATGGAAGGCGAGGGCCGGGATCCGGTCGAGAAAATCGGCCTGGAATTTGCTCTTGTCGAAATCTTGACCCGGCACGATACCGATGCGCGCCATTCTCTCGACAACAGGCTTATCGGCCACAGATGGCGGATTAGCCTTCATGAGTTCGCACAGAAGCGTGAAATATGTGATCGCATCCATGCGGTTGACCTGCTCGCGAACCGCCGTCTTCATGTCGATGCTCGGATCGACCTTGCCGGGCGGCGGCGTCCATTCCTTGCCGTAGCTGCTCAGCGGGACGAGCTTGCAGGCATCCTGGATCGCGTGAACGGCGGCGTAATCCTCTGGAGTTCCGGTGCAGTAGATACGGCCGAGGATCCAGACGATGCTTGTCGGCGATTTATATTGGATGACGCCCTCGGGGAGAGTGCCCTGCCAGCCCGGCCCCGTGATGGCATAGGTCTGCGCCTTGCCGCCCGTTGTCCGGCTGCCTGGCACCTGGAACACATTCGTCCAGCCGTCGAGCATGGGAAACAGGAAATAGCGGTCTCCCATATCGGGAATGGAGAGAACCCATGGCTCCTTCTCCACATCCACGAACGACGTCGTATAGAGCGTGTCCGCATTGGGCGCCGTGACATCACGGAATGAGGCATTCGGATATTGCCGCAGCTTGATGATCTGCCCCATGGGGCCCTTGTTGGCCTCCACCTTCGGCACATTCGTCAAGACACGCCGTGTCATCTCCATCGTGACCAGCGGATAGCCGAAGATATAAGCTTCTACGGCCAGCCAGAACTCCTCAGAGCCCGATACGGCATCCGCGATTGGGCCGTCGAGCGCGCGGGCAGGAGAAAGTGAGCTTGACGCCAGCAAACCTAGGCCGCCGATCGAGACGGCACGGCGTGAGATCTTCATTGCGCTCTCCCTCAAGTGTATCAAGGACCTAAGTCCGTGCCGATTTCAGGTTCATTTGACGATAGGACCGACAGCGGCGAATGTTGTCGTCCGTTCACTGTGCCGTGGGCGACCCGGGCGGCGCCGGCATTGGCCTCCTCCCATACCGGCATCGGGTGAGCGGGCTAGGCCCTTGCCTGCAACGGTGCGCTGACCGTAGCGGGCCTTCCAAACAGCCTTGCTTATTGGCCTGTGCTTCTTATGTCCCGAGTTGCGAGCGCATAGGAGTAGGTTACGGGAGCCTACAGAGGCGTGGGCGTCGCCTTGGGACGTCTTTCATCGAAGCGCGGGATCACCAGCCCGGCGCTCAGCCGAGCTGCTTGCGAGCCGCATGCGCGTCGCTCGAGCCAAGGCTTCGAATGGTGGCGTAAAGAAACGCGGTTGTGAGCCCAAACAGCAACATGCCGGTGAGAGACTCGAGCGCTCCCAGCATCTGCCATTCGGGCGCAAGATGCAGGCTCGCGTGTCCGAAGGTGGTCATTGCGCCGATAGAGTAAAGCATTGCCGACCGCTCATCCGGAAGCGCGCCGAGCCACAGATAAGCTTCGGCCCAAACGGCGGCTTCAGCCGCATGCAAGACGGTGGCGGACAGTACGGTCGCCCCCACCCCGACGACGAAAGCGCTGAGGCGTCCTTGGAGGCCTTCTGACCTTTTCAGCCATCGGTCGAGGCCGAGTTCGATGGCCCCCAGCCCGAGAACATGGATGATCGCCACGATAACGATCAGGGGCAGCCCCCACAGCCAGTCCGAGATCCAAGGCGCGGATGTCAACGATTGCATTATGCCTTCTCTCGCACACGGCTTGGCCTACCGGTTCCGCTCTAGCAGAAACGCGAGGGAGAGGCCTGTAGCCTCCCGTATACGTCGTCCGGATTGCATCTCGTCGAGATGAGGAGCGCGGTCAGCGGATTGGTTTGAAGAACGAGCTAAGGCCCGAGCGCTGGCGCGGGAGCTATAGGTACTGCAAAGCCTGCCGCGCGCGCCGCTTCGGTCAGAATACGCCGATCCCTCGGGTTGAAGTTGCGTTTGACCAGTTCGCCTTCGAGGTCGTCGAAGAACTTCGGCCGCATGGCGAGGAAGCGGGCACGGCTCTCGGCCGCCTCCTGCGTGAGCCCGGCCCGCGTGTAGATGAGGGCCGCGATGACATGATAATGCGGAAACTTGGTCAGATCGGCACGGCGGATCAACGCGACGGCCTTGGCATCGTCCCCCTGCATATAGGCGGCAAACCCGAGCATCCCTGTGTAAAAGCCGGAGTTGCCGGGATTGCGGGCGAGCGCCTCCTCGATGAGGGCTGCTCCGCGTTGCCAATCCCCGGCCTGAGCGACGCGGCTACCGTATTCCCCGAGCAATTCGGTATCATTGGGATTAAGAACGTAGGCGCGAGCACCGACACGCAAGGCTTCTTCCGCCTGGCCGTTGAAGAACAGCGCAGCCATGAGGGCCTGCAAGGCGCGCGTGCTCTCCGGGTCGAGGCGCACGGCACGACGGGCAGCCTCGAGCGCGCGGGCGATAGAAGGCTCCCCACGCTTGACGTTGAAGCCGAAGCGATCCTCATCGAGATAGATGTAGGACAGCATGGCCCAAGCGGTGGCGTAGGCCGGGTGGCGCTCCACGGCCCGTTCGAGACAGCTGCGAACGCTGCCGTGCGCCTCGGCGCTGAGGACTGCGCGGTAATTGTAGAAGCGCAGCGTGCATTGGTAAGCCGCGAGATCGTCTGGCGGCACGCGCGCGGCGCGTTGCTCATCCGCATGGAAGATGATCCCGTAAGGCTGCGCGACTGCGGTCGCGACCTTTCCAGCTATATCCACCTCGATCCTGACGAGATCCCTCGAACGCAGATCCTCCTCATAAGCCTGCGACCAGATGACGGCCGAACTCTCCGCGTCGACGACACGGCTCGTGACCCTCAGACGTCCGTCAAAGACGCGCACGGCTCCCTCAAGGACATAGCCAACGCCAAACTGACGCTGAAGTTGCGCTACATCCGCCCCGACGGGCAGAGTCCGGGAGGTTTCGCTGCCGACGACCTTCAACTCCTTGAAGCGCGCAATCTGCGACAGGATCTCTTCGGTCAGACCGGCGGCATAGAGAGAACTATCTCCGCTTCCACCGAGGTCGGCGAAAGGCCGGACGATCAGCGATGGGCCATCCGGCGAGACGGTTCGGCTGGGTGACGACCGGCCGAAGAGTACAGCGACCGTTGTTACAATGCCGATGCCGATCAGACCTGCACAGAGCAGCGCGGCGATAACGGTCCGGCGCCGAGGCCCCCGGTGCGCATCGAGCCGCGAAGTCTTGTGCGGCACGGGGGCCATGCTGTCGTTTCCTTCCGGGGCGCTTGCAGCGGCTTTTTCTAGTCGCCTCCATGTAAAAGTCGGTACGTAGCCGCCTTTTGGAATATCGAGGTCGATCGGATCGTCTTGGCCGGCCACCAGATAGTAGCGTTCGAGCGCGCGCCGTAATCGCCCCGCTTCAATCCGCACGACGGGATCGTTCTGCGCGTCGAATGTCGCGTCACGGCCGAAGACTTCGACGGCGATGGAGAACGCTTTGATCCGCGCCGAATGCCCAGCGAGCGTCTCTTCGACGACATAACGGAGGAAGTTGCGTGCGCGCTCAGGCGCCTTGAATTCCCCGTTCGAGAGAATTCGCGTGAGTTGCGCGCGCACGTCGTCCGGCGAGGGATGCGAGGCTACGGCAGGTTCGCCGCCAAGGGAGACCCCAGCACCTGACATAGCCCGCTCTCCTTAGCGAAACAGCACTCACCTTGGGCTGACGTACTCGCCATTCGCCATTCGATCGCGTTTGATACAGTAACATACTCCCAAGCTTGCGGCGATGGGCTCAAATGGCCGATGTAGCAGAGGCCATTGCGATGCATCGAGGTGTGCTCGCCGCTATCCGGCGTTTTCCCCACCGGCGCCGGGCCATCGAAGAACTCGCCCTGCAAAGCGAGAATTTCCGTTTGCTCTGCAGCGATCTCGCAGATGCCGAATTGGCGCTGGAGGGCTGGAAGAATTGCCCTACACCACTCGGTGAGGAACGCTGCGCGGAATATCGAACGCTAGTCGCAGGGCTGGCGGCCGAGATCCGCGAAACCTTGGATAGGCAATGCCAGAGCCATTGATCTCACCCTCACAAACAGTAGTCTATCGATGCCCGTTCATCGGACGCGAGGATCAGTGCCGTGCGCTTTAGGACAGTCCTCGCAGGTGTATTGGGTTCGCTCCTTCTGACGCAGTCGGGTTTCGCCGCGGATCTCGCCCCGCCGGCGCAACCGCCGGCGGCCATTCCGGCCCCCGTTCCGACGAGCTGGACTTTCCAGGCAACATTTTATGGCTGGTTGACCTCTCTCAATGGCAAGGTTGGTGTCCGCAATCTGCCGCCGGCCAAGGTCAACGCCTCATTCGGCGACATCCTGGAGAATCTCGATGGCGCCTTGATGGGGTCGTTTCTTGCCAAGAACGGCGACTGGATGATCCTGGCGGATCTCGTCTGGTCGCAGCTTTCGGACAACGCCACCTTGAAGGTCGGCAATGCGCCGACCCTTAAATTCAAGCAAGATCTCCTCATCGCCTCGGCCATCGCCGGCTATCGCCTGCCCTTGGGCAACCCCGATCTCGATCTCAGCGTCACCGCCGGCCTGCGCTATCAGCGGCTCAGTGTCGATACGACGCTGATTCCTGGGGCCTTTCCGATCATCAGTCTGGAAAACGACCAGACGAAGGACTGGCTCGATCCCATCGTGGGCCTAGCCCTGCAGTACCGTATCAATGAACGCTGGTTCGTGAACGCCCTCGCCGATATCGGCGGCTTCGGCGTGGGCTCGCAACTGACGTCGCAGGGCTTCCTGGCCGTCGGCTACAAGTGGACGGAATCGATCTCGACGGCCGTTGGCTATCGCGTGCTCTACACCGACTACGAGGACAGCGGCAACCGCACCGGCACGTTCCGTTACGACACGACGATGCATGGCCCGTTCGTCAGCGTCGCCGTCCATTTCTGACGAACTGCCACAGGTCCCCCAGCTGGTATTTAACGCTGACACCACTGTCCATCTGCCGAGTTATACACCGGCTCTGAAACCTGCATCTCCACGTGACCCACGGCACGTTCCTTCCGTTATGCTGCAATTGCGGTCCATTACCAACTGTCGGCCGGGCGAGGTGCGCCGCTCAACCACTGGGTAGGGCATTTTGGGATTGTGGGGATAAATGACACAAGGTCACTCATTACAATTCCGGCCATTTTTTCAGGAGAAAATGGTCTAAAAAAGGTGTACGTTCTATTCCTGCATTGATTTTCCTTGGATCCCATCCTGCGGGCACAAAGGACTCCGGCTCCAAAATGTGTCCACTGGGAGCCATTTTTTTTAAAATACATTGGACTGGTCATAAAGTACGTGGCATGCTTAGGGTTTACATTCTGCGCATCGACTAAAGCTTGCAAAGCACTCACATAACGCTGGTAGCGGTCGGGGGAGTCAGTCGGTTTGACACCAGTCTGCTCAAGCCGAATGCTGAAGGGGCGAGCGGCTTGAAGTTTATCAAAGTTTTGCGAAACACAAGCGTCCAGCTTGAGAAAGGAAGCACTAACTACTTTTAAGGGAAGCATCACCGAGACGATGCACAACGCGACCGCCCATTCCGTCAGACGCGGCGCTTGTATACGCAATCGTGCACGACCTTGAGTCCTAAACAGGGCGTTCACCTTCGCGCTTGCCCTCGCTCCAGCTCGGGAAACGGCTGAAACGTCTGATTGCCACATCCGGCGTAAACCAACGTCCCGATGTTCTGGATGCCGCCTTTCCTGAATGAGAACAGATAAGTGCTCTTGGCAGAATATCCGCCGCTGCTCTTCTTCAATCCATATCGCACGCAGACGACATTTTGCGTCCCGCCATTGAGCAGGCCGATGAAGGCCGGATAAGGCTCTGTGATTTCCGCGCCGGCGATGCTGTCGGGATCCTTCAATGGAGCCCAGACGCTCGCGGCGATCAGTTCTTTGTAATTCGCCGGAACGCCGGGTGAGGTCTGGCCGGCCGCTTGACGGCCCGATGATGTCGTTTGGCACGCGGCCACGGCCAAAGCCGCGCACAGCGCGCCCGCTATCGCGAAAATCTTGTTCACGCATCCCCCGACGCCGTCCGGCGCGCCTCGATATAAGCGCGCATGGTCTCCATGCATTATGGAAACGAACGCCGCTTATAAGCCCCACTTTGCAATCGCACCTGGCTACCGTTTGTGCAATCAGACTGAAGTCTAATATTTGCATCGTCGGAGGTGGGCCGTGGTCTCATGCCCCACACAACCGATGCCATTCGCACCGCTTCGCCGCATCCTCGACGCCCTCACCGCGAGAGAATGCGCCAACTACGCACAAAAGCTCGGGCCTGGGGGCAATCTGAAGCCGGAGCGCTCCGAAGACTTGATTGCATCGGGAGCGCCAAGGCCGGCCGCGGCATCCCCGTGCGCGTGAAGAGGCGCGCGTGAAGAGGCGCGCGTCTATTTCGAAAGCGCGGTGGTTCTGTCGAGGGCGCTGGGGAAGCCCTTGAGGGAGACGGCGAGCTGGGTTTCCTTGCCGCCGTCGGCGATTGTCTTGATCTTCAAGCTGGAGCCCTTGCGCAGGAGCGGCAGGGTCTTGGCATCGAAGGCGAGGTCGACGATGCAGCCGCCGGGGAGACAAGTGCGGAAGCGCAAGGGGGTGAGCGCCGGGCCGTCGTCGACCTGCAAGGCAACACCCTTGTCGAGGTCGAGCCCGAAGGGCAGCACCAGCGTGCCCTCCACGGTCTGCTCACGCGGGCGCAGCTCCACCGCGAGTNCCGCCATCGGCCCGAACTTGTGCAAAGCTGAGACCACAGAAAATCCTCTTAGAATTTTACGCTGAGATTGCCGCGCACCGACTGGTCGATGGCGTCTGTCGCGAACTGTCCGCCATAGGAGAGGCCGAGCGTGGCATTCTCCATGATGCCGAAGTCGAGGCCGAGGTCGAGCACGGCCGCATCCTCGGCGATCGGCACGCCGGCGATGCTGAACGGGCTGCCGCCGGAGAAGGAGAGGCTCGCCAGCGGTGTGTCGTCGCCGAAGGCGTGCCGCCAGCCGAGCGAGCCGCGCGCCGTCAAGGTGACGCTGCCGAGGTCGAAGGCGGTCGAGGCCCTCACGCCGAGCGTCGTGAAGGTCGTGCTCGTGTCCTTGCGGCCGCCGGTCAGGGCGGCTGCGCCGCCGGT
>NZ_JBHTDB010000001.1:0-811 GCF_042666455.1 Chelatococcus sp. GCM10030263 | reverse complement strand
ACTGGTCGATGGCGTCTGTCGCGAACTGTCCGCCATAGGAGAGGCCGAGCGTGGCATTCTCCATGATGCCGAAGTCGAGGCCGAGGTCGAGCACGGCCGCATCCTTGGCGATCGGCACGCCGGCGATGCTGAACGGGCTGCCGCCGGAGAAGGAGAGGCTCGCCAGCGGTGTGTCGTCGCCGAAGGCGTGCCGCCAGCCGAGCGAGCCGCGCGCCGTCAGGGTGACGCTGCCGAGGTCGAAGGCGGTCGAGGCCCTCACGCCGAGCGTCGTGAAGGTCGTGCTCGTGTCCTTGCGGCCGCCGGTCAGGGCGGCTGCGCCGCCGGTCTCGGCAAAGCCGTCCGTGTGCAGATGGACATAGGCCAGATTGGCGAAGGGCTCGAAGGCGGCTCGGCCGAAAGCCGTTCCGCCGAAAGCCTCGCCCATGTCGATGCGGTAGCCGAGATCGCCGAAGACCTGGGTGGTGCCGGCGTCGTAGCTCGCCGTCAGGCTGTCGGCAAAGCCGGGGAAGGCGACCGAGCGGCTCGTCTTGAGGTCGTGCCAGGTGTAGCTCGCACCGGCGCGGAAGCCGAGCGCCCCCCACTGCGTACCGCCGTAGATGCCGACATGGTAGTCGTCGCTGCCGGCCGAGGACAGCCGGCGGTTGATGCCGAAGCTGCTGCTGCTGTAGCCGCCGAGCACGCCGAGGCGCAGATTGCTGGCGACCGGCGCATCGGCACCGAGGAAGAAGCCGGTGGTCGAGCGGGTGAGCGAGGCGGCATTGCCGTCGCCCTCGGTGTGGCCCCAGGAGCCGAAGGCCTGGCCCCAGATCGT